>NZ_JABBYC010000022.1 GCF_016742955.1 Myceligenerans indicum | reverse complement strand
GTCGCGATCAGCCTGATCCACCTCGCCGGGCTCCCCATCACCGACACCACGACGGCCTGCTACCGCCGCCCGGAAAAGCTATACACCCTGGTCAGATAACGGAACCGAAACGAACTGACCGGCCCTGCTGAAGACCGTCATGGTGAGCGTTCGGGGAAAAGGCGCCCGTTTGAGGCGTCAGGTGGGGATCGGGGAGGCGAACGAGAGTGAATCGCTGCTGAAGTGTCGTAATGAGGATAGTTGATATCAAAACCAAGGCTTTGAGTGGGGGGTCTGTACGCTCAACGGCTCTGTCGCACTTTCGGTGGTGTGACCTGCGGTGTCTCAGGTTAGGAGGATGCGGTGGCGTAGGAGTGGGGAGCCGGCGCGGCCGTACATCTGCCGCTTGATGAGCTTGGTCTTGGTGTTCACCCCCTCGGTGCGGCCGTTGTGGTGCGGGAGGGTGAGAGCGGCGAGGGCCGCGTCGTGGTCCTGCTGGAGGCCTCGGGCGAAGGAGTGCAGGTGCGGCAGATCAGCAACGCGGGCTCGTTCGATCCGGGTTAGCGGCAAGATTGTGTGTCTGCTGAGGCGGTCTCGACGCTGGTCGGAGGCGGGTTTCCGGGGTCTGTTATGCCCTGGTGGGCATGGCTGAGCAGGGTGGTGGACATGGCCGACGGTGTGAGGTATGCGGCGGCTCGCTCAAGCGCAACGGCCGTACGAGCAGCGGGAAGATACGGTGGCGGTGCACGTCGTGTGGCTCTTCCAGCGGCAGGAGCAGGCCGGATGTGACCCGCCGGGCGCAGGCCGAGACGTTCGTGGCGTGGCTGACCGGCCCAGCTTCCCAGCGGGAGGTGGGCGGCGGGAGTGGGCGCACGTTCCGTGACCGGCACGCCTGGTGCTGGCGGATCGAGCCGGCCATCGCGGTCACCGGTGAGGTGTTTGACGAGGTTCAGCTCGACGGGATCTATCTCGCCGGCGGCTGGTGCGCCCTGATCGCGATCACCCGAGGCACCGTTGTCGGGCTGCAGTGGTGTGACACGGAGAAGAAGGCCGCCTGGATGGCGTTGCTGGAATGTCTGCCCGCGCCGCGAGCCGTGATCGTCGACGGCGGCAGCGGCCTTGCCAGCGCGCTGGCGGCTACCTGGCCGGACACGGCGGTGCAGCGGTGCCTGGTCCACGTCCAGCGGAACGCGCGCGGCTACCTGACCCGCCATCCGCGCACCGACGCGGGGCGTACTCTGCGGGCCCTGTCGCTGCAGCTGACCAAGTGCGACAGAGCCGTTAGCTGGACAGACCCGTGGATCGACTGGGACTCTCGGACGGGAACGGACGTCGTGCCCATTGGGGCCCGGCCTCGTGAGGACTTTCCTTACTGGCTCAAGGCGCCTCCGGCCCGCGGCCGCCGGCGCCCGCGCTGCGGGGCCGCGCCCTGCGCGCACTCCTCCGCGCACCCGCCCGGCCAGACATGACGAAGGCGGCCCCGAGAGCCATGCTCGGGACGGCCGTCACTCGCTGTCGGTATCGCGCTTCCGCCTGGCACCCTGCTCACGGATGCGGCGAACCTCACCAAAGCTGGCGACCAGCGTCGCCGCGAAGAGTACCGGGCCGCCCACCAGTGCCAATACCAAGTCTTTCCAGGTCCAGAGTTCCATGACCGGATGCTATTGCCAGCACAGCCTCCGGCGGGCACCTTCGGGAATCAAGAGGATCGAGGGAACCGCGGCGTCCCTGCCCCTCCGTCATCCGGGACCCTGACACCGAACCCGCCGGCAGGGCAACCCGTCCCGCCACGTCGACCACGAGCCTGACCAGGGACCCCGAAGCAGGACCATGGCAGGGGGCGCAGGTTCCAATCCTGTCAGCTCGACTCATGGGCCGCGGAAACTCCACGTTTCCGCGGCCTTGGAGTCTGAGGACGACGTTCGCAAGCTCGGCCCACGTCGGTATGAGGCCGGGACTCATGTGAGGGTGCGCAGTGGTGCCTACCCTCGGGCGCGCGGTACCGGGGCGTCCGAGTCTGGGGCCAAGCGCGTGCTCAAGCTGAGGATCGTGGAGAGGCTGGAGGACAGCCAGGAGCCGAACACGGACCTGGACGGGAATCATTTGCGATCCTCCTGCGTTCGCCCTACCCCGCCAGATGTCCCCAGCGCCCCCGCAGCTCACTCCAGGTCCCGGCGTCCACGTGTCTGCCGTCGTCGAGAACGATGACCTGGTCGGCCGCGGCGAGGGTTGCGTGTCGTGATGACGTTCCGATGATTGTTGTGCCGGTCTGGCGGAGGGTGTTCCGGACGGCGGCTTCCGTGGTCGCGTCCAGGGCGGAGGACACGTCGTCGATGAGCAGCAGGTCCGCGTTGACGGCAAGTGCGCGGGCGAGGGCCATGCGCTGGGTCTGCCCGCCTGACAGGCGCAGTCCGCGGTGCCCTACCAGGGTCTCGGGGCCGCCTGCCTGCTGGACGTCCGTGCTCAGCTGTGCCGACGCGAGTGCGGGTGCGACGTCTCGGTCGTGGTCGAGGTGCACGTTCTCCGTGATGGTCCCGGACACGAGGCGGGGCACCTGTGCCACATGCGCGATCCGGACTCCGGCCAGGCCGGTCGTCGACGTGAGCTGCTCGTTGTTCCAGGTGATCGTCCCTTCCAGGTGGACCAGGCCTGCGAGGCCTGCCAGCAGCGACGACTTGCCTGATGCGACCGGTCCGATGATCATCACGGTCTGCCCGCGCTGGATCTGGAGGGACACGTCGCGGACGCCGGTGGTGCCGTCGTCGTGGACTGCTGTCGCGTGATCGAGGCGCAGCTGTCTCAGCGGGCCAGGATCGTGAACGGTCTGGCTCGCAGTGGGCTGGTGGGTGCCGCCGACCAGATCGGTGTCGGGGTGCACGGTGGCGACGTTGTCGGTACCTGCCATGCCTGTGGCGACGGTGAGCCAGCGTCGGGCGATCGGGATGCGGGTGATGAGGTTTCCCGCTGTCGCGCCGGCCCAGCCGTAGGCGCCGATCGCCGTGTACACGACCAGTGTCGTTCGCAGGTCCCAGACGTCGGCGACGTGGAGCCACCACACCGCGATCGTGGCTGACTTCGAGATCAGCCACGGTGCCTGCCACACCAGGTAGGACGTTCGGTCCTCGCGCTGCTTCGCGTCCACGCGGACGGCGTCGGCAGCTTGCAGGTGTGCCAGGGCGGGGCGGGTGCGTCCCGACAGTTTGATCGTGCGGACTGCTTCCAGGACCGAGCCGAGTGCTCGTCCGAACTCGGCGCGGGCGTCTCCGGCAAGGCGTGCGGTGTCGCCCACGATCCGGGAGCCGGCGGCCGCGGCGGCAGCGGACACGGCGACGACGGCCAGGGCGAGAGCGATGGCCAGGGGACTGCCGGTGATGCCGCCCAGAAACGCAAGAGTCGTGAGGGACAGGAGAAACTCGCGGTTCATCCGCGAGAACACCAGGAGCCGGTGCTCCTCGAGCGTGCGGGCGGTGACCTCGCCGGGTGAGGGACGCTTCACGGGGTCGGGTCCGGTCTGGCCGCGCAGGATCGCCAGCCGCACGCGCAACCTGCCTTCGGCCCAGTGTTGCGTCCCGGGGCGGGTCCACCGGTAGCCCGCCACGGCGGACAGTACTGCTGCGCCGAGTACACCGGCCACGGGCCACCACGGGTCGTTGCCGGCCACGAGCGCGGCCACGAGTGCCGCCCAGACCCAGCCTGCTGCGGCGCTGTCCGCGCCGAGCACGTCGTCGACCCACAGGGCGCCCTCGGCCCGCACCCACCAGCGGGGACGAGCCAGGGCAGCTCGGGTTGCGGTCCTTGCCAGTCGGACGCGCACTCCATCCGGTTGCTCGTCGTGCCGGGGTGTCTCGTCCCGGTGGCGCCGCAGCCGTCCAGGTCCCCGCGGCTCGTCCGAGGTAGCTGGTCCGGGTTCGTCGGCTGTTCCGGCTGCGGTGAGAAGCCGAGCGAGTCGTCCGTCGTCGAGGTTGCTGAGCTCCTCCCAGGGGCCGTGTTCGGCGATCCTTCCGTGGTCCATGACCGCGACGGTCTCGGCGAAACGGGCGGTGTCCAGCCGGTGCGCGACGATGATCCCGGTCCGGCCTGCCAGCAGTCGTCGTGCGGCGCGGGTGACGGTGCGGGAGGTGGCCGGGTCCATCCGCGCGGTGGCTTCGTCCAGCACGACCATCCGCACGTCACGCACCAGTAGCCGGGCGAAAGCGACCAGCTGCTGTTCCCCGGCGGACAGGGTGACGCCGTGCGGCCCCAGGAGCGTGTCCAGACCATCGGGCAGGGACCGAGCCCACTCGGTCAGGTCCAGAGCGCCTAGGGCGGCGTCGACCCTGTCGTCGGGGACCTTACCGAACAGGGTGATGTTCTGCCGCAGGGTCCCGGCCAGGATCTCGGTCCGTTGCCCGACCACGCCGACGACGCCCCGCAGATCCTCGACGTCCAGGCCGGTCACGTCTGCGCCGTCGAGGCGGACTGTTCCTGGTGGGGGCTCGATCGCCCGGGACAGGGTCTTGGCCAGCGTCGTCTTGCCCGACCCGGTCCGGCCGACCAGCGCGAGGGTCTGCCCGGCCGGGATCGTCAGATCGATCGGCCCGAGAGTGAAGCCGGCACCCGTCTCGGACTCGTAGGTGAAGGTCAGGTTCTGGAACTCGACCAGGACGTCGGCGTCTGTGTCCTGGTCGAGGTGCTGTCCGGAGGCGGGTTCGCGTGGTGCTTCCAGCATCTGGCGGACGCGTGCCAGGGTGCCGAGGCCTTCCTGGACCTCGGGCAGGAGCGTCGTCAGGGTGCGGAACCTGCGCACGAACATCCCCACCAGCAGGAACAGTGTCACGAACTGCGCCACCGCGAACCCGGAGCCCTGCTGGACGGTCCACACTCCGCCGATGACGACGGCGGTCGTCAGCCCGGCCATCACCAGCGACAGCCGCAGTGAGAAGCCGGCCGACAGCATCGACGCGGTCACCTGTGCGCGGATCGCGGCGGCGCCCGCTCGCGCGAACCGGCGCAGCACGAACGGCTGTCCGCCGCTGGTGCGCATGTCGTCGCGGGCAGCCACGGACTCCTCGAGTTGCCCGGACGAATCGGCCCACGCCTTCTCTGCCTCCGTCGTCGCGGCCGTGATCCGCCCACCGGTCCCGCGCACCAGCAACAGGCCGAGCGCTCCGACGGCAGGGAACACGATCCATGCCGGCCGCCAGGTGACCCCGGCGGTCACCCACGCCACGACCGCGCCGACCAGAGCGGCGAACGCGACCTCACCCAGCCGCCGGAACGCGTCGAACAGCGCCCGCGGGTCGTCGTCCGTGCGCTCCAGCAATGTCCCGACGGGCTGTTCCTCCAGATCGGGAAGAGTGCGGTGCAAGGTCGCGTCCAGGAGTTGTTCGCGCAGGCGGGACTCGCCGCGCGCGGCGGCCGCGCGCCACATCCCGGTCGCGACCACGTTGCCCGCGATCGTCGCGACCGTCAGCGTCGCGAACAGCAGCAGTCCGGCCGGCGATGGCTCCGCGACGAGCCGGCCGGTCACCACGGCCAGCCACGCGTCGGCCCCGGCCAGGGCAACCGCCAGGGGTATCACCCGCACGAGCGTCCCGGTCAGATATCGCTGCCACCGTCCCGACCCGGGGCCCGGTGCGGGCCGGGTCCCTGGTGCGGGACGCCAGGTGCGACGTGACCGACGGACGCGGAACGAGTGGCGGGAAACGGGCACAGATCAACCTCCACGATCGCGGCAGGAAGCGGTCGACAGTCGGGCAGTCACGCCTGCGCGACACAACCTCGACAACGCTAGTACGTCAGTTCGAACACGGCGATGTGCTGTCGTGATGTGCGTCAGGCGCCTTGATGCGAGGACTCGTCGCAGAGATCGGGCGAGCGGGCCCGCTCATGCATGATCGAACAGGCTGCTCCGGCCCGGTGCAGCAGCCGGGGGCTTCCGGTAGCCCGCGGCGGTGCCGTGCTCGCGCAGGTCGTCGAGCGTCATCTCGCCGCCGGCGGCGGCGCTGGTGGCCAGGTCGACGAAGCGCCGGGCGGTCACGAGCGCGTTGTATCCGGCCCGGTGCGGGCGCAGCCCGGCTGGCAGGTCGGCATCGAGTCGCCGGTGCTCGACCAGTGCGCCCAGCCGGTAGGAGGGCATGTCCCACGCGTGGCGTGCGAGTTTGAGCGTGTCGAACGCCTCCGGCGGCGCCCAGCCGGGCAGTGATCGCGTCAGCACGTCCAGGTCGATGTGGACGTTGTGCCCGGCCGGCACGCCGCCGGCAAGGGCTGCGCGCATGTCGTCGGCGATCTGGTCGATGGCAGGTGCATGAGCGATGTCGCCGTCGCTGATGCCGTGCACGGTGCGCCCTGCCACCGGATCGGTGCCGGCGGCTTCACGAGCCAGGAACGTGCCTTGCCGATCTGCCCGCGCCGGATCGGTACGACGGCGAGTTCGACCAGATCGGGTGGACGATTCCCGTTGCCTTCGACGTCGAGGACGACGTAGTCGAGGTCGTCCCAGCGGCCGGTACTCAAACGTGCTTCTCCTCGATCGTGGGCAGCCCTCGGTCAGGGGCTGCCACGGTTCGGGGTCTGTCCGATAGCTGGTGGGCGGGCCTGGCGTTCTTAGATGTTCGTCGGGTCGATGCGCCCGGCGAAGGTGATGGCGAACGCGTTCAGGGGTCGCTTCCATCGGATGACCCATCGTGCCTGGCCCTTGCCGGTGGGGTCCAGTGACCTGGTGACCAGGTAGAGGCACTTGAGCGCGGCTGCGTCGTTCGGGAAGTGCCCCCGGGCCCGCACCGCACGTCGGTAGCGGGCGTTCAGCGACTCGATCGCGTTCGTGGCGGGAGATGATCTTGCGGATCTCCACGTCGTAGTCCAGGAACGGCACGAACTCGGTCCACGAGTTGCGCCACAGCTGTACGGCGGCCGGGTACTTGCTCTCCCACGCTTCGGCGAACTCGGCCAGCTTCACCGCGGCCTGTTCGGCGTTGATCGCGGTGTAGACCGGCTTGAGGTCACGGGCCATCAAGTCCTGCGTCCTGCCGGGCGGCGTACCGGAACGTGTTCCTGATCAGATGGATCACGCAGGTCTGCACGTGCGCGAGCTCCCAGGTGGTGTTGATCGCCTCGGGCAGGCCCTTAAGCCCGTCGCAGACCACGACGCACACGTCCTCGGTCCCACGGTTCTTGATCTCGGTCAGGACCGACAGCCAGTAGCGAGCGCCCTCGCCGGCCCCGTCCGGGCCGGCCCAGATCCCCAGGATGTCCCGCCGCCCGGCCGTGGTGACACCGATCGCGATGTAGAACGGCTTGTTGCGCACCTGCCCGCCCGTGGACCTTGACGTGGATAGCGTCCAGGAACATCACGGGGTAGACGCGGTCCAGGGGCCGGTTGCGCCACTCGTCCATCTCGGCCACCACCTTGTCGGTGATCCGCGAGACGGTGTCCTTGGACATCTCGGCGCCGTACACCTCGGCAAAGTGCGCCGCGACTTCCCCGGTCGTCAGCCCGCGCGCGGTCAGCGACGGCACGATCTCGTCGATCCCGCTCAGCCGCCGCTGCCGCTTGCGCACGATCCTCGGCTCGAACGTGCCTGCCCGGTCACGCGGCACGTCCACCTCGACGGGGCCGACCTCGGTCAGCACGGTCTTGGACCGGCGCCCGTTGCGCTCGTTCGCGCCGTCGGGCTTCCCGTCCCGATCGGAGTGCTCGTAGCCCAGGTGCTCGGACATCTCCGCCTCCAGCGCGGTCTCCAGCACCTGCTTCGTCAACCCGGACAACACCCCGTCCGGGCCTACCAAGTCGATCCCTTCCTCACGCGACTGGGCCACCAGCCGCCGCGCGAACTCCTGCGTCTCCTGCCCCTCCAGCTCCACGGGCTCAATCTTCTCGGTCATAGTCCTGCCTTCCCGCCAAGCTCACGCTCGGCGTGTCAGGCCAGACCCCACCCACCAGTTATCGGACACTCCCGGACGTGGGCCGCGTTCTGACCGCCGAAAGAGAGATGTGCGGGCCCGTGGCAGACGGTGTGGACGCAACTCACCGTCTGCCACAAGATCAAGTACGAGACTCGGCGGTATGGGGGCGGTCCATGACTTCATCGAAGTAGGGCCAGCCGTCCACTTCGAGGTTCGGTACCGATGGCTGAAGGTCCAGAACAGCGCCCGCAGCGTCGAGCAGGCGTCGAACCGTCCCCGGCTCGTAGAGGTTGAGGCGGGCGCGGTCCGGAAGGCGTATGACCGTGCCAGCCTCGAAGTACCCGTTCGAGATGATGCGGTCCGCGCCTGGAGCAAAGACCAAGGCCAACCGGCGTCGAACGCGCTGCGCCGCTGCCTCGGGGAAGAGTGAAAGCGTCAACCGGCAGTCGGCGTAGTCCGGACTCACTTGCCGCCGGACTGTCCAACGCCAGACGGCCTCGTCGACCACGAGACGGCGGACCCGTCGATCGTTGCGCATCGAGCTAGAGTAGATCCTCGGCCTGGACGAATGGCATCTTGTCCTTGGACGACGCGACGTACTCCATCGGACCTTGAGGAGCCGCACATGCAGTACTGGGATCGCCTTGCGGACCCTGGTGAGTACGAGATCGTCCCTGCCGCTCATCTCCTGCAGATGCCGGGATTCTGGGGTCACCACTGGGACTTCTTCGAGCTGGACGTCGATGACCTGCACGATGCCGATCGCCTCTCGGCTGAAGGCCCCGAGGCGGAACGTGTCGGCAAGGCGACGTTTGACACTGGCTCCGCCTGGCCGGCCTTCCGCCTTCCGATGCAGGACGGCCACGAACTGCAGATCATCTACTCCCATCTGGACGACGACGGCGTCCCTGGTGTCTCCGAGTGCGCTGCCGAATTCCGCTTCGCCCACCCCGGTTGGGACGGCACAGCCCTGTTCGCGGCGATCTCCGGGAACGCCATCGGCCCCGGCTTGCGCTGGCCGGAGGCCGTCGCCATCGCCGACCGGTCACCACGGCGTGGGGCGACCACTGACGACGCTGAGGAAACCGGCCCGACCACGGTCCGAGATCGCCACCTCCGGCTGCTCCTCCTGCTCCCTGCCATCGGCGACCTCGAGGCACCGGCGGTCGAGGCCCGTGAACGGATCGCCGAAGCTCTCGTCGCCGTCGGCCTCTCGGCCGAGACAGCGCCCCTTCTCGTCGAAGCCGTCACCGAAGGGTGGCCGGACAGCCAATGGCACCCGGCGGGACCCGAAGACGACCTGCTCTGGCAGAACACGACCGGTCTGCGTACCACCAAGCAGCTCGGAATCACGCCCGAGCAGGATCGCTTACTTCGGAAAGCCATCGGCATCTGACCCCGATGGGCCGGTTGGTGCGCAGGATATCGACGACCATCAGGCCGCGGACGCCGGGCCTCAGGTACGACGCCAGGGGATGCCGGCTCGCGGACCGCGGCCCCTACGATCGGGCGTGTGCGAGTGTTCGAGAATCTGACTGCCACGCAGCGACCTGCTTGGCCGGAGTTGCAGCGGCTGATGGGCGGGGCTTCGGTCACCGTCGAGATCCTCGCCCCGGATGGGGCGATCAGTCGTCGCACGCTTGAGCAGCTCCAGGTCACGACCGGCTCGTTCCTGGGTGCCGTGGTCGTCCATACCGGCGGGCTCCTGATCGATCATGGCTGGCTGCGTGTCTATGGAAGCCCGTTCCGGGAAGGGCCTGGTCGTTTGCCGGGCTTGGCCGCGGTGAACGACTTCCCGCCGGAGTCGGATGCTGCCTGGTTCCCGGTGTCCGGGCTCGTGGTGGCCCATGATGTTCTGGGTGGTGTCTATGTCCTCAACGGGCACGATCCCGAGGCTGTCGGGAGGCCGGGGAATCCGGGCGAGATGATCTATCTTGCGCCCGACACCCTGCAGTGGGAACGGCTTGAGGCCGGGTATGCGGCGTGGCTCGCGTGGGTGCTGGAGGGTGGTTTGAGCGAGTTCACGGACGGGCTGCGGTGGGACGGTTGGGAGGCCGAGTCCCGCGGTCTCGATGGTGACCGTGGCTTGGCCTTCTTCCCGCCCCTGTGGTCCAAGGAAGCTCACGAGGACCTTGGCGCGACCAGTCGTGTGGTCGTTCCCCTGGCCGAGCTCGTCGGAGTCGCTCGATCCACGGCCGCGCAGTTCGACGGCGTCGACCTCGGTCCGCTCGGGTCGTTCGACGACGCACGTCCGGTCCGGCGGGACGAGACCAGCGAGCTGAACACCTGAACCTCCGCCCCCGACGGGGCACCGTGCCGGTGCCGGCGGTCTACCGTTCGCACCCACCTGGCGAAGCGTGGGCGGGTCCCGATTGATCCACGGTCACCAGCCTCCCGATGGGAGATGCGACCTGGATCCGAGCCGGCCGACACGTTGACCCGGAGCCAGGGCCGCTGATGCCGTGGATCGCGAAGTCGGGCATGTTCACCGCACACGGCTCCGAGCGCCGACCGGTCCGGCGCCTGGCACAAGCAGCACCCCCAAACTGACCTTCGGTAGCACGCTCGCACCGAAGGCGGCCACGAGGCCCGCCGTGAAGGAGAGAGTCTCCGTCTGACCTGACCGCCTCACCGAGAGCCCGGGACGCTCAGTCGCCTCACCCCTCCTCCTGCCCTCTCGCCTGGCCGACGCGTCTGGCGCGCGACGCAGCGACGCGTCCGGGGCCCACGCATCGCCGGTACGGTCCTGGCATGACTTTCACCGGAGCGAGAGGCGAGCGCGAACGACTTGAGGCGGTCGCGCACGAGCACCTCGACCAGAGGACGGCCGCGACGTGGGTCTCGCTCCTTCGGCCAGCTGCGAGGCTTGTTCCGGCCCGTCCCGAGGACCGTGTGGTGGCTCGGCTGGGCGGGAACCCGTGTCTGCCTGACGACGTCGCCTGGCCCGTCTGGGACGGCGTAGGCCCGCTGTCGTTTCTCGGTGAGCTCGACCTGACCGCTCTGCGAGCGAGCGGTGTCGATGCCGGGATCCGGCTGCCAGGTGACGGGCGGCTGGCCTTCTTCTACTACAAGCAGCCCGCGGACGGGCCGTGGCACAGCCCACCCGTGAGGGGCGACGACCCCAGGAGCTGGCCGGGCAGCCGGGTCCTCCAGCTCCCGCCAGACGGGACGGAGCGTTCGGTGCCCGACGACGGATGGATCCACGCCGAGCAGGTCTTGACCGCACGGCAGCGGCTTACCCCCGTCGCCCCCGAGCACCACCGGCTCCGGCAAGCTCTCGGTCTCCCGCTCGACACCAGCCTCGCCGACACCGAGCACCCGATTGCTGCCGAAGCCTTCAGAGAGGCGGTCTGGGACGCGATGAACGGGCACGGGCACCAGGTCGGCGGCTGGGCCGCGGACCCCGTCGAGGGCGTGCCCGAGTACGAGATCGCCACTGGCCAGCTGCGGCACATGGACCAGCCCTGGAGGCTGTCCGACCAGGCCGTTCACGGCGAGGCGGAGCACTGGACCTTGTTGTTCCAGGTCGAGAGTGACTGCAACGACGAGTACCTCTGGGCCG
Source organism: Myceligenerans indicum (assembly GCF_016742955.1). Lineage (GTDB taxonomy): Bacteria > Actinomycetota > Actinomycetes > Actinomycetales > Cellulomonadaceae > Myceligenerans > Myceligenerans indicum. The sequence goes on along the minus strand of NZ_JABBYC010000022.1, from coordinate 52,053 downwards.
AGACCGCTCAACTGTACTGGTACGCCCGCTACCGAGACCTCGACCGCGGCGAACTCGGCGCTCTCCGCTATACCTGGCAGTGCGCCTGACCGTCCTGGATCCTTCCCGCGACGGCCAATCCGCGGGTTGACACCCCGGACGTGCCCAGACCCCCATGACTGTCATCCTTCCAAGAAGTTCGGTCTCCGGAGACACCGTGGCACGACTCGCCGGCCACTCGGCCAGTCGTGGGACAGCATCTGGAGCCGACGACAGATCGGGCGTCATCGACCCCCGGGGATCATCAGGGCGAGGTTCGCGGGGTTCGCAGGGGGAAGGTGACTCCGGTGAGTTCCTCGGAGACGGCCCACAGGCGGCGTGCCAGGCCGTCGTCCTGGGCCAGCCCCGAGCGGCCGACGAGGGCGGGCGCCCCGCGTCCCTCCTGGAAGCCGCCCGGACCGGCGTAGCTGTTGCCGGGGATGTCCGCGGTGGCCGCGTACAGGGTGGGCAGGGCGCCGTCCTCGTCACTCTGGGCGAGCCGGCCGGTCAGCGACAAGAGCAGCCTTGTCCAGCGACGATCCTCGTTGTGGGCGTGGCCGAGATTCGTGGAGGCGATGCCGGGGTGGGCGGCGGTGGCGATGACCGGTGAGCCGGTGTCGGCCAGGCGCCGCTGGAGCTCGGCCGTGAACAGGAGGTTTGCGAGCTTCGACTGCCCGTAGGCCTGCAACGCCCGGTACGGCTTGCGTTCCCAGTTCAGGTCGTCGAGGTCCAAGGTCCTGGGGATCCTGTGCCCGTTGGACGAGACGGTGACGACCCGTCCCGTGAGACGCGGCAGGAGCAGGTTCGTGAGCGCGAAATGCCCCAGGTGATTGGTGCCGAACTGCAGCTCGAAGCCGTCGGCGGTGCGCACGAGCGGAGGGACCATGACGCCCGCGTTGTTCACGAGGATGTCGACGGGTTCGTCCAGGCCGGCCGCGAATGCCCGGATCGACGTGAGATCGGCGAGGTCGAGATGCCGGACCTCCGTCTCGCCGGTCATCGTCGCGGCGGCAGATCGGCCCTTGCCGACGTCGCGCACCGCGAGCAGGACTCGTGCGCCCTTCGCGGCGAGGGTGCGCGCGGTGACGCGGCCGATACCGCTGTTCGAGCCGGTCACGACGATCGTGCGGCCGGTCATCGGGGGAATGCTGGAAGCAGCGAATGTAGTCACAGGAAACATAGTTGTCGCCGGATACATTGATGTCAATGGCAACATGGCCCGGATATTCTGTGCACGTGCCCGAGACCAGCCCCGAACGCACCGGCGAACGTCCGTACCACCACGGGAACCTCCGCACCGCGCTGCTCGACGCGGCCGAGGCGAGCCTGCGCGAGCACGGCGTGGACCAGCTCTCGCTGCGCGAGCTCGCCCGGCAGGTGGGCGTCAGTCACGCCGCACCACGACGGCACTTCCCGGACCGCCAGGCGTTGCTGGACGCGCTCGCGACAGCAGGGTTCGAGCGGCTGGGCGAGGAGCTGCGCGCAGCGGTCGCGAGTGCCGGGCGGAGCCTCCCTGCCCGGCTCGGGGCGGCCGCGGCGGCGTACAGCCGCTTCGCCACGCGCGACGTCGCGCTCCTCGAACTCATGTTCACCGCCAAGCACCAGCGGGTCAGCGAGCCGGTCGTCGCCGCGGCCGGCGCCGCGCTGACCGTCGTGTTCGATCTCGTCGCGGAGGGGCAGGAGGCCGGTGTGTTCGAGCCCGGGGATCTCTACCAGGTGGGCACCATCCTGTTCGCGACGATCCAGGGCATCGTGACCTTCGTCAACGGCGGACTGGTCCCGCGGGAGATGCGCGACGCGCTCGTGGAGACCGCGGTCGAGCAGTTCCTGCGCGGATCACGCCGGGCCGCTCCCACGTGACGAGTGCTCGGTGAGGTGTGTCTCCTTCGTGCCGCAGCGTCGTCGTCGGGCTGGGCCGGCGCTCCCGGGAGTGCGGTCAAGAGAAAGCCGGTGCTGTGGCATTCCTGGCGACGGAAGCCATGGCCGGAGGTGGGCCGCGTTGGTGAACCGTGACTTCTACCGGGCGCCATGGCCTCCCGAGGTCGGCGCCAACATCTGTGGGGGCGCTAACATCGCCGAAGCGAACCGGCGCCCACGAGAGCGGTCGCCGGGAATGGCTGTTCTGCCCGGTGAGCAGGGCTTCTGTTGTCCCGCTCACCGGAAGTGTGAGCGCTGACACGGGCGACATCAAGCCTGTGGCTGTCATGGGGCGGCGGGAAACCGGCGCGCTCTCGCGCATCCGGTGCGGAATCCTACAGAGAGCGACACACGACCGATGCAGATCTTCGAGACGGGTCCGGACCGCGTCGTCTGGCGCGGAGGTGGTCAGACCCTGGTCGTCCAGGCATGGGGGGCGAGTGCGGTGCGGGTGCGGTGCGCGCCCGGCGGCGACGTCCTCGACACCGACTTCGCCCTGCTCCCGCCAGCGCCCGCGGAGGTGGTGGTCACGGTCGCGGGCGGTGAGGCCCGCCTGGTCGTCGGCGGGCTCGCCGTCGTCCTGCACGCGTGGGACTTCTTCGACGAGCAGGTGGGCTACCAGGTTTACCGGTGTGCGGTCGAGTTCCGTGACGCGGCGGGCAAGGTGCTGCTGCGTGAACTGGAGGCGGGCGGTTCGCTCAAGCTCGACGCCCGTGCCTTTCGCTCGATCCCCGGAGGCGACCACCAGGTCACCGCCGCGTTCGAGCCGGTGCCCGGGGAGAAGCTGTCCGGGATGGGGCAGTACCAGCAGCAGATCGTCGACCTCAAGGGATCCACCTTCGAACTCGCGCATCGCAATTCTCAGGCCAGTGTGCCGTTCGTGGTCTCCAGCGCCGGCTACGGCTTCCTGTGGCACAACCCGGCGATCGGCCGCGCCACGTTCGCCGTCAACCGCACCGAATGGGTCGCCGAGTCGACGAAGCAGCTCGACTACTGGATCACGGCAGGCGACACCCCCGCGGCGATCGCGTCGGCCTACGCCGATGCGACCGGGCACGCGCCGATGATGCCGGAGTACGGGCTGGGCTACTGGCAGTGCAAGCTGCGCTACTGGAACCAGGAGCAGCTGCTGGAGGTCGCGCGGGAGCACAAGCGCCGCGGCCTGCCGATCGATGTCATCGTGGCCGACTTCTTCCACTGGCCGAAGATGGGCGACTACCGGTTCGAGGAGGAGTTCTGGCCGGACCCCCGCGCGATGGTCGACGAACTGGCCGAGCTCGGGATCGAGCTCATGGTCTCGGTCTGGCCTCAGGTCTCGACCGAGTCGGAGAACTTCGCGCTGCTGAAGAAGGAGAACCTGCTGGTCAGCACGGAGCGCGGGATCGACCTGCAGATGGGGTTCCAGGGGCCGAGCGTGTTCGTGGACGCGACCAACCCGCGCGCCCGCGAGGCGGTCTGGGAGATCTGCCGGCGCAACTATCACGACCTGGGGATCAAGCTGTTCTGGCTGGACGAGGCCGAGCCCGAGTACGGCGTCTACGACTTCGACAACTACCGCTACCACCAGGGCTCCAACCTCCAGGTCGGGAACATCTACCCGCAGGCCTTCGCGCGCGCCTTCCACGAGGGTCAGACCGCGGCGGGCCAGTCCCAGGTGGTCAACCTGCTGCGCTGCGCGTGGGCCGGCAGCCAACGCTACGGCGCCCTGGTCTGGTCGGGGGACATCCACTCCACCTACGAGGACCTGCGCCGCCAGATCACGGCGGGCATCCACATGGGCGTGGCCGGGATCCCGTGGTTCACCACCGACATCGGCGGCTTCCACGACGGCGACATCACCGACCCGGACTTCCACGACCTGTTGATCCGCTGGTTCCAGTTCGGGACCTTCTGCCCCGTGATGCGCATGCACGGCGACCGGCGGCCGTATGAGGAGGTCGCCGCCGCCGACGGCACGCCACGCCTGCGCAGCGGCGCGCCGAACGAGCTGTGGAGCTTCGGTCCCGACGTGTACGAGATCCTCGCCAGGTACGTCCGGCTGCGCGAGACCCTTCGCCCCTACACCCGTCGGCTCATGGCCGAGGCGCACCGGGACGGGCAGCCCGTCATGCGCGGCCTGTTCCACGAGTTCCCCGACGACGAGACCTCCTGGGACCTGCCCGACCAGTACCTGTACGGCCCGGACCTGCTTGTCGCACCCGTGGTTCGGCCACACGCCACCAGCCGCGAGGTCTACCTCCCCGCCGGCGCGTCCTGGACCGACCTCCACACCGGCGAGACAACCGGCGGGGGGCGGTGGATCACCGTCACGGCGGAACTGGACGTCGTCCCCGTCTTCGCAAGGGACGGCGCGCTGGCCGAGCTGGTCGGAACCGTCTGACGGGCCGGCGCGCGAGACGGACCTGATCGGCGAGCTGTGACCGACGCACGACGTCCAGCGACGCCGCGTCGTGGTGACCGGCGTTCATCTCGAAGACGTGGTATGTCGGGGTGCGCACGAGTCTCGCCCTGGTCACGGACGAACGTCGAGTAGTGGCGGGCGAGGGAGGCGTACTGCTCGGCCCTCATGTTGCCGCCGCAGCCCCACGTCTCGTTGGCGATGCCCCAGAACGGGACGCGCCACGGCTCGTCCCGGCCGTGCGCGCGGCGCAGCGCGGCCATGCGGGAGTCGTCGGCCCGGGTGAGGTACTCGACCCACTCCGACATCTCCTGCACGGACCCCGAGCCCACGTTCCCCGACACGTAGGGGTCGGCGCCCAGCAGCTCGCACAGGTCGAGGAACTCGTGCGTGCCGAAGGCGTTGTCCTCGACGACGTCGCCCCAGTGGCTGTTCACGATCCGCGGGCGCTGGTCGATCATCCCATCGGCCGAGGCGCTGCGGCTCCTGCAGCGGCAGCCGGAAGACCCCGCGGCCGGGCCGGAGCACGTCGTGGGTGAGGTGCGCCTGGTCATGCGCGGGAGCACCCGTGGCGAGCGGCTGCCTGAGTAGCGGCACCGTCGCACTCCCGTGGTGGGTCCCGGGCGGTCGTGGCGGTCGTGGAGCAGGTGTGCGCGGGATGCCGTGGTGGGGGAGCGGTCCGGCTACCGCGGGTGACGAGCGGGGGCGCCGTCCTGGTACGCCCGGGCGGGAGTATGGGGGTGACCCAGGAATGCCTCGCGCCGGCGGGACCGGCGATGCGTGACCGGGCCCAGGTTCAGGGCTGGACGATCCGGCGGACGGCGAGTTCGACGTCGGCGTCGTCGTGGGGTTGGTTGTCCAGGGCACGGTGGATGGTGATGCCCTCGATCAGCGCGTCCAGGATGCGCGCGGTGGTGGGGTCGAAGCATCGTTCCAGGGCGGCACGGCTGCGGCGCATCCAGGCGTTGGTGAGGGTGCGGTACGCGGGGTCGTGTGCCGCGAGGGTGTAGAGCTCGTGGGTGAGGACGAGTTCACGGGGGTCGGGGAAGACATCGAGCAGGATGGAGTCCACGACTGCTCGGATCCCCGCCTCGTGGTCGCCGGGTGGGACCTGTTCCATGCGTGCGGTCATCCGGTCGGCGACGGTGTCGGCGAAGCGCGCGAACGCCTCGCGCAGGAGTTGGTCACGTCCGGAGAAGTGGTAGGTCATCGACCCGAGAGGGACGCCGGCCGCCGTGGCCACCCGCCGGTGGGAGGTGCCGTCGACCCCGTGGGCTGCGATGACCTCGATGCAGGCGTCGATGATGCGGTCCCGACGCCGGGGGTCGTAGCGGCGGGTGCGGGTGGGCGGGGCGGCCGGTGGGGTCATGGGTCAGATGATCTCGCGAACCGTGCGGGCGGGGTTGCCCACGGCCACCACGCCCGCGGGGATGTCGCGTGTGACGACGGCTCCGGCGCCGATCACGGAGTTGTCACCGATGGTGACGCCGGGGCAGACGATCACGCCGCCGCCGAGCCAGACGTTGTCGCCGATGGTGATCGGCCGGGCGGCCTCGAGCTTGTCGCGGCGTGGTTGCGGGTCGATCGGGTGGGTCGGGGTGAGCAGTTGCACGTGGGGGCCGATCTGGCAGTCGGCGCCGATGGTGATCGGGGCGACGTCGAGCGCGGTCAGACCCATGTTGATGAACGTGCGCGGCCCGATGGTGATGCGGCTGCCGTAGTCCACGTGCACGGGTGCGCGGACGAAGGCGTCCTGTCCTATGGCGCCGAACAGTTCGGCGAGCCGGCTCTGGGCGGCCACGGGGTCCTGGTCGTAGGCCGACCGGAAGGCGGCGGCGCGCCGGACGGCCTGTCTCTGGTCCTCGGCGATGGCGGGGTCGTCGGCGATGTACAGGTCCCCGGCGAGCATGCGTTCGTGGTTGCTGCGGGGATCACCGGTGAAGTGGTCGACACTCATGCGTACGAGCGTACACATCACGACCGGGTGCCGGTGCCGGTGCCGGTGCCGGTGCCGTTCGCCGTGTGCAGGGTCGCGAGGTGCCGTCCCGGCCCTGCCGGAGCAGGGGCCGCGCTGCGCGATCCGGAGCCCGGGTCGCGCAGCGGGAGCTGGCCGCGGATCACGCGCCGGGCGCCTCGCTGCCGACCGGGAGGGCGAGGGTGCTCGGGGCTTGATAGGTCCAGTGGCGGTCGGCGTCGGTGATCTCGCGCAGGACCCGGGCGGGTACTCCGCCGGCCACCACCATCGGGGGAACGTTGGCTGTCACCACCGCTCCCGCGGCGATCACCGAGCCGCGCCCGATCCTCACGCCCGGCATGATCGACACGTGGGACCCCACCCACACGTCGTCCTCGATCACCACCGGCGCGGAGAACTGCTCGCCGTGCGGGCGGGCGGCCGGGTGCAGCGGGTGACCGGCGGTGGCGACGGTGACGTGCGGGGCGAACATCACCCCGTTGCCGATCCTGATCGGTCCGTCGTCCACCAGAGTCAGGCCCGTGTTGGCATACACCCCGTCCCCGACCGTGGTGTGCGCCCCGTAGGCCACGTACAGCGGCGGCTCGACCCACACCCCGTTCCCGACAGCCCCGAACAGCTCTCGCAGCACCCGGTTCCGGCCGGGGGTATCACGCGGCTGCAGCGCGTTGAACTCCCGCGCCAGCTCCTTGCCCCGTACCCGTGACTCCTCCAGTGCCTCCAGTCCCGGCCCCACGTCCTTGTACAGCTCCTGGGCATCCATTCGCCGCCGAACTTCCTGCTCGCGCTCGTCCACCGCAGAACTCCCTCGTGTCGTCCGCCCGCCGGTGCGGGTCCGGTCCTGCTCGACCGGTGCAGCGGGCACCGAGTCGAGTGTACGTTCGTACACAAAGGAACTTACCAGCAGGTAGGCAAGCACTCCGACGATGTGTACGATCGTACGCATGCTTGCGCCTGCCGAACTCCGCCGCGTCCGGATCGCCAACACCGGGCTGTTCGTGCTGACCGGTCTGGCGATCGCGCTGTGGGTCGTCAACATCCCCGCCGTCCAGGCCCGTACCGGCATCTCCAACTCCACGCTCGGGCTGCTCCTGCTGGCCCTGGGCGCAGGCTCGATTGCAGGCATGCAGGCGGCCGGCTGGATCAGTGACCGGTGGGGCAGCCGCCGCACGGCCGGCCTGAGCGTGGCCGTCATCGCCGTGGCCATCAACGGACCCGGCCTGGCGACCACCGCGTGGCACCTGGCGGTCATCCTGCCCCTGCTCGGCGTCGGCACCGGCGCCGTCACGGTGGCCGCCAACGACCAGGCCGTCAAGATCCAGAACGCCTACGGCCGCCCCATCATGTCGGCCTTCCACGGCTACTTCTCCATCGCCGGAGCCGCCGGCGCCGGGCTGGGCGCCCTCTTCCACACGCTCGACATGCCCACCACCGGAGCCCTGGGCACCGCATCCCTCTCCGCAGCGGCGGTCGGTGCGCTCAGCGTGCCACGCCTCCTGGCCCGTGAGGACCTCACCGAGCCTGCGCCACCAGTCCCCGACGGCGTCCCCGAGGCCGACATCACCACCTCCCGGGAAGGCCACACCGCTCACGCCGGCGAACCCTCGGTGCTCGCACCGGCCATCGCCCTGGCCGTCCTGGCTGTCCTGCTCAACCTCGCAGAAGGCACCGCCACCGACTGGAGCGCCGTGCACGCCGTCGAACACCTGCACCGGAGCCAATCCTTCGCAGCCCTGGCCTACGGCACCTTCGCGCTGGCAATGACGATCGGCCGGCTCACCGCCGACCGCTTCGTCGCTCGCCTCGGGCCCGTCGCCGTCGTGCGCGGCGGATCCCTCCTGGCCGGAGCCGGGATCCTGGGCGTGATCCTGTCACCGGACTACCCGCTGACACTGGCCTGCTGGCTGCTGTTCGGTCTCGGCCTGTCGGGCATCGTGCCCCAGTTGTTCACCGCCGCCGGCAACCTGTCGTCCGCGCGCCGCGGAGTGATCCTGTCCCGCGTCGTCGGGCTCGGCTACCTCGGCATGCTCGCCGGACCCGCGGTCATCGGATGGCTGTCCGACGCCGTGGGGATCAACACCGCACTGCTCGCACCCCTGCTGTGCTGCCTCGCAGGCCTGCTCCTGGCCGGCGCCGTCCGCCCCCGAACCGCTGTCCCCGACGAAGCTCCCAAGGTGACGAGCACTGCCTAAGCCCCGACTCGGTCGACGCGATCCTGACCGCGCCGGGCAGGTTCACCGCGATGGCCTCCTGCCCGTCCGGGTGCTCCTGAGGCGGGGTGGCGGCGCGGCTCAGGTCGACTCAGTGCGGCCAGGTGGCGGTGCCGCCGTCGACGCCGAGGGCCATACCGGTGACGTAGCTCGCGCGGTCGCTGAGGAGCCAGGCGGCGGCCTCGGCGATCTCGTCCGGTTGGCCGGGGCGGCCGAGGGCGGCGAGGGAGCTGAGGTGCTCGATGATGCTCGGGTCGCGCTGCTGCCAGGCGACCATCATCTCGGTCATCGTGGCGCCGGGCGCGATGGCGTTGACGCGGACCCTGTCGCGGCCGTATTCGGCTGCGGCGGCGCGGCTCAGCGCGATGACGGCAGCCTTCGTCGCTCCGTACACGCTCTGCCCGGCAGCGCCGAAGGTGCCTCCGATGCTGCTGATGTTGACGATCGAACCACCAGGGGCGCCCTGCGAGGTCATCGCCTTCAGCTCGGCGCGCATCGCCAGCCACACGCCTTTGAAGTTGGTCTCCAGGACGGAGTCGAAGGTCTCGTCGGTGACCTCGGCGAGACGGCCGCCACCCTGGGTGCGGCCCGCGTTGTTCAGTGCGCCGTCGAGGCGCCCCCACCTCTCGACCGCGGCGGCGACGGCTCGTTGCAGGTCTTCGGCGTTGGTGGTGTCGGCCTGAACGGCGAGGACGTTGCCTCCGTGGGCGGTGATGCTCGCGGCGACGCGGTCAAGTTCGGCCTTGCGGCGGGCGGTGATGACGAGGTTCGCGCCCTCGCGGGCGAACAGGTGCGCGGCGGACTCGCCGATACCGGACGAGGCGCCGGTAATGAGGATCGTCTTGTCTGTGAGCAGGTCGGTCATGAGTGTTGCTCCGTGGAGAGGGTTCTTGCTTGCTTCGGCCGGATCGAGAAGGAGTCAGCCGTGTGCCTGGCCGGTGACGAAACCGGCACGCAGTAGCGCGCCGGTTCGTTCGACCGGGGTTGGCGGCGCGACCGATGTCGGGTACATCGCCCCGAACGGCACATCGACCACCGCGCGGACCGGTTCCGGCCGGTCGCCGAAGTGGTGGTGGAGCGACGGGCGCGCCCTCCGTGGTATCGCTCCAGACCATAGCATCGCCACAGTCGCTCATCCGGGATCCCTGCGGTCTGTTTTCGCAGGTCACGTTCGGGCATCGTGTGAGGCGGGCGGGCTGCCCGGGACGTGCCTCCCGGAGTGTGCCGGTCAGGCGTCGCCGGCCAGGACGCGCCGGGCCTCGCGACCGGTGTCCTTCGTGTTGTTCACGAGGCCCCGGGAGCCGTTGAGCTTCGCTTCGATGTGCTCGCCGACGGTGATGGGGCCGTACAGCTCGGTATCGCCCTCGGCGACGCATCCGGGGAGTGTCGTGATCACCGCGTCGACATTGCCGTCGAGGAAGAACGCGGCCGACCGGCGCCGCCTGATGCGGCCGTCGATCACCGGGGGCTTCACGCGGTGCAGCGTCGACTTCCACTGCTCGTTCGTCCAGCGCGCCGTCAGGTCGCCGAGGTTGACGAGCAGGGCGCCGGGCAGTGGTGAGACATCGTTCCAGCCGCCGTCGGCGTCCAGGACCTGGAGCCCCTTGACGTCGTCGGCCCACAAGAGCGTCACGATGCCGAAGTCGGTGTGCTCGCCCATGCCGATGAGATCACCGTCGAGTTCGACCCGCTCACCCTCGGGGAGGGCGTAGTTGTTCATCCGCAGGACGTCGAGCGAGTGGTCGGTGTACGCGTCGAAGTGCCCGGCCGGCAGGCCGAGAGCGTCGGTGAAGATCCGCATCATGACGCGGGCCACGGATCGGGCGTGTGACATCCACAGCTCGACGTCGTCCTGGAACGTGTCGCTCTCGGCGGGCCAGATGTTCTCGGGGTACATGCGGGGGTCGAGGCCGGCGCCGGGGTAGTCGGTGGTGGTGGCGCCGAGGTTGAAGGCCTCGAAGAAGTCGTTCATGCGCTCGGCCTTCTCGACGCCCAGGCTGAGGCTGAGGCGCTCGGACCTGGGCGGGCTGTACCCGCGGTTGACGCCGGCGGGGGCCCGGTACTGCTTCTTGACGTCGAGTGGCAGCTCGAAGAACCGGTCACTCGCGCGCCCGAGGCGGGCCCACGCCTCGAGCGGGATCCCATGCCCGAGGATCTGCATGAAGCCGACCGTGCGGGCCGCCTCGTCGACCTGACAAGCGACGTCGGCTCGCTCGGCGTCGGTGCCGTTCGCGATGTAGGGAGTGATGTCGATCGCGGGGACGTGGAATGCGGGCATGCGAGTCTCCTTCGGTGTTCGGATACCTTCGGTCCTGTCCCGGGCGACCGCCCGGGGCCAAGGTGATAGGTATTGGTTATCACTATGGGCCAGGATCGAGCCGTGGGGGTTAAGCCGGTGTTACAGCATCCGGAGGTCGCGGCCGACGTTCGTGCGGCGGTGGGGCGAGCCGTGCGGCGTGCGCGCGAGGCGGCGGGGCTCTCGATGCGTGCCCTGGCGCGGGCGGGCGGGATGAGCCAGCCGTTCCTCAGCCAGGTCGAGAAGGGCGAGACGAGCCCCTCGCTGTCGAGCCTCTACCGGCTGGCTCATGCGCTCGGTGTGCCGCCGAGCCAGCTCATGCCGGCGGTGGCGGCGCCGCGCGGGGTGTCCGTCCTGCGCCAGGGGGACGGTCAGGAGCTGGCCGTGTCCGACGTGCCGGGAGCGGCAAGAGGCAGGCTCCTGTCCGGCGGCGCCGGGCACCTGCTCGAGGTGGTGGAGTACGACATCGAGCCCGGCGCCGATCTCGGGGACTGGTTCGAGTCCGACGGCGAGATGACCGTCTACGTGATGGGCGGCGAGCTCGAGGTCACCCTGGAGCACGAGGGCTCCTGGCGGCTCGGTGCGGGCGAAGCGATCAGCCACCCGGCAGGTATCCGGCACCGCTGGGCGGTGGCCGGCGACACGGGGGCTCGCGTCCTGCTGTCGGTCGCGCACACGCATCCGGCGGTCGCCCGCCGGTAGGGCCGGCGGGGGCGTCCGCAGTGCCGGCCGCCCGGCACCGATCCGAGCCGAGCGAAGGGCAGATCCGCCGGCGGCGTGGTGCCCGTGGCCGGGATGCCGCCCCGCGGCGGGACCGTTCCACGATGTCGTGGAACATCGCAGCTCACGCCAGTTCGACGTGGTCGGCCTGCGGTCCCCGGTCGCTCTGGCGCACCTTGTACCGGACCCGGTCACCCTCCTCCAGGAAATCGGTGCCCTGCACGACCGACACGTGCACGAACAGGTCCGCGCCCCCGGCATCGGGGGTGATGAAGCCGAAACCGCGCTCCGCGTCGTAGCGCGCGACGGTGCCCTCACCTGCTCGCACGGGCCGGTTCGATGCCGCAGGACGGCCCGACCGACCGCGGTCCGCGGCCGCGCGCCCACTCCCGGAGCCGCGCACGAGCTGCACGTTGCGGGCATTCGGCCCCTTGTCGGTCTCGACGACGTCATACGTCACACGTGCACCCTCGGAAAGCTCGGTCACACCGGGGCCGAGCGCCCGGACGTGGACGAAGACGTCCTCGCCGCCCGAGTCGGGAGTGACGAACCCGAAACCCTTGGCGTCGTCGTACCAGGACACCGTGCCGTCCGCGCCGTCCGAGGGCACGGCATGCCGGGCAGCCTGCGCCCCCAGCGGTAGCAGGTGGTCCGCCTGCGGCCCCTTCTCGCCGTCGACGACGAGGAACGCCACGCGCTGCCCCTCCGAGATCACGCCGCCGGTGACGACGGCCGAGCTGTGCACGAAGATCTCGCCGCGACCGTCGTCGGGCGTGACGAAGCCGTATCCCTTGGCCGGCTCGTACCAGGTGACGGTGCCGAGCACACCCACGGGCGCGTCGGCGGCCCGGTCGCCCGTGACGCGGACACGGCGCGCCTGCGGGCCACGCTCGCCCTCGCCCACCTCGAACTCGACGGCCTGCCCCTCGCGGAGGAGCTTCGGTCCGTCGCCGCCGACGATCTCGGACGCATGCACGAACAGGTCCTCGGCCTCGTTCCCGACGTCGATGAAGCCGAACCCACGGTCGGCGTCGAACCATCGGACAGTTCCCTGGGGCACTTCAGACTCCTCGTCTCGACAGACATTGCTGTGTCCAGTGTCCCCGACAGAACCCCCGGGTGGGTCCAGCAGCTCTCCTGCCGGCGGCGCGGCGGGAAGGCGGCGACCCGAACACGGCCCATCGCCTACACGAGGGCCGGGGCTCGGTCGGCGGACGTGTCGCGCAGCAGGACGGCGTCCTGGCTGGGCGGCAGGCCGAACTGGCGCCGGTACTCACGGCTGAACTGCGACGGGCTGTCGTAGCCGACCCGCAGCCCGACGCCGGTCACGTCGCCGGGGCGCGTGGCGAGCAGCAGCCGTGCCTCCTGGAGCCGGATCCGTTTCTGGAACTGGATGGGGCTCATCGCTGTGACGGCCTGGAAGTTCCGGTAGAACGCCGAGACGCTCATGCCCGACAGCGCCGCCACGTCCTGGACACGAAAGGGCTGGGCGTAGTGCTCGCGGATCCACCGGACGGCCCGGGCGACGTGGGCGAGGCCGCTGTCGGCAAGGCCGAGCTGACGCACAGTGGCGCCCTGCTCCCCGGTGATCAGCCGCCAGAGGATCTCGCGCTTGACGAGCGGTGCCAGGACCGCGGCGTCGCGTGGGCTCTCGAGCAGCCGCAGCAGTCGCACGACGGCGTCGACGAGGGGCGCGGAGGCATCGCTGACCACCATGCCGGCAGGGGCCGCGGCGCCGGTCGGAGGGAGGTCGCCGGGTCCGGCCTGCAGCAGGAGCTCCGCGATCAGCGCCGGCCGCAGGACGAGCCCGAAGCCGAGCGCCGGCTCGCCGGGGCGAGCCCTCGTGAAGAGCCCGGTCACCGGCAGGTCGACGGATGCCACCAGGTACTGCCCGGCACCGTACTCGTACACGCGGTCCCCGAGCGCTATCCGCTTCGAGCCCTGGGCGATCAGCGCCATGACTACGCCTGACATGGACGGCGCGGGCGGCGCGGTGCGCTGCACCGCCGAGACCAGGACGTCGTCCAGCGCCGTCGCACTGCTGTCCCGCCGTGCGTGCCGGGCGAGCAGCGTGCGTAGCTCTTCGAGGTCCACAGCGCTCATGCCCCCGATCATGGCACATTCACGATGCTCGCCGTGTCGAGAGGATTGTGCAAGCCGCCGGGACGATCGGTCTGTCGGCGGGGAGGGCCTGCGCGGTGTGATGGACACACAGCACACGGGCTCCCAGGAGCCCCCGCACCGAGGAGCCCCACATGACCGTCCGCCACGGATTCCAGGCCACCATGACCGCGCAGCCCGGCAAGGGCGACGCCCTGGTCGAGATGCTGCTGCACGCCCCGTCGCTGTCCCGCGACGACTGCCCCGTCTTCCTGATCAGCCGCTCGGCGGGCAACGCCGATGTCGTGCACGTCACCGAGGGCTGGACCTCCGAGGAGGCCCACACCGCGTTCTTCGCGAGCGCCGAGGCGCAGGCCCTCGTCGCCGAGCTGCAGGAGCTGCTGGCGGGGGAGTCCGGGTACACCGACCAGGTGCCCGTCGGCGGCAAGGCCGAGTTCTGAGCCGCGGGCCCCGCCGGAGCGGCCGAGCCCGCCGACGATCCCGAACCCTGACCGAGAGGAACATGCCATGACGACCATCCGCCCCGAGATCGATCCCGAGCTGCGGCCGCTGCTCGACCTCCTGCCCGCCGCGGCCCTGAGCAGCGCCACGCTGCCACAGGTGCGCGACCTCGCCGTGCCCACGGCGGAGAGCGTCGACAGCCTGCTCACGGCCGGGCGTGCCGTCGACCGGCGCGACGTCGGGGTCACCGCACCGGACGGGGCGCCGGTCCCGCTGACCGTCCTGAGCCCGCCGGGCCTGGACCGCTCGACCCCTGTGCCCTGTGTCTACTGGGTGCACGGTGGCGGGATGGTGATGGGGGACCGGTTCTCGAACATCGACATCCCGCTGGAGTGGCTCGACCAGCTCGGCGTCGTGGTGGTGACCGTGGACTACCGGCTGGCGCCGGAGGCGACCGGCACAACGCTGGTGGAGGACTGCTTCCGAGGGCTGACCTGGGTCGCCGAGCATGCCGCCGACCTGGGCGTGGACCCGGCCCGGCTCGTCGTGGCAGGGACCAGCGCGGGAGGTGGCCTCGCCGCGGGCGTCACCCTGCTCGCGCGGGATCGCGGGGCGCCTGCCGTCGCCGCGCAGGTGCTGGTCTGCCCCATGCTCGACCATCGCAACGACACCGGCTCGAGCCACCAGTTCGCCGAGGGCCCCGCCACCTGGAGCCGGGCCATGAACGCGTTCGGCTGGCGGTCCGTGCTGGGCGACGGGCCGGCGACCGAGGTGTCGCCGTACGTGTCGCCGGCCCGGGCCGACGACCTGTCCGGCCTGCCGCCCACCTACGTCGACGTCGGCTCGGCCGAGGTGTTCCGGGACGAGGACGTCAGCTACGCGAACGGGATCTGGGCGGCGGGGGGCCAGGCGGAGCTGCACGTGTGGGCCGGGGGCTTCCACGGCTTCGACGCGCTCGTGCCCGAGGCGCGGGTCTCGACGGCGGCGCGGCGGACACGGACCGACTGGCTCGGCCGGGTGCTGGGGACGAGGAGTGCCTCATGACGGTGCGGGAGGCGCCGGGTATACGGCCCGGGCGCACCGACGGTTCCGAGAGGCATCGAGGATGCCGAACTGGACCGACATGTGACGGCCGCGAGGGTTCCCTCTCGGGGGCTCGCCACGCTCTCCGGTCGGTGGTCACCTGCCGTCGCGGGGCGCAGGTGGGCCTGTGTTCGTTGAGCCTTACCATCCTTGCGCGAACCGGCCCGGTCGTGTGGAGTCGCCTCATGACGACCGCCGCAGCTGATGTGGACCTGCACGCAGACGAGCCGCACCGCGGTGGGATCGCGCAACGGTTGAACTGGCTGCGCGCCGGTGTTCTCGGCGCCAACGACGGGATCGTGTCGGTCGCTGCGATCGTGGTCGGCGTCGCCGGCGCGACCAGCGTGATCCCTCCCATTCTCACCGCCGGGCTCGCGGGCCTGATCGGAGGCGCGATCTCCATGGCGCTGGGCGAGTACGTGTCGGTCAGCAGCCAGAGCGACAGCGAGCGGGCGCTGATCGCCAAGGAACGACAAGAGCTGGCCGACATGCCTGAGGAGGAGCTCGAGGAACTCGCCGGCCTGTATCGGGCCAGAGGGCTCAGCGAGGACACCGCCCGCCAGGTCGCGATCGAGCTGACCGCGCACGATGCGCTCGGCGCCCACCTCGCGGCCGAGCTGAACATCGACGAGCACGACGTGGTCAGCCCGTGGCATGCCGCGTTCGCGTCCGCCGTGGCGTTCACGATCGGCGCGATCCTCCCCATGCTCGCGATCCTGCTGCCCCCGCCCGCCCTGCGCGTGCCCGTCACGTTCGCCGCCGTGCTCATCGCCCTCGCCGTCACCGGCGCGATCTCCGCACACATCGGCGGCAGCTCGAAGACCCGCGCGATCATCCGTGTGGTGACAGGAGGCGCGCTCGCGCTGGCCGCGACCTACACCGCCGGGGCCCTGCTGGGAACATCGGGCATCGTCTGAGACATCGAGACCGGCGTGGGTGCCGGCCGAGACCTGGTGCTCCCCGCGCTCGCGGGATGATCCGGTGGTTCCGGCGGACGTACGGTTGCGCCGGCCAGCCACTTCTACGCCACCGCATTCTCCTGGCGTGAGGCGCCGCCACAGGTCACACCACCGAAGGTGCGACGGAGTCCGATGACCGGTCGGTGGGTCGCCAGTATCGCGTCATGGCCGGGATGCCCGTGCGAGCGTCGCGGTGATCTGTTCGACGGCTACGGCGACACCGTCCTCGGCGTTGATCGTTGCGCCGACGCCTTCGGCGGTGGAGCGGATCTGGGGGTCGGTGACCGCGGCGCTGATCGCGGCCGCGAGGCGGTCGGCGGTCAGGCCCTTCTGCGGTACCGGAGAAGGGCCCGCACCGAGGTCTGCGACACGAGCACCCCAGAAGAACTGGTCGACGATGAACGGACACACCACGGTCGGCCTCCCGGCGCGCAGACCGGCCGCGGTGGTCCCGGCGCCGCCGTGGTGGACCACCGCCGACACGCGAGGAAAGATCCACTCGTGCGGCGCCTCGGAAATGGCGAGCACGGTATCGGGCAGGTCCGCGGTGTCGAGGCCTCCCCAGCCCGAGGCGAGGACGCCACGGACGCCGGCCTGCCGCAGCGCAGCGACCACCTCCCGCGTGACCTTCCGCGGGTCGCGACCGGCCATGCTGCCGAACCCGACGTAGACCGGCGGGTCGCCCTGATCGAGGAAGTCCACCAGGTTCTGCGGCGGCGTCCAGGCGCCGTCGTCATCGAGGAACCAGTACCCGGTGAGTCGAGCATGCGAAGGCCAGTCGGCAGGGCGGGGCAGCACCTGCTCGCTGATGGCATGCATGACCTCGATGGGGGTGCCGTCCGGCATCCGCGTCATCATGGCGGCGTCCTTGACCGGCGCGAGCCCCAGATCATCGGTGCGAAACCGGTTGGCCGTCTTCTCGTACTGCTTGTAGCCGGCAGCGACCACCGAGTACGTCATCCGGTTGTAGCGGGAGCCGAACGGTAGACGAGGCATTCCGAGGACAGGGAAGTCGCCTGTCGGGACGACGGCCGGAACCGGCAGCGCCTCGACCGCGGGAACGCCCAGCGCCTCGGCCACATGGGGGCCGGCGAGGGCCTTGGGGTGGTAGATCACGAGCCCTGGTTCGACGATCTGCGCCGCACGCCATACGTCGCGGAGCAGTCGCTCGTTGATCGGGCCTGCCTGTTTCGCGAGGGCGATGTTCGTCCTGATCGCGCCCAGTGCGCCGTGGGATTCCTCCATGGCGCTGCGCCCGGCGTCGGAGTCGAGCAGCCTGAGGATGTCGTCGCTGAGCGGCTCGAACGCGATGCCGTTGGCGGTCACGAACGACTCGAACCGGGCACATGTCGCGATGGTGGGTTCGTGCCCGGCAGCTCGCAGTCCTCGGGCGAGCGCGACGTACGGTTGCACGTCACCGCGCGACCCGACGGTCGCGATCAGCACCCTTGTCATGACATCTCCTCCTGCGGGCCGGTGCCCGCGACCGTGCTGCTCGGGTGGGTGCTCGCTTCGCTCGTGCGGAACTCCTCCATCAGCGCTGGTACCCGTTCGATCATGAACGCGTAGAAGTCGCGGCTGTGCCGCAGCCGCTGTGCGCGGGCCTCGTCGTCGCCGACCAGGTCGAGCCCACGCTGCAGCACCTCAAGGAAGGTGCGCATCTTCGCAGTGGGGTCGATCGCGCGGGCAAACGCGTCGTCGTGGATCTCGTAGGCATGGCCGCGCCCCGATGCGGGAACACGCCGTACCAGGCCCGACTGCTCGAGCGCGCGCATGCCGGTCGACACCGATGCCTTGGAGAGCCCGACGGCATCGCACAGCTGCGTGATGGTCTGCGCTCGTGGTTCACAGATCAGGAGCCACCCGAGGAGGGTGCCGAACGACGGCGTCGTTCCCATCTGGGTGAGTGCGACGCCGACCTCCTCGGCGTAGCGACGCGAAGCTTCCTCGTCCATAAGATTCTTCCCGTATGTTCAGAATGTTTTGAACACCATAGCATCCAGAGGTTGCCGGCCGTACCGACCGGAGAAACCATCGTCGCCTCCTGGCACCCGGGGCCGGGTCGCTCGGAAGGTCGCCCGGGGTGAGACCTCCCCGGGCGACCCGACAGCTAGGAGCTGCGCGACCAGGCGCGGATTCGCCTGATGAGACCGTCGGGATCGAGGCCGTGCGCGGTGACGTGCTCGGCCGGGGTGCCGTACCGGCGCAGTTCCTGATGCGAGGTGCCGATGCCCAGGAATCTTCGCGGAGCGTCGTCGAGCTCGGCGGCGACGGCCGCGACCGAGGTCCCCTCGAGCCACGGCTCGATCACCACGACCTCGCCGCCGGCGTGGGCGCGCAGGGCCTGACCGTCGAGCGGCACCACGGACGTCGTCGTGAGCAGCGTCGCGTCCAGCTCCCGGGCCGCTGCGAGTGCCGCGTCGCGGACGGGCCCGAGGGCGAGGAGCGTGAGCGGTCCGCCCGCCGGAGCGGATCGTCGGCCTGGTCCTCGCCCCTCGTGCAGGACGTGCATCGCCCCGTCCGTGGGGATCCGGGTCGCCTGCGTCAGTTCGGAGGTGCGTACGTAGTGGAGACCGTCGCCGGCCACGGCCGCGCGGATCGTCGCATCGACCTCGGCCGCGGTGCCGGGTGCGTGCACCGTCATGCCGGGAACGGTCGCGGCGAGTGCCACGTCCGCCGGGCCCTGATGGGTACGGCCCGACGACGCCTTGTCGAACGACCCTCCGGCGCTGACGAGCACGCCGCCCACGCCTTGGTGCGCGAAGTCGAGCTTGATCTGCTCGAATGCCCGCTCCACGAGGAACGGCGCGAACGTGTGCATGATCGGCCGGACACCGTTCAGGGCGAGGCCGGCGCCGAGGCTCACCAGGAGCTGTTCGCGGATGCCGACGTTGATCACGCGGTCCGGGTGGGCGCGCGCGCCGGCCTCGAGGTATTGCCCGGAGATCTCGGCCCAGACGACCGCGAGATCCTCGCGCTCGTCGAGCAGGGCGCACGACGTGCGCCCGAACTGGGCGCGAGGGGACGGTGCGAGGGGTGCCGCGGTGCTCATCAGGCGGCCTCGCTCTTGTTCTCGACCTGGGCGCTCTTCTTCTCGACCTGGGCGACCACGGCGTTCGGGGTGCCGGGGACGCGGCGGGCCAGTGCCTCCTCGAGCAGCCTCTGATCGCGGCCGTCCACGCGGTCGGCGCGCCAGCCGTTGGCACGCAGACGCTGCTCGATACGGCCGTGGACCGTGTAGGAGGACGAGATGTTGTCGACCACCACGAGGGTCAGGTTCTCCAGCTTCGCGGCCGCGGCGTACTCGATCGCCTCGGCGCACGATCCCTCGTCGAGCTCGGCGTCGCCGACCAGGACGATCACGCGGGCGGAGCTGTCGCGGATGCGCAGTGCGTGCGCCGCGCCGACGGCGAGCGGGAGGCCGTGTCCCAGGGATCCGCTGGAGATCTCGACCCCCGGCACCAGCAGGTGATCCGGGTGCAGGCCCAGCACCGACTCGAAGGCCCCGAACGTGTCGAGGTGCTCCTCGGGGAAGAATCCGTGGGCGGCGAGGACCGCGTAGTAGGCCATGGGCCCGTGGCCCTTGCTGAGGTAGAAGCGGTCGCGGTCGGGATCGTCGATCGACGTGGGCGTCACCCGCAGGATCCGGCCGTAGAGCACGTGGAGGACGTCGAGGGTGGAGGTCGCGGCGGCGGTGTGCGACTCGTCGCCCGCGAGCCGGGACATGAGGGCGGTGATGCGAGCACGCGTGACGGGGCGCCGCGTGACGGTCCGAGATGTCATGGCAGTACTCTCAAACTTCAAGGGAACATGAAGTCAACACCCGGCGAGAGGATCACCGTGCCGACCCAGCAGGACCTGACCGTGGGGCAGCTCGCACAGCGCGCGGGCGTCGCGACCTCGGCGTTGCGCTACTACGAGGAACGCGGGCTGATCGCCTCACGCCGCACGGGAGGGAACCAGCGGCGCTACGCGCAGGCGACATTGCGACGGGTCGCGTTCATCCGCGCCGCGCAGAACGTCGGGCTCAGCCTCGAGGAGATCTGCGAGGCCTTGACGACTCTCCCCGAGGGGCGCACCCCGACCAAGCGCGACTGGCACCGCCTCAGCCGAGCGTGGCGGCCACGGCTCGACCAGCAGATCGAGCGTCTCGAACGCCTGCGCGACCGGCTGGACGGGTGCATCGGCTGCGGCTGCCTGAGTCTCAAGGCCTGCGCCCTGTACAACCCCGAGGACGAGCTGTCGACCGAGGGAACCGGCGGCGTGCTGCTCGAGCCCGGGCACGACGACGACGTCAGCGCCCGGCGGCGCAGGAGGCGCTGAGCGGTGCCCCGCTCCCTGATCCTCGGTGTCGCGGTCAGCTCTCACCGCGGCCCGTGTCGATGCGTCGCTGCCACCAGAGGGTGAGGGCGACGACCGCTGCGGTGAGTCCTGCCACAAGGGCAGCGACCATGGCGACGATGTCGACGCTGTCGGCCGTGACGGCGTATCCGGTGCCGTTCGCGGCGAAGATTCGGGCCGACAGGTATCCCAGCGGTAGCGCCACGGCCATCGGGAGCAGGGTCGCCAGGCCGTAGACCCAGTCGGACTCGCCGTCGCGGAGTCCTGCGCGCAGCAGGCGCGACCGCTCGCCGACCACGACCAGGACACGGTCGCCGATCTCGCGGACCAGGCCGATCGCCAGGATCCCGGTGGCGGCGATCATCGCGCCTGCCAGCCAGTCGTAGACCGGGCTGAAGAAGTCGCTGGTGCCCGCGACCTTCCACGGATTGACCACGGGGAGGCCCGAGAACACCGCGAGGGTGTCGGCCTCGGTCCATCCCGGCGGCGCGCTCACCAGCATGCCTGTCGCGGCCGCGGAGATCGTCCCCTCGCGGTTCTCCGCGGAGCCGAACCGCACGGTGAACCACAGACCGGGCGCGGCTGCTTCCTCGTTCGTGCAGGTCATCGTCTGCTCGTCCAGTCCGAAGAACTGTCGGGCGGCGGCGCAGTCCTCGGTGGTGACGATGCCGTCGGACGGCTCGGGCCCCGCCTCGGCGGCAGGCGTGGGCGTGACGGCCAGGGTTTCCGCTCCTGCCTGCCGGGCGCGCTCAGCGGCCGTGTCGATGTCGTCGGCGCGGCTGTCCGCCCACGTGACCACCCACACCTCGCGCTGGGCGCTGGGTAGCACCGATACGGGCGCGTTCTCGGTGAGGCCGGCGATCATGGCGGTGGTGGCTCCGGCGAGATACACCAGCACGGCGGCCATCACGGCGGGGCGGGCCAAGGTGGACCGGCGGGCCACGACGAGACGGCCGGCCAGCCACGCGGTCGGCTGTCGCAGCAGTCTTCCCACGGTCGCCATGCCGCCGAGCAGGGGTGGCACGGCCATGGGGAGCGTGATCGTCGCGCCGGCACCGGCCACCATCAGGACCGTCACCCCCAGGTCGTAGCCGGCATCCGACCTCAGCAGCTGCGGGACCCATCCGGCGAGTGTCATCACCGCCAGGCAGGCGGCGAACGGCAGTACCCGCAGGACCGAGACACCACCCCGTGGCCGGCTCGGCTCCCGCTTGGCCCAGAGAGCCGCAAGCGTGGCGTTGAGCAGGACCAGCGCGACCCCGGCGGCGACGGCGAGGCCCGGCAGGTCGAGGGCTCCGGGAAGCAGGGACGCGCCGATGCCTGGAAGGTGTGTTCGGGGCGCGATCGCCACGCCCCAGAGCAGCACGCCGAGTGCTGATCCGATCGTGGCGAGCACGAGGGTCTCGAGTGCCACGAGCAGCCCGATGCCACGGCGCCTGACCCCGAGCCGCCAGAGCGTCTCCGCCCGCTCGGTGCGCACCTGCGAGACCGCGCGCGCCGACCCCGTCAGGACCATGAGGGCAGGCAGCATCAGCAGCCAGATGGCTCCGACGATCGCCGCGCCGGCAGCTGGCACGTCGAGGACGGTCTCGACAGGGTAGCGAGGCCCGGGCCCCCTGAAGCCGGAGCTCGCGATCGCATGCTCTCCCAGGGAACGGCCCTCCGGCGCGCGGGCGACGACGAAGCCCTCCGAGCGGGAGGCAAGCCCGGCGTCGCCGATCGTGTGTCGAAGGCCTGTGCCTGCCCTGCTCGGTGCGAACCCGAGGTCCTCTGCCGTGTAGCCTCGCGCGAGCAGTCCGGGTGACAGCACCGCTTCCCCGGGCGCCGGCAGTGCCGACAGCCCGGGAGGAATGATGGCCGGGTCGTCCTCGGATCCAGGTGCGGGGTCCAGCCAGAGCACGGGGAACTGGCTGAGGTCCGGCAGGATGGGTCCGGTGACGGCGACCGTCATCCTGCTCTCTCCCGAGTCCACCACCGGATGGCGCGCGCCGGTGTGGTCCGAGGTGAGCAGGCCCAGGTGGATGATGCTCATGGCGAGCAGGACGGCACACGTGGCGATCAGGGCGCCGGCGACGATGCTGATCTGACGCCAGCGCTGACGACGATCCGTGGACAGGGCCAGACGGCGGGCAACGGTCCAGATCGCGAGGTTCATCGAACGGTCACGTCCCGCAGCTCCACGACACGGTCGCACCGGTCGGCCACGCGCTGGTCGTGCGTGGCGATCACGGCGCCGATACCTCGCTCACGCACCATGCCGGTCATCAGGTCGGACAGCCGCACCGCGTTGGTGCCGTCGAGACTCGCCGTCGGCTCGTCGGCGACGAGCAGGCACATGGACTCGCGCACCAGGGCTCGGGCCAGGGAGACACGCTGTGCCTCCCCACCGGACAGGTTCGCCACGCCACGCTCGGCGAGGTGCTCGACCCCCACGGCCGCCAGTGACCGTCTCGCGGCCGCCAACGCGTCCTCGCGCGCGGCCCCTTCGAAGAGCAGCGTGATCGCCACGTTCTCCGCGACGTTCACCTCGGCCAGGAGGTCGGGCGTCTGGTATGCCGTGCCGATGAGACCGCGCCGGGCATCGGCCCGGCGCGCCGCCGAGACGCCGGTCATCGGATTCCCCGCGATCCTGATCTCGCCGGCGGCCGGCCGGCTCAACCCGACAAGACAGTGGAGCAGGCTCGTCTTGCCGGAACCGCTCGGACCCATCAGCGCGACCGATTCCCCGGCATCGACATGGAGGCCGAACCCCTTGACCAGCACCTGATCGCCGTACGCGATCTCGATTCCTTCGACGGTCAAAGGAGGCTGCATTCGACTCTCCGGGAACTATCAGCCGTAGGCGACTGGATGGACGGATGAAATGCGGTGCTGGCCAGTCGTTGCGCGAGGACGTCCGACGCGGCGCCCTGGGACGCTCGGGACGCCACGCCGGACGGCGATCAGGAGGAATACCTCATCGGCCCGCAGTTGTCGAAGATCCGGTCCCGACAGCCACGGAACTTCACACGGACCGAGGCCAGGTCCAGGCCGGAACAGCCACCGCCGTAGTTGTCCTTCACGATCGTGCGCTGGCCCGCGCTGTTCCAGCTCTGGTTCTCGAACGTGTTGCCATCGTTCATCGAGTCACACGAATACATGTTGTGCCAGTTGTAGGTGGAGGCGTAGCCGCCCGTGGTCGAACTCTGCAACGCGTAAGCCACCGGTGAGGTTGCCGACGCACCGACCACGATGGCGATCAGAACTGCGAGGAACGTCCTCATATATCCCTCCTTCGAGGTACTCGCCCGTACCCTACATCGACCTCCCGCGGCCGGGCCCAGAACTGTTCCGCGGCCCCGCGGGCGCCGCCCCCGGCCTCCTGGCTCAGGCCCCTCACCAGGGCACCTCCGCCTACGGCAAGGTGTGCAACGGCAGCGCGGCCGCGGCCCTGCAGCCCGACATCCGCTTCGCGACGGGCGTCCTCAGCCGCCGGCCGTCAGGAGGGGGCGACCAGCCTGCGCACGCCCGTGACGAGTGTCTCCCGCTGGATCGCGAGCTCGTGCCCGGAGTCGATGGTGGCCTCGGCGCCGCCATGGATGAGCGCCAGCAGGAGCGCGAGCAGCTGGCCGGCGGGCAGGGCGCGGGTGACCTCGCCCGCCCGCTGCGCGGCGTCCAGGGCGTCGAGCTTGCGCAGGGTCGAGCTGGTGATCGCCGGCAGCTGGTCCAGGACACCGGGGCGTTCGAGCTGGTGCCAGCGCATCAGCCGGACCAGCTGCGGGTTGGCCACGGCGAAGTCGAACAGCGCGCCGGCGTATGCGGGGAGGTCGGAGGCGGTGAAGGGGACCGTGTCGAGCAGGAGGGTGAGACTGGTCCCGAGGACGTGGTCGAACAGCTCCTCCTTGCCTCCGAAGTAGGCGTAGATGAGCTGCTTGTTCGCGGCGGCTTTCTGGGCGATCCGGTCGACCCGTGCACCGGCGAGGCCGTGCTCGGCGAACTCGGTGGTGGCGGCCCCGAGGATGCGCCGCTTCGTCGCTTCGGAGTCGCGGGTGGCCATGCGAGGATTCTACAACCAACCAGTCAGTTGACAGGGGTCTCGCGTCGGCCTAGCTTGTAACTAACCGGTTGGATGACGAACGAGGGAGCCACATGTCCAGTACCACCCGCGTCGCACTCGTCACCGGAGGATCCTCCGGGATCGGTGCCGATGCCGCCCTGCGGCTCCAGGACGCCGGCTACACCGTCTACGCCGCGGCCCGGCGCATCGACCGCATGTCGGCCCTGCGGAATGCGGGCGTCCGGGTGCTCGGGCTCGACCTCACCGACGACGCCTCGATCCGCGACGCGGTCGACGAGATCGTTCGTACCTCGGGCCGCATCGACGTACTGGTCAACAACGCGGGTTACGGTTCCTACGGCGCGGTCGAGGACGTTCCTCTCGCCGAGGCGCGTTCCCAGATCGAGGTCAACGTCTTCGGGCTGGCCCGGCTCACCCAGCTGGTGCTGCCGCACATGCGCGCCCGGCGCAGCGGTACGGTCATCAACATCAGCTCCATGGGGGGCCGGTTCGTCACTCCCCTGGGGGGCTGGTACCACGCCAGCAAGTTCGCGGTCGAGGCGCTCAGTGACGCCCTGCGCCTGGAGACCGCGCAGTTCGGGATCCGGGTCGTGGTCGTAGAGCCCGGATCCATCCGCACCGAGTGGGGCGCCATCGCGGCGCAGGGCGTCCAAGAGACGTCCGGTGCCGGTGCATACTCCGCGATGGCCGACGGCGTCGCCGCGACTCTCGCGGCGAGTTCGCAGCCCGATGCCCGGATGACGTCCGGCCCGGAGGTCATCGGCAGGACCATCGTCAAGATCGCCACGGCTCGCCGCCCGCGCACCCGCTACCGCATCGGCTTCGGCGCCGCGCCCCTGGTGTTCCTGCGCCGGCTCCTGCCCGACCGCGCCTTCGACGCCCTGATCCGCCGCGCCTTCGGGGTCTGACCCGGGGCCGGGCGCCACCTGCTGCCTCCCCGTGGAACCCGCCGTCGTCCACTCTCCACGACACCGGGACGCCGGGTCGGTGACGATCTCCACCTGGCTGACCGACGCGAACCGGCCCTTCGCCCACGACACCACGTTCACCATGACGGACGGCTCCACCGGCGCGCAGCCGGCCCGGAGCATCAGGACGTTCGTGGTGGGCTGACGTCCCGCCCGGCCGGGCCGGCCGCGTCCTCGCCGCCGACGGGCGCCGTCGACTCCCGCTCGACGACCCGCACGGCGTCACTGCTGATCGGCGCCGCGGCCGGACCGTCGTCGAGGGCGTGGCGCAGGCGCTCGCGGATGTGGGCACCCGTTCCCGTGAAGTCGTACCGGACGGTCGTCAGTGTCGGCCCCAGCAGGCCGGCGAGGGGCTCGTCGTCCATCCCGACGATCGAGAGGTCTCCCGGGACGTCGAGCCCGGCGGAGCGGGCCGCCGCCACCGTGACGGCGGCGAACAGGTCGTTGAAGCAGCACACGGCGGTGACCGGGTCCTCCCCGGTGGTCCAGTCCCGCAGTGTCGTGGCGACCGCGCCGATGGCCCTCGCGTCGGGTGGGCCGGTGACCGAGGCCACCCGGGGTGGCGCGAGGCCGAGCTTCTCGACGGCGGCGGTCGCCGCGGTCAGCCGAGTCGCCGAGAAGGGGTGCACCTGGGCGTCGCTGACCGTGAGGATGCCCAGGCGCCGGTGGCCGAGGGCCGCCAGGTGCTCGACCTGCAGGGCGCCGGCGGCACGGTCGAGACTCTCGATCGAGGACGTCACGACGACGACGGGGACGTTCGCCGCGAGCGCCGCGGCCGAGTCCTCCTCCGGCAGGGGGAGGACCTCGAGCAGGGCCTGTGGTGAGATGTCGCGAAGCGCGTCGACCAGGCGGTTTCCGGGGCGCACCGTGAGGGTGACCAGGGAGCGGCCCGTGGCGCGTACGGCGTCGGTCAGGGCTGCGACCAGCTTCGCGAAGTTCGTGCTGCCCGGCACGTCGGGCAGCACCAGCAGCACGATCCCCGACTGCCCCTTGCGCAGTGCGCGGGCTGCCGCGTGCGGCAGGTAGGCCAGCTCGGCCGCGGCGGCGCGCACCCTGGCGACGGTCTCGGGGGAGAAGGACTGCCGGTCGCTCCCGTTGAGGATGTAGCTGACGGTCGAGCGGGACACGCCCGCGGCCGCCGCGACGTCTGCGGCTGTTGCCCGTCTTCCGTTCACGGTCACCGTCCCCCTCGTGTCCAGGCCTCTTGCGTTGCGCCCAGGTAGCACCCTGCAGTACTCACACGTGTCACTCACACGTGTGAGTGATGCAAGGTCCGTACCATCGTTCAAGGGAGAACCGGGACCATGTCTGAACACGTCGCACGCAGAGCACCGAACGAGTGGTGGACCGGTGTCGTCGCCGGTATGGCTTCCTACATCGACGCGGCCGCCATCCTGGCGGTCGGTATCGCGCTGGTGATCTACCAGTTCACGATCGGCATCACCCCCGGCCAGATCGGCATCATGTCTGGGGCGCTGACCTTCTGCATCGCCATCGGTGCGCTGGTCGGAGGGCGCCTCGGCGACCGTTTCGGCCGGCGCCGGGTGTTCATCGTCACGATGGCGCTGATCGTGGCAGGCAGCGTACTGACCACGTTCGGGACCACCTTCCCCGTACTGCTGCCGGGGGTCGTCCTCGTCGGCCTCGGCGTCGGAGCGGACCTGCCGGTGTCGCTGGCGACCATCGCCGAGTCGGCCAGCGACCGCAACCGCGGCAAGCTCATCCTGCTGTCGAACATGCTCTGGGTGGCGGGCATCCTCAGCTCCATCGCTCTCGCGTCCGTCTCCGGCGGCCTGGGCCGCCTCGGCGGGCAGCTCATGTTCGGCCAGGTCGGCGCCGTCGCGCTCCTGGTACTCGTCGCCCGCCTCAGCATCCCGGAGTCCGGCCTGTGGCTGGAGGCGCGCCGGCGCCGTGACGCCGGAGAGGCCGAGTCACGTCCGCGGGCCCGCCTGCGCGACCTGTTGCGCACCCCGTACTCGACGCCGTTCATCGCGCTGATCGTCTTCTACACCCTGACCAACCTGGGGGCGAACACGACCGGTTCGTTCAACACGTTCATCGCCACGAACTTCGCCGGGACGAGTGTCGAGACGTTCAACCAGTGGGCGCTGATCGCGATGGTGGTCAGCTTCGCGCCCGGGCTGCTGTTCATGAAGTTCGTGGACACCCGCTGGCGGATGGCCTTCTTCACCGTCGGCGCCGTGCTCGCCGCGGCGAGCTACCTGTACCTGGCCGTCGTCGGATTCACGCTGACGACCATGGTCGTCGCCCTGTTCCTGGCCCTCGTCGGCAACACGTTCGCCTTCGAGGGAATCATGAAGGTCTGGACCCAGGAGTCCTTCCCCACCATGCTCCGGTCCACGGCCCAGGGCGGCATCGTGGCCTTCGCCCGGGTGGCGGCAGCGCTGCTGGCGACCGTCACGCCCGCCCTCCTGCAGTGGAACCTGCAAGGTGTCTACGTCGGGCTCGCCGTCGTGACGGGCGTGGGGTACCTCGTCGGAGGCCTCGTGCTGCGCCGCTCGCGCAACGAGTTCCGCACCGAGGAGCACGCCGAGGCCCGCACCGAGGAGCTCGGGCAGGGCGCCTCCGTGTCCGCCCCGGCCCCCGCGGACCACTGACCCGCGCTCTCCGACGCCCCCCGCCCCGACAGATTCCCAGGGAGCACCATGACCATCACCCGCGTGAGCGAGGACAGCGTCCCGGGCCCGCACGGCCCCGTGCCCGTCCGCGTCTACGAACCCGTGCAGCCGGAAGGCACCGGCCTCGTGTGGCTGCACGGCGGAGCCTTCTACCAGGGCGACCTGGACGTGCCCGAGGCGGACTGGGTCAGCCGCCGCCTCGCGGAGGCCGGGATCACCGTCGTCTCGGTCGACTACCGGCTCGCGCTCGACGGCGTGCACTTCCCCGTGCCCGGCGACGACGTCCTGGCCGCGTGGACCTGGGCCACCGGTGAGCACCGGCTCGGCGTGGCACCCGAGAACTGGCACCTCGGGGGCGGGAGCGCCGGGGGGAACCTCGCGGCGTCCGTCGCGATGCAGGCCCGGGACGGGCGAGGCCGCCTGCCCCGGTCGAGCGTGCTCGTCTACCCGGTGCTGCACGACCAGGTCCCGCCGGCCTCCGCGGAACTCCGGGCGAAGGTGGCGCGGCTGCCCCAGGATGAGCAGTTCAGCCCTGAGGCGAGCCGGGAACTCAACCTGAACTACGTCGGTCAGGAGGACCTGCTCACCCACCCGTA
Organism: Myceligenerans indicum; assembly: GCF_016742955.1. Lineage (GTDB taxonomy): Bacteria > Actinomycetota > Actinomycetes > Actinomycetales > Cellulomonadaceae > Myceligenerans > Myceligenerans indicum. The sequence goes on along the minus strand of NZ_JABBYC010000022.1, from coordinate 23,314 downwards.
CGCGTTCCCGGCCAACGGCGTGCTCGACGGGCTGCCGCCCACCCTGATCGTCAACTCCGACCACGACGGCCTGCGCGCGTCCGGAGAGGCCTACGCCGCGGCGCTCGCGCTGGCGGGTGTGGACGTCACCGTCGTGCGTGAGGTCGGCGTCGGCCACGGCCACCTCAACGAGACCAGCGCGCCCGGGGCCCGGCGCACCGTGCGGCGGATCAGCGCCTGGCTGACCCGTCCGGATCTGATCGGCGAGGCGCACGAACCGCCCGTGGACGGCGCCCCCACGTCGGCCGGCGTCACCGATCCGCAGTCCGCGGCACGCGGGGGCGAGCCGGCCGCCCCGACGAGCGTGAGGTGACCATGCCGCTCGACCCGATCATCGCGCCGCTGCTCGCCCACCACTCCGGCGAGCCCGTGGTCACCGACGACTACGACGCGCTGCGCGCGCAGGTACGTCGGAACGTCGAAGCCGGGCTGCCGCAGCTGGCCGAGCCCGGTCCCGAGGTGCGCAGCGTCGAGGATCACGAGATCCCCGTCCGGGACGGGTCCGTCGTGCTGCGGGTCTACCGGCCCTTCACGGACGGGCCGCACCCGATCCACCTCTACTTCCACGGAGGCGGCTGGGTGCTCGGATCGGTCTTCGACAGGAGCACGGACATCCTGGTGCGCGACGACGACGCCGCCTATGTGGAGCGGCTGAACGAGGCCGGGGTTCCCGCCCGCTTCCGGCTGCACCCCGGACAGGTGCACAGCACCGCGATCTTCACGAAGATCTCACCAGCGGCCAGGGCCTGGCGGAACCAGATCGTCGAGGCGCTGCGGAGCGTGGACGGCCCCGAGAGGCACGTCACCTCGTGCGGGCCGTAGCGGCCGCGAACCCGCACCGTGGTGGTCGTCAACGCGGGCGCCCCCGTGCTCCTTCCCTGGCGGGACGAGGTCGCCGCCGTCGTCGCGGCGTGGTTCCCCGGCCAGGAGTTCGGGGCGGCGCCGGCCGACGTGCTCAGCGGTGACCGGGAGCCGGGAGGACGCCTCCCAGGTCACGTGGCCGGCCGACGAGGACCACCTGCCGGTGCGCGACGTCACAACGGCAACCGCCACCCCCACCGCCGAGTCCAGGCGACCGTCGTGACTCCCCGCGCCACCCCCGCCGCCACCAGACGTCAGTGCATCACGGCGAGCAGCACACCCACCCCCACGAACAAGCTCCCGAACACGCGGTTGACGGTCCTCGAACCCGACTCCCCGGCGGTCAGCCGGCCCAGCCCGCGCGCGGTCGTCGCGAAGAAGAACCACATGACCAGGACATCGATGGCCACGACCGTCGCGGCCAGGACCGCGTACTGGCCGGCCAGAGGCCGATCCGGCCGCACGAACTGCGGCACGAACGCCAGGAAGAACACGATCGCCTTCGGGTTGGTGAGATTCACCAGGAGCCCGCGCCGGAACATCGACGGGACGGGCTCAGGCACCCCGGCACCGCCGTCCGTGCCGACCCCCGGGCCCGGCCGCGTCAGGAACTGCCGCACGCCCAGGTAGACCAGATAGGCCGCACCGGCGTAACGGATCGTGTCGAACAGCCACGGCGTGCCCGCGACCAGCACCCCCACCCCGGCCGCCACCACCACGATGTGGATCAGCAGCGCCGCCTGCTGACCGAGGATCCCCCAGATCGACCGGGCCCAGCCCGACGTCATCGCGTTCGACATCGTGTTGACCGCCCCGGCGCCGGGCGTGAAGGAGATCAGGACGCCCGCACCGACCAGGGCCAACCAGAGGGAGAGCGGCACGGCGGACAGCCTACGGGCTCAGCCGCACGCTCCCCGAACCGTGCACCGGCCGCCGACGGCACCTCCACCGCCCCCCGCGCGACGGCCTGGAGGTACCCTCCGGGACGAGGAGCCCGACGGCGAACCGGGCCGACCGCCCGCGACGCGCGAGACGAAGGAGTCCGAGACCCGATGACCGACCCCCGCGAGACCCAGCTCCTGGCCACCGTCCCCGACGGCCTCCACATCGGCGGCCACTGGCGGCCCGCCACCGGCGGCGCCACCCTCGCCGTCACCGACCCCGCCACCGGCGACGTCGTCAAGAACGTCGCCGACGCCACCCCCGCCGACGGCACCGCCGCCCTCGACGCCGCCTGCGACGCCGCCGACCACTGGGCAGCCACGCCGCCCCGCGCACGCGGCGAGATCCTGCGCCGCGCCTTCGACCTGCTCACCGAACGCGCCGACCAGGTCGCGCTCCTCATGACCATCGAGATGGGAAAACCGCTGGCCGAAGCGCGCGGCGAGGTCACCTACGGCGGCGAGTTCCTGCGCTGGTTCAGCGAGGAGGCCCCCCGCATCGCCGGACGGTACGGCGTCAACCCCGAGGGCACCGGCCGCATGATCGTCAGCCGACACCCCGTGGGCCCCTGCTACCTCATCACCCCCTGGAACTTCCCCCTCGCCATGGCCACCCGCAAGATCGCCCCGGCGCTCGCGGCCGGCTGCACGGCCGTGGTCAAGCCCGCCGAGGCCACGCCCCTGACCACGATGTACCTCGCGCAGCTCCTCGCCGAGGCCGGGCTGCCGGCCGGCGTGCTGAACGTGGTCACGACGTCGTCCCCGGGGCCGGTGTCCGAGGCGATCATCGGCGACCCGCGGCTGCGCAAGCTGTCGTTCACCGGGTCCACACCGGTGGGACGCACCCTGCTGCGCCAGGCCGCGGGGGGCGTGCTGCGCACGTCGATGGAGCTGGGCGGCAACGCGCCGTTCGTCGTGTTCGAGGACGCCGACCTGGACAAGGCCGTCCAGGGGGCGCTGGCGGCGAAGTTCCGCAACATCGGCCAGGCGTGCACGGCCGCCAACCGGTTCCTCGTGCACCGTTCGGTCGCCGCCGAGTTCACCGAGCGGGTCACGAAGCGGGTGGCGGAGTTCCGCAGCGGGCGCGGTACGGAGGAAGGCGTCACGATCGGGCCGCTCATCGACGACGCCGCCGTGGCCAAGTCGGCGAGCCTCGTGCGCGACGCCGTGGACCGCGGCGCGGTCCTGCGCCTGGGCGGGGAGCTCGTCGCCGGGCCCGGCTCCTTCTTCCCCGCCACGGTGCTCGGCGACGTGCCTGCCGGGAGCGAGCTGCTGCGCGAGGAGATCTTCGGCCCGGTGCTCGCCGTCGTCCCCTTCGACGACGAGGACGAGGCCGTGCGCCTGGCCAACGACACCGAGTACGGGCTGGTGTCCTACGTCTACACCCGCGACCTGGCGCGCGGGCAGCGCATGATCGAGCGGCTGGCCACGGGGATGATGGGGCTGAACCTGGGCGTGGTGTCCAACGCGGCCGCTCCGTTCGGCGGCTGGAAGTCCTCCGGCCTGGGCCGCGAGGGCGGTGTCGAGGGGATCGCCGAGTACCTGGAGACCAAGTACACGCTGACGCCGGACCCGTTCGCCTGACGCGCGGCCCGTCCGGGCCCGTCCCGCGCGCGGAGACGGGCCCGGACGGCCGGTTCCTTCGGGATGCCTCAGGCCGGTGGCGTGACGGCGTCCAGGCGTGCGAGCTCGTCGTCGGTGAGGCGCAGGGCCCCGGCGGCGATGTTCTGCTCCAGGTGCGCGAGGTCCCCGGTGCCCGGTATGGCCAGCACGTGCTCGCCGCGGTGCAGGGTCCAGGCGAGCCGGACCTGCGCGGGCGTGACGTCGTGGGCCGCGGCGACGGCGGCGACCTCCGACTCGCCGGTCATGACCGCGCCGCCCGGGACCGCGCCGGGAACGGCGGCGCCGACGGAGAAGAAGGGCACGAACGCGATGCCGTGCTTCCCGGTCAGGGCGACCAGGTCGTCGTCCCCGCGCTCGGTGAGGCCGTAGCGGTTCTGCACCGCGGCCACCTGCGTGATCCCCATCGCCTCCGTGAGCTGGCCCGCGTCGACGTTGGAGACGCCGATGTGCGCCAGGAGCCCGGCCTCGCGCAGCTCGGTCAGTGCGCTCACGTGGTCGGCCAGGGAGCCTGCCTCCTTGCCCATGCCGGATCCCCAGCGCAGGTTGACGAGGTCCAGGTGGTCGACACCGAGCTGGCGGAGGTTTTCCTCCACCTGGCCGCGCAGCTCGTCGGGCCGCGCGTAGGGCGCGAACGCGAGCCCGCCCGAACCTTCCCGGACGGGACCCACCTTGGTGGCGATCACCACGTCGTCCCCGTACGGGTAGAGGCCCGTGGAGATGAGCTCGTTGGCCGAGCGGGTGGGCAGGAAGTAGAAGGCGGCCGTGTCGATGTGGTTCACGCCGAGCTCGACGGCGCGGCGCAGGACGGCGATCGCGGTGTCCCGGTCGCGGGGCTTCTCGTCCCAGGGCATTCCGGTCAGGCGCATGGCGCCGAAGCCGATCCGGTTCACCGTGCGGTCGCCGAGGCGCCAGGTACCTGCGGCGCGGGCCGACGGGGTGGTGGTCGTGATGTCGTTGGTCGTCATGCGGCCAGCGTGGACCGCGCGCCGCCGGAAGCGCAGCCGCTGGCAGGTTGTTGCCACGGCTGGACGGGCCACGAGGCAGCCGGAAGGGTGGAGGACATGGCGGGCACAGTCAGGACGACCGATGCGGGGATCACCGTGGTACGCGGCGAGGAGGAGGTGTTCCGCCGGACGGCGCACCTCTTCGCCGACGCGAGGAGTCTCACCTGCGCGGCCAACACGCTCGCGTCCTGGGGATGGACGCACGGCCCCGGCGACTCCCCGGGGTTCTCGGGCAGGTCCATCACCCCGCGCCGGCCCGACGCGCGGATCCGCAAGGTCTACCGCTCGGGCATGCTCCTGGACCCGGCCTGGTCGCAGCGAATGGCCACGGTGCTGGAACACCCGGGCGTCGAGGTCCGCGTCGCCGACCAGGAGGTGAACGAGACGATCATCATCGACGGGCGGCTCGTCATCCTGGCCGGCGACCTGCGCTCCGGCGAGCGCACCTACAGTCTCATCACCCGGCGCGAGGCCGTCCGCGGCGTGAGCTCCCTGTTCGAGGCCGCCTGGCGCGGGGCCGCCGACCTGGACCTGTTCGACGCCGGGGCCGCGGAGATCCGCCGCCTCGCGCCCCAGGTGCTGGACCTGCTCGGGCGCGGCGTCAAGGACGAGACGGCCGCCCGGGAGCTCGGGCTCGGCCTGCGCACCTACCGGCGCCGGGTGGCCGAGCTGATGGCCGCGCTCGGCGCCGACTCCCGGTTCCAGGCCGGGGTGCGCGCCCGGGAGCTCGGCCTGGTCTGAGGCCGGCGTCGGGATCCTGCCCTGCCGTATGTCCGGCCCCACCGCGTGTCCGGCCCCACCGCGTGTCGGACCCTGCGGCGTGGCGGGCTCTGCCGCGTGCCGGACCCTGCGTCACGGCCGCACGTCAGGCGGACCGCGACACCGCGGCCAGCCGACGGACCGCCTCCCGGAGGCGGTCCGGCCCGGCGGCGGCGTACCCGATGACGAGGCCGGGCGGTCCCGCCCCGCGACGGTGGGACGACAGCGGGTGCACGGTGACCCCTGACTCGGCGGCCCGGGCGGCGAGCGCGGCGTCGTCCACGTCGCCGGGCAGCGTGACCAGCAGGTGCAGGCCCGCTGCCACGCCGTGCACGGTCGCTGCCGGCAGGTGCGTGGCGAGCGCGGCCAGCAGCGCGTCGCGCCGGGCGCGGTGGCGCCGCCGCACCTGCCTCAGGTGCCGGTCGAACGCGCCCGAGGTGATGAAGTGCGCGAGCGCGAGCTGTCCCAGGGCGGGGCTCGCGAGGTCGGTCCAGTACCGCGCCTCGGTCAGCTCGGCGCGCATCGGGGCGGGCGCCAGCATCCAGCCCAGCCGCAGCGCGGGCGCGAGCGACTTGGACACGCTGCCCAGGTGCACCACGCGGTCCGGGGCCAGCCCGCGCAGGGCGGGCACCGGGGGCCGGTCGTAGCGGTGCTCGGCGTCGTAGTCGTCCTCCACCACCAGACGGGCGGGGAAGCCGTCCGGCCGTTCCGTCCGCGGCGACGGCCCGGAGGACCACGCCACCAGTTCTCGCCGCCGCCCGGGGGCGAGTGCCACACCGGTCGGGAACTGGTGCGCGGGCGTGACCAGGACGGCCTCGAGACCGGAGGCGTCGAGCGCGGCGACGTTGAGACCGTCGTCGTCCACCGGCAGCGGGACCGGATCGACGCCCCAGCGCCGTATGTGCTCGCGCGCTCCGCGCGAGCCGGGGTCCTCGAAGCCGATCCGCGTGATCCCGTGGTCGCGCAGCACCGTCGCCAGCAGCAGCAGGCCCTGTGACACACCGTTGACGACCAGGATCTCGTCGGGGTGTGCGCGCACCCCGCGGGTGCGGGCGAGCCAGCCGGCGAGGACCTCGCGCAGGGCGGGCAGGCCACGGGGATCGCCGTAGCCGAGGTCCGCGGACGCCAGGCTGCTCAGTGCCGCGCGCTCCGCACGCGCCCAGGCGGCACGGGGGAACGCCGACAGGTCGGGAAGGCCGGGGGAGAGGTCGATCCGTGGCAAGCCGGCGGGAGGCCCGCCACCGTGTGCCGTGATGTCCGGCGACGTGATGTCCGGCGACGTGGTGCCTGGCGACGTCGTGCCCGGCGTCGTGGTGGCGGATGGGGTGGGGGTGCGTGGCGTGCGGCCAGGGGTGCGGGCGGGCTCCGCGGGCGCGGGCAGCCAGTCGGTACGGACTGTCGTCCCGCCGCCTCGGCGGCCGCTCAGCAGGCCTTCGTCGGTGAGCCGCCGGTAGGCGTCCACGACGACGCCCCGTGAGCAGCCGAGCTGGCCGGCCAGCACCCGGGTCGCGGGCAGGCGGTCACCGGCGCGGAGGCGGCCGTCGCGGACCGCGTCGCGCAACGCGTCGGTGAGCCAGGTGGTCAGGCCGCCGGCGGGCGCACGGGCGGGATCCAGCTGGAGGAAGTCGGCTCCCGGCATCTTGGTACCCTCCGATGAGATCTTCTTGGCTCTGTCCAAGGGACCAATGTGCCACACAGGCTGTGCTCATGACAGCAACCACGAACAGCCTCCCGCCGGGCAGCCCCCCGACGGATACCGGGCTGGAAGCCGCGGGCACCAGGCAGGAAGCCGCGGGCGTCGCGACGACCGGCGAGGGGCACCGGGCCCGGTCACGGGGCGGCGTGCTGTACGCCGCCATCGCCATGTCCCTGGTGGGCGGCCTCGTCGCGGTGTCCGGCACGCTCGAGGACGCGCCCCTGTTCACCGTCCAGACGGTGCGCTACGTCCTGGCCACCGGCGCCATCCTGCTGGCACTGCGGGTCACGGGACGCGCGGTGCCCCGGCCACGCGGCCGCGAGTGGGCATGGCTCGCGGGCGTGGCCCTCAGCGGCCTGGTGCTGTTCAACGTGGCGATCGTGCGCGGCGTCGAGCATGCGGAGCCGGCGGTGATCGGCGTCGCCGTCGCGGCAGTGCCGGTCCTGCTGGCCTTCGCCGGCCCCCTGCTGTCCGGGATGCGTCCCGCGCCTGTCGTGATGGCGGGGGCGGTCGTGGTCACCGTCGGCGCCGTCTTGGTGACCGGCGGCGGGCGCACCGACGCCGCGGGAGTGGGCTACGCGCTGCTGACGCTCGCGTGCGAGGCCGGGTTCACGCTCCTGGCCGTGCCGGTGCTGCGCAGCCTCGGGCCGCACGGCGTCTCGCTGCACACCATGTGGATCGCGGCCGCGGGCTTCGCGGCGCTCGGCCTGGCGACCGAGGGACCGGCCGCGGTGCTGCTGCTCCGGCCCGACCACCTGCTCGCGACGGCCTACCTGGGGCTGCTCGTCACGGTGGCGGGGTTCCTGCTCTGGTACACGGCCGTCGGCCGGATCGGTCCGGGCCGCGCCGGGCTGTTCACCGGCGTCGTGCCCGTCGCGTCGGCGGTGGGCGGCGTGCTGCTCGGCGGGCCGGTCCCGGGCCCCGTGGTGTGGCTGGGCATCGCGGTGGTCGCGACGGGCGTCGGCATCGGGATGCGCGCCGAGCGCACGTGACGGGCGGGTGCGGCGGCCATGTCCCGGCGCCGCGTCCGGCCTACCCTTCCGACCGCAGGATCCCGCGCACCCGTTCGAGCCGCTCGGAGACCTGCCGCTCGAACCCGCGGTCGCTGGGGGAGTAGTACTCCGTCCCCGCCAGCGTGTCCGGCAGGTACTGCTGCGGCGCCACCGCATGCGGCCAGTCGTGCGCGTACCGGTAGTCGTTCCCGTGCCCGAGCCCCTCGGCCCCCGCGTAATGGGCGTCGCGCAGGTGCAGCGGGACCGTGCCGGCCTTCCCGGCCCGCACGTCGGCCAGTGCCGCGTCCCCCGCGAGGTAGGCAGCGTTCGACTTCGGCGCGGTCGCCAGGTGCACCACGGCCTCGGCCAGCACGATGCGCCCCTCGGGCATGCCGATGAGCTGCACGGCCTGCGCGGCGGCGACCGCCGTCTGGAGCGCGGACGGGTCGGCGACCCCGACGTCCTCGGCGGCGGAGATGACCAGCCGCCGGGCGATGAACCGCGGATCCTCCCCGGCCGCGACCATGCGCGCCAGGTAGTGCAGCGCCGCATCGACGTCGGAGCCGCGGATCGACTTGATGAACGCGCTGATGACGTCGTAGTGCTGGTCGCCGGCGCGGTCGTAGCGCACGGCGGCGACGTCCACGGCGCGCTCGACGTCCGCCAGGGCGATCTCCGGGGTGGTGCCGGGGCCGGCGCCGCGGTCCTCGTCGGTGCCGTGCCCGTCGTCCGCCGCGTGGCCGTCGCCGGACAGCACCGCCCCGGCCGCGGCCTCGAGGATCGTCAGGGCCTTGCGGGCGTCGCCGCCCGCGAGGCGGACGAGGTGCTCGGCCGCGTCGTCCGCCAGCCCCACGGCCCCGCCGAGCCCGCGCTCATCGGTGACCGCGCGCTCGACCAGCTCCCGCACGTGCTCGGACGTGAGGGGCCGCAGGGTGAGCAGCAGCGAGCGTGACAGCAGCGGTGAGTTCACGGAGAACGACGGGTTCTCCGTGGTGGCGGCCACGAGCGTGACCCAGCGGTTCTCGACGGACGGCAGCAGCGCGTCCTGCTGCGTCTTGGAGAAGCGGTGCACCTCGTCGACGAACAGCACGGTCTCCGAACCGCCCGTGGCCAGGCGCCGCCGGGCGTCCTCCACCACCTGCCGTACGTCCTTGACGCCGGCGGTCACCGCCGACAGCTCGACGAACCGGCGGCCGGACACCGTGGCGATCAGGTAGGCGAGCGTGGTCTTGCCCGTACCGGGTGGCCCCCAGAGGATGACCGACGACGGCGCGGCGCGGCCGGCCGCGTCCGGTTCGATGAGCCGCCGCAACGGGGACCCCGGCTCGAGGAGGTGGCCCTGCCCGGCGATCTCCGCGACGGAGGCGGGGCGCATGCGCACGGCGAGCGGCGCGGCGTCGCTCACCTCGGGGGTTCCGCGCTCGCTGGTCGTCACCGCGGAGAACAGGTCCATGCGGCAACCCTATGCGGACAGGCTGACACCGACGGGGCCCGCTGAGAGGCGTTCCGGCGTGGCACACCGGGTGACGCACCGCACCGCGCGGACCTGTGCCGGAGCGGGGTAAGATGTTGCGGTTGCCTGACGGGCCCTGGCCCGTACGGCGACTCCCTGGGACCTCGGCCCGGTGACGTGCGTGCGGTTCGTCCGCAGAGCGCGTCCGTCGGCTGGTCCCGCACCCGGAACGTCCCGTCCCCGGACGGTGCCCCTGGGTGTGACCTATCAACCACGAAGGACAGGAATCACGTGACCTCTGTCACCCGTTCGCGGCGTCAGGTTCGCCTGAGCCGCAAGCTCGGCCTCCCGCTCACGCCGAAGGCCGTCAAGCACTTCGAGAAGCGCCCGTACCCGCCCGGTGAGCACGGCCGTGCCCGTCGCCGCACCGAGTCGGACTACGCGGTGCGTCTGCGCGAGAAGCAGCGCCTGCGGGCGCAGTACGCCCTGCGGGAGAAGCAGCTCCTGAAGGTGTACGAGAACTCGCGCAAGCAGCCCGGCCTGACCGGTGAGGTCATGGTCGAGGACCTCGAGACCCGTCTCGACTCCCTCGTGCTGCGCGCCGGTTTCGGCCGCACCATCCTGCAGGCCCGCCAGATCGTGACGCACCGTCACATCCTGGTGGACGGCAAGATCGTGGACCGTCCTTCCTTCCGCGTGAAGGAGGGCCAGACCATCCAGGTGAAGCCGAAGAGCCAGGCCACCACGCCGTTCCAGGTCGCCGCCGCCGGCGCGCACCGTGACGTGCTGCCGGCCCTGCCCGGTTACCTCGACGTGCAGCTGGAGAAGCTGTCCGCGACGCTGACCCGTCGTCCCAAGCGCGCCGAGGTCCCCGTGACCTGCGACGTGCAGATGGTCGTCGAGTACTACGCCCGCTGACCCCTCTTCAGCCTGTCGCGCCGCCCCGTCCGAGCCTCGTGCCCGGGCGGGGCGGCGTCGTCCCACGTTAGGGTTGCGGCCATGACTTTTTCCCTCGGTGACGTGGCGGGACTGCTCGCGGCGATCGCGTTCCTGCTGCTCGTGGGTTTCCTGGCGTATCCGCTGGTCAAGCTCGGTCGTGTGCTGGAGGAGGCGCGGTCCGGTCTGCGTGAGGTGACCGAGCACTCGGTGCCGATCCTCGACGAGACGGCCACGGCCGTGGCCAGCGCCAACACGCAGCTGGAGAAGGTGGACACCGTGACCACCAGCGCGGCGTCGGTCAGCGAGAACGTGAGCGCCCTGACCGGTCTGTACGCCGCCACGCTCGGCGGCCCGCTGGTCAAGGTGGCCGCGTTCTCCTACGGCGTGCGCCAGGCGTTCGCGAAGGCCGCCGGACGGGCCGACGGTGACCGGGACGGTTCCTCGGGCCGTCACGCCGCGGGCTCCGAGGACGGCCTGCGATGAAGGCGCGGCTGTTCTGGATCGGTGTCGGCGTGGTCGTCACCGTCGTGGTCGTGCGGCGCGGGCAGCGACTGGCCGCGAGGTACACCGCGGCGAACATGGCGGCTGCCGCCGGCGCCCGGGCCGTCGACGCGGCAGACGCCGCCGGGGTCCGTCTCGCGCGCGGCGTCCGAGGTTTCGCGGGTGACTTCCGGGCCGCCCGCGCCGAGCGGGAGGCGGAGCTCATGGCCTCGCTCCTGTCGGACGGCGCCGGAGGGACGTACGACCTGGACGAGCTGCGCCGCCGCCGCGACTGAGCCCGCCGCCGCGGCCGCCCGCGGACGGACACCTGCGGACAGGACACCTGCGGACAGGACACCTGCGGACAGGAGCTGCCGGGACTGTCGCGCCGCCTCGCGACGTTGTCCACGGAGTGTTGTCCACAGCGCACCACATTCAGTTTCGTCTTTCGCCCTCCGGCGCGGGAGACTAGGACCACCCAGACCGCCTTCCGGCGCGTGAGCGCGCGCCGGCCCACGAGACAAGGACCGCAATAGATGCGCACCGCCGAGATCCGCAAGCGCTGGCTCGACTTCTTCGAGGCACGAGGTCATGCGGTGGTGCCGTCGGCGTCGCTGATCAGCCCGGACCCCTCCACGCTGTTCACGATCGCGGGCATGGTGCCGTTCATCCCGTACATGACGGGCCAGCAGACGCCACCGTGGCAGCGGGCCACGAGCGTGCAGAAGTGTGTGCGCACCCTCGACATCGACGAGGTGGGCAAGACGACGCGGCACGGCACGTTCTTCCAGATGAACGGCAACTTCTCGTTCGGGGACTACTTCAAGGAAGGTGCCATCTCCTACGCGTGGGAGTTCCTGACGGGCTCGCGCGACGAGGGCAGTCTCGGCATCGACCCGGAGCTGCTGTGGGTCACGGTCTACGAGACCGACGACGAGGCCATCGCGTTGTGGAAGCAGGTCGCCGGCCTGCCGGACGAGCGCATCCAGCGCATGGGCAAGAAGACGAACTACTGGCACACGGGTCAGGCCGGCCCGGGTGGCCCCTGCTCCGAGATCTTCTACGACCGTGGCCCCGAGTACGGCGCCGAGGGCGGCCCCGCGGCTGACGAGGACCGGTACATCGAGATCTGGAACCTCGTGTTCATGCAGTACGCCCTGGAGGACGTGAAGGCGAAGGACGACTTCCGGGTCGTGGGGGACCTCAAGGCCAAGAACATCGACACCGGCATGGGCCTGGAGCGCGTCGCGTTCCTGTTGCAGGGCGTCGACAACATGTACGAGATCGACGAGGTCCGTCCGGTCATCGACGCCGCCGAGAAGCTCTCGGGCAAGAAGTACGGCGCGAACCACGAGGACGACGTGCGCATGCGCGTCGTGGCCGACCACGTGCGCAGCGCCCTGATGATCATCGGCGACGGCGTGCGTCCGTCGAACGAGGGCCGCGGCTACGTGCTGCGCCGCCTGCTGCGCCGCTCCGTGCGCGCGATGCGCCTGCTCGGCGTCGACGGCGTCGCGCTGCCGTCGCTGCTGCCCGTGTCCAAGGACGCGATGAGGGCCTCCTACCCGGAGCTGGAGAAGAACTTCGAGCAGATCTCCCAGGTCGCCTACGCCGAGGAGGAGGCGTTCCGCCGCACGCTGGCCGCCGGGACGACGATCCTCGACTCGGCCGTGTCCAAGCTGAAGGAGTCCGTCCCCGCCGGCACCGACTCCCTGGTGCTCGGCGGCGACGCCGCCTTCCAGTTGCACGACACCTACGGCTTCCCCATCGACCTCACCCTGGAGATGGCCGCCGAGCAGGGCGTACGCGTCGACGAGCAGGCGTTCCGCACCCTCATGCAGGAGCAGCGCGACCGCGCGCGCGCCGACGCGCTGGCCAAGCGGCACGGCAACGTCGACGTCGCGGCCTACGAGTCCATCGCCAGGGAGCTGGACGGGCCGGTCGAGTTCCTCGGCTACACCGAGCACGACGCCACCGTGCGCGTCGTCGGGCTGCTGTCCGACGGCATCCCCACGCCGGCCGCCACCGCGCCCGCCGACGTCGAGGTGGTCCTGGACCGTACGCCGTTCTACGCCGAGGCCGGCGGCCAGCTCGCCGACCAGGGCACGATCGTGCTCGACGGCGGCGCCACGATCGAGGTCGACGACGTCCAGCGCCCCGTCAAGGGCCTGAACGTGCACCGGGGCCGGCTGATCGAGGGCACCGTCGCGCTCGGCGACCCGGGAACTGCCGCGATCGACACCACGCGGCGCACCGCGATCAGCAAGGCCCACTCGGCCACGCACATGATCCACAAGGCGCTGCACGAGCTGGTCGGGCCCGACCGCACGCAGGCCGGGTCGGAGAACGCCCCCAGCCGCATCCGGTTCGACTTCCGCTCCCCGCAGGCGGTCCCGGCCGCAGCGCTCGGCGAGATCGAGGAGCGGGTCAACACCCTGCTCACCGAGAACCTCGAGGTCACCGACCAGCAGATGTCCCTGCCGGACGCCAAGGCGCTCGGCGCGATGGCCCTGTTCGGCGAGAAGTACGGCGACGTCGTGCGCGTCGTGTCGATCGGCGACGACTGGTCCCGTGAGCTGTGCGGCGGCACGCACGTGAAGCTGACCGGCGAGCTCGGCCGCGTGACCCTCCTGGGCGAGTCGTCCATCGGATCGGGTGTGCGGCGCGTCGACGCGCTCGTGGGGGACGGCGCCTACGGGTTCCAGGCCACGGAACACGCCCTGGTGGGGCAGCTCTCCGGGATGCTCAACGTCCGCCACGACGAGCTCGCCGATCGTGTCGGATCGCTCATGACCCGGCTGAAGGACGCCGAGAAGGAGCTTGCGGCCATGCGCCAGGCGCAGCTGCTCCGGCAGGCCGGGAGGCTGGCGGCGGAGGCCCCGCGTGTGGGCGACGTCCGCGTCGTGGCGCACGACGCCGGGGAGGCGGACGCGGACGGCCTGCGTGCCCTCGTGCTGGACGTGCGCAACCGGCTCGGCGAGGCCGAGCCCGTCGTGGTCGCCGCCGGCGGCACGTCGGGCGGACGCCCGATCGTGGTCGTCGCGACGAACGAGGCCGCCCGTGCCGCCGGGCACCGGGCCGGCGACCTGGTGCGCTCCGCCGCCAAGACGCTCGGCGGCGGGGGTGGCGGCAAGCCGGACCTCGCCCAGGGCGGCGGCCAGGATCCCGCCCGGCTGGGCGAGGCGCTCGCCGGGATCGCGGAGGGCGTGCGTCTGGCCGCGGTCGGCGCGTGATGGCTCAGGACAACGCAGGGGCGTCCGAGCGGACGCCCCTGCCCCGCGGGGCCCGCCTCGCGGTCGACGTCGGCAAGGCGCGGGTGGGCCTGGCGGCCAGTGACCCCGACGGTCTCGTGGCCACGCCCGTGGAGACGGTTCCGCGCAGGCCCGAGCCCGCCGCGCTGCGACGCATCGCGCAGGAGGCCGTGGAACGTTCCGCGGCGGTGGTCTACGTCGGGCTGCCCCGGCACCTGAACGGCAAGGAGGGCGCCTCGAGCGCCGACGCCCGGGCGTTTGCCGACGGTCTCGCGCACGCCCTGGCCGGCGCCGGGCAGCCAGGCACCGAGCTGCGGTTCGTCGATGAGCGGATGACCACGGTCACCGCCACGCAGGTGCTGCACGAGGCCGGACGAAACACCCGTAAGCATCGGTCTGTGATCGACCAGGCTGCTGCCGTTATCATTCTGCAATCCGCACTCGACGCCGAGCGGGCGACAGGGGCTCGTGCCGGTGCCGGCGTCGAGGCGTAGACGTGCACGACACGCACGATGACCCAGCACGTTCTCGCACAGTGAAGGATCGACGAGGTGACGGACCTGTTCACGGCGCCCCCTGGAGCTCAGGAGGGCCTGCCGGCCACTTCCCCGCACCCCCGGAGCCGTAATCCGCGCGTCAGCCGTTCCCGGCGCGCGCGACGGCGACGGCGTCAGGGGCGCTCGTTCATCGTGCTCCTGGTGACCTTCGGCCTGGTCGCCGGGGCTGGCTACCTCGTGTGGCAGCAGAAGGACATGCTGCTCGCCTTCGAGAACCCGATCGAGGCCAAGGACTACCCCGGCCCGGGCACCGACGACGTGACGGTGGAGATCGGCGAGGGAGCCACCGGCTTCGACATGGCCGAGAGGCTGTACGACGCCGGTGTCGTGGCGAGCAAGGACGCCTTCGTCAAGGCGTTCGACGAGAACCCGGATGCCGCCGGGATCCGTCCCGGCACCCGCGACATGCTCACCGAGATGAAGGCGTCGGACGCCGTCGCGCTGCTCGCCAAGAACGAGATGGCGGACCTCCGGGTGACGATCCCCGAGGGCTTCACCGTCGCGCAGACGATCGAGCGGCTGGCGTCCGTCTCCGGCATCCCCGTCGCGGACTTCCGCGATGCCCTGGACGATCCTGACTCGATCGGGCTGCCCGAGCAGGCCGGTGGCAACGCCGAGGGCTGGCTCTACCCGCAGACCTACCCGGTCGACCCCGAGGAGGAGTCGGCCGCCGACGTGCTGCGGCGCATGGTGCGCAACACGGTGCGCGAGCTCGACGAGCGCGACGTGCCGCCCGGTGAACGCGAGGACCTGCTGGTCAAGGCATCCCTCGTGGAACGTGAGGGCAGGATCGCGCAGGACCGGCCGAAGATCGCCCGCGCGATCGAGAACCGGCTCGAGGACGACATCAAGCTCCAGATCGACGCCTCGCTCGCGTACGGGCTCGACAAGCCCGGCACCGAGCTGACGAACGCCGACAAGGACGCCGACACGCCCTACAACCTGGAGCGCCACGTGGGGCTGCCACCCGGTCCGATCGCGAACCCGAGCGCGGCCTCGATCGACGCCGTGCTCGCCCCGGCGGACGGGAACTGGAAGTTCTGGGTCACGGTGAATCTGGACACGGGCGAGACGAAGTTCGCCGAGACCTACGCCGAGCACCAGAAGAATGTCGCTGAACTGCGGCAATGGCAGGCCGACCATGGCTGAGGCGCGTTCCGGAGGACCGTCCCGGACCTGATATAACCGTTTCGCCACGGCGCGGGCCCCGTGTCGTGGCGGGACGAGACGAGTACGAGAGACGGGTGAACCGCACGCCGATGGCAGTCGTGTCGAACCAGGGACCACCGCGCCACTGGGCAGGGACGGAGAGCCACCGTGCGAGTGGCCGCGGAGCCCCCGGACGTCGCGGGGGCAGACGCCGGTCCGGGGGACGCGCCGGGGGCCCCGTCGGCCTCGTCGTCGTGGCGCTCCTGCTCACCGCCGGTGCGTTGGGCGCATGGACGTGGAAGAACGACGGCTACCTGTTCGGGTACGCCACGCCGCTGGCGGCGCAGGACTACGAGGGCCCGGGCGGCGAGGAGGTCGAGGTCGACATCCCGGAGGGCGCCAACGGCGCCACGATCGGCGAGGTGCTCCTTGAGAACGACGTCGTGGCCTCCTACGACGCCTTCAAGCGGGCGTTCGACGGCAACCCTGACGCGCCCGGCATCCAGCCCGGCATCCACGTCGTGCGCACGCAGATGTCGGCCTCCGAGGCCGTGGCGCTGCTCGCGGAGAACGACATCGACCGCGGCGGCCTGACCATCCCGGAAGGCCTGACCGTGAAGCAGATCCAGGACCGCATCGTCGCGGCGGGCTGGCCGGAGAAGGAGACCAGGAAGGTCTTCGAGGATCTCGGCCAGTACCTCCCCGAACAGGCCGGCGGCAACCCCGAGGGCTGGCTGTTCCCGCAGACGTACGACGCCGACCCGGAGCGCACCTCGCCGTCCGACGTCGTGGGGATGATGACGGAGATGACGGTCACCCAGCTGGAGGAGGCCGGTGTCCCGCAGGAGCGGTGGGAGGACGTGCTCATCCGTGCCTCGCTCATCGAACGGGAAGCAGCCCGTCCCGAGGACCGGCCCCGCATGTCCGGCGTCATCCAGCGGCGTCTCGACGAGGGCTGGACGCTCGGCATCGACGCGGCCGTCCTGTACGGGACGGGCCGCACCAGCGGCGCCCTGACCCGGTCCGAGCTCGACGACGCGTCCAACGAGTACAACCTGCGCATCCACAAGGGCCTGCCGCCCACCCCGATCTCCAACCCGGGCAGGGCGTCCATCGACGCGGCCTTCCACCCTGCCGAGGGCACCGAGATGTACTGGGTGACGGTGAACCACGAGACCGGCGAGACGAAGTTCGCCACCACCAACGACGAGTTCAACACGCTGGTCGCCGAGCTGCGGCAGTGGGAGGCCGACCATCCCGACTGGAACGGGTAGGCCCCTCGCGGCGTGCCCGCCCGGACCGCGGTCGGGCGGGCACGCCGACGTGTCGTAGCCTTTCGGCGTGGAACTGATTCGCCAGGGCAAGGTACGTGAGGTGTACGCGGACGGGCAGGACGTGATCCTGGTCGCCTCGGACCGGGTGTCGGTGTACGACGTCGTGCTGCCGACGCCGGTCCCGGACAAGGGCGCGATCCTCACCCAGCTCTCGCTGTGGTGGTTCCGGCAGTTCGCCGACCTCGTGCCCAACCACGTCATCAGCGAGGACGTACCGGCCGAGTGGAAGGGCCGGGCCATCCGCTGCCGGAAGCTCGACATCGTGCCCGTGGAGTGCATCGCCCGCGGCTACCTCGCGGGCCTCGGGCTGCGCTCCTACCAGGAGTCCGGCAGCGTCTCCGGCGTCGCCCTCCCGCCCGGGCTGGTCGAGGCGGACCGGCTGCCGCAGCCGGTGTTCACCCCCTCGACGAAGGCCGAGGAGGGCCACGACGAGTACATCCCGTTCGAGACGGTCGCCGAGACCACGGGGGCGCAGACCGCCGCACGCCTGCGGGACCTGACGCTCGGCATCTACGCCCGCGGCGCGGAGATCGCCCGGGAACGCGGCGTCATCATCGCCGACACCAAGCTCGAGTTCGGCTTCGACGCAGGCGGTGTGCTCACGCTGGCCGACGAGGTCCTCACCCCGGACTCGTCCCGCTTCTGGAAGGCGTCCGAGTACGAGCCCGGTCGGGCTCAGTGGTCCTACGACAAGCAGTACGTGCGTGACTGGTCCGCCACCCTCACCGACTGGGACCGCACCGACCCGGGCCCGCAGATCCCCGCCGACGTCGTGGCGGAGACCCGCAAGCGGTACGTGGAGATCTACGAGACGCTCACCGGCGAGGCATGGACGTGAGGGCTGCCGTCCTCGGGCATCCGATCGCTCACTCGCTCTCCCCGGCCCTGCACGCCGCCGCCTACCGCGCCCTCGGCCTCGACGACTGGGACTACGGTCGCCACGACGTGGACGAGGACGGCCTGCGGACGTTCCTCGCCGGCCTCGACCGTGGCTGGGCGGGCCTGTCCCTGACCATGCCGCTCAAGCACCGCGCCCTGGAGCTGGTGGATCACCTCGAGCCGCTGGCCGCGGCCGTGGGTGCCGTGAACACCGTGCTCGTGGCGCCCGCCGGCCCGCCCGGCGCGTCGGGGGCCGTGACGCTGACCGGCACCAACACCGATGTCTACGGGCTCGTCCAGGCACTGCGCGAAGGCCTCGGCACGCCGCCGCCCGGCAACGCGTCCGGCACCGACGGGTCCGGCACCGACGGGTCCGGCACTGAGGCGTCCGGCACCGACGCCTCCGGCACGGAGACACCCGGCGCCGAGGTGACCAGCGCCGTCGTGCTCGGTGGGGGAGCGACCGCCGCGTCCGCGCTGGCCGCGCTCGCACAGCTGGGCTGTGTCTCGCCGCGCGTTCTGGTCCGGTCGCTCGACCGCGTCGGACAGCTGCGAGCCGCCATCGCCCGCATGGGCATCACGCCCGACGTCGCCGAGGCGGACCTGAGCGGCGCGGACGGCCAGGTCCCGCGCGCGCTCGCGGCGGCGGACGTCGTCGTCTCGACCCTGCCGCCGCGCGCCGCGGACCAGCTGGCCGCCGTCGTCCGCGACCGCCCGGGACATCCGCGCGGCGTCCTGCTGGACGTCGCCTACGATCCGCGGCCCACCGCCCTGCACACTGCCTGGACCGCGTCAGGCGGGGTGGCCG
Source organism: Myceligenerans indicum (assembly GCF_016742955.1). GTDB lineage: Bacteria > Actinomycetota > Actinomycetes > Actinomycetales > Cellulomonadaceae > Myceligenerans > Myceligenerans indicum. Next base: position 4,549 of record NZ_JABBYC010000022.1, on the reverse strand, counting down.
TGCCCGGGGAGCGCATGCTGCTGCACCAGGCCGTCGAGCAGGTGCGTCTCATGACGGGCCGCGACGGCGTGAACCGCACGGTGAACGACCGCGCGAACGGCGGGCACGACGGCGCGAACGACGGTGCGCCCGACGGCGCGCACCGTGATGCGCCCGACGGTGTGAGCAATGACGTGCTCGCAGCCATGGACGCGGCGCTCGCGGCGGCGCTGGACATGTAAGGATTGCGGCATGCTTCGCTGGTTGACCTCGGGAGAGTCGCACGGTCCTGCCCTGGTGGGGGTGATGGAGGGCCTGCCGGCCGGTGTCGCCCTCACCACTGACGACATCCGGGCGGCGCTCGCCCGGCGCCGGCTCGGGTACGGGCGCGGCTCCCGGCAGAAGTTCGAGCAGGACGAGCTGCGCGTCCTGGGCGGCCTGCGCCACGGCCGCACGCAGGGCGGCCCGCTGGCCATCGAGATCGGCAACACCGAGTGGCCCAAGTGGACCGAGGTCATGTCCGCCGACCCGGTGCCCCGTGAGGCGCTGCTCAAGGACGCGGGCACGGGGGACGAGCGGGAGATCGCCCGCAACCGGCCCCTGACCCGCCCCCGCCCGGGCCACGCGGACCTGGTGGGCATGCGCAAGTACGCGTTCGACGACGCCCGCCCCGTCCTGGAGCGGGCGAGCGCGCGGGAGACGGCCATGCGCGTGGCCCTCGGCGTGGCCGCCGCGAACTTCCTCGAGCAGGCCCTCGGCGTGCGCCTGGTCTCCCACGTCGTCGCGATCGGCGAGGTCGAGGTCCCGCAGGACGTCGCCGTGCCCGGGCCCGACGACGTCGCCACGCTCGACGCCGACCCCGTGCGCTGCCACGACGCGGCCACCTCCGCACGCATGGTGGAGGAGATCGACCAGGCCAAGGCCGACGGAGACACGCTCGGCGGCGTGGTCGAGGTGGTGGCCTACGGCGTCCCGTCCGGGCTCGGCACCTACGTCCAGGGCGACCGCCGGCTCGACGCACGGCTCGCGGCCGCGCTCATGGGCATCCAGGCCATCAAGGGGGTCGAGGTCGGCGACGGCTTCCGCACCGCACGCCGGCGCGGCACCGCGGCCCACGACGCGATCCTGCTCGGAGACCCCGCGCCCGGCGCCGGGCTCACCCGGGACACCAACCGTGCCGGCGGCATCGAGGGCGGCATGTCCAACGGCGAGGCCGTGCGGGTGCGCGCCGCCATGAAGCCCATCTCCACGGTGCCCCGCGCCCTGCCCACCGTGGACCTCGCCACCGGTGAGCCCGTGACCGCCCACCACCAGCGCTCGGACGTGTGCGCCGTACCTCCCGCGGCGGTCGTCGCCGAGGCCATGGTCGCGCTCGTGCTCGCCGAGGCCGCGATCGAGAAGTTCGGCGGCGACTCCCTCGCCGAGACCAGCCGCAACGCCGAGGCATACCTCGCCGCGATCCCGCAGGGGCTGCGATGAGCGGCGACGTGAGGCCGGGCACCGGCGACGAGCCCGCCACCGGCGCACCTGCCGGCGCCAACGGGACGCCCGCCGCGCCCGGGCCGGTCCTCGTCCTGATCGGCCCGCCCGGATCCGGCAAGTCCAAGCTCGGCCGCGTCCTGGCCCATGCCCTCGGCCTGAGCGTGCGCGACACCGACCACGACATCGAGCGGACGGCGGGCAAACCCGTCTCCGACATCTTCGTCGACGACGGCGAACCGGCCTTCCGCGCCCTGGAGCGCCAGGCCGTGGCGGCGGCGCTCGCGGAGCACGACGGGATCCTGGCCCTCGGGGGCGGCGCGGTGATGGACCCGGGGACGGACGCGGCACTGGCCGCCTACGCCGCACGCGGCGGCAACGTGGTGTTCCTCGACGTGACGCTCGCCGTCGCCGCACCGCGGGTGGGCATGAACCAGGCCCGGCCGCTGCTCCTGGGCAACCCGCGGCAGCGCTGGCAGGCACTCATGGACGAGCGGCGCCCCACCTACGAACGGCTTGCCACGCTGCGCGTGGAGTCGACGGAACGCCCGGCGGCCGAGACCGCGGGCGACGTCGTCGCCGCACTCGGGCTGGAGCCCGTGACGGAGCCGGCCGACCCCAAGCATCTGGGCGACGAACATCCGGACGCCGAACATCTGGACGACGAGCGGCCGGACCGGCGCGTGGCCGCCGGGGCCCCGGGGAACGGCCTGGGGAACGGCCCGGCGAACGAGCAGGAGGACACCCAGTGACCACCACCCGCGTGACCGTGTCCGGGCAGGCGCCGTACGACGTCGTGATCGGGCGGCATCTGCTCGGCGAGCTGCCGGGGATGATCGGCCGCGACGCGCGCCGCGTGCTCGTCATGCACCCGGCCTCCCTGCAGGCCACGGGCGAAGCGGTGCGCGAGGACCTCACGGCGCAGGGCTACGAGGCGTTCGCCGTCGAGCTGCCCGACGCCGAGGAGCAGAAGACGGCGCAGGTCGCCGCGTTCTGCTGGCAGGTGCTCGGCCAGGCGGACTTCACCCGTACCGACGCGATCGTGTCCGTGGGCGGCGGCGCCACCACCGACCTGGCCGGCTTCGTGGCGGCGACCTGGCTGCGCGGCATCCGCGTCGTCCACGTCCCCACCACGCTGCTCGCGATGGTCGACGCCGCCGTGGGCGGCAAGACCGGCATCAACACGGCCGAGGGCAAGAACCTCGTGGGCGCCTTCCACCCGCCCGCCGGGGTGCTGTGCGACCTGGCCGCCCTGGAGTCCCTGGACCGCTGGGACCTGGTGGCCGGGCTCGCCGAGGTGGTCAAGACGGGGTTCATCGCCGACGAGGAGATCCTGCGCCTGGTCAGCAAGCACGCCGAGGACCTGCGGGGCTGGCAGGGCGCGGACGCGGACCCCGGCACCTGGGACGTGCTCGCCGAACTGGTCACGCGCTCCGTCCGCGTCAAGGCGCGCGTCGTGGGCGAGGACCTCAAGGAGGCCGGCCTGCGCGAGATCCTCAACTACGGGCACACGTTCGGCCACGCCGTCGAGCTCGCCGAGCGCTACCAGTGGCGCCACGGCTCCGCCGTCGCCGTGGGCATGGTGTTCGCCGCGGAGCTGGCACGGCTGGCCGGCAAGCTCGACGACGCCGTCGTCGACCGCCACCGCGACATCCTCACCGCGCTGGGGCTGCCGACGTCGTACCGCGGCGACCGGTGGGACGACCTGCTGGCCGCCATGCGCCGCGACAAGAAGTCCCGGGGCGACATGCTGCGCTTCGTCGTGCTCGACGACATCGCGAGGCCGGCCCGTCTGGAGGGCCCGGACCCGACGATCCTCGCGGCCGCCTACGCGGAGGTGTCCAAGGAGCCTCCTGCGGGCCGGGAGACCCAGCTGACGCTGGGCTGACCGCCACCCGCCCGCTGCTCGCATTTCCCCTCGAGACGTGCAGCTCGGACAAGAGGTGCAACGCCTCGCCGGTTAATCGGTTCAGTCCGTGGACGGGCGCCCCTCCCACCGGTTGGCTGAACCGGCGCCTGGCACCGCCGGCGTCGTATCGGCACTCCGAGGAAGGGGCTCGACGATGAGCAGCCGCGTACACGCACCACGGACCAGACCACTCCTGCGCCCGGTGGCCGCGGCGCTCGCGGCGACGCTCGCCCTGACGCTCGGTTCGCTCTGGGCCGGCGCGGTCACGCAGCCGTCGGCGGCGGCGAGCCTGGAGCGGGTGACCGACTTCGGGCCGAACCCGAGCGGTCTGAACATGTACGTGTACGTGCCCGACGACGTGGACCCGCACCCGGCGCTCCTGGTCGCGGTGCACTACTGCACGGGGACGGCGGCGGCGTACTTCAGCGGTGGCGCGCAGGAGTTCGTGCGGGCTGCCGACGAGCAGGGGTTCGTCATGGTGTTCCCCGAGGCGCCGCGCGACGGGCACTGCTTCGACGTGTACTCGCCGGACGCCCTGACGCGCGACGGCGGCAGCGACCCGGTGGCGATCAGGTCGATGATCGACCATGCCACGCAGCAGTACGACGTCGACACCTCGCGCATCTACGTGACCGGCGTGTCGTCGGGGGCGATGATGACGAACGTCCTGCTGGCGCTCTACCCGGACGTGTTCGCGGCGGGCGCGGCGTTCGCGGGGGTGCCGGCGTCCTGCTTCGCGACCGGCAGCGCGGAGAACACGTGGAACAGCACGTGCTCGAACGGGCAGGACATCCGTACGGCCCAGGAATGGGGCGACGCGGCCCGCGCCATGTACCCGGGGTACGGCGGCTTCTACCCGAGGTTCCAGACCTGGCACGGTACGCAGGACACCGTGCTGGCCTACCCGAACCTCGGCGAGCAGGTCAAGCAGTGGACCAACCTGCACGGGATCGCGCAGGGCTCCGGAACGGTGGACCGGCCGCAGCCGGACTGGACCCGCACCACCTACGGGGACGCCACCCGGCCCACGTTCCAGTCGATCAGCCTGCAGGGATACACCCACAACCTGTACCGCGCGGGGATGGCGCAGTACGCGATGGACTTCTTCGGTGGACTGGACGAGGCCGGCGACCCGGTGCCGACCCTGTCTCTTATACACATCTGACGCTGCCGACGATAAGG
>NZ_JABBYC010000021.1 GCF_016742955.1 Myceligenerans indicum | reverse complement strand
AGATGTGTATAAGAGACAGCCAACGACGCGACGTGGGACGTGTACGCGCAGGTCGGCCCGGATCCATCGTCGGACTTCGGCGTGGTCGCGACGCTCAGGCCGAAGCGCGGCCGGCGCCGAGGTCCGTGCGGCCGCAAGCGTGGCCCGCTCCGGGGTCCGCGCGGCTGCCGCCCGAAGCCTGCGACGCGACCGGACGTGCCGAGGCGCGGCACGGTGCGCGGCACGTACGATTCTCCGGTGAACCAGCAGCAGTCCGCCCCGGATCTCTCCCGCTTCCGCACGTCCCCGGTGAGCTTCGCGTCGCGCTCCGGCCGGCTGACCACCGGGCAGCAGCGGGCCTGGGACACCCGGCGAGGCTTCTACCTGGTCGAGGCGCCCCGGCACGTGGGGCGGATGTCGGTGGACCCCGCCTGGCAGTTCGACGCCACCGCCGTGTTCGGCAGGACGGCGCCGCTCGTCCTGGAGATCGGATCGGGTCAGGGGGACGCGATCGTCGCGGCGGCCGCCGCGGACCCGGACCGTGACCACCTGGCCGTCGAGGTGTACCAGCCGGGCGTCGCGCAGGTGATGGTGCGGGCCGACCGCGCCGCCGAGGAGCGGACGCCGGGCACCGAGCCGGCCGGCCTGCCCAACCTCCGTGTCATGCAGGTCAACGCCGCCGAACTGCTGGACACGGCCATTCCGGCCGGATCGCTCGCCGAGGTCTGGACCTTCTTCCCCGACCCGTGGCACAAGTCCCGCCACCGCAAGCGGCGCCTCGTGGACCCGGCGTTCGCCGAGAAGGTCATGCGCGCCCTGCGTCCCGGCGGCGTCTGGCGGCTCGCGACGGACTGGGCGGAGTACGCCGACCAGATGCTCGACGTGCTGGAGGCCGCCCCCGGCCTGCGCAACGCGCACGGGCCGCGCGCCGCCGCACCTCGCTTCGAGGGCCGTGTCGTCACCGGCTTCGAGCGCAAGGCCCACAAGGCGGGCCGCGACATCACGGACCTGACCTACGTCCGGGCCTGACCTCGGGGCGCAGCGCACGGCGCTCCGTCGTGGCGTGGACGGCCGACGCCGCGTGGATCGGGAGTCGGTCGTCGCGCACGTCAGGCGACGCCGTCGCGCACGTCAGGCGACGTCGGCGTCCGCGGCGGCCAGGCGGCGCTCGCGGGCGTTGAGCGCGCCCGTCGCCATGCCGTAGATCGCCGCCGCGCCGAGCACCTGCACCAGGACGTCGTCGAGCGAGAGGTTCCGGCCACGGCCCAGGACGCCCTGGAGGACCTCGTCGGCGCCCGCGATCACGGCGGCGGCGACCACGACGCGCCACCCGGACGCGAGCGCCGTCCAGCGCAGCGGCGCCACGGCGGCGAACGGTGCGAGCAGCAGGAAGTTCCCCGCCACGACGGCCACCTGCGGTGGCACCTGGGTGAGGCCGTACCGGGGAATCCAGGTCGTGAACCAGTGGTCGAACGTCGCCGCCAGGTCCGTGAACGGGACGAGGTTCGGCGACAGCGTGCCGGGGCTCGCGTGGATCCCCAGCGTCACCCAGACGTAGACGACGGCGTGCAGCGCGAGGACCACGTCGAGGATCCAGCCCGCCTCGGCGGCGCGCTCCGCGTCCGCGCGGAGGCTCGCGTGGTGCACGATGGCGACCGCGGCCACCACCAGGCTGACCACGATCGCGAACGGGGCGAGGTCGAGTCCGCCGAGGACTCCGGTCATAGGTGCTCCTGAGCAGTCAGTGCTGGACGAACCAGACCAAACCTACCGGCTCTCGTCGCGTCCGAGCCGCACCGTCCGCTTCCAGTTCGTGCCGTACTTCTGCAGGTGCACGCGGGTGCGGTCGGCCCGGAAGAGGTCGTGCGCGTACTCCACGGGCGTGCCCTCGACGTCCCAGGCGACCCGCCAGATCGAGAGCAGCGCGGAGCCCTCCGGCACCGCGAGCACGGCCGACTGCTCGGCCGTCGCGGGCACGGCCTCGATCGTCTCGTCCGCGTGATCGAGCTCGAGCTCGTACACCGAGCCCAGCACACGGTAGAGCGACCCCGTCAGGTCCCGTGACAGGAGCCCGGGGAACCGTGACGCCGGCAGGGTGGAGTGGTCGAGCGACCAGGAGACTCCGTCGACGAGGCGCAGCCTCCGCACCCGCACGACGACGGCCCCGGCGTCGAGGGCGAGCCGGCGCCGTTCGTCGGGCTCCGGGACGCCGACCTCGGCCCGGAGCACGCGTGTCGAGACCGAGCGGCCCTGGTGCAGCACCATGTCGGGCACACCCTCGACCGTGTTGAGGTGACGCTGGATGCGTCCGTCGTGGAAGAAGAGGCCGCCCGTGCGGCCGATCGCGCGGCGCACGGTCCCCTCCTGCTCCAGGCGGTCGATGGCCTGGCGCAGGACGGTGCGGCCCACGCCGAGACGCTCGGCGAGGGCCCTCTCGTTGCCGATCTGCTCGCCCGGGTGGAAGCGCTCCGCGCGGCAGAAACGGACCAGTGCGGTGTAGGCGCGTTCGGCGGCACTCCCGCCGGCAGCCCGCGTGTCCTCCCCGCTCATGAGTCGCATCCTAGGCAGGTCGCGGAGCGTCGCCTCTCAGGCCCCGAGCGCCGTGAGCGACGCGTCGAGCGCTGAGACGAGCTGGTCGATGTCGGTGGTCCGGAACGCGAGCGGCGGGCGCAGCTTGAGCACGTTGCCGTGCGGGCCCGCCACCGAGGTCAGCACCCCGCGCTCGCGCAGTTCCTCGAGCACCGCCAGGGCGAGGTCGCGGTCGGGCGTGCGCAGTTCGGCGTCGGCCACGAGCTCGAACCCGATGAAGAGGCCCGCTCCCCGCACATCGCCGACCGAGGGGTGGGCCGCCGCGAGGCCCCGCAGCTCGGCCAGGAGCTCGCGGCCGACGACGCGGCTGTGCTCCTGCAGGCCCTCCTCGCGGATCGTCGTCAGCACCGCCTGTGCCGCGGCCATCGACACGGGGTTGCCGCCGAAGGTGTTGAAGTAGGGGACGCGATCGCTGAAGGCCGCCAGGACGTCGGCCTTGGCGACGAGCCCCGAGACCGGGATGCCGTTGCCCATCGGTTTGCCGAGCGTCACGACGTCGGGCACGACCCCGTGCCGCCGGAACCCCCAGAAGGCGTCACCCGTGCGTCCGAATCCGGGCTGCACCTCGTCCGCGATGACGATGCCGCCCGCGCGGTGCACGACCTCCACGGCCTCGGCGAGGCAGCCGGCCGGACCGGGCAGCACGCCGTCCGACGAGAAGATCGAGTCGGCGATGAAGCCTGCCAGCTTGATGCCGTCGGCCTCCATGCCGGCGATTGCGGCCCGCACGCGGTCGGCGAACCAGCGGCCCACGTCCACGCCGTCGCGGCCGGCGGCCTCCAGCGCCGCCGAGCCGGGCGCGCCGAGACGGTAGGCGTCGGGGGCCGGCACGAGTCGCGTCGTCGGCGCGATCGGCTGGCCCGCGCCGAGGGCGGGAGACACCCCCGAGGTCAGCTCGCTCGTGCCGTGGTACGCCTCGGTCGTGGCGATCATGCCCTCGCCGCCGCTGTACGCCTTCGCGACCCGGATCGCGAGGTCGTTCGCCTCCGAGCCGGTGCACATGTACATGGCCTTGTCGAGGCCGGGCGGCATCGTGGTGAGCAGCTCGTCGGTGTAGTCGAGGATCCGCTCGTGCAGGTACCGGGTGTGCGTGTTGAGCTGCTGCATCTGCTCGGTCACGGCGGCGACGACGGCCGGATGGCAGTGGCCCAGGCTCGCCACGTTGTTGTAGGCGTCCAGGTAGCGACGGCCGTCGGCGTCCCACAGGTAGGCGCCCTCACCGCGTACCAGGTGCACGGGCCTGCGGTAGAAGAGGCGGTACGAGGCGCCGAGCACGGCCTCCCGGCGGCCCGTCAGCTCGCGGGTCCGCAGGTCGAGCGCCTCGGCGTCCTCGGCCCGGAAACTGTTGGTGTCCATGATGGTGGAGCGGATGGCCATACGGCGCTCCTCGGTGTGGCGGTAGGTGTGGTCCGTGCGGTGCCGGGTCGGCAGCCGCCGGTCGTGCCGGGGAACCCATCCCTCGAGACGATGTGTCGATGCGTTCAGCCTCCTCCTGACGGGCGCCCGCCGGAACGGCCCGCGGTGACGCGTGGGTTACGAAGGCGGCTTCGCGCATGAATGGTTTGTGTCACGACACCGCCCGCGTTTCGGCCTGGTGAATTCCGGCCGCCACCGCTGGAACACGGGGCGGATGCCATGGCAGGCTCTGCGGCGGAACCCACCCTCCTCACCCGCTGAGGAGATCCCATGACCGCCGTGACCGGCACCCCCGGCACCCCCGCGACCACCGACCACGCCGGCGCCGCACCGCTCGCCGCGTTCGACGGACTGCTGCGTGGTGACCCTGCCCCCGACTGGATCGCGACCGCCGTCCACGAGGCATGGTCCCTGGACCCCACCCGCACCGAGATCCGGCTCATCGCCGTCTCCGAGAACGCCACCTTCCGTGTCGACGTCGACGACGTGCCGTACGCGGTGCTGCGGGTGCACCGTCCCGGCCACGTCGGCGACACCCGCCAGATCGAGGGCGAGCTCACCTGGGTGCGCCGGCTCGCGGACGAGTGCGACGTGACCGTGCCCGACGTCGTGCCCACCACCTCCGGAGCCCTGGTGCTCACCGTCGACGGCGCGGGCGGAACCCGCTGGTTCTGCGTGGCCTTCGCCTTCGTCACCGGCGAGATCCTCGAGGACCTCGCCGACCCGCGTCCCTACTACGCCGAGATCGGTGCGATCACCGCCCGGCTGCACGACCACCAGGCGGGCTGGTCGCGGCCCGACGGCTTCACCCGCTTCTCGTGGACGCTCGGCGACATGCTCGGCACGACGAGCCGCTGGGGCGACTGGCGCGACGCGGCTCTCACCCCACCCCAGCGCGAGGTGCTCGAGGCCGCCGAGAGCGCGGCCCTCGCCGAGCTCGCGGACATCGCGACCGACGACGCCGGCTGGGGGCTCGTCCACGCCGACCTGCGGCCCTCGAACATCATGATCCACGAGGGCGCCCTCACGGTCATCGACTTCGACGACTGCGGCTTCTCGTGGCTGCTCTACGACTTCGCCGCCGCGCTGTCGTTCATCGAGCACGAGCCCTACGCGTCCGACATCGCCCGGAGCTGGGTCACCGGATACCGGACCGTGCGGACGCTGTCCGCGCGCGACCTGGAGCACGCCGCCGCCCTGAGCATGGTCCGCCGGCTCACGATGCTCGGCTGGACCACCACGCACCGTGCCGACGCCCTGCCCGCCGAGCTCTGGGACGCCCAGATCCCCGGGTCCGTGCTCGTCGCCCGGCGGTATCTCGAGAACCGCACCTGGCTGTTCGCCTGAGCCGCCGGCGGCCTCGCGGCACCCCGCCACGGTGACGCTCCGCCGCCCTGCTCCCTTTGACGCGTCGCGGCGTCCCTCGCCGCGGCTCATCCCGCCACGACACCCCCATCGCGACAGGCCTTGTCGCGACACACCCCCTGGAGGCACCACCCATGACCGACCTCGTCACCCCCGCCGAGCCGAAGGACCCCGGCACGACCTACTTCGAGCAGCGCTCGCTGCGCCGCGGCGCCGTCGGCTGGCTGCTGCTCGCAAGCCTCGGCATCTCGTACGTCATCTCCGGCGACTTCTCCGGCTGGAACTTCGGCCTCGCCGCGGGTGGCTGGGGCGGGCTGCTCATCGCCTTCGTGCTCATGGGGGTCATGTACTGCTGCATGGTGTTCGGCCTCGCGGAGATGTCGTCGTCGCTGCCCGTCGCGGGCGCCGGCTACGGCTTCGCCCGGCGGGCCCTCGGACGGCTCGGCGGGTTCGCGACGGGACTCGCGATCCTCATCGAGTACACGATCGCCCCCGCCGCGATCGCCGTCTTCATCGGCGGGTACGTCGAGAGCCTGGGGCTCTTCGGCATCACGGACGGATGGCCCGTCTACTTCGCCTGCTTCCTGGTCTTCGTCGGCATCCACCTCGTCGGTGTGGGGGAGGCCCTGAAGGCGATGTTCGCCATCACCGCCGTCGCCGTCGTGGCCCTGGTCGCGTTCGCGGCCGGAATGATCCCGCACTTCGACGTCTCCCACCTCTTCGACATCGCCCCGACGGACGCCGCGGGCGCCTCCGCCTTCCTTCCCCACGGCATCCCTGGAGTGGTCAGCGCTCTCGTCTTCGGCATCTGGTTCTTCCTCGCGATCGAGGGCGTGCCGCTCGCCGCCGAGGAGGCCGACAACCCGCAGCGCGACATGCCTCGCGGCATCATCGTCGCGATGGCGGTGCTGGTCGTCACCGGTCTGCTCGTGCTCGTGCTGGCTCCGGGCGGCGCGGGCAGCGCCCTCGTGGGAGAGTCCGGCAGCCCGCTGCCCGACGCCCTGCGCGCCGTCGGCAGCGACGGGCTCGCGGTCTTCGTCAACTACGCCGGGCTCGCGGGCCTCGTCGCGAGCTTCTTCTCCATCGTGTACGCGTACTCGCGCCAGCTCTTCGCGCTCTCCCGGGCCGGCTACCTGCCCACGTGGCTCAGCCGCACCAACGCGCGCATGACACCCACCTGGGCGCTGATCGTGCCGGGGGCGATCGGCTTCCTGCTCGCCGCGATCGTGCGGGACGGCGACAAGCTCATCAACATCGCCGTGTTCGGTGCGGCCGTCTCGTACGTGCTGCTCAACCTCTCGCACATCGTGCTGCGCCTGCGCGAGCCGGACCTGGAGCGGCCCTACCGGACGCCCGGCGGCGTCGTCACGACCGGCATCGGCCTGGTGCTCGCGGTCGTCGCACTCGTCGCGACCTTCTTCGTCGACATCCAGGCCGCCGGTGTCACCGCAGTGGTCTTCGTGCTCGGGCTCGCCTACTTCGTGGTCTGGGGCAACCGCCATGTCGTCGGATCCGCTCCCGAGGAGGAGTTCGCGCAGCTCGCCCAGGCGGAGGCAGGGCTGCGGTAGCGGGGGCCGCTACCGCGGGCCGGCGCCGTCGTCCGGGCGCTCCAGCCGGATCACCAGCGACTTCGACGCCGGGGTGTTGCTCGTCTCGGCGGTGTGGTCCAGGGGAACCAGCACGTTGGTCTCGGGGTAGTAGGCGGCGGCGCAACCCTTCGCGGTCGGGAAGGCGACCACCCGGAATCCGGCTGCCCGGCGCTGCTGGATCCCGGTGCCGCGGCTCGGCTCGGCCGTCGCGCCGGTCTCGTCCCGCCTTCGTGGGCCGTCCGACCGCCCGGCCCTGCCCGGCCATTCCGACACGAGGTCGACCGTCTCGCCGTCCGCGATGCCGAGCTCCTCCAGGTCGTCCGGGCTGACGAACACGACGCGACGCCCGCCCCGGACACCGCGGTAGCGGTCGTCGGTCCCGTAGATCGTCGTGTTGAACTGGTCGTGGCTGCGCACCGTCTGCAGCAGCAGCCGCCCTTCCGGAACGCGCACCACGTCCAGCGGGTTCACGGTGAACCTGGCCTTCCCGGTCGCCGTGGGGAACTCGCGCGTGTCCCGGGGCGGGTGCGGCAGCACGAACCCGCCGGGCTCCGCGACGCGACGCTCGAAGTCCTCGAAGCCCGGCACCACCCGGGAGATCGACTCGCGGATCCGCGCGTAGTCGTCGGCGAACTCCTCCCACGGTGTCGGGTCCTCGGGTCCCAGCACGCGCCGGGCCAGGTCGGCGATGATCGCCGGCTCGCTGCGCAGCAGGTCCGACGCCGGTCGCAGCGTGCCGCGCGAGGAGTGCACGACGCTCATGGAGTCCTCGACCGTCACGAACCGCGCGACCGTTCCCGGGGCGGCGCCCCGCCCGCGGTCGCCGTCGTCCCCGGGACCACGGACGTGCCGGCGATCGCCGTCGTCCCGTTCCGTGCGGCCGAGGCAGGGCAGGATCAGGGACCTGTGGCCCGGGACGACGTGCGAGCGGTTGAGCTTCGTGGAGACGTGCACGGTCAGCGGGACGCGGCGCAGGGCCCCCTCGGTGAGCGCGCTGTCGGGGGTGGCCGCCGCGAAGTTGCCGCCCATGGCCATGAAGACGTCGATCCGGCCGTCGGCCAGGGCGCGGATCGTGTCGACCGTGTCGTGGCCGGGCTCGCGTGGCGGGTCGAAGCCGAACTCGGCGCCGAGCGCGTCCAGGAACGCCGCCGGCGGGCGCTCCCAGATGCCCATGGTGCGGTCGCCCTGCACGTTGCTGTGCCCGCGCACGGGGCAGGCGCCCGCGCCCGGCCGCCCCACGTTGCCGCGCAGCAGCAGGAAGCTGACCACCTCGCGGATCGTGGCGACGGCCTGCTTGTGCTGGGTCAGCCCCATGGCCCAGCACACGACCACGTTCCGCGCTGCGACGACGTCGTCCACGAAGCCCTCGATGTCGGAGCGGTCCAGGCCCGTGGCGGCATCGACGTCGGACCAGGACAGCGCCTGCCAGGCCGCGGCGGCCTCGTCGAAGCCGTCCGTGTACCGGGCGATGAAGTCGTGGTCCAGGACCGGTGCGCGGCCGGCGGCGCGGGCGTCGTCGTCCCGCTCCACCAGCAGGCGGTTCACGGCCTGGAACAGGGCGAGGTCGCCGGCGAGCCGGACCTGGAGGAACCTGTCGGCCAGCCGTGTCCCGCGGCCCACGACGCCGCGCACGCGCTGCGGGTTCCGGAAGGTCTGGAGCCCTGCCTCGGGCAGGGGGTTGATCGCCACGATCCGCGCGCCCCGGTCCTTGGCGGCCTCCAGCGCCGTGAGCATGCGCGGGTGGTTGGTCCCGGGATTCTGCCCGACGACGACGATCAGGTCCGCGTGATCGGTGATGTCGGCGAGGGACACGCTGCCCTTTCCGATCCCGAGGGTCTCGGTCAGCGCCGAGCCCGACGACTCGTGACACATGTTGGAGCAGTCCGGCAGGTTGTTGGTGCCGAGCCGGCGCGAGAGGAGCTGGTAGAGGAACGCCGCCTCGTTGCTGGTGCGGCCTGAGGTGTAGAAGGCGGCGCGGTCGGGCTCACCCGCGTCGCGCAGGGCGCGCAGTTCGCCGGCGACCAGGTCGAGCGCCTCGCCCCACGAGACGGGACGGTAGTGGTCGGCGTCGGTGTCGCGCAGCATCGGTTCGGTGAGCCGGCCAGACTTGCCGAGCCGGTGGTCCGTCCAGGTCGCCAGCTCGTCGATGGAGTGCTCGGCGAAGAACGCGGCATCGGCACGGCGGCGCGTGGCCTCCTCGGCGACGGCCTTGGCGCCGTTCTCGCAGAACTCGGCCAGGTGCGGCTTGCCGGGCTCCGGCCAGGCACAGCCGGGACAGTCGAAGCCGCGGTGCTGGTTGACCAGGCGCAGCGCCTTCAGTCCTCGGCCGAGACCGGGCTCCTCGACGACGTCGGCCATCGCGTGCACGACGCCGGCCACCCCGGCGGCCTCGTGCTGCGGTGGCCCCACGTCCAGCGTGGGCTCCGGGGACTGGCTGCGGGCGTCGTCACTCACGCCAGTGACTCTACGCCGCGGGACACTGGGGGCATGGGAGTGAGCAGCGAACGGCGGAGGGTGGTCCGGGTGCGTGCCGGGGACGGAGCCGCCGAGCCGGTGCGGTCGGCGCGGCCCGACACGCTCGCCGTGGAGGAGCCGCTGATGGTGCGCCTGGTGCGGGGTGGTGGGCCGGTGCGGTCGCCGTCGTCGGCGGGACCGGTGGCAGAGCCGCTCACGCTCACGATGCGCACACCCGGGCACGACTTCGACCTGGTGGCCGGGTGGCTCGTGGGAGAGGGAGCCGTGGCGGCGGCGTCGGACGTCGTCGGTATGAAGGCCTGCCAGGAGGAGGAGAACACCCTCGACGTCGCGCTCGCGCACGGCGTCGTGCCGCCGCGGCCGCGGGCGCATCTGACGACGAGCGCGTGCGGGGTCTGCGGGTCGGACACCGTGGTCGAGGTGGCCGGGGCGCTGCGATGGCCGGTGGCGGGGGACACGGTGACGGTCGCCGCGGACGTCGTCGCCGCTCTCCCGGACCTGCTGCGCGAACGGCAGAGAGCGTTCGACCGCACCGGCGGGCTGCACGCGGCCGGCCTGTTCACGGCCGACGGCGAGCCCCTGTACGTCCGGGAGGACGTGGGACGGCACAACGCGGTCGACAAGGTGGTCGGAGCCGCCCTGCGCGACGGTCGCCTGCCCGCCGGCGGGACGGTGCTCCAGGTCAGCGGGAGGGCGTCGTTCGAGCTGGTGCAGAAGGCCGTGCGCGCCGGGATCCCCGTGCTGTCGGCGATCTCGGCGCCGTCCACGCTCGCCGTCGACCTGGCCGACGAGTGCGGCCTGACACTGCTCGGCTTCGTGCGGGGCGGATCGATGAACGTCTACACGCGGGCGGACCGGTTGCGCTGAGCCGGGACGGAGCGCACCGGGAGGTACCCGGGGGCGTAAATGCCTGGCCCGGAGCACGACGCCTCACGAGACTGTCCGCATGCGCATCATCGAGGCTCCACACCCACCGTCGCCGGACCATGCCGACGCCTGGGCCTACCACGGCATCGCGCGGATCGCGCAGGCCGTGTCCCTGGAGACCTGGGGCGTGGCCGACACGGCGCTGAGCGCCGACGACGTCCACGTCACCATGTCCAACCAGCAGTACGCGGACAAGATCCGCCTGGTCGCCGTGGAGGACGACGGCGGGGCTCCGGCGGTCCTCGGGCACGCGATCCTCGTCATGCCGACACGGGCCAACACCCACCTGGTCGTCGTTCCCGAGCTGGAGGTGGCACCGGATGCCCGCGGGAACGGCGTGGGACGGGCGCTCGCCGAGGCGAGCATCGATCGCGCACGAGCCGCGGGCCGCAGCACGATGCTGTTCAGCGTGGACTTCGGCGAGGAGGACCCGGACGAGACCGAGTGGGTGACGGCGTCGTCGGGCAAGGGGCGCATCGCCGCGGGCCTGCCCGGGGTCCGGCTGGCGCGGTCGCTCGGCTTCGAGTGCGCCATCGTGGAGCGCAAGTCGCTCCTGGAGCTGCCGCTCGCGCCGGGTGTCGTCGAGGCGTTCGAGGCGGAGAGCAGGGTGGCCGCGGGTGACGCCTACCGCCTGCACACCTGGCACGACCACGTCCCGGAGGAGTGGATCGACGCCTACGCCGCCCTGGAGACGGCTCTCGGCGCCGACGAGCCCCGCGGGGACCAGGACATCGAAGCCGACCCGTGGGACGCCGAGCGGGTCCGGATCGCCGACGCGCAGCACGCCGCCCGGGGCAACGGGTACGTCGCCACGGCCGCGGAACACGTCGCGACCGGTGAGCTCGCGGGCATGACGATGCTGATCCACCCGAAGGACGAGAAGCACGAGTACGCCGAGCAGGACGCGACGGTGGTGCTTCGGGCCCACCGCGGCCACCGGCTCGGCATGCTCGTCAAGGCGGTCAACGCTCAGGCCCTGCTCGAGGCGAAGCCGAACGCCAAGCGCGTGTGGACCTGGAACAACGAGGAGAACCCGCACATGCTGGCCATCAACGTGGCGATGGGTTTCCGCCCGGCGGGAGGCTGCGCGCAGATGCAGCGCTCGATCTGACCGCCCAGCCTCCCGACGTCAACGCCCCGCCGCCTGGACCCGCTCGGTCACGAGCCGGGCCGCGACCGCCGCGCCGTCGGTGTGGACCCGGCGTGCCACGTCGGCGGCCCGGGTCCGGGTCCCGGGGGACAACGCGGTTCCGAGCGCGGACGACAGGGACTCGGTGGTCGGGACGGGGCCGTCGTGGGCCGCGCCGATGCCCAGGGCGGCCACACGGCCGCCCCAGTACGGCTGGTCCGCCACCTGCGGCACGACGACCTGGGGTGCTCCGGCCCGTGCGGCCGTCATGGTCGTGCCCGCACCCCCGTGATGGACGACGGCGGCGACGCGGGGGAACAACGCCTGCTGGTTCACCTCGTCGACGACGTGGCAGTCCTCGCCCTCGCCTGCCAGCTCGGCCCAGCCTCTGCCGACCACGAGCCGGAGACCTCGTGCCCGGACCGCCTCGAAGCACGCCCGGGCGGTCTGCTCCGCGTCGCGCAGCGGCATGCTGCCGAACCCCACGTAGACCGGGGTGCCCCCCTCCCGCAGGAAGGCTTCCAGGTCGCCGGGCAGAGGGCGCTCGTCCGTGCGGGTCCAGGCGCCCGTCTGCGTCACGTGGTGGCCCGCGGTGGGCTGCCACGGCCCGAGTACCGGGTCGGAGGCCAGCAGCGTGCGGTCCCCGAGGATGAGATCCCGGACGCTGCTCGTGGGTGTCAGGCCGACCGACTCGCGCAGCGCGTTGACCGATGCGCCGAAGAGCCCCTGCAGATGCTCGGAGTTGCGGTCCCACAGCTCCTGGTTGTCCGTCCCTTCCTCGGGCGGGTCCTGGCCCGGCCAGGGGGCGGGCGGGTGGTGGGGCGAGGGAACGAAGCTCGTGGAGAACGTGGCGCCCAGGTAGGGAATGCCGAGCCGTTCGGCCGCCGCCTGCACCCCGGCCTGCATCCCGATCACCCCGGCGCACACGACCGCGTCGCAGGGGCCGTCCGCGGTGACCGCCTCGTAGGCCATGCCTGCCAGCTCGGCCGTGATCTCGGGCAGGGTCGTCGGTGCCTTGCCGGCCAGCAGTCCCTTGGCCAGTGCGCGGATCGGCCAGCCGACGGGCACCGACGCGACGCCCGCGTCGTCGAGCAGCCCGGTGAAGTCCGGGGGTACGCAGACCCGCACCTCGGCGCCCAGCTCTCGCAGTGCCTGCGCGAGCCCCACCATCGGCTCGACGTCCCCGCGCGACCCGTAGGTCGTCAGCAGTACCCGCATCGTGTTCATCCCCCCGTTTTTCGGCCGGCCGCGCCGGCCGGTCCGGTGACTCCCGGCCGTGCGACCGGTCCGGTGATTCTGCGGGAGGAGGGGGGCCTTGCGGCAAGACCCCTTTGGCGCTATATGTTGAGAGTGGCGGGGAGATCAGGTGGCTCCCCGCTTTCCTGTGTCTCCTGACTCTCCTCGCCTCCGCCCGGTCCCTCTGCCTGATCTTCTGCCGGGGCCCGGGCCGACGCGACGCATGTCGGTGTCTCCTGGCATGATCTGTTGCGGCCTGCGGAAGCAGAGCCGGTGGATACGACGAGGTAGGGGACAGTGCTGAGCATCAACGCGCGCATCGCCGAGGAGCTGGGTGTCCGGGAGAACCAGGTCACCGCCGCGGTCGGCCTGCTCGACGACGGGGCGACGGTCCCGTTCATCGCCCGGTACCGCAAGGAGGTGACGGGCACCCTCGACGACGCACAGCTGCGCACGCTGGAGGAGCGGCTGCGCTACCTGCGCGAGCTGGAGGAGCGCCGGGCGGCGATCCTCCAGTCGATCGACGAGCAGGGCAAGCTGACCGACGAGCTGCGTGCGCAGATCCTCACCGCGGACACGAAGTCCCGGCTGGAGGACATCTACCTGCCCTACAAGCCCAAGCGGCGCACCAAGGCGCAGATCGCGCGCGAGGCCGGGCTGGAGCCCCTCGCCGACGCGCTGTTCGGCGACCCCTCCCTCGACCCGGAGCAGACGGCAGCGGCCTATGTCGACGCCGACAAGGGCGTGGCCGACGTCAAGGCCGCCCTCGACGGCGCCCGCGCGATCCTGGTCGAGCGCATGGGGGAGGACGCCGACCTCATCGGCACGCTGCGCGAACGCCTCTGGGCGCGCGGGCGCATGGTCTCCAAGGTGCGTGACGGGGCCGCCGACAAGGGTGCCAAGTTCGCCGACTACTTCGACTACTCCGAGGACCTCACGAGCCTTCCGTCGCACCGCATCCTCGCGATGTACCGCGGCGAGAAGGAGGAGGTCCTGGACCTGGTGATCGACCCGGAGCCGGACGCCGAGCCCGGGGTGCCGACGTCGTACGAGGCGGAGATCGCCGGCAGGTTCGGCATCGCGCAGCAGGGCCGGCCGGGTGACAAGTGGCTCGGGGACACCGTGCGCTGGGCGTGGCGCACCAAGATCCTCGTCCACCTGGGGATCGACGCCCGGCTGCGGCTGCGGACCGAGGCGGAGGACGAGGCGGTGCGCGTCTTCGCCATGAACCTGCGCGACCTGCTCCTCGCGGCGCCCGCCGGGTCGCGGGCCACGATGGGGCTGGACCCGGGGCTGCGCACGGGCACCAAGGTCGCCGTCGTCGACGCGACGGGCAAGGTGGTCGACACCGCGACGATCTACCCGCACGCACCGCGGAACCGCTGGGACGAGTCGCTCGCCACGCTCGGCGCGCTCGTCGCCAAGCACCAGGTGGAGCTGGTCGCGATCGGGAACGGCACCGCCTCGCGCGAGACGGACAAGCTCGCCGCCGAGCTCGCGAAGAACCTGCCGGGCCTGACGAAGGTCATGGTGAGCGAGGCGGGTGCGTCGGTGTACTCGGCGTCGGCGTTCGCGTCGGCGGAGCTCCCCGATCTGGACGTGTCACTGCGCGGAGCCGTGTCCATCGCGCGGCGGCTGCAGGATCCTCTCGCGGAGCTCGTGAAGATCGACCCGAAGTCGATCGGTGTGGGCCAGTATCAGCACGACGTCACCGAGACCAAGCTGTCGCGATCGCTCGACGCCGTCGTGGAGGACTGTGTGAACGGTGTGGGTGTGGACCTGAACACGGCGTCCGCGCCCTTGCTGTCGCGCGTCTCCGGGATCACCAGGACGCTGGCCGAGAGCATCGTGTCGCACCGGGACGCGAACGGGCGGTTCGCCTCCCGGTCCGGTCTGAAGGACGTGGCGCGCCTCGGGCCCAAGGCCTTCGAGCAGTGCGCGGGCTTCCTCCGGATCCGTGGCGGCGACGAGCCGCTGGACGCCTCCTCGGTGCACCCGGAGGCGTACCCGCTGGCGCGGAAGATCGTCGCGTCGGCCGGCTCGGAGGTGACCGGGATCGTCGGGAACCAGGGCGCGCTCAAGGGAGTGAAGCCCACGGACTTCGTGGACGACCAGTTCGGCCTGCCCACCGTGACCGACATCTTCGCCGAACTGGTCAAGCCCGGCCGGGATCCCCGGCCGGAGTTCACCACGGCGGCCTTCACCGACGGTGTGGAGACGGTGTCGGACCTCGTCCCGGGGATGATCCTGGAGGGCCAGGTGACGAACGTCGCCGCCTTCGGTGCGTTCGTGGACGTGGGCGTGCACCAGGACGGGCTCGTGCACGTGTCGGCGATGTCCAAGCGGTTCGTCGAGGACCCCCGCGACGTCGTGAAGTCGGGCGAGGTCGTGAAGGTGAAGGTGCTCGACGTGGACGTGGCGCGCAAGCGGATCGCGCTCACACTGCGCCTGGACGACGA
Organism: Myceligenerans indicum; assembly: GCF_016742955.1. Lineage (GTDB taxonomy): Bacteria > Actinomycetota > Actinomycetes > Actinomycetales > Cellulomonadaceae > Myceligenerans > Myceligenerans indicum. Next base: position 48,585 of record NZ_JABBYC010000021.1, on the reverse strand, counting down.
GATCGGAGCCGGGGGCGGCACCGGAGGCCGAGGCGCGCGCGGCGGCGACGGAGCCGACGGCGGACGCGGCTCCGGTGGCCGGAACGGTGGCGACGGCAGGAACGGTGGAGACGGCAGGAACGGTGGTGGTCGCGGCCGGGGCAACGGCGGACGCGAAGGTCGCGGAGGCAAGGGCCGGGGAGGCCAGGGCGGCAAGGGACAGCCCCCGGCGAACACCGCCATGGCGGACGCGCTGCGCAGGGCCGGGCTGGCCTGATCGGGTGGTGCGGGATCTCCGCCGGCTCCGCGCGGAGCCGGCGGAGATCCCGCGGCGCGCCTCGCGCGCCCGTTCCCGAGGTCCGTTCCTGAGGCCCGTTCCTGAGGCCCGTCCCCGTGGCCCGTCGTACCGGTGGCCGTGCCGGTTTCGGGCGCGGTGCCTACGATTGTCGCAGCAGCCGCGATGATCGGGAGCCTCCATGCAGATCAAGGACAGGACCTTCGTGGTCACGGGCGGCGGCAACGGTATCGGGCGCGAGGTGGTGCTCTCCCTCCTGCGCGGCACTGCCAGGGTGGCCGCCATCGACCTGAGTGAGCCGGCGCTCGCGGAGACCGCGAAACTGGCCGGTGCCGGGGACCGGCTCACCACCCATGCGGTCGACATCGTGGACCGGTCCGCGGTGCTCGCGCTGCCCAACATCGTCGCCTCGTCGCACGGCCCGGCCGACGGGCTCGTCAACGTCGCCGGGATCATCCACGAGTTCAAGCCCGTCGTGGACCTGCCCTTCGAGGTCGTCGAGCGGGTCATGAACGTCAACTTCTGGGGCACGGTGAACACGACCAAGGCGTTCCTGCCCGCGCTGCTGGACCGGCCCCAGGCGGCGCTGGTCAACGTGTCCAGCATGGGCGGCCTCGTGCCCGTACCCGGACAGAGCGCCTACGGCGCGAGCAAGGCCGCGGTCAAACTCTTCACGGAAGGTCTCATCGCCGAGCTCAAGGGAACGTCCGTACAGGTCTCGGTGGTGTTCCCCGGGGGCGTCGCCACGGACATCACCGCACACTCCGGCGTCAAGGCGCCACCCGTGTCCGGTGATCAGGAGAAGGCCATGGCGAAGCTCACCACACCGCAGGAGGCCGCGCGCCAGGTCGTCTCGGCGGTCTGGACCGGGCGGCGGCGCGTCATCATCGGAGGCGACGCCCGCATGCTCGACAGGCTCGGGCGGCTCATGCCCACCCGAGCCATCGACATCATCGCCGACCGGATGAAGAACCTGGTGAAGTGACGGTGCCGTCCTGCCCGGCGGGTGGTGCCCCACCCACCGGGCACGGCAGGAGTCACTGGGTGGCGAGCGAACCGTCCGAGCTGAAGACCAGTCCGAGGGTGATCTCACCCTGCTTCAGGGCCTCCTTGGTGAGCGGCCCGCCGGCGTCGAGCGAGCGGAACTCGCTGAAGGTCATCCCGTACGTCTCCTCCAGCCCCGGCTGGCAGAACGGGCGCTCCGTGCACTCCGGTCCAGCGCCGAGGATCAGGCCGTCGCAGGCCTGGGCGAGGTCGGACAGGGTCTCCACGCCGTGCTCCTGCGCGAACGCCGTGGTCACCGCGAACGCGTTCTGGTCCTGCGCGGCCGACGGCTCACCCACCGCGAGGCCCACCTGGTCTCCGAGCCCCCGCAGGCCCTCCACGGTCGCGTCGAGGTCACTGCTGGCGACCGGGGTGGCGTCGGGCCCGTTGACGTCGAGGTTGATGAACTCCGTCAGCGTTCCCACGTACTCGGGCACCACCTGGACCTGCTCGCCCTTCTCGAGCGCGGGCAGGTACGCCTCGCGGTTGCCGATCGTCGTCACCTCCGCGTCGTAGCCGGCGGCGTCGAGCACCTCGGCGTAGATGTTGCCGAGCGTCGCGCTCTCGGCGAAGTCCGCGGCGCCCACGGTGATGGGGCCGGCGTCGTCGGCCTTCTCGACCTCGATGCCCGCGGAGGCCACGAAGTCCGCGGCGACCTCCTGGGACGTCTTGCGGTCGATGTCGACCGCCCGGTTCAGCCCGATGAGCGTGTCCGTGTCGAGCGCGGCGGACACCTGGTCGAGGAGGCCGACCAGCTCGGGGTGCTGCTCGGCCGTGTCGGCGTTGACCGCCGGGATGATGTTGTCGACGGTCTGGAGGTGCTGGTCGTCGCCGAGCACCACGATCTCGTCGCCCGCGACCGGTTCGCAGGTGGCGGCGACGTCGGTGCCGTCGGTGGCCGTATCACCCCCGGCGGAGCCGGGCTCGCCGCACGCCGTGAGGACGGTGAGGCTGACGACGGCGGTCGCCGCGCCGAGAAGGCGCAGGGGGGTGGACAAAGGGGTGCGTGCGAGGCGCATCGTGACTCCGGTCTGCTGTGTACACGTGTTCTACGGGGTCGAACTGTCCTATTCGATCGTGACCGGAGCGCGCTGGCAAGAGGGCTCGCGGCCGCCCGGCTCAGATCCGTCCGACGATCGCGTCGGCCATCAGGCCGAACGCGTCGACGTCGCCGGCCAGCTGCATCCACAGCGACGGCTCGGTGAGCTCCAGCTCCATGACCATCGGCGTGCCGTCGTCGCCGGTGACGAGGTCCACGCGCGCGTACAGCAGCGCTTCACGCGCGCCGAGCTCCGCCTGGGCCACGTCGAGCGCCCTGCGAGCCACCTTGATCTGCTCGTCGGACGGCGAGAAGGGGCGCATCTCCTCCATCGCGTACAACCCCTGCGTCGGCCGGACCGGGCCGTTCAGCAGGGCGTTGCGGCGCACGGAGTGGGTCAGCTCACCGTCGAGGAACACCAGGCAGGCCTCGCCGGCCGTGTCCACCGAGGTGACATAGGGCTGGATCATCACCCAGCGGCCGCCGTCGAGGAGGCTCTTGGCGTGCTCGATCGCCAGGGCACGCGACTCGGCGGAGACCGGCTGGTAGCGCCCGGTGTCGTGGGCGCCGATGCTGACCACGGGCTTGACCACGAAGTCGCCGAACGCGGGCATGCGCGTGTGCACGGCACGCTTGGACAGATGCTTCTCCGGGTCGAGCCAGATGGTCGGGATCACCGGGATGCCCGACGCCTCGAGCGTTCGCAGGTAGCGCTTGTCCGTGTTCCACTCCAGCACGTCCGCGCAGTTGAGCAGTTTCGGGACCGTCTTGGCCCACCTGACGAACTCGTCCCTCCGGGCCGAGTAGTCCCACGTGGAGCGGACCACGACGAGGTCGTACGCCGACCAGTCCACGTCGGCGTCGTCCCAGACGGCGGGCTCGGCGTTCACGCCGCGCTCCGCGAGGGCGGCGACCAGCGGCTGGTCGCCCTTGTCGAGCTCGGGCAGGACGGAGCAGGTGGCTAGTGCCACGCGGCGGTTCTCAGTCACATTGCGAGGGTAGCGGCGTCGTGTGACGGGCGTCTTACAGGGCTCACGTACCAGACGCGCGGGGTCCTCGCGCGGGGCCCGGCGGGGTCCGCGCCGTCCGTGCCGGCGGGTGCGGCCCGCCTCCCGCGGGACGGTGAGCGCCGGCCGTCACCGCCGCCTGGTGTCCACGCGCAGGGGTTCGGGGGTCACGAACCGTTGCGCCACCGCGAGGACGCCGTCGAGCACCAGTGCCAGTGCGGCCACGAGCATTCCGCCCGCGAGCACCTGGCCGTAGCGTTGCGTGCCCATCCCGAACGCGATGATCTGCCCGAGCCCGCCGCCACCGGCGAGTGCCGCGAGCGGGATCGTCGCGACGACCTGCACGATGGTCGTGCGCAGCCCGGCGGCGATGAGGCCGGTGGCGAGCGGAAGCTCGACCTGGAGGAGGACGCGGGTGCCGGTCATTCCCATGCCCCGGCCCGCGTCGCGGGCGGCGGGGTCGGCCCCGCGCACGCCCTCGTACGAGTTCGCCAGGAGCACCGGTACCGCGAAGATGGCCGCTGCCACGACAGTGGCCGTGTCACCGAAGAGACCGCCCGCGGCGAGCAGCAGGATGATGCCGAGGGTCGGCATGGCGCGTGTGGCGTTGCCGAGCGTGACCATGGCGCCGGCCCCGCGGCCCGTGTGCCCGAGCCAGGCCCCGAGCGGGATCGCGAACACCGCGGCGAGCGCGACCGCGATGGCGGTCATGGCCAGGTGCTCCGCGCCCAGATCGATGATCCCGCCGCGCCGGGTCCAGGTCAGGGGGTCGTTGAGCCACAGCAGGGCCTCGTCCAGGACGTTCACGGGCGCCCCCGTTCACGCCAGGGCGTGAGGGCGCGCCCCCCGGCCCAGATCGCGACGTCGAGCACGACCGCGAGGAGGACGCAGGCCAGCGTCGCCGACAGGATCTCCGCCCGGTAGAAGTTGTTGCGGAAGCCGCGGAACATCAGCTGTCCGAGCCCGCCGTAGCCCACGACGACGCCGACCGTGACGAGGGCGACGGTCGAGACGGTGGCCAGGCGCAGGCCGGCGATGACCGACGGCAGGGCGTTCGGCAGCGACACGCGGAGGAGCACGCGCAGCCTCCCGTAGCCGAGCCCGCGCGCGGCATCGAGCACCGCGGGGTCGACGCCGTCGATCCCCGCCACCGTGTTGCGCAGGATTACGAGCAGCGCGTAGACCACGAGGCCGATGAGGACCGGCGTGCGGCCTATCCCCAGGAACGGCGCCAGGATCGCGAACAGCGCGAGGCTGGGCACCGTGTAGAGCACGGCCGCGGTGCCGATCACGGCCCCGGACATCCAGCGGATCCGGGAGACCAGGATGCCCAGCGGCACGGCGATCACGGCGGCGATCGCGACCGCCTGGACGGTGAGCAGGGCGTGCTGGACGGTGTACGCCCAGAGGGTGTCCGCGTTCTCGACCACGTAGGTCCAGGAGAACCAGGGGTTGGCGGCCATGGCGAGGACGCTACCGCGAGTGGCTGACGTCGACGGCCTCGCGCGCGCAGGCGGAGCACCGGGGCGTGGTGGTCTTCCTCACCGTCCCCGTGGCGACGCGGGTGCCCGGCTTGCCGCAGGGTGTCTCAGCGGGCAACCGCGCTCTCCAGGACGTCGGCGAGTGCGCGCAGATGCCGGGCGACGTCGCGCCCGAGCGGTGTGAGCTCGTACTCCACGCGCGCGGGGATGACGTCGATCACGTCGCGGATGATGAGGCCGTCGCTCTCCAGGGTGCGCAGGTTCTGCGACAGCATCTTCTCGCTCACGCCGTCGACGCGCCGCCGCAGGGCGTTGAAGCGGGTCCGGCCGTCGAGCAGGGCGAGCAGGGCGAGAGAGGCCCATTTGGAGGTGACGTCGTCGAACACCGCGCGCGAGTCGCAGTCCCGCGCGAACACGTCCGCCACGAACGCGCTGCTGGGTTCCGCGGCGTCGGCCGCCTGCTGCGCCATTCCTGCCTCCCCGGTAGATCTCCTGCCGGGGACCAGCTTACAGTGCAACCTTGTTGTAGGGTACTTTCGAAAGGTAAGTACAACCGAAGGGGAATCGGATATGTCACACGTCTACGCGGTCACGGGAGCGTCGGGACAGCTCGGGCGCCGGGTGGTGGCGGAGCTGCTCGATCGCGGGGTCGACGCGAGCCAGGTGGTCGCCGTGGTGCGCACGCCGGACAAGGTGCAGGACCTCGCCGCACGCGGCGTGCAGGTACGCGAGGGCGACTACGACCGGCCGGACACCCTGACCGCCGCGCTGACGGATGTCGACCGCGTGCTGCTGGTCTCGGGCTCCGAGATCGGTCAGCGCGTCCCACAGCACACGGCCGTGATCCAGGCTGCCGCGAAGAACGGCGTCGGCCGCGTTCTGTACACGAGCATCCTGAAGGCGGGCGAGACCGGTAACCCGATCGCTCCCGAGCACGTGGAGACCGAGAAGGTCCTGCGGGCGTCCGGCGTCCCGTACACGATCCTGCGCAACAGCTGGTACATCCAGGTCTACACGGACCAGGCGGAGCAGTACCTGGCCACCGGCAAGATCCTCGGAGCCACGGGCGGAGCCACCATCTCGGGCGCGTCGCGCGACGACTACGCGGCCGCCGCGGCCGCCGCGCTGCTCGACGACACCGACGGCAACCGGGTGCACGAGCTCGGTGGCCCCGGCTTCACGATGTCCGACCTCGCCGCCGCGATCACCGAGGCCACGGGCACCGACGTCACGTACGAGGACCTGGCCCCCGAGGCATACCGGGAAGCCCTGCTCGGAGCCGGGCTCGACGAGGGCACGGCGGGCTTCCTCGTCGCCCTCGACGGGTCCATCGCCGCAGGCGAACTGGTCACGGACAGCGACGGCCTGCGGAGCCTGCTCGGGCGCGACCCGGTCTCGGTGCGGGACACCGTCCGGGCGCAGCTGGGCTAGGCGGTCCGGTCGCCGCCGGGCAGGCCCGGCCGCGACCGTCGAGCGGCGCGGCGCGCGGCCGCCCGGGTCAGTCCTCGCCCGGGCGGTCGCGGCCGAGCAGATGCCGGAGAGCCGGCTCCAGCGCCGGATGCCGGAACCGGTGGCCCCGCGCCACCAGGGCCGCGGGGGACACCCGCTGGCTGGCCTCCGCGAGCTCGCTCGCGCCCTGCCCACCCAGCAGCAGGCGTGGCCCCAGGGCAGGGACCGGCAGGACGGCCGGCCGCCGCAGTACCACCGCCAGGGTCGCGGCATAGTCGCCGTTGCGCTGCGGTTCGGGCGCGACGGCGTTCACCGGCCCGGTCAGGCCGGTGTCGTAGAGGGCCCGGTGATAGACGTCCACCAGGTCGTCGATGCCGATCCACGACTGCCACGCCGTGCCGTCGCCGATCCTGCCGCCCAGGCCGGCGGTGAACAGCGGACGGAGCAGGCGGAGCGTGCCCCCGCGGGGGGACTGCACGATGCCCGTGCGGACGGTGACCACCCGCAGACCGGACTCGGCGGCCGGTGCGGTGGCATCCTCCCAGTCCGAGACGACGTCGGCGAGGAAGCCGTCGCCCCGGGCGCTCGACTCGTCGAGGACCTCGTCGCCACGGTCCGGTCCGTAGTACCCGATGGCCGAGGCGCTCACGAAGACGGAGGGTCCGTCCACGTGGCGGCCGGCGAGTTCGGCGAGCGCACGGGTGGGGCCGATCCGGGAACCCCGCACCGCCTCGCGGTGCGCCGGGGTGAACCTGCCCGCGATCGACGCACCGGCCAGATGGACCACCGCGTCCACGCCGCGCAGCAGGTCCGTCGCGGGGGCGTGCGGGTCCCAGTGCCGCTCGCCCGGTCCGCGCGGCGTCCCGCGCACCAGGCGGATGACCTGGTGCCCGGCGGTGGTGAGGAAAGGGGCGAGGGCGCTGCCGATCAGGCCGTGACTGCCGGTCATGGCGACGACGAGCGGCCGGTCGCCGTGCCGCCGGGCCGCGGCCTGTGCCTCCAGGTCCATCCCGAGCTGGCGGTGCCGGTAGGCGAAGGTGCTCCGGAGCGCGGCCCGTGGCACGGTGGTGCGCACCGTGTCCGTGACGCGGGTGCGGTCGCCCTCCTCGGCGAACTCGTGGATGTGCCGCCAGGGCACGACCCAGCGCAGCGGCGCCGAGACCAGCTCGTCGACGAACCGTTCCGGCGGACGGTAGCCGGAATGCCGGGCTACCCACCGTAGGCCGAGCGGCAGGCCGAGCACTGCCTCGCCGTCCGCCAGCGACCGGGCCTCTCGCACGACACGCAGTGGTGCCCACGGCGGTATGAGGCGAACGATCGCGCCGGGGCGCTCGTGCCACGCGAACACCTCGGAGCGTGGCCGGTCGACGGTTCCGGACCAGGTCAGGGTTCTCACCCCGGTCATGACATTCCCCCGTTCCGCAGGACGTACCAGATGAGGATCAGCGTCAGCACGGTGCCGCAGGCGTAGTTGAGCCACAGGAAGTGACGCCAGCCGCGGTTCGCCCGCGCCGAGTCGGCATCCTCCAGCCGGGCGTACGGAAGCGCGGTGAGGAGGTACGGCAGCGCGAGGAGGGCGGTCAGCGGACCGGGCCACGTCGTGGTCAGGGCCAGGAGGCCGGCAGCCGTCCACGCCACCAGGGCGAACCGCACCGTGCGGGCGGCTCCGAGCGTCGTCGCGACCGAGGAGATGCCTCCCGCACGGTCGGGGACGATGTCCTGGACGGCGCCGAAGGCGTGGCTCGCCATGCCCCACAGCAGGAACGCGCCGAGCGCCGCGAAGGTGCCGCGGTCCGGGGCCGCCTGTGCCAGCGCCAGCCCGTACACCGCCGGGCTGACGAAGTGCACGCTCGACGTCAGGGAGTCCGCGAACGGGACCTCCTTCCACCGCAACGGCGGCGCGGAGTACGCGACCAGCGCGAACAGGCTCACGGCCAGCACCACCCACGAGGCGGGCGGTCCGAGCGCCACGAGCGCCGCCAGGAACGGGAGACAGGCGACCAGCGAGGCGACGAGGACGAGCCGGTGCCGGCGCCGTGGCAGCAGAGCGCCCTCGACACCGCCCTTGCGCGGGTTGCCGAGATCCGACGCGTAGTCGAACACGTCGTTCACGCCGTAGAGCGCGAGGTTGTACGGCACCAGGAAGAACAGCGTCCCCACCACCATCGGGACGTCGACCGTGCGCGCGGCGAGCAGGTACGCGGCCATGAACGGGTAGGCGGTGTTGATCCAGCTCAAGGGGCGCGAGACGCGCAGCAGGTCAGCGATCACGAGAGCCCCTGGGACCGAACCGGTCGTCCCCGCCTCCCAGGAGCGACCAGAGCGCGGGCAGGAGGACGACGGCGGCGACCGGGTACGCGAAGTCCTCCACGGGCGCCAGCCCGATCCGCAGCCCCGAGATGTGCGCGTCCGAGTAGGCGAACAGGCCGGCCGCGATCATCACGTTGTCGAACACCGCGGTCAGCGCCAGCAGGGCCGCCGCGGCGAGCACCATCGGCCGCCAGGGCCCCGGGCGGGCCACGGTCCGGCGGATGATCGCCGCCAGAGCCGTGGCGACCGCGAGGAAGGCGGCGGCGAGCAGGAGGTGTGTCATCCCCGGAGTTCCTCCTGTCGCTCTCGGGCCCGGCGCGGCAGCCGGCTCGCCCCCAGGACGAGCACCATCGTGAGCTCGCACAGGAAGAGCAGGAACACGAGTTCCTCCAGGGGCAGCTCCGGACCCAGCATGACCCCGGTCAGGTACGGGGCGCCACCGTGGAGGAACACGCCGAAAGCGATGCCGGCCAGGTCCCAGGACAGGAAGAACGCGGTGCCGAGCAGCAGGACGGCGGTCGCGCGGGCGGGTGCGGCCCAGCAGAACAGCCGGTACCGCGCATCGACGAGCAGCACGAAGCCGCCGCTGACCAGCAGGACGGCCAGGTAGACGGCCCCCATCAGGTCTCCGTCCCCGCGGTGGGTTCTGCCGGTGTCCTGGCCGCGTGGCTCCTCGAGGGGCCCGGCTCGGTCCCCGGCTCCGGCAGGGGGCCGGTGCTCACGTCTCCGCGTAGTCGTTTGACCACCAGTTCCGCGCTGATGAGACACATGGGCAGGCCGATGCCGGGGATGGTCGTCGCACCCGCGTACAGCAGGCCGGAGACGCGGTCCGAGGCGTTCGAGCCGCGCAGGAACGCGCTCTGGCGCAGCGTGTGCGCGGGTCCGAGCGCTCCGCCGCGGAAGGCGCCGAAGTCTCGCGCGAAGTCGGCGGGCCCGATGGTGTGCCGGACCACGACCCGGTCCGGCAGGTCGGGTGCACCCGTCCAGCGGCCGATCTGTGCGACCGCGTCGTCCACGACGTGTTCCACCCCGGGATCGCCGTCGCCGTCGGCCCCGCCCGCACCGATCGTGGTGTCGGCCGGTACGGGGACGAGGACGAACAGGTTCTCGTGACCGGGCGGGGCCACGTCGTCGGTGGCGCTGGGACGGCAGACGTAGAGCGAGGCGGGCCTCGGCACGCCGGGCCGTGGGCCGAAGATCGCCCGGAAGCCGCCGTCCCAGTCGTCTGCGAACAGCAGCGAGTGGTGCGCCAGGCCCGGGAGCTCGCCGCGGACGCCGAGGAGGGCCAGGACCGCGCCGGGCCCCGGGTCCCGGCGCCGCCACCAGCGTTCGGACCGGGTCCGGTGCTCGGCCCCCAGCAGCCGCTGCTCGGTGACGTGCAGGTCCGCGGTGGAGACCACGACGTCGGCCGGTACGTGCCGGGTGCGTCCCGCACCGGACACCTCGACGCCGGTGACGGCTCCGTGCTCCACGACGATCCGCTCCACGCGGTGTCCGGTGTGCAGCCGCGCGCCGGCCCGGTTCGCGAGCCGCGCCGTCGCGTCGACGACGGTGCCGAAGCCACCACGGGGGTAGAGCACCCCCTGTGTCACGTCCAGATGGCTCATCAGGTGGTACATGCTGGGCGCCGCCCGCGGTGACGTGCCGAGGAACACCGCCGGGTATCCGAGGATGCGGCGCACGCGATCGTCGTCCGTGTGCCGGGCGGCGAAGCGGTCCAGCGGTTCGGTGAGCAGTCGCAGCAGGCGGGGGAGGCTGCGCAGCACCGTCCGGTTCAGCAGGGGCCGGAGCGAGGCGAACGTCGTGTAGAGGAAGTGTTCGGTCGCCATGCGGTAGGCCGACGCGGCCGAGTCGAGGTAGGCGCCCAGCCGGGAGGCCGACGGCGGGTCGAGGGCGAGCAGCGCCTCCCGCGCGCCGTCGGCGGGCAGGTCGAAGGGCTCGGCGCGGCCCTCGAAGTAGACCCGGTACGACGGATCGAGACGGACGAGGTCCAGCTCGTCCCGTGCGGTCGTGCCGAGCAGGCGGAAGAAGTGCTCGAACACCTCCGGCATGAGGTACCAGGAGGGGCCGGTGTCGAACCTGAACCCGTCCCGTTGGCGGCGTCCCGCTCGTCCGCCGAACTCGTCGTGCGCCTCGAACAGCGTCACCACGGCTCCCTCGTGGGCCAGCAGGGCCGCCGTCGCCAGGCCGGACATGCCACCCCCGATCACGACCACGTGTCGTCCGCGCACGCCGTCGTCGTTCACGGTGCCCACCGCCTGCCGGAACGCGCCGTCGAGAGCGCCGTCGCGACGACGCGGATCTTCACGGCCGTGGGTACGGAGACGCGCCGCGTTCGCAGCTCTTCGACGGACGCGTCCCGCAGCCGGTCGTTGAGCTCGCCGAACAGTGCCGCGGCCACGGCCGTGGCGCGACGTGGTCCGGCGGGCAGCAGGGGGATCACGGCCCGGGCCGCGGCGAGGTCGGCGTCGATCTCGCCGACGATGCGGGTCCTGGCGTCGTCGTCGAGGGGCTTCGGTCCGGTGCCGGGGAAGTACGCCCGGCCCAGCCGGCGCTCGTCGTCGCCCAGGTCACGCAGGAAGTTGACCTTCTGGAAGGCGGCCCCCAGGCGGCGTGCCCCGTCCTCCAGGCGGCGGCGGACGCCGGCCGGTGCGGGGTCCTCGTACAGGAACGCGCGCAGGCACATCAGGCCGACCACCTCGGCGGAACCGTGCACGTACGTGCGGTACTCCTCCTCGCTGAGCGCCGTCACCGGATCGAGGTCCCGGCGCATGGAGGCGAAGAACGGCGCCACGAGGCTCTCGTCGATACCGACCGTCCGGGCAGTCCTCGCGAAGGCGTGGACCACGATGTTCGCGCTGAACCCGCTGCCCACGGCGGCGAGGGTCTGCGCCTCCAGGGCGTCGAGCGTGGCGCGGCACGTGGCGGGTGCGAGCCCGGCCTCGTGTGCCGGGCCGTCGACGATCTCGTCGGCGACCCGTACCAGTGCGTAGATGTCCTGGATCATGGCGCGGACCCCGGACGGGAGCAGGCGTGCGGCCAGGCCGAACGACGTGGAGTAGGCCGAGATCACGTGGGCTGCGGCCGTGTGGGCGGTCTCGGAGTACAGCGCCAGCGAGGACGAGGGGCTCATGAGGCACGCTCCGCGAGGGTGCCGGCGAGCCCGGTGAGCTCGTGCCGGAGGGCGGCGGGCAGCGTGGAGCCGCCGATCGTCTCCACCGCCTGCTGCCGCTGGGCGTCGAGGAGCCCGGTCATCGCGTCACGCGCGCCGCTGGCGACCAGTGCCTCCCGGAGGGCGCGCGCCCCTGCCGCGTCGAGCTGCGGGTCACCCCACAGGTGGCGCACCGCCAGCCATCGCGGATGCCCCTCGGCGAAGGCGACGAGCAGCGTCCGCTTGCCCTGACGCAGGTCGCCGGAGGTGCTCTTGCCTGTGCGCACGTCGCCGAACACGCCCAGCAGGTCGTCGCGCACCTGGTACAGCACCCCCAGGGCGGTCCCCACCCGCTCCAGTTCCGCCGCCGCCCGCTCGCCGGCCCCGGCGAGCATCGCCCCCGCCTGCAGCGGGGCGGTGAACGAGTAGCCCGCCGTCTTGTGCGCCATCATCCGCATCACGTTCTCGGACGTGGCCGACGTGATGCCGAGGCCGAAGGCGACGTCGTCGTGCTCGCCCGCCGCTGCCCGGAACAGGTGCTCGTCGACGAGCTCGGCCAGGTCGGCCCGGACCGCCGGGCGGACCCGGGCGACGAGGCTGTACGTGGCGCTGAGCAGGAGGTCGCCGCCGAGGATCCCGGACGCGTCGCCCCACGAGGCCGCAGCCCCGGGCGAGCGTCCCGCACCGGTCGCGTCCGCGGCGAACTCGGCCGGCAGATTGGGCCGCCCGCGCCTGCTGACATCCCTGTCGATCACGTCGTCGTGCAGCAGCAGTGCGGTGTGGAGCAGTTCGAAGGCCGCGGCCGCGACGGCGGCGTCGTCGGGGTGCGGGTCGCCGAACGCTCGGTGGGCATCGAGCAGGAGCCGTGGCCGCAGCCGCTTCCCGCCCGTGCTCGACCGTTCCAGCCGTCGCCACAGGAGCGCGTAGTGCTCGGCGAGGGGATCTGCCCGGCCGATCCGGTCCCGGAAGAACTCCCGCAGGACGACGTCGACCGCGTCCCGGGTGAGGATCTCGGTCATCGATCCTGCTCCCCGGCGGGCGGGTCGCCGGTGTCCGGTCCGGCGTAGAGGCTCATCTCGCGGGCCTGCTTCACGAACCAGGGCGAGAACGCCCAGGGCGCGGCACGTAGCGCGGTACCGAGCTCGTCCGGGGTGGACCAGCGGAACTCCGCCACCTCGTCCGGGTTCGGTCGCGGCTCGTCGTCGGTGATCGCCACGTGGACGGGGCACAGCTCGTTCTCGACGATCCCCGACGCGTCCACGGCCCGGTACCGGAAGTGCGGAAGCACGAGCCGCACCTCGCGGACGGCGAGGCCCAGCTCGTCACGCGCGCGTCGCTCCACGGCCGCCGTCATCGGTTCGTCCGGCTGCGGGTGCCCGCAGAAGGAGTTGGTCCAGACGCCGGGCCACGTGCGCTTGCGCAGCGACCTGCGAGTGACCAGCACCCGGCCGGCAGCGTCGCGGACGTGGCAGGAGAACGCCAGGTGCAGCGGGGTGCGCGTGGTGTGCACGGACTGCTTGGACTCCGTCCCGATCGGGTCCCCGTCCTGGTCCAGCAGGACCACCAGTTCCGTCGTCATCGTTCTCCGTTCCGGGAGTATCTAGCCTGGCTACATTTAACCACAGGAAGCAATCATCCGGGCGAGTAGAATCTGGATGTGAATCAGGAACCCGCGACGCGAGACACCGGTGAGCCGTCGATGGTCGACCCGCGCGTGATGGATCCCGAGCAGGAGATCGTGCGGCGTGCCGGCCTCGACGACAGCGACGTCGACGAGGTGGTGCGCGTTCTGGAGGGCCTGCGCCGCTGGCGGGAGACCGAACGGCGGATGAGTGAGGCGTCGAGCCGCTACATGAAGCTCGGCGAGACCGACATGCGAGCACTGCGCTTCATCATCGCCATGCGGAACAACCGGGTGATCGCCACCCCGGGTGCGGTCGCCGCCCATCTGGGGATCTCCTCGGCCTCGACCACGAAGATGCTCGACCGGCTGGCCGCGGGCGGCCACGTGCGCAGGCTCCCGCACCCGACCGACCGGCGCAGCCTGGCTCTCGAGGTGACCGAGGAGACGAGGCGCTCGGCGCGGGAGACCGTCGGCCGGACCCACGCCCGGCGGTTCGACGTCGCCGCGCGGCTGAGCTCGCGGGAACGGGCGATCGTCGCGGGCTTCCTGGAGGACCTCGCGGCGACGGAGCATGCGGAGGCGGAGCACGTGGAGACGGAGCACGTGGAGACGGAGTCCGGCGGCGAGTGACGCGCCCGGCTCCGGCGCGCGGCGCGTCACGACACGCCAGAGCCATCCACACGTTCTTGCCGCTAACCCGCTAACCCCGCGTCGGCTCGGTCGCGGGCGACGGGCCGACGGCACGAAAAAGCGGCAGGCCCGCCCTGGAGACCAGGGCGGGCCTGCCGCTTTGTCTGGGGTGAGTAACGGGACTTGAACCCGCGACCCTCGCGACCACAACGCGATGCTCTACCAGCTGAGCTATACCCACCATGCCCGCCGATCAGTACCGGCGGCCGACGAAAAGCATACATGAGGTCGGGCCCCGACCCCGAACTCAATTCGTGTTCGGCAGCTTCGTCGTGACCGACGTCTCCTTCACCTTGACCGCCGCCGCCCGGGAGGTCTCGGTGTCCGGGCCGGGCTGCGCGGGGAAGAGCGTCTCGCGGTAGTAGCGGAGCTCGTCGATCGACTCCAGGATGTCCGCGAGCGCGCGGTGTCCGCCGTCCTTGTCGGGGCTGGCGAAGTAGACGCGCGGGTACCAGCGCCGAGCGAGCTCCTTGACGGAGGAGACGTCGATGATCCGGTAGTGCAGGTGACCGGCGAGCTCGGGCATCGAGGTCTCGAGGAACGCCTTGTCGGTGCCCACGGAGTTGCCGGCGAGCGGCGCCTTGCCCTTGGAGGGAACCCATTCGCGGATGTACTCCAGCACCCGGGACTCGGCCTCGGCGAGGGAGAGCCCGCCGGACAGCTCGTCGAGCAGGCCGGACTTCGTGTGCATGTCACGCACGAAGTCGCCCATCCGGGCGAGCGCCTCGGCGGGGGGCTTGATGAGGACGTCGATCCCGTCGCCCAGGGGTGTCAGTTCGGAGTCGGTGACGACGGCGGCGACCTCCACGAGCGCGTCGGTGCGGACGTCGAGTCCGGTCATTTCGCAGTCGATCCAGACGATGCGGTCGGCGGGGCTGGTGCTCACGGCGCCCAGCCTACGACGTGCGCCCGGGCGTGGCTCCCCACGTGCCCGCGCCGTGGGTGCGGAGCCGGGGACCGCGTGCGGGCGCTGGTCCGGGGGCACGAGAAACAGCGACACGCCGGCGGGTTCCAGATCTGCCGGCGTGTCGCTGTCTTGTGGTGATCGCGAGCGTCGCGGGCTCGCGGTTCGGCGGGGTCAACGGGCCGAGGTGTGACGACGCGACCGGAGTGTCTTCCGGTCCTTCCGCCGCACGCGTTCTCCGCGCTGGCGGCGATCGCGCCGGACGTCCTCGGCGTGGTTGAGCTGCTCCTGATGGAGAGCTCGGATGAGGGTGTAGTCAATCGTGTGCACGTAAGTGCCCTTCGTGACGCCGGAGTGCCGGGACGGGCCCGGCATGAGGTCTGGCCGGACCTCTCCACCGCCCGGTCGTCGGGACCGGGCGGACGCCACCGCGGTGTGTTCCAGACACTCTCAGTTCCGGCGCCGTGACGCACGGCTTTTTCCTGGTGGCAGACCTGTGCTGCCCGTAGCGAAAGCGGCGGGGCCGTGGGTCAGGCCGCAGTCTCCGGTTCCGGCTCCACCCGGGCGAGCGCGACAGTGATGTTGTCGCGGCCACCCGCCGCGTTTGCCCAGAGCACGAGGGCGGCCGCGGTCTCGGACGGGTCGGTGGTCACGCCCGACAGCCGGTGCACGAGGTCGGCGACGTGCTCGGCCTCGGAGCAGTAGTTCCACAGGCCGTCCGAGCACACCAGGACCCAGCCGGGCACCTCCGGGAGCATCGCGGCGCAGTGCGCGTCGTGATCCGGCGCGCTGCGTCCGAGCCAGCGCGTGATGGCATGCGCCTGGGGGGAGTGCTCGGCTTCCTCACGGGTGAACCCCGCGGCCATCATCTCTTGTGCCCATGAGTCGTCGACCGACAGCTGCTGCGCGGTGCCGTCGTCCGGCAGCCAGTACACCCTCGAGTCGCCGAGCCAGCCGGCCACGACCACACCGGCGTCGACCACCGCGGCGGCGAACGTGCAGGCCGGCGGGTCGACCTCGATGCCGCCGCGCTGCCCCGAGGCTGTCGCCTCTCGGGCGATCTCGTCGCCCGTGCGCACCACGGCGTCCCCGGCCTGGCGGGAGGCGGCCACCATCGCCTGCGTCCAATCGGCCACGCGGCGCTCGACCTCCCCGCGCACGGGCAGGGAACCGGCCGGATCGAACGTGACCAGGGCATCCCGGGCCACCCGGGCCGCGGCCAGAGAGGCCACGTCGGAGTTCGGCGCGCTCGACACGCCGTCGCACACGACGAGCACCGCCGTGCCGCCGGCCGAACCCGTGCCCGTGGCGGCCAGGGCCATCGCGTCCTCGTTGCGTGCGTGGCGCACGCCTCGGTCGCAGACCCCGGCGACCCAGCTCGAGGGTTTCTCGGTGAAGTGGTCGCGCTCGGACAGCGGTGCCGGGGGAGGCGTCACGGAGGAGTCGGGGTCCGGGTCCTCCACGGTGACGACCGGGATCGGCTCCGTGGGCGGTGCGCCGAGGATCTCCTCGGCCGTGGGCCGTCCGCGCAGCTCGAAGCCGCACTGCTCGCAGAACCGGGCCCCGGGCGCCGACAGCTCGCCGCAGCGCGGGCAGCGTGACTTGGTGTTCTCGTCAGGAGTGCTCATCGCAGAGTCCAGCGTCGCACGGAGTTGGCCCGATCGACGAGCGTGACACGAGCCCGGCGGTTCTCGGTGAGCTGGGCGAGCCGGCGCAGACCCGCCTCGAGGGCGTCGCGCAAGCTGGGCTCGGTCGCTTCCGCGCCTGCAACCCGGATGCCCTGGCTGGGTCCGTCCCGCAGCACATGGTCGAGCGCGCGCTGCAACGCCTCGACCACCACCTGGGCGCGCATCCGGGCGGGCACGGGCGCGTCGTCGATCACCTCGGCCGCCTGCGCGAGGGACGGCAGGCCCCGTCCCGAGTCGATCAGCAGGCGCGCACGCGCGAGGCGGGCGTCGCCGTACGAGCCGCGGGTGGGCACCACGAAGTCGAGCGCGTCGAGCGCGCCGTCGAGGTCGCCCCTCGCGAGGCGCACCCGGGCGAGGCCGAACGCGGCCGCCCCCGTGTAGTTGGCGTCGGTGCGGGCGCAGACCGCGTACATCTCGTGCGCCACCCCGAGCTCACCCGACTGCTCGCACGCACAGGCCAGGGCCAGCTTCGGCGCCAGCTCTCCCGGTACCTGCCCGTACACGGCGTTGAACGAGGCGGCGGCCAGGGCCGCGTCGCCCGCCGCGAGGCGCGCCAGCCCCTCCATCCAGGCGGCGCGCCACTCCCACGGGTCCAGGGAGAGGATCCGGGCCACGGTGTCCCGCACGCGTGTCAGGTCCCCGGTCTCCAGCGCGGCACGTGCCTCCGCGAGCAGCACCTCGACGGTCCGTCGAGGCGCCAGGGTGAGCTGGTCCATGCGCGCGGCCGGGTCCGTGATGTTCACGCCCGCGAGCCACGAGGTCATCGGGTCGCCGGGGTCGGGGGCGAGCGCGGGCATCTCGTCCCAGTGCAGGGGGCCGCCCGAGCCGTCGGCAGGAGGAACCCCGAACAGCGCGGACGCGGCCGACGTCGTCGCGCCACCGCTTCCCGTCCGGTCCCGGGCGACCACCTCGCGCAGCACCCCGAGGAGCTGCCCGCGAGCCTCGTCCACGGTCAGGAAGCGGTCGTCCCGCGACGGGTGGCACGCCTTGACCAGCCAGCGATGCAGTGAGTCGTACCGGGCGAACAGCGGGGTCTCGTCCACCGGTGGCAGCGAGTGCTCGTGGACGCTGGTCCCGGCGAGGTCCAGGACGAGTGTGGCGAGAGTACGACCGATCGTGTAGATGTCCGAGGCGACGGACGGGCCGCTCTGCGACACCTCGGCGGCCTGGAAGCCGCGCGTCCCGTAGATCAGGCTGGTCATGTCCGACATGCGCCGCACGCCGCCGAGATCGATCAGCTTGACGGTATCGCCCTGCACGATCACGTTGTCCGGCTTGAAGTCGCAGTAGAGCAGGCCCCGCTCGTGCACGTAGGTGAACGCCGGCATGATCTCCAGCATGTAGGCGACGGCGTGGTCCGGGGGGAACGGCGTGCGTCGTTCCCGCCGCAGCTCCTTGAGCGAGCGCCCGCCCACGTACTCCATCACCGTGTACCCCGCGCCGTCGTGCCGCGCGAAGTTGTAGATGTCCACGATCAGCGGATGCTCCACCTCGGCGAGGAACTCACGCTCGGCGACCGCGACGTCGTACGCCTCGGTGCTGTCGGCGTTCAGCAGACCCTTGAGCACCACCCAGCGGCCCGCGACGTTCCGGTCACGGGCCAGGTAGATCCATCCGAGGCCGCCGTGCGCGATGCAGCCGACCACCTCGTACTGACCACCGACGAGCTCCCCGGGCGAGAGAGACGGCGCGAAGTCGAACCGGGTGCCGCACGCGGCGCAGAAGCCCCTGGTGCGTCCCGGAACGCCCTCACGCGCCCGGCCCACGGGCTCGCCGCACGCGGAGCAGTACCGCTTCTCCTCGGCGAGCTCGGGGTGCTCCATGACCGCGTCGAGCGGGTCCTGGACCTCGGGCGTGGGCACGACCGTCACGCCGGCACCGAGACGCTTCTCGCGCAACCACTGCGAGGAGGCGCTGTGCGGCTGGGCGTCGCGCGACGCGGTCGCGATGGCCGACCCGAGCGCGGTCGCGCCCAGCCGTGACGAGCTGGCCGGGGCGGCACCGGCGACCGCGCCGCCGCCGGGCGGTGGCGCGGGGAACCGCGCCGGGACGGGCCGGGTCGGCAGGCTGGGAAGGGACAGTCCGCCCTGGTCGTCGACGGGGATCATGGCGTGCGCCCGTAGACCGGCTCGGGCGGCCCGGACACCTCTCCGAGCGCGTCCGACAGCCAGCGATCGTAGCTGGCACGCCAGGCGCCGCCGGCGGCGCGCTGCTCCAGGACCGCGTTCACGAAGCGCACCATGTCCACCTGATCGGCCGGGATGCCGACCCCGTACGGTTCGTCGCTGACCGCATCGCCCACCACCTTGGCGTAGGGGTCCTGGGCGGCGAAGCCCGCCAGGACCGTGTCGTCGCCCGTGAGCGCGTCCACCATGCCCCGCTGGAACATGGCCAGGCACTGGGTGTGCGTCGCCGCGGGCACCGCCTCGACGTCCGGCCAGGTCCGCAGCAGGGCCAGCGACGTCGTGTCCTCGGGGGCGCACACCCGCTGCCCGGCGAGGTCCTCGACGCCACGCACGCCGGACGACAGCGGCACCAGGAGCTTCTGCCCCGCGTGGTAGTACTCGGCTGAGAAGGCGACGTGATCCCAGCGCTCACAGGTGATCGTGTAGGTGCGCACGACGACGTCGACCTCGTGGTCCAGCAACACCCGCTCCCGCTGTGAGGACGTGATGACCCGGAGCGTCAGGCGGCTCGGGTCACCCAGCAGCGCCTTCGCGATCGCGCGCGCCACGTCGATGTCGAAGCCCTCGACGTGGCCCGTGAACGGGTCGCGGGCGCTCATGCGCAAGGTGTCCGCCGAGACCCCGACACGCAGGGTGCCGCGTTCGCGGATCCGCGCCATGGTGGACCCCTCCGGCACCAGGTCCTCCGAGGCGTCGCGGGGTGCGTAGGAGGCGGTCGCCGGGACGCCGTCGGCGCACTCCCGTGGCTGGTCCAGGAGGTCGCCCGGCAGCTGGTCCAGGGCCGACGACGGTCCCTGGCCCGTCAGGCGGCCCGCGTCCCGGTCGGCGCCGCCCCGGTCCGCACCGCCGACCGGGGCGGCGCTCTCCGGTCCGGTGCTCTCCGCGCCGGGCATCGCGCAGGCGGCCAGCACGACGGCGACGGCCGCGCAGAGCGCGGCGGCGGCGAGGCGACGGTACCCGGGGCGCCGCCGCTCGGGACCCCCGGTTGCGGCGACGCTCACAGGTACTCCCTCTGCCGTGTCCAGATCCCGGCAGTCGTCAGGCAGGCGGCGAGCAGACCGGCGACCAGGGCGACCCACCCCGCGGCGTGGGACACGGCGGACGCCTTGGTGAGCACCACCGCGGCACGCTCCCCGGTGGTCGTGACGTCCTGGCCCGCCTGCGCGGCGAACGTCTCGAACGCCGCAGTGGCCGAGTCGTCGTCCGTGGCGACCGCGGCGGCGACCGCATCCTCCCAGCGTCCGGAGTCGTCCAGCGCACGGATCTCGGCGTGGGCGTCCAGCCAGGTCTGCAGCAGCTGCCCCGTGGGCCGTCCGGTGCCCACGGCGTCGTCGGACGCGGACAGCAGCGCGGCGGCGCGGGCCGTCGACTCCTCGAAGCGTTCCTCGTGCTCCCTTCCGGACCCGCGCTTGATCAGGGTCAGCGACTCCTGCGACTTGGCGTCCGTGGCCTCGGCGAGCGCCGCGGAACTGGCGACGGTCGCCGCGTACGGGCCTGCGGCGACGTTGCGCGCCACGACGTTGCCGCCGATCACCCCGATGCTCGCTGCCACGCCGCCGACCAGGGCGACTGTGGTGGCGACCACCATCCACGGGCTGATCATGCGGTGGGTGCGGCGGGCCAGCCACCACTGCACGAGCCCGAGCACCACGAGCGCTCCGGCACCCACCAGCAGCAGGGCCTGCCGGGACGACACCGCCGACAGGTGACCGCCCATCCGGACGGTGACGTGGTCGGCGACGTCGTCGAGCACGGGAAGGACCTCGTCGCGCAGGGTCGCCGACGCGAGGTCGAGGTAGCCGATGCCGACGGGGAAGCCCTGCCGGTTGTTGGCTCGCGCCGACTCGACGAGACCGGCGTAGCGCTGCACGGCCTCGGACACGGTCGCGAGCTCCTCGGCGTGCTCGGGGGCGCGGGCCGCGAGCGGGGGGATGGCGTGCGCGGCGGCGGCGAGGTTCTCCGAGTAGCTTTCCCGGGTGGCCGTGGGTTCGAGCCCGCCGACGAGGAAGGCGCTCGTGGCGGACGCGTCCGCGGAGACCAGGGCGTTGCGCAGCTCGTGGGTCACCACGAGATCCACGGCGTCGGCATGGGCGGTGTCGAGGTCTGCCGCCTGCCCGGTCCCGGCCAGGAACCCCGCGATCCCGAGTGCGGCGCACGCCAGCACCGAGGCGAGCTGGGCGAGGCCGAGGCGAGCCGGGGTGCCGGACACCGCGCTCGCGGTGCGCCGGGCGAGTCCGTCCTGAGGTGTGCGCGAGCCGGGCCGATGCGGTGCGGCCACGGTCATCGACGGTACCTCCGGAGGCTATGGGTGAACTTCCGCGCCACCACCGGCGCATGTCGCTGTGCTGAGCCACGCTAAGGGTGAAGCGGGATCACGGCGACTCGTGCGTGCCGCGGCCCGGGTGCCCCCAGCAGGACTCGAACCTGCAACCTACGGATTAGAAGGCCGTTGCTCTATCCATTGAGCTATGGAGGCGTGCGCCCGTAGGGGCGCGCGGCCTATCGTATCGATCCTGGCCGGAGAGTTGGACCATGAGTGTGGACCAGTATCGTGGTCGGTGTCCCGCGGACACCGCCGTCGCGCCCCCGGTTGGCAAGGGGCATGTGGAGATATCAGGATGAACCCGTGACTCTCGGAACGCGCTCCGCCGCGCTCGGCCGCCGGGGCGGCGTCGACCCCGACGTCGCCGAGCAACTCGGCTTCACGGTGCATGATGTCGTGCAGGACCTCCGCGGCGACATCGCCGCCGTGCGGCTCCCGCTCCCGATCGAGGGGGCCGACGACGCCGAAGCCTCCCGGGAGCGTCTGCTCGCCCAGCTCGACGAGCACCTGCTGCCGCGGCTCGCGGAGCTGTCCAGCCCGGCGCTGGTCGTGCTCGCGGGATCGACAGGCGCCGGCAAGTCGACCATCTTCAACAGCCTCCTGCGCGGTGACATCTCCGACGCGGGCGTGCTGCGACCCACCACGCGCGAACCCGTCGTGGGCGTGCACCCGCGCGACCGGGTGACGCTCAAGGCGGGCCCCGTCACCGAGCTGGCGCGCGTCGTCGAGCACGACGGCGTGCCGCGCGGCACGGCCCTGCTGGACGCACCCGACCTGGACTCCTTCGTGACGCAGAACCGCAGCACGGCGGGCAGGCTCCTGGAGGGGGCGGACCTCTGGCTGTTCGTCACCACCGCGGCACGCTACGGCGACGCCCTGCCGTGGGAGGCGCTCGAGCGTGCGCGCGAGCGCGGCGCCAGCGTGGCCATCGTGCTCAACCGCGTCGGCAAGGACGACCTGGCCACGATCCGCGGTGACCTCAACGCGCGGATGCGGGAGCGTGGCATGACCGACGCGCCGCTGTTCGTGATCCCGGACGTGGGCCCGCACGAGGGCCTGCTGGACTCGACGCTCGTGGCGGGGATCGGGCGCTGGCTCGCGATGATGGCCGGGCCGGAGCGGTCCCGGACCGTCGTCGTACGCACTCTCAAGGGTGCGCTGAAGGTCCTGCCGGACTGGGTGGACGGCCTCGTCGACGCGGTCGACGCGCAGGGGGCCGCGGCGCGTGAGCTGCGCCGCGTGATCGATGTGGTCCAGCCCGACGCCGAGGCCGTGGCGCGCGCCACGGTCACCGCGGGCACGGCGGGCGGGTCGCAGGTGACCGCGCGGTTCGCCGAGCTGGTCGCGAGCAGGCGCATCGACCGGGTGACGGTGCGCGACGGCGTCGCCCGCGCGACGAGACGGGCCGGACGCGCCCGCTCCGAGGCGCTCGTCCCGCTGCGCGAGGAGGTCGGGAAGGCGGCCGCCCGGTCGCTCGCGGCCGCCGGGGCGAGGACGGAGGAGCGGCTCCGCGCCGAGCTCGCGGGCCCCGGAGCCCCGGCGGCCGGCGCGGCGGTGGCGCCCTCGGGCAAGGAACGCGGTGCGGCCCGCCTGGAATGGGCGGCCGACCAGGCCGCGGCCTGGGCCGAGGAGGCGGACCGGCTCGTGGCCGGCCTCGGCGCGACGGACGACGACGCCCAGCCGGACCCGCCGGTGTCCGCGGACGACGCCGCGGCGCTGGGCGCCCGCAGAGCCTTCGGCGACGCCGGCCTGGCGACACTGCTGCTCGCGGGAGCGCTCGGCAGTGAGGACGCGACACGGCTGCTGGGCAAGGTTCTCGGTGACGCGGTCGACGGCTTGGTGCGCCCGCTGCGCTCCGACCTCGCGGACCGAACCGCGCTAGCGGTTGCGGCCGAGGCCCGATCTGTCCAGAGTGCCCTTGAGATCCCCGCCCTCGCCGATGACGCGGCAGCCACGCTGCGTGTTCGGCTCGCCGAGCTCAGGAGGCTGACATGACCAGTGCCTCGACGCGGCCGCCCGGCCGTGCCGGAGACGATGCCGCGCTGCGCGCCCGGACCGAGGACCTCGGCCGCGCCCTGCAGGTGGCAGGTTCCCGTCTTGACGACGACGTCTTCGGCCGCGTCGCGAGTGCCGTGGCCGGAGTGCGCGAACGGATCGCGCTCGGCGTCGACCACACGGTCGTCGCCCTCGCCGGAGGAACCGGATCCGGCAAGTCGAGCCTGTTCAACAGGATCTCCCGGCTCTCCTTCGCCGACGTCGGCGTCAAGCGCCCCACCACGGCGAAGGTCTCGGCCTGCTCCTGGACGGACGACGCCGCCGCGCTGCTGGACTGGCTCGGCGTCGAACGCGAGCGCCGCATCACCCGCGCCGGAGAGCTGGACGGGGCCGACGAGGACGGCCTCGGCGGGCTGGTCCTGCTCGATCTGCCCGACCACGACTCGGTCGCCCCGGGGCACCGCGAGATCGTGGACCGCGTGTTGCCCCTGGTCGATCTGCTCGTGTGGGTGGTCGATCCGCAGAAGTACGCCGACGACGCCCTCCACTCCGGCTACCTCCGGGGGGCGGGCGAGCGCCCCGGGTCCATGGTCGTGGCGCTCAACCAGATCGACACCGTGCCGGCGGGCCAGCAGGACAACCTCATGCGCGACGTGTCCCGGCTGCTGCGCGACGACGGTGTGGGCGAGGTGCCGGTGGTGCCCGTGTCGGCGCGGACCGGATACGGCGTGCCGGAACTGCGCGACCTGCTCGAACAGGCGGTCCGACGGCGGTCGGTGGCCGCGGGCCGTGCCGCGGCCGAGCTGAACGGGGCCGCCGAGGCGCTGCTCGACGAGACCCCGGCCGAGGTGCCCTGGCACACGTCGGCGGTCCTGGCGGCGGAGACCGACGCGCTCGGCGAGTCGGTCGGGCTCGGCCCCGTCGCCGCACAGGTGGCGGCCTCCGTGCAGAACGGTTACGGGCGGCCCGAGTTCCCGGCGCCCGACCCGGACGCCGTCTCGCTGTCCCGCGCTCGCTGGCTCACGGGCGCGGGGGAGGCGCTGCGTCCCGGCTGGCAGCGGTCGCTGGCGGAGTCGGTCGCCTCCACGGAGCACGTGGGGGCCTCTCTCGCGACCGCGCTGCGCGGTGTCACGCTGGACGTCCGGGGGCCCGCCTCGGCCCGGCCGCTGCGGCGCGTGGCCCTCGTCTTCGTGGGGCTGGCCGTGGTGCTGGGCGCCGCGACCGTGCTCGCGTCGATGCAGGTGATCCGGGTGGAGGAGACGGTCATGACCGTGCTCGGCGTGACGGGTGTCGCGGCGGCGCTCGCGGCGCTCGGCGTGTTCCTCGCAGCCACGCGGATCCGGGGCGCGCTGGCGCGACGGCGGGAGCAGGCGGTGCTCGCGGCGGGGCGTGCCGCCGTCGAACGGGTCCTGGAACGGACGCTCGGCCAGCCGACGCAACGGCTCCTCGACGAGCACCGCCAGGTGCGTGAACTCGCCCAGTCCGCGCGGGAGGGCGGCCCCGCCGCGCCGTCCCGTGCCGATCGGACGCCGACCACAGGGAGCGGAGGAGGGCGTTCGTACACAGCCTCCGCCATGACCTCGCCCGTGGAGGCCGCACGCGCGTGATGCTGGTTCCGGCACGCCGGCAGGGGGCCGGCGTGCCGGACGAAGGAGCGCGATGTGAGCAACGACGTGAAGGTGACCGTGACGGGGAACGCGGGCAGCGACCCGGTGATCCGGCGTTCGGCCAGAGGCAACGAGTGGACGACCTTCCCGGTGGCCAGCACGAGGCGCATCCGGGGCACCGACGGCGTCTTCCACGACGGTCCGACGGTCTGGTTCCAGGTGAAGGCCTGGGGCCACGCCGCGGTGAACATCAGCAGGAGCGTGAAGAAGGGGCAGCCGGTGATGGTCGCCGGGCGCCTTGAGGTCGACGAGTGGGGGGACGAGGCCCGGCGGCGCACCACCCTGGTGATCAACGCGGACTGCGTGGGCCCCAACCTCATGAAGGGGCAGGCGGAGTTCCAGCGCGTGATCCCGGCCGAGGAACCGCCCGGCGCACCCGGGGACGAGCCCGCGCCCGCGGCCGCCTGGCAGAGCGGACTCGGCCGTGGCATGCCGGGCGCCGACTCGTGGGCGACGCCCGCCGGAACCGGGTACGCCGGGGGCGCCGCCGCGCATGGCCCCGGCGGCGCCGCGACCGGTCGCTCGCGACCCGCCGGGGAAGCGGCGGGTGGCCCGCCCGGCGACGGGATGCCCGATGACGTCGGGTCCGAGGAACTCGTGCGTGGAGAGTTCGTGCCCGAGGAGTTCGTGCCCGGAGACGCCCTGCCGGCGGCGCCGGGCACGCCGACGGGGTGACCGCGTAGGCTGGGTGCCGACGACGCCCGTCGTGGCCGAGCGTGATGTGCGCGAGCAGGTCGCCGCGCGACGGGCGCAACCCCTCCCTACCTGTTGAAACGGTGGAACGAAGGCAGTGGCTGAGTTCATCTACTCCATGTACAAGGCGCGTAAGGCGCACGGCGACAAGGTCATCCTCGACGACGTGTCGCTGAACTTCCTCCCCGGCGCGAAGATCGGCGTCGTCGGCCCGAACGGAGCTGGGAAGTCCACGATCCTGAAGATCATGGCGGGACTCGACACCCCGTCCAACGGTGAGGCCCGGCTCTCGCCCGGCTACACGGTGGGGATCCTGCAGCAGGAGCCGCCGCTGAACGAGGAGAAGACGGTCCTGGGCAACGTCCAGGAGGCCGTCGCGGGGATCCTCGGGAAGAAGGCGCGGTTCGACGAGATCTCCGCGCTCATGGCCGAGCCGGATGCCGACTTCGACTCACTCCTCGCCGAGATGGGCACGCTCCAGGAGCAGATCGACGCCGCCGACGCCTGGGACCTGGACAACCAGCTCGAGCAGGCGATGGACGCGCTGCGCTGCCCGCCGCCGGACGCGGACGTGAAGGTGCTGTCCGGTGGTGAGCGCCGCCGCGTGGCGCTGTGCAAGCTCCTGCTGGAGAAGCCGGACCTGCTCCTGCTGGACGAGCCCACCAACCACCTGGACGCCGAGTCCGTGCTGTGGCTGGAGCAGCACCTGGCGAGCTACCCGGGCGCCGTCCTGGCCGTGACCCACGACCGCTACTTCCTCGACCACGTCGCGGAGTGGATCTGCGAGGTCGACCGCGGACGCCTGTACCCCTACGAGGGCAACTACTCGACCTACCTGGAGAAGAAGCGGGAGCGGCTCGAGGTCCAGGGCAAGAAGGACGCCAAGCTCGCCAAGCGCCTCAAGGAGGAGCTCGACTGGGTACGGCAGAACGCCAAGGGCCGCCAGACCAAGTCGAAGGCGCGTCTGGCCCGGTACGAGGAGATGGCCGCCGAGGCGGAGCGCACCCGAAAGCTCGACTTCGAGGAGATCCAGATCCCGGCCGGTCCGCGCCTGGGCTCCATGGTGCTGGAGGCCGAGAACCTCCAGAAGGGCTTCGGTGACCGGACCCTGATCGACGGGCTGAGCTTCACCCTGCCGCGCAACGGCATCGTGGGCGTCATCGGCCCGAACGGCGTGGGCAAGACGACGCTGTTCAAGACGATCGTCGGGATGGAGCCGCTCGACGGCGGAACCCTGAAGGTCGGCGACACCGTCTCGGTCTCCTACGTCGACCAGTCGCGTGGCGGCATCGACCCGGACAAGACGCTCTGGGAGGTGGTCTCGGACGGGCTGGACTTCATCAAGGTCGGCAACGTGGAGATCCCGTCCCGCGCCTACGTGGCCTCGTTCGGCTTCAAGGGCCCGGACCAGCAGAAGCCGGCCGGCGTCCTGTCCGGTGGTGAGCGCAACCGCCTGAACCTCGCGCTCACGCTCAAGCAGGGCGGCAACCTGCTCCTCCTGGACGAGCCCACCAACGACCTCGATGTCGAGACCCTCGGCTCCCTCGAGAACGCGCTGCTCGACTTCCCCGGCTGCGCCGTGGTGGTCTCCCACGACCGGTGGTTCCTGGACCGTGTCGCCACGCACATCCTGGCCTACGAGGGCACGGAGGAGAACCCGGCCAACTGGTACTGGTTCGAGGGGAACTTCGAGTCGTACGAGGAGAACAAGGTCGAGCGGCTCGGCGCCGACGCGGCGCGCCCGCACCGTGTCACCTACCGCCGCCTGACCCGTAGCTGACCTGCGCACGCCGGGGCTGAGCCCGTAGCTGACGCGCGCACGCCGGGCTGGGCCCGCGCGGCCGGCCTGCACCTGCCGGGGCTGGATCCACACCGGATCCAGCCCCGGCACGTCGTTCCGGCTCCCGCGGGTTCCGTGTCCGAACGTGCTTTCCGCGTCCCGGAACACCGGCCGGGGCGCGTAGCCCATGTGGATGAATACAGGTTTGCCGGGAATGGGTGGAGTCGGTCAGGATCACCCCATGGTCTTCTCCGTGCCTCGTCCAGGGTGGCAGGATCTGCCGCCCCCCGTCCGCCAGCGCATCACGGATGAGCTCGGAGCCCGGGTCATCGGGTGGACGACACTCCCCGTGGGTGGTGCGGGAGGCGGGGCCACCCTGTCTCTTCAGACCAGCTCGGGGACCCAGTTGTGCACCGTGGTGAGCACGGCCGATCCGTACGCCCAGAAGCTGGCCAGGCGGGCGATCGACGTCGTGGCGAGCCTTCCGTCGGCCGCCCCTGTGCCGACGCTGCTCTGGTGGTTCGACGAGGACCTCGGACAGTTCGGGCGCTGGATCGTGGCGGGCTGGGCGATGCGGGACATCCGGCCGATCGGTGACCAGTGGACCGCCGGCGAGGTGGCGGCAGCCCTCGACGTCCTGCGCGACATCCGGGAGTTCGACGCTCCCCCGGAGGGACCCTTCCTGGACAGCAGCGAGGTGTTCGGCGACGGGCCCTGGCGGCGGCTCGCCGAACAGCGTCCGGACGGTCTGCGGCACTTCTCCCCGTGGCTCGAACCACGCCTGGAGGCGCTGGCCGAGATCGCCGTTCACGCCGCGGACGCCGTCTCGGGCTCCACCCTCGTGCACGGGGCGCCGACACGGCAGGTGCTGTACCCCGCCCGGAACCCCGGCGGGCAGTCCGTGGCCGTCGCCTGGTCCCACGCGGCCCGTGGGGCCCCGTTCATCGACGCCGTTCTGCTTCTGGCCCACATCCGGGCCGACGGCGGTCCCGCCCCCGAAGCGGTCCTGGCCAGGCACCCGCTGCCGCCCGGCACGGACCCAGACGCCGTGACGTGCCTCATCACCGCCATGACCGGACAGCTCATCGAGGACGCCCTCCAGCCCGCTCGTGCGGCGCCTGACCGGCGCCCGTCGGTCGTCCAGGCACAGGCCGGCGTCTTCGTGGAGTGGCTCAGGCGCCGGCTCGGATTCTGATCCCGCCGAGCCGGCCGGACCGGGGGCGGGTGCGGCCGGCACAGCGATGATCTGCATGATCCGACATGTCTCCACGGGCTTGGCCTGGGTGCTTGCGGCAGACTGTGCGCCATGACCGAGCAGCCCGACGACGTGCCCACGGAACCGGCAGGCGCCGCCGAGCCGGCCGGAGGCGCCGCCGAGCCGGCCGGAGGCGCCGCCGGGCCGGCCGCGCCGCAGGACGGGTCTGCCGACACGGCCGGCGAGCTGGCACGGTCGCTGGAGACCCTGCGCACCCGGCTCGGTACGCTCCGCCTCCCGCTCGAGACCCCGGACGCGGAGCGGTCACGCGAGGTCAGGCGCCGCTCGGTCGACCAGTTGGACGACTACCTGCTTCCTCGCCTGCGCGCGCAGCAGGCCCCGCTGCTCGTGGTCGTCGGAGGATCGACGGGCGCGGGCAAGTCGACACTCGTGAACTCGCTCCTGGGCGAGGGCGTCACGGCGCCGGGTGTGCTGCGCCCCACCACGCGCGCGCCCGTGCTGGTGCACCATCCGTTGGATGCCCGCTGGTTCACGGGCGATCGCGTCCTGCCGGGCCTGGCACGCGTGACCACGGCGGGCGGACCGGCGCCGGGAGGGCGTGCCACGCGCGGCCCGGTCCCGCCCGCCCCGGGCGGCGGCACGGCGGAACCGCACACGCTGCGCATGGTCGCGAGCGAGGTGCTGCCCCGCGGGCTGGCACTGCTGGACGCACCAGACATCGACTCCGTCGAGCAGGCCAACCGCGACCTCGCCGCCCAACTGCTCGGGGCCGCGGACCTGTGGCTGTTCGTCACCACGGCCGCCCGGTACGCGGACGCCGTGCCATGGGATCTGCTGGCCTCGGCCGCCGCACGGCGCGCACAGGTGGCGATGGTGCTCGACCGTGTCGATCCGGGCGCCGAGGCCACGGCCGACGACCTGAGCGACCTCATGGCCGAGCAGGGTCTGGCCGACGCGCGCCTGTTCGTCCTCCCGGAGACGGGTCTGACGTCTGAGGGCTACCTTCCCGAGGACGCGGTGGCGCCCGTGGCCGACTGGCTGACGGGCCTCGGCGGTGACGCCGGGGCACGGGCGGCCGTCATCGCGGCGACGCGTGACGGCGTCGTCGACGACCTGGTGCTGCGGGCCGACGAGCTCGCGGACGCCGCCTACGCCCAGCAGGAGGCCGACACCCGGCTCCGGGCCGCCGTCGCCGGAGCCTACTCCGACGCGGTCGCCCATGTGCGGGCCGCGACGGCGGACGGCGCGCTGCTGCGTGGCGAGGTGCTCGCCCGCTGGCAGGACTTCGTCGGTACGGGCGAGTTCTTCCGCGCCCTGGAGCACAGGATCGGGCGCGTGCGGGATGCGGTCGGGGCCTTCTTCCGCGGCGCCCCGCGGCAGGCCCCGCAGGTGGAACAGGCGATCGCGCACGGCCTGGAGTCCGTGATCCTCGACGCCGCCGAGGACGCGGCCGAGCGGTGCTACGCCGCCTGGCGCGGCGACGGCGCGGGCCGCGCGCTGCTGGACGGGCTCGAGCTGTCCCGGGCGTCCGGGACGCTGCGGGCCGACGTCGGCGAGCAGATCCGTGGCTGGCAGGCCGACGTGCTGGACCTCGTCCGCGAGCAGGGATCGGCCCGGCGGGGCACGGCGCGGGCGTTGTCGCTGGGGGTGAACGGGCTCGGCGTGGCGCTCATGATCCTCGTGTTCGCGTCCACCGGAGGCCTGTCCGGGATCGAGGTCGGGATCGCCGGGGGCACCGCGGTCCTGGCGCAACGGCTGCTGGAGGCCGTGTTCGGCGAGGACGCGGTGCGACGGCTCGCCGTCGAGGCCAAGGACCGGCTGAGCGTGCGCGTGCGGGCCGTGCTGGACGGCCAGGCCGCCCGGTACACGGCGCAGCTCGACGCGATGGGGACCGCCGACGCGGGCGGAGCGGCGCTGAGGAGTGCGGCGCGCGGGGTCGCGGCCGCCGCGGACGCGGAACGTGGCGCCCGGGCCTCGTCGGACGGCGGGGAAGCCGCCCGGGCCGCGGCCGCGAGCGGGCCCGTCCGGGGGCTGCGCGGGGCCGGGATGAGCGGGGCGGGTGACCTGGCCGCCGGCCGGAGCGCCCCGGGACGGGTCCCCGACGCGACGTCCGGCGCCGGACCGGACCAGCTCGGCCGCTCCGACGACACGGAGGAGCAGGCCGGCCGCCGGCGCGGGTTCTGGCACCGGCTGTTCGGGCGTGAGGAGGCCGGCCGATGAGCCGTATCGACCTGGCCGCCCGCACGGCAGCGCTGGAGAACGCCGCCCGGGAAGGCGAGGGACGTCTTGACCGGGAGATCCTGGACGCCGCCCGTGCCGTGGCGGAGCGGGCGCGCGAGCGGGGCGGGCTGTCTGCGGAGCACACGGTGGTCGCGCTGGCGGGAGCCACGGGTTCGGGCAAGTCGTCCGTGTTCAACGCGGTGGCGGGCCAGGAGGTCGCGGTGACCGGCGTGCGGCGCCCGACCACCTCGCACGCGCAGGCGGCCTACTGGGGCGAGGGCGCGGGGCCGCTGCTGGCCTGGCTCGATGTCCCGCGGTACCTCGAGATGTCGGGGCCGGTGCCGTCGGGCGACTCGACCGGTCTGGTGCTGCTCGACCTGCCGGACCACGACTCGGTCGTGGTGGACCACCGGCTGCGCGCCGAGGCGCTCGTGGAGCGGGCGGACCTGCTGGTCTGGGTGGTGGATCCGCAGAAGTACGCCGACGCGGCGCTGCACGAGGGCTTCCTCCGTCCGCTGGCCGGCAGAGCCGACGTCGTCGTGGTGGTCCTGAACCAGATCGACCGGCTCACCGCCGGGGAGACCGCCGCGATGCTGGCGGACCTGAAGCGGCTGGTGGCCGACGACGGCCTGGACGGTGCGCGGGTGCTCGGCCTGTCGGCGGCCACCGGCCAGGGCATGGACGAGCTGCGCGGGCTGCTCGCCAGGGCGGCGAAGAAGCGCGAGGCCGCCACGGCACGCCTGGTGGGCGACGAACGTGCCGCGGCGTCGGACATCGTCGAGGCGTGCGGCGCCCAGCCGCGCGCACGGGCCGGGGACCGCGCCCGTGGAGCCCTGCTGCGGGCCCTGGAGGACGCGGCCGGTGTGCCCACGGTGGTCGACGCCGTCCGCTCGGCGGCGCGCCGTGACGCCCGCGCGGCCACGGGCTGGCCGTTGACCCGCTGGCTCGGGCGGCTGAGGCGCGACCCGCTGCGCCGGCTCGGACTGCGTGACACGGAGCGACGCGCCCCGCGGGGGCGGGAGGATCTCGTGCACACGTCCCTGCCGTCGCCCGTACCCGCGGTGCGCGCGTCGGCAGCCACGGGGGTGCGGCAGTACGTCGAGGAGGTGACCGACGGCGTCGCGGACTCGTGGGTGCTCGCCGCCCGCGCCCGCGTTCAGCAGGGGATCGACGAACTGCCTCACGCGCTCGACCAGGCCGTGGCGAGCACCCGGCTGGAGGCGGGCCGGAAGCCGCTGTGGTGGCGTGCCGTCAACCTGGTGCAGTGGACGCTGATCGCCGCGGTGGTCGCGGGCCTGGGGTGGCTGGGGTGGCTGTTCCTGCTGTCCTACCTCCGGCTGCCCATGCCGCCGACGCCGGTCTGGACGGTGCCGATGTTCGCCGGGGAGGGGCAGGGCGTGGTGTTTCCCGGCGCGCCACCGGGTCCGTCGGACGGTCTGGGCGTGGACCCGTTCCAGATCCCTTGGCCGACCCTGCTGGTGATCGGCGGGCTGCTGCTGGGCGCGCTGGTCGCGGTCGTCTCGCGGCTGGTGTCGGTGATCGGTACGCGGCGCAGGGCCGCCGCGGCCCGTCGCCGGCTGCAGGCGTCGGTGGCCGGTGTCGCCGACCGCCTGGTCCGGCTCCCGGTGGCCGAGGAGCTCGCGGCGCTCGGCCGATGCCGGACGGCGGCGACGATCGCCGCGAGCTGAGGCAGGCCGTCAGGCCCGGGGTCTACTCCTCCGCGTAGGCGGGCAGGTCCAGCTTCTCGCGGATGGAGGCGGCCGCGTCCCCGGCGTCGGCCTCCATCGCCTGGTCGACGTGGTCGAGGACCTCCTGCGTGGACTGCGCCGAGGCAGCCTGTTCCCAGTGGGAGGCCGCCTGCTCGTTCGCCTCGGCGAGTGCGGTGGCATCGTCCGCGACGTCCTCGGGCCAGGCGGTCTGCCGCAGCCCCTCCGACTCCGCCCGGAGTGCGGCGCCGACCGCACCGGCCAGGCCGGTCTGTTCCGCCAGCGGCGCCCCGTCGTTCACGGACGTCTCGAACTGCTCCAGCACGCCGTTGTACGGGGCGACGATCCGCAGGAACTGCTCACCCGCCGCCGCAGGGGTCAGCGGTCCGGCGGGGGACTCGGCGGCCGCGCCTTCCCGGCCGGTGACGTCCGCGCCCGTCGGGGTCGAGCAGCCGGTCAGGGACAGAGCGGCCACCAGGGCGACGACCGCGGCTGTGCGGCGCATGGTTTCCTCCAGGGTTGTTCGCAGGTGAGCGGTCATGAACTGTAGCCGTACGGCCGGTCCGTGAGGAGCACCGCGAGACCGGCGAAACGATTAGGAGCGGCCTGCGGGCGTGACCGACGTCGCCGGCCGGCGGCCGCCCGGCACGACGCGATGCACGAAGATGGTTCCCATGCGTCTGCACATCCCCATCTCCCTGCGCTGGTCCGACCTCGACGCGTATCAGCACGTCAACAACGTCGAGATGCTCGACCTGCTCCAGGAGGCCCGCATCGAGGCGTTCTGGCGCCACGAGGACGTCGTCGACCCCCTGCCGACGGCCGTCGTCGAGTCGGGGCCGACGGCCACGACGCACACGTTCGTCGCGCACCAGGAGATCGAGTACCTGCGGCCGCTGGAGTACACGCGCCGCCCGATCCTGGTGGAGATGTGGTTCGGCAAGCTCGGCGGCGCGTCGATCGAGGTGTGCTACGCGGTGCACGACGGCGCCCAGGGAGCCGTCGCGACGTCGGGCGACCCGCTCGACTCCGCCCCGTACGCGCGCGCCTCGACCACACTGGTGCTGGTCGACGCGGCAACCGGCACACCGCGCCGGATCACCGGGTCGGAGCGGGCGGTGTGGGAGCCCTACCTGGACGAACCGGTGAAGTTCCGCCGCCGCTGACGCCGCTGACGCCGCTGACGCCGCGGGCGGCGGTCAGGTGCGGGCGTGACCCGACGCCGGGCCACACCCGCACCGGACCGCGGGAAACCGGCGGTCAGGCAGGCCGCACCCGCGGCGCCGGCGCCGCCGGCGGCTCGGCGGCCGGCCGCTCCGCGAGCAGCCGGAAGGACTCGGCGATCGCCGCGTCGAGCTGCTTGTCGCTCGCGCCGAAGTAGTCCGCCGGCGTGTGCCACACCTCGATGTCGGGATCGACACCGTGGTTCTCGACGTCCCAACCGGGCCCCTCGAGCCAGAAGGCGTAGCGGGGCTGGGTGATCCCCGTTCCGTCCACGAGGTCGAAGCGCCCGTCGATACCGACGACGCCTCCCCAGGTGCGTACGCCGACCACGGGGCCGACCCCCAGGGCCTGGGCCGCGGCGTTGACGATGTCGCCGTCCGAGCCGGAGTGCTCGTTCGCCACGAGCACCACCGAGCCGCGGGGCGCACCGTCGGGGTACGGCATCGGGCGCTCGAAGTGACGGGCGCGGCTCCAGCCCACGATCCGCTGGGAGATACGCGAGATCACGAGCTGCGAGGTGTGGCCGCCACCGTTGAAGCGCACGTCGACCACCAGGCCCTCGCAGCGCACGGCCTGGCGCAGGTCCCGGAACATCTGGGCCCAGCCGGTGCTCGTCATGTCCGGGACATGCACGTAGCCCAGCCTGCCGTCCGACTTCCGGGCCACGTAGTCCCGGCGGGAGGCGACCCAGGCCTGGTACCGCAGCACCGCCTCGCTTGCCAGCGGCACGACCGCGACACGCCGGTCGGCGTCCGTGCCGGACCGTCGGAGGGTGAGCTCGACGGGGCGTTCCGCCGCTCCCGTGAGGTTTGCCGCGGGCCCGACAGCAGGGTCGACCGGCACACCGTCGACCGCGACGATCACGTCCCCGGGACGGGCACCTACGCCGGCGGCTCGGAGCGGGGAGCGGGCCTCGGGATCGGAGGACTCGCCCGGCAGGATCCTGTCGATCCTCCAGCCCTCGCCGGAGGGCGAGAGGTCGGCGCCCAGGAAGCCGAGCCGCCGTGAGGCGTCGCCCGGCTGTCCGGGCGGGCTGACGTAGGCGTGCGAGGTGTTCAGCTCGCCGACGGTCTCCCACAGGAGGTCGGCGAGATCGTCGTGCGTGGCGAGCCGCTCGACCAGGGGCCGCCAGCGTTCCACCGCCGCGTCCCAGTCGACGCCGTTCATGTCCGCGCGCCAGTAGTGGTCGCGCATGATCCGCGCGTTCTCCTCGAACATCTGACGCCATTGCGTGCGCGGGTCGACCTCGTACCGCATCCGGGACAGGTCGATCCGGGTGGACCCGCCCGGGCCGGGGTCGTCGCCCGGCTTGCTCGTGGCGGGCTGTGTCGTGAGCTGGTTCCCGGACCGCACGACGACGCGCACGCCGTCCCCCGAGACGCTGTAGTCGTCGGCCTTCGCGGCGACCTCGGTGGCCCGGCGCTCGTCGAAGGACCAGAACTGCAGGGCGTTCGCCGGCTCGTCCTCCTCCACACCGGCGCTCCGCGTCCCGAGTACCCCCGCGTCGTCCGGCTCCCGGATCCACAGGACGCCGCCCTTGGCGGCCCTCAGGTCGCGGTAGTGCCCCGAGGGGACCGGGAACGGGACGACGCGCTCCTCGGCACCGTCGTCGTCGAAGTCGGGGCAGACCACGGACGCGCCGGCCGTGTCACCGGTGCCCTCGTCGTCCTTCTCCTCGTTCGCGGACCCGCTCAGGCGCCAGCCGTCGACGCTCGGGCCGAACGGTGCGGGTTCGGCGGCGTCGAGCGGGATGAGCCACGGCCGGGTGGCCGGGCCGAACGACAGCGCGAACTCGTGCGCGTCGTAGGACGGGTCGAAGGTGCGGTCCGACAGCAGCACCAGGTACTTGCCGTCGTCGGTGAACGCCGGGGAGCGGTCGTGGAACTTCCCGGACGTGACGGCCCGCTCCGTGGGGCGGTCCGCACGCAGGTCGGCGATCATCAGGCGGTGGTGGTCGCCCTCGTTGCCGGTCGGGCTGCTCCACGCGAGGTACCGGCCGTCGGGGGAGAACACCAGTCCCTCGGCCTCCCCCGAGAGGGACAGGCCCACCTCGGTCACCGAGGCCTCCGCGGGCTCGCCCGCCGGGGGGACGGTGACCAGGCTGATCCGGCCGTCGTGCGAGATCGTGGCGACCCGGGAGCCGTCCGGGCTCGCCGCGAGGCCCAGGACCCGGCCGAGGCGGCCGCCCGCGAACCGCACGGGCGGCGTGGAGCCGTCCAGGGCGTGCACCTCCAGCGCGTCCTCGCCGTCCGTGTCCGTGACCAGCACCGCGCGGCCGGTGTCCCCGAGCAGCCCCGGCTCCCGGACACGCGTGGCCGGGTCCGCGACCAGGGCGCGCGCCGGACCCGCCCGGTGGGTCACCCAGAAGGCGGTGCCCAGCCAGCCGACGAGGCTCCCGTCGCCGCCCTTGTCCGTGGCCAGGCCGTCGATCCGGCCGGGAGCGGCCGTGTACGGCTGCG
Source organism: Myceligenerans indicum (assembly GCF_016742955.1). Classification (GTDB taxonomy): domain Bacteria; phylum Actinomycetota; class Actinomycetes; order Actinomycetales; family Cellulomonadaceae; genus Myceligenerans; species Myceligenerans indicum. The sequence goes on along the minus strand of NZ_JABBYC010000021.1, from coordinate 12,455 downwards.
GGGTGGCGCCGGTCAGCGTGATGTCGAGGCGGCGCGGCGTGCCGTCCAGGGCGTCCAGGACCCAGAGGTCGCCCCGGCTGTGCCAGGCGATCCGGGTGCCGTCGGTCGTGGCGTCCCGGACGTACCCCTCGTGGGCCGTCTGGAAGGTGACCTGCCGAGGAGCGGCCGGGGTGCCGTCCTGGCCGGGAGCCGCCGTGGCCAGGCCGTCCCATGCCCACAGGTTCGCCTGCTCGTCGGCGTCGTCGGGGAACGTCGCCGCCCGGTCGGAGGTGAACAGGAGGGTGTCGCCCACCCACATCGGGTCCAGGACCGCCGCGTCCTCGTCGGGCAGGGCCTGTTCCCAGGTGCCGTCGCCCGGACGGTCCAGCCACAGGCGCGGCGCCGTCCCGCCGCGATACCGCTTCCAGTGCACCGCCGGCCGATAGCCGGCCGAGGCGAGCGCGGTGACGCCGCTGCCGTGAGCGGCGATGCCCCAGGCCGGGCCGAACCGCAGCCGCTCCACCGACCCGTCCGGCCCGACGGCGTGCACCACCGTCAGCCACCGGTGGTGCTCCGCGCCGTTGGTGGCCACGAGGACGCGACCGTCCTCGTCCCAGCCGAGCAGCAGGGTGCGGGAGCCGCCGAACCACGTGAGGCGGCGCGGAGCGCCGCCGTCCAGGTCCACGACGTACACCTCGGGATGCCCGTCCCGATGGGAGACGTAGGCGATCCGTGAGCCGTCCGGCGCGGTCCGGGGTGTGGAGCAGGGGACGTGGTCGCTGGTCAGACGCCAGGCGCGACCACCGGCGACGGGCGCGAGCCACACGTCGTCGTCGGCGACGAACGTGACGAGATCCTCGTGGAGGTGCGGGAAGCGCAGGTAGGGGCGAGACATGCGCACAACGTACCTGTGACCTGGGACACGGTCACGAGAAGTCCGCTCGGGGCGAAGACACGTCCGTCAGGGGGATCGGCTCCCTACCCGGGCAGGCGCATCATGCCTTCCTGGCCCATCGACGCCACGAGGGTGCCGTCCTGCTTGTACACGCGGGCGTGCCCCAGCGCGCGGCCGCCCTGCGCCGACGCCGCGCCCTGCACGTACAGGAGCCACTCGTCGGCGCGCACGTCGCGGTGCCACCACATGGCGTGGTCGAGGCTGGCCAGCGGGACCTTCCCGCCGCCCACCTCCTGCCACGACCGGCCGGCCGCCCGCAGGGCGGGTTCGAGCATGATCTGATCGCAGGCGAACGCGAGCATCGCCCGGTGCAGCATCTGGTCGTCGCTCCCGATCGGGCGCCGGGCCTTCATCCACACCAGCTGCGTGTGCGCGGGCTCGCCGGCGGACGGGTCTCGCGGCAGGTACAGCGATCCGCCCACGTGGCGCAGGTCGAACGCGGACTGCTCGGCCCAGAACGTGCGGGCCCGGTCGTCGGCGCCCTCGAGCTCCTCGACGGCGGAGGGAACGTCCCCGGGCGCGGGCACGCCGTCGGGCATCGGCGTGGTGAGTTCGAACCCGGGCTGTTCCTCCTGGAACGAGGCGATCATCGACAGGATCGGCCGGCCGAACTGCATCGCGTGGGACCGTCGCGCGCTGAACGACCTGCCGTCCCGCAGCCGTTCGACGGCGAACCCGATGGGCGCCTCCAGCGATCCCTCACGCAGGAAGTACCCGTGCAGCGAGTGGATCAGCCGCCCGGGTGGCACGGTGCGCGCGGCGGCGATGATCGCCTGCGCCAGCACCTGCCCGCCGTAGGCCCGCGGGGCGGGGCCGAGCACGCTGTCACCCTCGAACACGTCGTCCTCGCCGCGGGGGCCGGGCCCGTCGACGGGACGCAGGTCGAGAACCTCCAGGAGGTGACCCAGCGGGTCGGGCTCCTCGGCCGGAGGTGTCGTGCCGGGCGCCGCCGTGCCGGGCGGTGTCGTGTCCGGCGACGTCGTGCCGTCGCCGTCGGGCGTGGTCATCGGGTGATCGGCGGTTCGGTCCACGTGCTCGGTGCTCCTGTTGTCGCGTGCGGGGCCCGGTTCCGTGCTCCGCGCGTCGTGCGGTCCTCGACCCTCATTCTGCGGCCTGCGGGGCCGGTTCCGGGCACGGACCGCCGTTCGTCAGTCCTCGAAGGTGTTGATCATGGAGAAGGCGGCCCGCTCCAGGTAGTCCCACAGCTCGGCCTCGTGGGCCGGCGCGAGATCCAGCGCGTCGACGGCGGTCCGCATGTGCTTCAGCCAGCGGTCCCGGGCGTCCGGGTTGACCTTGAAGGGCATGTGCCGCATCCGCAGCCGGGGATGCCCCCGCTGCTCGGAGTACGTGCCGGGCCCTCCCCAGTACTGCTCCAGGAAGAGTGTGAGGCGCTCGGTGGCCGGGCCGAGGTCCTCCTCGGGGTACATCGGGCGCAGCACAGGGTCCTCGGCGACACCCTCGTAGAAGATGCCGACCAGCTTCGCGAACGTCTCGTGCCCGCCGACCTGTTCGTAGAACGACTTCACCGGGTCATCCTCGCATCCGTGGGTCACGGGAAGGACGCGCCGGAGAGATCGCCGGTGTGAGCCTGGTGACAGCACACCTCGACGACTGCAATGGGCGAAACCACCGATTTTCGTGCCTCCCTCTTGCGGCTCCGGATAGGGTGGTCGCAGACCGGCAACGACGCACGGGGTTTGGGAGCGTGATTCATGTCCAAGGCGAACGACATCCTGGTGGCACTCGGCGGCAACACGAACGTCGTCGAGCTCGAGCCGTGCATCACCCGCTTGCGTGTCGAGGTGAGCGATCCGGCCCTGGTGGACGAGCCGGGCTTGAAGAGTTCCGGTGCGTTCGGCGTCGTCCGGTCGGGGCGGGTGGTCCAGGTCATCGTCGGCCCGGAGGCTGACGACCTCGCCGCCGAGCTGGACGGTCTGCGGGCGTCCTGACGCCCGGCGCGCGAGGCCTCCGGCGACGCCGTCGGGTGCCGCCGTGCCGGCCGGCCGGGGCCGCGACCCGCACCACGGGCTGATGATCCGCCGGCGCACGCCAGGTGAAGGTCAGGGGCCGGTGTGTGAGAGGGCATGCGCGGGCTTGGATCCGGCAGGGGTGTTGCCGCTAGCGTGAGGCCCCGTGAACGACTACCAACTCGCCGCGGCATTCTTCGACGGCGCCGAAGGATTCTGGGCGTGGTTCGCGGACAAGCCGCTGAACATCCTCATCATCCTCGCCATCAGTGCCGTCGCCCTCGTCCTGACCCGTCGCGTGATCACGCACCTCACCGAGCGCATCACCGCCGGGGTGACCCGTGAGCAGGAGCGTGCCGCCCGGACGGCGGCGGTCGAGGACGCGGCCGACGCCGTCGGGAAGGCGCACAAGAAGCGCCGGAAGTTCCGGATCACCCCGCAGGCCCTGAGCGAGGCCCTCACCCAGGGCGGCAACGGGCACGCCACGGACCGCCGGGTCCAGCGCGCCCGCACGGTGGGCTCCGTCCTCAACTCCACGGCCAACATCGTCATCGGGACGTTCGCCCTGCTGTCGGTCCTCAGCGTGCTGGAGGTCAACCTCACCGGCCTGATCGCGAGCGCGGGCATTGCCGGCGTGGCCATCGGCTTCGGTGCCCAGAGCCTGGTCAAGGACTTCCTCAGCGGGATCTTCCTGCTCATCGAGGACCAGTTCGGCGTGGGCGACTTCGTCGACCTGGGCGGCGGCGTGACCGGCACCGTCGAGGCGATGGGCCTGCGCCTGACCCAGGTGCGCAACTTCGACGGCACCCTCTGGTACGTCCGCAACGGCGAGATCCTGCGCGCCGGCAACAGCACGCAGGAGTGGAGCCGTGCGGTGGCGCCCGTGCTGGTCCCGGTCGGGAGCGACGTCGACGTCGTGCGGACCGCGCTCGGCCGCGCGGCCGACCGCGTGCAGGAGGACCCCGAGACGTCGTCGGCCCTCCTGGAGGCCCCGTCCGTGCGTGGCGTCGACAGCGTGGACGCCTTCACGATCACGTTCACGCTGCACGCGCAGGTGCGGCCGGGTGAGCAGTGGGTGATCGCTCGTGCGCTGCGTGCCGCGGCCCAGGAGGAGTTGTTGCGCGAGGGCATCGTCGTGCACGGGGCGCCGGGCAGCCAGGCGGCGGACGCCTCCGAGGCGATCCGCAGGGCCGAGGACTGATCGCCAGGAGCCGAGCACCGATCGCCAGGGGCTGAGAAAGGCCGAATCGGGCCACGCGCCGGGCATTACCGCCGTGCGCCGCTGATCGATGGCAGGATCTTTCCCGTGAGCCACGACGACACACACGCCACGACCGGCGTCGACGGCGCCACGGATCCGGTCGGCCGGTCGGCGCTGCCCGAGCTTCCGGAGGATCTCGCCGATCTCGCGGAGCTGTGCGGTGTGCGGACCGTGTTCACCGATGCCGAGGGGACCGTCCGCCGGGTCAGTCCGTCGACGCTGGCGGCGGTGCTCGGTGCGCTGGGCGTCCCCGCCGGGTCGCCGTCGGCGATCGCCGAGTCCGTCGTCCGCGTGCGGGACGACGAGTGGCGCGACATGCTCCCGCCCGCGGTCGTCGTCCGCCAGGGGACGCCGGTGCAGGTGCCGGTCCACGTGGCCGACGGCGCGGGCGTCTCCTGCTGGGTCGAGCCCGAGGCCCCGGATCCTCCCGTCGCACCCGGCGCCACCCCGTGGCGCGTCGCTCCCGTCACGGGCACGATCCGGCGCGTCACGCCGTCGTCCGGCACGCGGCCTGGCGGGGCCGGCGACGCGGCGCCCGCCCCGGGCACGCGTCACCTCGAACAGCTGGACGTCATCGTCGAACCGCGCACCGTGGACTCCCGGAAGGTGGGCAGGGCGACCTTCCTCGTCCCCGGCGACCTGCCGCTGGGCTGGCACACACTGCACGCCGAGTCCGACGGGGTGGCGGCGTCGACGACGCTCGTGGTCACCCCGGACCGGCTGGAATCTCCGGAGACGCTCTCCGGGGGCCAGGCCTGGGGCTTCCAGACCCAGCTCTACTCGGTCCGCTCCCGGGACTCGTGGGGCATCGGTGACCTGGCCGACCTCGCCGACCTGGCCTGGCTCACCGCGAACAACGCGGGCGCCGACTTCGTCGCGCCCGGCCCGCTGCAGGCCACCGAGCCCACCGCACCGATCACCGACAGCCCGTACCTGCCCACCTCGCGCCGCTTCCTGTCACCGCTGTACATCCGGCTCGAGGACATCCGCGAGACCGCCTACCTGTCCTCGGCGGACCGGTCGCTGGTCGAGTGGGCCGGCGAGCCCGTGCGTGACCTGTCGGGCGACTCCTCCCCGATCGACCGCGAAGCGGTCTGGGACGCCAAGAAGTCCGCGCTGGAAGTGGTGTTCACGGCCGCGCGGTCGGCCGCGCGGCAGACCGCGTTCGACGAGTACGTGCTGGAGCAGGGCCGCGGCCTCGTGGACTTCGCCACCTGGTGCGCCATCGCGGAGCACCTGGGGGAGCAGGAGTGGCCGCCGGACCTCCTGGACCCGGCGTCGCAGACGGTGACCATGCTGCGCGGCTCTCTCAAGGACCGCGTCGAGTTCTACTGCTGGCTCCAGTGGGTGGCCGACGAACAGCTGCGGCGCGCCCACCGGGTCGGGCTCGAGGCCGGGATGCGGCTCGGGATCCTCAAGGAGCTCGCCTCAGGGGTGCACCCCGAGGGCGCCGACGCCTGGGTGTACCCCCGGGCGCTGGCGCGCGGGGTGTCGGTGGGGATACCGCCGTCGTCGGCCGTCGGGCCGGAAGGCCGGAACCGAGGGCTGCCGCCGTGGCACCCGCGGGAGCTCGCCAAGGCCGGGTACCTGCCGTTCCGGGACATGCTGCGCACAGCCCTGCGGCACTGCGGCGCGTTGCGGGTCGGGCACATCGGAGACCTGTTCCGGTCCTGGTGGATCCCCGGCGCGACCCGGGCCACCGCCGGGGCCTACGTGACCTACGACCACGAGGCCCTCGTCGGCATCCTGTGCCTGGAGGCACGACGCGCCGGGGTCCCCGTCATCGCCGACGACGGGCTCCTCGACGCCGACGAGCGGGAGTACCTGGCCGGCCGCGGGCTCCTGAACGGATCCGTGCTGCTCGCCGACCAGGCGGACACCGGCGAGCTGGTCGCGCCGCAGGACTTCCCGGCCGGCGGGTTCGTGGTCCCGACACCGCCCGAACTGCCGCCGACGGCGAGCTGCCTCGCCGGCGAGCACATCGACCTGGGCGAACGGCTCGGGATCCTCACCGAGGACGCGCAGGTGCTGCGCTCGCGGGCCCGCGCCCGCAGGGAGGCGCTGATGACCTCCCTGTCCCGGACGGGCATGACGACGTTCGACCCGTCCGAGCGCGAGCTCGTCGAGGGGCTGTACCGCTACCTGCGGGACACCCCGGCGGCAATGGTCGCGGTGAACCTCGCCGACGCGGTCGGGGAGCGGCGCACCCAGGCGCAGCTCGGAGCCGACGACGGCTACCCCAACTGGCGGGTTCCGCTGGCGGACGGCTCGGGCGCACTGGTGATGCTGGAGGATCTGTTCGACTCGGCACGGCTGCGGTCCCTGGTGGCCGTCCTCAACGAGAGGACCTGACCGGTCTGCGGCGTGTCCGGGGCAGCTTCCCGTGAAGCTGAACGGTTCGCTAACGATCGTCTTGCATGGAATTTGAGGCCCGCGTACGGCCGGACTGGTGGCATGATCGACCCCGGAAATCGCTGAACACAGGGCGCTCAGGCGCCCCGACCAGACTGGAGGGCCCGTGCCCGGAGAGAACCTCACGCGAGCCGAGGCCGTCGAGCGCGCCGACGTCGTCACCGTCGACTCGTACGCGATCGACCTGGACCTGACCACCGGACCGACGACGTTCGCGTCCACCACGACCGTGCGCTTCACCGCCACCCCCGGTGCCGCCACCTTCATCGACCTCGTGGCCCCCACGGTGCGGTCCGTCGTGCTGAACGGGCGCGAGCTGGATCCGGCGGGCGTGTTCGCCGACTCCCGTATCGCCCTCGACGACCTGGCTGCGGAGAACGAGCTGACCGTCGTCGCCGACTGTGCCTACACCAACACGGGCGAGGGGCTGCACCGCTTCGTGGACCCGGTCGACGGCGAGGTCTACCTGTACACGCAGTTCGAGGTGCCGGACTCGCGCCGCGTGTTCGCGGTCTTCGAGCAGCCGGACCTCAAGGCGGCCTACCAGTTCACGGTGACCGCTCCCGAGTACTGGGAGGTCGTGTCGAACGAGCCGACGCCGGAGCCCGTGGCCGCGACGCACGCCACGGACGCCTCGGTGAAGGCGGCGACGTGGACGTTCGCCCCCACGCCGCGTATCTCCTCGTACATCACCGCGCTCGTCGCCGGCCCGTACGCCGTCGAGCGGAGCTCGCTCACCTCGGCGGACGGTCGGGAGATCCCGCTCGGTGCGTTCTGCCGCAAGTCTCTGAGCGAGTACTTCGACGCGGACTACATCTTTGCCACGACGCGCAAGGGCTTCGAGTTCTACGAGAGCGTCTTCGGCGTTCCCTACCCGTTCACGAAGTACGACCAGCTCTTCGTGCCGGAGTACAACATGGGCGCGATGGAGAACGCGGGCTGCATCACGTTCACCGAGTCGTACGTGTTCCGCTCGAAGGTGACCGACGCCGTCCGTGAGCGCCGGGTCGTGACGATCCTGCACGAGCTCGCACACATGTGGTTCGGCGACCTGGTCACCATGAAGTGGTGGAACGACCTGTGGCTGAACGAGTCGTTCGCGGAGTACGCCTCGACGCTCGCGACGGCCGAGGCCACCGAGTGGACCGAGGCGTGGACGACGTTCGCGGCGATGGAGAAGGCGTGGGCGTACCGGCAGGACCAGCTGCCCTCGACCCACCCGATCGTGGCGGAGATCCGCGACCTGGAGGACGTCCAGGTCAACTTCGACGGCATCACCTATGCCAAGGGCGCCTCGGTGCTGAAGCAGCTCGTGGCGTGGGTGGGACGGGACGCGTTCGTCGCGGGAGTGTCCGCGTACTTCGGCAAGCACGCGTGGGGCAACACGGAGCTGCCGGACCTGCTGACCGAGCTGGAGTCCACCTCCGGGCGCGACCTGACCGAGTGGTCGGCGAAGTGGCTGGAGACCGCTGGCGTGAACACGCTGCGGCCCCACGTCGAGACGGACTCGCACGGGCGGATCGCGTCGTTCGTCGTGGAGCAGACGGCGCCCGCCGAGTGGCCGACGCTGCGGCCGCACCGGCTCGGCATCGGGTTCTACTCGGTGACGGATGCGGGCAAGCTGGAGCGGGTGCACCGCGTGGAGGTCGACGTCGACGGTGAGCGCACCGAGGTGATGGAGCTGGTCGAGCTGGACCGCCCGGCTCTGGTGCTGCTGAACGACGACGACCTCGCGTACGCGAAGATCCGGCTCGACGACGAGTCCCTGACCGTGGCCGTGGAGCACCTGTCACGGATCGCCGACCCGCTGACCCGGTCCCTCGTGTGGGGGTCCGCGTGGGACGCGGTGCGTGACGGTGAGACCCCGGCCTCGGCGTACGTGGACCTGGTGCTCGGCAACATCGCGGCCGAGACCGAGTCGACCACGGTGCGGACGACGCTGAACCAGCTCGTGCTCGCGATCCGGCAGTACGTGGCGCCGGGTGCCCGGCCGGCGACCCTCGTGCGGGCGGGGGACCGGCTGGCCGAGCTCGCGCGCGGCGCCGAGGCGGGCTCCGACCTGCAGTTCCAGCTCGTGAAGGTGTTCGCGCACCTCGCCTCGACGCGAGAGCACGTGGCGCTGCTCAAGGGTCTCCTGGATGGGTCGACGGCGCTGGACGGGCTGGAGATCGACACCGACCTGCGCTGGGAGCTGCTCGAGGGTCTTGTGCTGAACGGGGCTGCCGGGGAGGCGGAGATCGCCGCGACACTGGCTGAGGACGACACCGCCACCGGGCGGCAGTCCGCGGCCCGGGCGCGTGCGACGGTGCCCGTCACCGACGCCAAGCTGGCTGCCCTGGAGTCGGTGGTGTCCGACTCGGAGGCACCCAACGCGATCATCCGCAACACGGGTCTCGGGTTCGTCCACGTCAACGACGCCGCGGTGCTGGCGCCGGTCGTGGGACCGTATCTCGACGCGGTCCTGCGTGTCTGGCAGGAGCGGTCGTACCACATCGCGGAGGAGATCATCGAGGGCTTCTACCCGGCGCCGCTAGCCTCGGCGGAGCTGCGTGACGCCGTCTCCGCCTGGCTGACCGACCACGCGGACGCGGCCCCGGCGCTGCGCCGTCTCATGGTGGAGGGCCTGGCCGGGACGGAGCGTGCGCTGCGCGCGCAGGCGGCCGACGCCGTGTAGGGCGCTGCCGCAGAAGGACGGTCCGGGGGTGTGTTGCCGTGTGGACGGCTCACGGCGATACCCTCGGACCGTCGTATGATCCAAGGTCGATCGTGTCCGAGAGAAGGAGCCGCATGTCCGGAACCGTGCCCCCTCCACCGCCGCCCGAGGGGTGGGACGACGAAGGGACCGGCGGGGCCGACCAGGTCCCCACCGCCGCCACGCCCGCGGCGCCGGGGCCGGGCCCGCAGCGTGTCTCGGCGACCACGAGGATGCCCCCGGCGATCTCGCCCACGTCGCAGTTCTCCGATGCCGTGACGCCCGCCCCGGCGCCACGGGTGCAGCAGCCGGGCTACGCGCCGCAGCAGGCGTACCCGCAGCAGGCGGGATACGAGCAGCAGGGCTACCCGCAGCAGGGGTATCCCCAGCAGCAGGGCTACCCGCAACCGGGTTACCCGCAGCAGGGTTACGAGCAGCAGGGATATGGCCAGCAGCAGGGTTACCCGCAGCAGGCGGGGTACGAGCAGCAGGCCTACGCCCAGCAGCAGGGCTACCAGCAGCAGGGCTATGCGCCCCAGCCGCAGGGCTACGCACCTCAGCAAGGCCAGGAGCAGGCGCCCGCGCGGCGCAAGCTGAGCCCGGGATGGGTCGCCTTCATCGCGCTGGACATCGTCCTCGTGGTCGCGGCGATCGTGTTCGCGGTGAACCTCTTCTCCTCCGACGGCGAGAAGTCGCCCGTCGTCGGGGCGAGCCAGGAGGCGGAGGCCTCGGCTTCCAGCGGCGGGGACGAAGACACGGGATCCTCGCAGCCGGAGTACGCGCAAGGTCTCGAGATGGACGCGGCGGGGGTGAAGATCTTCGCGTCGCCGACGGGCAATATCACCTGCACGCTGTCCGAGAACGCCGCGACCTGCGGCATCGTCACGCTCAACAACCCCCCGGCGCCTGAGGGGTGCTCCGGTGTCCAGGGCCACATCGTGTCACTGGACCAGTCGGGGCAGCTGACGCTCCCGTGCGTCGCCAAGAAGGACAAGCCGGTGGAGGCGAAGGGCATCAAGGCCCTGAAGTACGAGAAGACGCAGAAGGCACACGGCTTCACCTGCGTGAGCCGGACCACCGGCATGTCGTGCACGCACGACGCCACGGGGTCGACCTTCACGGTGGCGAAGGCCGGAATCACGTTGTCCTGATTCCCTCGCGCCGAGATCATCGAGGGCCGCCGAGGCGGGACGCGCACCACGCGCGGTCCGGCCTCGGCGGCTTTTTGTCGGGCCTTTGGTCTGGTGGAAGTCATCTCTTGTCCTGGTTTGCACCATGTTAGCGATCTCACGCTATGCTCGCTCGCGCACCAGCCACCCGCCGTTTCGCGGGTGTTTGCGCGCCACCGGTCAACCGAGGACCGGTGGTGTCGCCCTCCAATGTTGAAGGGAATGACAGACGCGATATGCGAGTGACGCGTAAGACCACCGCGGCGGCAGCATCAGCTGCCGTCCTCAGCCTGCTGCTCACCGGGTGCGGGATCGGGTCCGCAGAGAGTTTCGAGCCCTCCGTCCGCTCGCACGAGCAGGTCACCGTCTTCACCTGGTGGGCGTCCGGCGTGGAGAAGCGGGGTCTGGACAAGCTGGCGGAGGTGTTCGAGGAGCAGCATCCCGGGATCGAGTTCGTCAACGACGGCCTCATGGGCGGTGGCGGCAGCTCGACGTCGAAGGACCACCTGCAGTCCCGGCTCGAGACGCAGGACCCGCCCGACGTGTTCGTCGCCCACGCGGGCGCCGAGCTGCACGACTACATCAGGGACGAGTACATCCAGGACCTGACCCCCCTCTACGAGGAGTTCGGCCTCAAGGAAGCTTTCCCGCAGGATCTCATCGAGCGGCTCTCCACCGACGACGGCAAGATCTACTCGGTCCCGTCGAACATCCACCGTGCGAACCTGCTCTGGGTCAACCCGTCGGTACTGGAGCGCAACGGTCTCGAGACGTCGGGCGAGTACGACGATCTCGACGACTTCATCGCGGATCTGGAGACGCTGAAGCAGGCCGGGATCGAGGCGCCGCTCTCGGTCGGGACCACCTGGCCGCAGGTCCACCTGCTGGAGACCACGCTGCTCGCCGACCTCGGCCCGACGGCGTACAGCGGTCTCTGGAGCGGGAGCACCGCCTGGAGCGACCTTCGGGTCACCACCGCACTGGGGCACTACGAGTCCCTGATGAGCTACACCAACCCCGACCGCAACGATCTCGAGTGGGACGCGGCCAGCGAGATGGTGATCCAGGGCGACTCCGCCTTCAACATCATGGGTGACTGGGCTCTCGCCGCGTACGACACCGAGGGCAAGACGTACGGAGAGGACTACGAGGCCGTCCCGGCCCCGGGCACCGCCGGGACGTTCGACTTCCTCGCCGACTCGTTCACGATGTCGGCCCACATCCTCGACGAGGACAGCGCCAAGGCGTGGTTGCAGACGGTCAGCTCGAAGGAAGGGCAGGTCGAGTTCAACAAGATCAAGGGCTCGATCCCCGCCCGGACCGACATCGACGCCTCGAAGTTCTCCGAGTACCAGAAGACCGCGATCACGTCGTTCGGCGAGGACACGATCGTGTCGTCGGTGACGCACGGGGCCGCGGTCCCGGTCGCGCAGCTCAGTGTGATCACGGATGCGGTGCGGGCGTTCAACGACGGCTCCACGGACATCGCCACCTTCCAGGCGGCCCTGGCCGCGTCGGCCGACGCATAGCCGCGCGGCAGGTCTCGGAGTCCCCGATGGGGGCGGGGGCTCCGAGACCGAGGTGTCGACGTACCCGGCTCGCGACAGGAGGAGCGGCGCGGCAGGATGCCGCGCCGCTCCTCCTGTTCTCCGTGTGGTCCGGGACGCCGCGCGGCGACCGGGAGAGCGGGTCGCCCGCCGAGCGGGACGTCGCGGGCGGTCAGCCCTTGACGGAGCCGGACATGAGACCGCCGACGAAGTACTTGCCGAGCAGGATGTAGACCAGCAGGGTGGGCAGCGACGCCAGCAGCGCGCCGGCCATGGACACGCCGTAGTTCTGCAGCAGGGCCCCGTTGGCGAGGTTGTTCAGCGCCACGGTGACCGGGCCGTTGCTGCTGGAGGAGAAGAACACGGCGAACAGGAAGTCGTTCCAGGCGTTGGTGAACTGCCAGATGAGGACCACCACGAAGCTCGGGATGGAGATCGGCAGCAGCACGTTCCAGTACGTGCGCAGCATGCCC
>NZ_JABBYC010000020.1 GCF_016742955.1 Myceligenerans indicum | reverse complement strand
GATGTGTATAAGAGACAGGGTCGGACGGGCAGGGCGCCGACCGGATGGTCCCGGCCGACGCCGCCACGAACCCGTCGAGAGCCGTCAGACCTCAGGGAACCAGAGGGAGATCTCGCGCGCGGCCGACGACGCCGAGTCGCTGCCGTGGACGAGGTTCTGCACCACCTTGGTACCCCAGTCCCGGCCGAGGTCGCCGCGGATGGTGCCCGGGGCGGCCTCCGTGGGGTTGGTGGCGCCCGCCAGGGAGCGGAAGCCCGGGATGACTCCCTCGCCCTCGGCGACGACGGCCAGCACCGGACCCGACATCATGAATTCCACCAGCGGCTCGAAGAACGGCTTGCCCTCGTGCTCCGCGTAGTGCTTGTGCAGCAGAGCGGGGGTGGCATCGAGCAGCCGCACCGCGCGCAGGACATAGCCCTTGGCCTCGATACGGCGCAGGATCTCGCCGGACAGGCCACGGCGCACGCCATCGGGCTTGACGAGCACGAGCGTGCGCTCGGCCACGGGCGCATCGGCGGTCTCGGTGGGCAGGTTCTCGGTTGCGACGTCGGTCATGAGCCCCAGCGTAATGGGGCACGACGTCGGTGTTCACCGCCCGGAGCGACGTCCGGGCCGGCCCTGCGGACCGCTCAGCTGTTCGGCGCGGTCTCCGGGTGCGTGGCGTCGTAGGCAGCGCGCTCCCGGTCGACACGCGAACCCAGCCGCAACGCCATGACCCACAGCGCGACGAACACCAGGTTGACGATGGTCGCGAGCGGTACGGCCAGCCCCGTGGCGAGCACCAGGACCTGCGCCATCGTCCCCGCGACGAGCCCGGCCGGGCGCCTCGTGAGCCGCGACAGCAGCAGGAGCAGCAGCGCGATGCCGCCTCCCACCCCCCACACGACCGCTGCGGAGTCCGACTGGAGCGGTCCGCGCTCGTAGGCGAGGTCGCGCAGTCCGAACGCGACGAGCGTGACGAACAGCACCACGACCGCCTCGCAGGCGAGGACTGTCGAGGTGAACTGCACCAGCGCGGAGGGCTTGGCCTTGATGCGATCGCCGGCGGCGGGTCGGTCCTTGCTCACCCTGCCACGATATCCGTCCTGGCGGCCGGGTCCGCACGCTGGGATGTGGGCTCCGTTACGTCCGGCGCCTGCCCACCGTCCGGCGCCTCCTGGCAGAGGATCGTCCGCAGCTCGCCGATCGCCTGCGGCAGGTGGACCTGAACGCCGTGCCCTCCGCCGGAACGCAGCCATGCCAGGGTGGTGGCCTGCATGACGGCGCCCGCGGCCGCGAGGACGGTCTCCGCGTCGGCCGCGAACGGTGCCGCCCCGCGGCGCTCCTCGAGCAGCGCGAGCAACTCGTTCCGATGGCGTTCGACGGCGTCCTGGTGGTGCTGGAGCAGGCGAGGCTCACGCCGCACCAGGTCGACCGCGGCCCGCACCCGGGCCGGTTCGTCGCCGAGCTGGTCCAGCATGCCGCCCAGGAGTGCCCCCAGGTCGGTCAGGAGGTAGCCGCTGGGGCCGCCCTCGGCGAATGCGCGGGACGCGTCCGGATCGAGGCCGACGTCGGTCCGGATCCCGACGACCGCCTCGTCCTTGGAGCCGAAGTAGTTGAAGAAGGTCCGCGGTGAGACCCCGGCCTCTGCGGCGATCTGCCCGGTCGTCACGGCGTCGTACCCGTGCTCCCGCACGAGGCGCTGAGCGGCGTCGATGATGGCGCCGCGGCGAGCGCGCTTGTTGCGCTCGCGCAAACCCTGTCCTTGCCCGTTCACTTTCAGACCTCGCCGAAGCCGGAGCCGATCATCTCCGCCAGGACCTTGGCCGCGCCTGCCGCGCCCTCGCCGCTCACCGTGATCGTCAGTTCCCGCCCCTGGGTCGCCCCGAGCGCCATGAGCTGCAGCACGCTCGACGCGTCCACACCGTCGACCAGAACAGACGCACCCAGCTCCGCGACCTTCCGGGAGACCAGCGCCGCCGGGCGGGCGTGCAGACCGAGCGGGTTGCGCAGGGTGGCCGTGGTCGTGACGCTGCCGTCGCCTCCGACGGCCACGTCGTCCTGGCCGCCCGGTCCGGGCCTGCCGTCGCCGCCCGGTCCGGGCCTGCCGTCGCCGTCCGCGTCCGGCACCGCCTGGCCGGCTGCCCCGGCGAACGTCCGGCCGGCGTCCCGGACGGCTGCCACCACCCCGTCGACGTCCGAGCCGCCGTGCGCCGCGACGGCCGCGGCGACCGCACCCTCGACGAACGGGCCGGGTGCCAGGGCCACCGATGCGGCCAGGTCGTCGTCGAGCTCCAGCGCCGACTCGACGGTCAGCGCGGACGAGCCCAGGTCCGCCAGGACCACGACGGCCCCCGTGGCCGTCGCCGCCGTGCGAAGTGCCGCGGTGACGTCGTCGAGCGCACTGCCCAGACCGCCGTCGGGCAGACCTCCGACGGGGACCAGGGTGACATCCGGAGCCATCTGCCCGGCGAGCTCGGCCAGACCCCGCGCCATGGCCGCCGAGTGCGACACCAGGACGATCGACACGGTCATGCGTTCTCCTCGCCGAGCGCCTCGACGGCTGCCGCGAGGAGCAGCGCGGTGGAGCGCG
This sequence comes from Myceligenerans indicum, assembly GCF_016742955.1. Taxonomy (GTDB): domain Bacteria; phylum Actinomycetota; class Actinomycetes; order Actinomycetales; family Cellulomonadaceae; genus Myceligenerans; species Myceligenerans indicum. The sequence goes on along the minus strand of NZ_JABBYC010000020.1, from coordinate 61,886 downwards.
CGCCGGGATCCTCGTGCCCGGCGCTGCGTTCCCCGAGGTACGAGGCGCGGCCCTTGGTCGCCACGAGCGGGATGGTCGCGGTCGATCCGGCGTCGGCCGCTGCCGCTGCGGCACGGAGAGCATCGGCCTCGTCGCCCTCGCCGGCGGCGCGCTCGGCGGCATCGACGGCAGGCGTCCAGGCGTCCACCATGGTCTTCTCCCCCGGCTCGGCCTTACCGCGCGCGGTGATCCCGTCCAGCGCCGACTCGAGCATCGCGACGATCGTGCGGGTGTCGATCTCCGGGTGGCCGGTCACCTTCGCGGCACGCAGGAACGCCGTCCCGTACAGCGGCCCGGATGCTCCGCCGACGGTGGACATGAGCGTCGTCGCGGTGAGCTTGAGGACGTCACCGACCAGCCGCGGCGACGCCCCGGGCTCTTCAGCCTCCGCACGCCGCGCGTCCAGCTTGGCGACCACCGCCCGGAACCCGCGGACGAGGTTCTCGCCGTGGTCACCGTCGCCGATCTCCCGGTCCAGCTCGGTCAGCTCGTCACGCCTGTCGACAACCGCATCGGCGGTCCGCCGGATCCAGCGTTCCGCCCAGTCCGCATCCAGCGTCACCGCAGCATCACCTCGTGCCTCCAGTCGTGCCGTGGAGCCGGCAAATGTACTTTCACCCGGTTTGCTCACGTACACCCGGTCACCAGCGCAGTGCCGCCGTGTGCACGGGAGCGTCCCACAGCGCCTCGAGCTCGTCGTCCAGCCGCAGCGCGGTGACCGACGCGCCCTGCATCTCGAGAGACGTGACGTAGCTGCCCACGAGTGAGCGAGCCACCGTCACACCCCGCTGTTCGAGCAGGCGCCGCGCTCGACCATAGACCACGTAGAGCTCCGAGGAAGGCGTTCCGCCCATTCCGTTGACGAACAGCAACACACGCTCGCCCCGGGACAGCTCAAGATCGTCCGCGACCGGGTCGAGCAGCATCTGCGCGACCTCGTCCGCCGGAGCGACGGGCACGCGCCGCCGGCCCGGCTCGCCGTGGATGCCGATGCCGATCTCCAGCTCGTCGGGCGGCAGGTCGAAGCTCGGTTTCCCCACATGTGGCACCGTGCACGCCGTGACCGCGACTCCCATGCTCCGTACGTTCTCCACCACGCGCCGCGCGATCCGGGTGACGTCCTCCAGCCCACGGCCCTGCATCGCCGCGGCACCGGCGATCTTCTCCACGCAGAGCGTCCCGGCCACACCCCGGCGTCCGGCCGTGTGGGTGGAGTTCTCGACGGCGACGTCGTCGTTCACCACGACTGTCGAGATCCGGGCGCCCTCCGCCTCCGCGATCTCGACGGCGAGGTCGAAGTTGAGCACGTCGCCGGTGTAGTTCTTCACGATCGCGAGCACGCCCGCCCCGCCGTCGGCGGCGTGCAGCGCGGGCACGATGCCGTCCGGCGTCGGCGACGTGAACACGGCGCCCGGGACGGCCGCGTCGAGCATCCCGTCCCCGACGAAACCGCAGTGCAGGGGCTCGTGGCCGGAGCCGCCCCCACTGACGAGCCCGACCTTCCCGGTCGTGGCGCCACCGACCCGGGTCACATAGGTGGGGTCGTGGTGCACCTGCACCAGGTCGGCGTGCGCGAGCGCGAACCCGGCCAGCGAGTCGGCGACGGCATTCTCGGGATCGTTGAGCAGCTTCTTCACGGCTGGTCCCTTCCTCGTCGGCGCGGGCAGAACCATGGTCTCATCGGCGCAGCAGGATGCGGGCGTCCGCGACCGTGACCACGGAGCCCGTGACCAGCACGGCGGTACCGGCCCCGACACCGACCTCGTCCCCGGCCTCGGCGAGGTCCGTCGCGACCTGGATCGCCTCGGCGAGATCCGCGGCCACATGCACCCGGTCGTCGCCGAACACGTCGCGTCCCACCTCGGCGAGTTCCTCCGGGTCCATGGCACGCTCGTTGGAGTTGCGCGTGACGACGATCTCGGCGACAGACGGTTCGAGGACGGCGAGCAGTCCTTCGGCGTCCTTGTCCGCCATGATGCCGACGACCGCGATGACCCGCTGCAGGTCGAACACCTCCTCCAGCGTCTCGACCATGGCCTCGGCGCCCGCGGGATTGTGGGCGACGTCGACGATCGTCGTCGGGCTGGACCGCACCACCTCCAGCCTTCCAGGGCTGGTGACGTGGGCGAACCCCGCCTCCACCACTCCACCGTCAAGCGCCTTGCCGCCACTGATGAGGGCTTCGGTCGCGGCGAGCGCGAGGAGTGCGTTGTGCGCCTGGTGCTCGCCGTGCAGGGGGATGTACACGTCGGTGTACAGCCCGCCGGGGGTACGGAGCGCCATCAGCTGGCCGCCGACGGCGAGCTGCCGTCCGGCCACCTCCAGGTCGACGCCCTCACGGATCAGATGTGCGCCGACCCGCTCGGCACGGGCCCGGATCTCGGCGTCGGCTTCCTCACGCTGCGCGGCGACGATCGCCGTCGCGCCGTCCTTGATGATCCCCGCCTTCTCGGCCGCGATCTCCGCGATGCTGTGCCCGAGCCACTTCTCGTGGTCCATCGCCACCGGTGTGAGCACCGCGACCGGCGCGTCGATGACGTTCGTCGAGTCCCAGGTGCCACCCAGGCCGACCTCGACGACGGCGACGTCGACCGGCGCGTCGGCGAACGCGGCGATCGCCATGACGGTGAGGACCTCGAAGAAGCTCAGGCGGGGGCCGCCCTCGGCCTCGGACTCGCGGTCGACCACGCCGATGTACGGGGCGACGTCCTCGAAGACCTCGACGAAACGCTCCTCGTCGACCGGCTCGCCGTCGATCTGGATGCGCTCGGTGACGCTGGACAGGTGGGGGCTGGTGAACAGGCCCGTGCGCAGGCCGTGCTCGCGGACCAGCGACTCGACCATGCGAGCCGTCGAGGACTTGCCGTTGGTGCCGGTGATGTGGACCGTGCGGAAGGCTCGATGGGGGTCACCCAGCAGTTCGAGCACACGCTCGACGCGCGCCATGGTGGGGTCGATCTTGTGCTCGGGCATGCGGGAGAAGATCTCCCGGCTCACGGTCTTGAAGGCGTCGCTCACGTGACGAGGATAGTGGCGAGAGCCGAACGTCTCCGTCGCGAAGCCGATGGACGGGCAGGCATCGACACGCCTGGTCCGCTGCCTCGGCCACGATGTTCCCGACATCCCGAGTAAGCCGAGTTGCGCGCAACCGTCCATCTATCCTGATCCGGTGCCTTGGGACACCCTGAACGGTCCACACATCACGTTCGCCGGCGTCGCCGAGACGTCGCGAGCCCCGTCCTCCATACCGATGATCGTCGTTCCTGATGAGGTCCTGAAGGTCACCGACGGCCCGGTACCGGTCACCGTCGAGCACGGATTACGGGCGGTGCGTGCGTGGGCATGGGCCGAACGTGCGTGGACCGGGACAGGGCGGGCGACGACATCTCACCCCTCGAAGGACGAACTGACGTTCTCCCTGAGTCGAGTCACATCGACACTCCTCGGCGTAGCGGAGCGCATCGGCACTGAGCGCTGTGAAGTGACGGTCCGCGTACCAGTTCCGGTCAAGCTTGCGCCGGTCATGCCGCTCGTCCACGACCTGCCGAGGAGCGATGAGATTCAGGTGCCGGCCGACTTTCCGGGGCGCAGGGGCCGGGCTGTGATGAACCGGAACGGGGTGGCAGCGTCGGTGGTCATCGTGAGCAGGGATCATGTTCGGCCCGGAACAGCCCGGATCTCCAACCACCTGCGTACGATCACCGAGCCCGCGGTCGGGGCACGGTCAGACGATCCCGGCATGTTCCTCCTCGACCCGCCTCCCGCGACCGGAACCAGCCGGGGCGGAAGCAGGCTTGACACGTTGTCGGCGATTCTCCGGGCCGGAACCGAGCGCGGACTCCGCTGGTTCTTCCGGGCCGAGGAACAGGCGATGCGAGTCGTCTTCGCCCATCCTGACGATGAGCATCAACATGTGGTCGGCATGACGCACGGCGCACTGGAGCGACTCGGCGTGCGGTCGGGTGACAAGGTCGTGCTCAGTTGGCTCGGGAGCGAGACCGAGGTCACGGTTCTGCAGGACCACACGCCAGGCGACACCGACACCACAACACACGCAGGCCAGGACCGCCGGCCTGGTCGACCGCACGACCCGACGAAGCCGAACCTCGCGATGGGCATGTCAGCGCACCTTGCCGTGCGCGTCCCTACGGCGCTGCGCCACCTGATGCACATGCCTGCAGCGTCGATAGTGACCGTTCGCCGGAGCACTCGCTCGATCCTGGCCAGGAATCTGAACAACCTCATCATCCCGGTGGCGTCCCTTGCCCTCGCCGGGGCCGCGCTGAACGATCCGAACTGGTTCGTGTTGACCTTCGGTGCGGTCGCCACGGCCTTGCTCGGACTGAGTCGCTTGCGCATGGGCAACAGGCGCGCGGCTTCGTTGGGGCGTCAACGCTGATACCCCGTCCGGCCTCGACCGGTGCGAGCACGCTCAGGCCGTCGGCACGGCTGGTCAGTCGTAGAGCTTCTCGGCGTACCTCGGTCCGTAGTACTCGTCGAGTTCGGCGATCGACTGATCCCTGCGTTCCAGCTCCTTCGAGATGACGGCCCGGCGTGGGGCGGCGTCCGGCGTCCAGGAATCCGGGTCCCAGGCCTTGGAGCGCAGGAACGCCTTGGAGCAGTGGTAGAACACCTCGGCGATCTCCACCTCCAGCCCGATCACCGGCACGTGGCGACGTACCTGGAGGTCGGCGAACCAGGGTGCGTCCCGGACGATGCGCGCGGTGCCGTTGATCCGCAGGGTGTCGCCACGGCCGGGGACGACGAAGATCAGGCCGATACGGGGGTCGGCGAGCAGGTTGTGGAACCCGTCGGCGCGGCGGTTGCCGGGGCGTTCGGGAATGGCGATGGTGCGGTCGTCGAGCACGACGGCGAACGATCCTGTCGGGTCGCCCTTGGGTGAGACGTCGAGGTTCCCGTCGGGATCGGCGGTCGCGACGAAGCAAAGTGACGCCGCGGCGAGGAACTCCCTGTCGAGGTCGTGCAGGACGCTGCGGGTCTTGTCTCGCGCCGGGTGGGCCGCGACGCCAACGAGGTCTTCGAGCTCGGCGACGGAGGTGATCGGGGTACCGGTTCGGGAGGCCGTTGCGTCCGTCATGCCCTCAGCAGTCATGCCCCCAAGATATCCGCGCCGTCCGACTCGCAGGTCCGTCAGCCGAGCCAGCCCTGCTCGCGAGCGACCCAGACCGCGGCGGTCCGGTCCTGGACGTCCAGCTTGGTGAAGACGCGGATCAGATGGGTCTTCACGGTGGCCTCGGCGATGAACAGCCGCGCGCCGACCTCCGCGTTGGAATGGCCGTTCGCCACGAGGGTGAGCACCTCGACCTCGCGCGGCGTGAGCCGATCACTGCGAACCGAGGTCACCAGGCGCGTGGCCACGCTCGGAGCCAGCACGGTCTCGCCTCGCGCGGCCGAGCGCACCCCGGCGACGAGATCCGCACGTGGCGTGTCCTTCAGCAGGTAGCCGGTGGCTCCCGCCTCGACCGCCCGCAAGATGTCGGCATCGGTGTCGTAGGTGGTCAGGACGACGACGCGTGGCGGGTTGCGCGCTTCACGGATTCGGGTCGTCGCCCCGACACCGTCGAGCACCGGCATGCGCAGGTCCATGAGGACGACGTCGGGGGCCAGTTCCCGAGCCAGATCGACCGCCTGAGCGCCGTCGCCGGCCTCGCCCACCACCTCCACGTCGGGCTCGACGGCGAGCATGCCCACCAGTCCGGAGCGCACCACGGGGTGGTCGTCGGCCACCAGCACCTGAATCACCGGCTCTGCCTCTCCGTCGTGCCCGCATCCGGGACGCCCGCGGGTCCGGCCGCCGGGACCGCGCCCGGTTGCTCTCGCGCCGGGGCCGTCGAGGTGCCGGCCGCTTCCGGCACGCCGGGTACGCCCGCCCTCACGCCGGTGTGGTCGGCATCGCCGAGCGGCAGCCAGGCCGCCAGCAGCGTGCCGCCGGTCCGGCCGGGGCCGATCGACAACCGTCCGCCCGCCGTCGCCACTCGCTCCCGCATCCCCGACAGCCCGAATCCTTCACCCGTGCCGATCCCGACACCCTCGGGCAGCCCGCGGCCGTCGTCCGACACCTCGAGGAGCACCGTGTCCTCCACGCGGGCGAGGCGGACCTCGACCAGGCGCGCGCCCGAGTGACGCCGCACGTTGGCGAGCCCTTCCTGCGCGACCCGCAGGAGCACCACCTCGACCGACGGCGGCAGGCCGAGCACACCGTCGGCGACGAACCACGCCTCCAGGCCGGTCTCGTCGCCGAACCGGGCCACGAGCCGGCCCAGGGCCTCGGCCAGGGACTTCTCCTTCAACGGCGCCGGTGCGAATGCCGCGACCAGCGCTCGCGCCTCGGCGAGGTTGTCCCGCGCCGTCTCCTCGATCAGTTCGAGCCGGTCGCGGACCATGTCCGACCCGTCCGCGTCCAGGACCGCCGAGGCCGCCTGCGCCTGCATGACGACACTCGTGAACCCCTGCGCGAGCGTGTCGTGGATCTCGCGCGCGATCCGCGCACGCTCGGCCTCCACACCCGCGGCGTGGTGAGACCGGGCGAGGGCGAGCTGTGCGTCCCGCAGTTCTGCGACCAGCCGCGCGTGTTCCTCAGCGCGCCGCAGCGTCCACGCGGTCCAGAGCCCCAGCCCGACCGCGAACACCAGGCTCACACCCATCTGGGCCGGGACGGACGTCACCGCTTCCGGGTCCGGACCCACGCGGGCCAGGGTGCCGCAGGTCGCCGCGACCGCCAGGGCCACGCTGGCCACCAGGGACCAGAGGCGGCTCTCGAGCAGCATCCAGCACTGGGCGAAGGCCACGAACAGAAGGAAGGACGCATCGCCGGTCACGGTCAGCGCAGCCGCCACACCGACCACGGTCACGGCCAGCTGCAGAACGGCCTTCCCCTGGTTCCGGGAGCGCGCGGCCGGGCCGCCCCATACGAGGTAGGCGACCCCGATCGCCCCGATCGCCCCGCCGGCCACCATCAGGTCCCGCCCCCGGACGCCCTGCAGGACGATCTGGAGCGCCGTCAGGGCGAGCACAGCCCAGAAGGCGACGTGCCACCACACCAGGAGCCGCCCCCATGCGGCGTACGGTCCGCCGGGCGCGGGCGGGAGGTCGTCCCGCTGGACGTCCGTCGCCGTCCCGGCCGCGTCGACGCCGGTCTCGTCACCCGTCATCACGCCTCCGCCAGCGGAACGTCCGCACCCCGATCACGAGTCCCAGTATCAGCCACAGGCCGAGCACACCCGCGATCAGGAGGTGCTGCCACTCCCCGGCGGTCTCGACCGCCGCGAAGCCGTCGGGCAGGAACACCGACCTCATGCCCTGGGCGAGCCACTTGAGCGGGAACACCTGGGCGACCTGCTGCATCCAGTCCGGCAGGGACGGGTAGGGGAAGAAGACCCCGGAGATGAACTGGAGCACCAGGACGACGGGCACCACCACTGCCGACGCCGATCTCCCGGACCGGGGCACCGCCGAGAACGCGACCCCGCAGACGGTCCCTGTCGCGGTACCGAGGACGAATACCCAGGCGAAGGTCCACCAGCGTCCGGCTTCCGGCATGGGCACGTCGAACGCGAGCACCGCGAGCGCGACGAGTGCGGCGATCTGTACGACCGAGACCAGGAGCACCTCCCCGACCTTGCCGAGGAAGTAGGCGACCGCCGGCATCGGCGTGGCGCGCAGGCGCTTGAGGGTGCCGTCGTCACGCTCGGTGGCGATCGAGGTGGCCACGGTCTGGAAGCTGGACAGCATGATGCCGGTGGCGATCATGCCGGGAAGGAAGTACTGGGGGAAGTTGACCTCCATCCGGCCGGTGCCGAGATCGAACACCTGGTCCTCGCCGCCGAAGACGGAGGCGAAGATCGCCATCATGATCAGGGGGTAGGCGAAGATGAAGATCATGGCGTCGCGCTCGCGCAGGAAGCCGAGCAGCTCCACGCGCGCTCGCACCAGGCCGACGGCCAGGGTGCCGGGCAGTCGGGAACGCTCCGCGGAACGAGCCGGAGAGGTGTCGGGGGTGCCGGCGGTCATTGCTGCTCCTCGGTGCTCTGGTGGGTGGTGCCGGGGGCGTCGATGAGCTCCAGGTAGACGTCCTCGAGGCTCGGCCGGCTGACGGTGAGGCCAGGGATCTCCCCGTCCGGAGCGGCGATCTCGTGCGCGAGGCGGGCTACCGCCTCGGTGGGCCGATCGGTACGCAGCGAGCGCAGTTCGCCGCCGTCCAGCCAGGTGACCAGGGGTGTGCGCGCGTCCGGGCCGCCGAGGCTGTCCGGGGTCCCGGAGGCCGCCACTCTCCCCTTGTCGATGACGACGACCCGGTCGGCGAGTTGCGCCGCCTCCTCCAGGTAGTGCGTGGTCAGCAGGATCGTGACGCCGTCGTCGCGCAGCCCGGTCACGAGGTCCCAGAACGAGCGGCGCGCCTGCGGGTCGAAGCCGGTGGTGGGTTCGTCGAGGAAGAGCAGCTCGGGCCGGCCGACGATGCCGAGCGCGACGTCGAGTCGTCGCCGCTGCCCGCCTGACAGGGCTCGCGCCCGCTTGCGGGCGTGTTCGGTGAGGCCGACCGCGTCGATGACCTCGGCCGGGTCGCGGGGATCGGGGTAGTAGCGGGCCGTGGCCGTGACCATCTCGGCAGCGGTCAGCTCGCCCAGGTCGCGTGAGTCCTGTTGCACGACGCCGATCCGGGCGCGCCAGGCACGACCGGCCCGGTCCGGGTCCTCGCCGAGCACGGACACCTCACCGGCGTCACGGTTGCGGAAGCCCTCGAGGATCTCGATCGTGGTGGTCTTTCCCGCGCCGTTGGGGCCGAGGACCGCGAAGATCTCACCGCGCAAGACGTCGAGGTCCAGGCCGTCGACGGCCGCGACCTGGGTGTACCCCTGGCCGCCGGGGCCGCGGGATCGATACGCCTTGTGCAGCCCACGCACGCTCACGGCCGTGTCACGGCCACCTGTGTCTGTTGCCGGTCTGCGGGTCGGTGCCGACTCTGTTCGCATGCCAACCATGTTTTCGCACACGCGGCCACCTCACCACCACCGACCGGACGGACTCTGCGTCCACCGAACGGTGGACCCTGCCCGACGGCGGGCCCGCGGCAGCGATGGTCGGGCCGCATCGCCGGGCGGACCGCACGGACGGGACCTGCCGAGAACCGGCGCGGAACCGTCTCTCGCCGATGGCGAGCGGAACGGATCCGGAGGCGCTCCGTCCTCCATGGCGTCGTCGCGCCTGGTGCCTGGTGCCTGGTGCCTTGTGCGTTGTGCCTTGGCGCCCGACGATGAGGAACAGTCGCAGGTTGCGGCCAACGGGCTCTCAGTGTTGACTCGAAGTTTGTGAGGTGGACCACATCTACCTCGCGGCCCTCCTCGGGAAGGACGCCCTCATGCTTCGACGCGCCATTGCCGCCGCGGCGGCCGCCGCCGCGCTGATCCTCGTCCCGGTGGCAGGCGCGCAGGCCGCCGTTAGCCCCGGCACCTATGCGGCGACCTACGACGACCTCAACGCCAAGACCGGTGTCCATCTGCAGACAGGCACACCGGAATGCACGGTCGCGGCGGATCTCACCGTCTCGTGCACCGGCTACGAGCTCGGCGGCGTGGGCAACACGAACGCGGACGTCGACCTGTCGGCCACCTATGTGGCTGACGTGCTCTGCAACAACCCGGCCGGCTCGAAGAACCGGAACAACGACGTCGAGGCACAGCAGCAGATCCTGAACGCGACCACCAGCCTGAGCAACCTGCGGGCCAAGAACGGCCGGCTCGACGTCCCGCCGGTCACGGTCGGTCCGGACACCGGAACCAACCCGTGCCCCAACAAGAACTGGACGGCCGAGTACGTGAACCTCGAGCTCGTCGCGTTCGTCTACACCCTGACGTTCAAGGGTGAGAGCGGCGCCTACATCACCATCGCGCAGCCCTGACCGGCACGACCGGTTCGGAGCCGCGCCTCCCGTGACGCCTCAGCGCGCGCCCCGCACGCGCCACGCGGCGATCGCGCCTCCCACGACCAGCGCGACCACCCACATGGTCGCCGGCCCGTGGGCGCCGGGATCGAGCAGCGTGAGCCCGAAGTACTCCCCCAGCAGCCTGACCGGCTCGAACGGATAGGCACGCAGGACTCCCCCACCGAGGTGCACCTGCTGCAGCGTCGCGGAGATCGCCGGCAGCAGCGACTGCGCGAGCCACACGAGGGCGAGCGCCGGCACCCACATGACCCAGGTCCACGGCCTGCCGACGGCGACGCTCAGCCCGAGCGCCACGCCCACCAGCATCGCCAGGAGCCAGCTCGTGCCCAGCTGCCCGCCGGGAAACGCCGGCAGCATGATCGCCAGTGCGTCCTGCGCGAACAGGATCGGCACCGCCGCGGCGCAGGCACGGAGCCAGACCGGCCCGAGAGCGGCGAGCAGTCCGAGGGCGAGGCCGGCCGTGGTGGCCGCCAGCGCGACGACGGTCAGCCCCGCGACGATCTCCGACCCGGCGGCCGCGCCGCTCGGCCACCAGCCCTCCATCGAGTCACCGGCCAGCAGGAACGCCCCCGCGGCGGTGCCGAGCGTTCCGACGGCGGCAGCTCCCGCTGCCCAGGCGACCGGCCGTCGCCGGCCGCCGATCCTCACCTCGGCATGACGTCGGACGACAGCCGCGAGGCACCCCGCAGCCGCCCCACCGGCCACCATCCCGGTCACGAAGCTCGACATCGCCGGAGGGCCCGGTTCACCGACGCGCGCCACGAGATACAGCTGTGGCGCGACCGCGACCAACAGCCAGGCCATGGCCGCGCCGAGCATCACGACGACCAACCACCAGGACCTGCGAACCAGGCCGGGACCGCCCACGTGTTCCTCAGCCTTCACGCGGGCGATCCTGGCAAGTATCTCCACACAGGTCAACTATGCGGACTTTTGCACCGAGATGCTGCGGTCCGGCCCGTCGGCAACGGACACGTCCACGGCGTCCGCCAGCGTCTCCGCGGCCACGAGCGCCTCGTGGGCGCGCACCGCCGCCACCCACTCCTGCGGCACCCCGAGCGTGAGCGCGATCCGGTCGGTGACGTGCAGCCCGGCCGCCTTGCGCGCCTCCTGCACGTCGCGGATCACGTCGCGGGCGTAACCCTCGCCCCGCAGGTCGTCGTCGAGCGCCAGATCGAGCACGACGAAGCCGCCACCGCTCAGCACCGCGGCCGCCACCTCCGTCCCGGCGCCCTGCCCGACGACCGTGGCCAGCTCGTACTCGGAGGCCAGCAGCTCCACGTCGCCGTCGGCGGTCTGCACGACCACCCGCTCGGCACCGTCCTCACCCACGCTCTTCGTCCACGAACCTGCCTTCGACGCCTTGATCACCGCCTGCACGCCCTTGCCGAGACGCGGGCCCGCGGCGCGGGCATTGACGGCGAGCCGCTCGGTGATCCCGTACGACGCCGCCACCTCGGGCGAGAACGCCACCAGCTCGACCGACTTGAGGTTCAGCTCGGAGGCGAGCAGCTCCGCGAACGGCGCGACACCGTCCGGGTCCGGGACGGCGACCACCAGGGAGCGCAGCGGCTGACGCACCCGCAGCTTGTTCGCCTTGCGCAGCGCGAGGGTCTGCGAGACGACGGCCCGCGCCGACTCGACGGCGGCCACGAGCGCGTCGTCGGACACCAGCACCGCGTCCTCCGCGCACCCGATCACCGACCCCGCCGGCGCGCCCAGGGACGGCCAGTCCGTCAGGTGCACCGACCGGCCACCGGTCAGGCCGCGCCACACCTCCTCGGTGGTCAGCGGCGCGAGCGGCGCCATGACCCGGCACAGCACCTCCAGCGCCGTGTAGAGGGTGTCGAACGCGTCCGCGTCCTCCTCCCAGAACCGGTCCCGCTGCGTGCGCACGTACCAGTTGGTCAGCGCGTCCAGGTACTGCCGCACGGACTCGCAGGCACCCGCGATGTCGTACCCGTCGAGCTGCTCGGTCACCGTGGAGACCAGGTCGCGGGTCCGCGCGAGCAGGTAGCGGTCCATCACGCCCAGCCCCGCCACGCGCTGCGGGTCGAGGTTGCGCGCGACCCGGCCCCTGTGCGCATCGACGGAGCCGTCGTCGGCCGAGCCCTTCACGCTGTTGGCGTACAGCGTGAAGAAGTAGTACGTGCTCCACAGCGGCAGCAGCACCTGACGCACCGCGTCCCGGATGCCGTCCTCCGTCACCACCAGGTTCCCGCCGCGCAGGATCGGGGAGGCCATGAGGAACCAGCGCATCGCGTCGGATCCGTCACGGTCGAAGACCTCGTTGACGTCCGGGTAGTTGCGCAGGGACTTGGACATCTTGCGGCCGTCCGAGCCAAGCACGATGCCGTGCGAGAGCGCGGTCTGGAACGCCGGACGGTCGAACAGCGCGGTGGCGAGGATGTGCAGCGTGTAGAACCAGCCGCGGGTCTGCCCGATGTACTCGACGATGAAGTCGCCCGGGTAGTGGTGCTCGAACCAGTCGGAGTTGTCGAACGGGTAGTGCACCTGCGCGTACGGCATCGAACCGGAGTCGAACCAGACGTCCAGGACGTCCTCGACGCGGCGCATGGTCGACTTCCCGGTCGGGTCGTCCGGGTTGGGCCGGGTCAGCTCGTCGACGAACGGACGGTGCAGATCGGGCACGTCCGGGTTCGCGGGATCGCGCGGCAGCCGCCCGAAGTCACGCTCCAGCTCCTCGAAGGACCCGTACACGTCGATGCGCGGGTAGGCCGGGTCGTCGCTCTTCCACACCGGGACGGGCGAGCCCCAGAAGCGGTTGCGGGTGATCGACCAGTCCCGCGCGCCTCCCAGCCACTTGCCGAACTGCCCTTCCTGGATGTGCTCCGGCACCCAGGTGATGTCCTTGTTCAGCTCGACCATGCGGTCCTTGAGCTTCGTCACCTCGACGAACCACGACGACACACCCATGTACATCAGCGGCTGCCGACAACGCCAGCAGTGCGGGTAGGAGTGGTCGTACGACTCGCGGCGCAGCAGCACCGTGCCTGCCGTGACCGACCCCGCCTCGTCCTGCTCCGCCCCGCGCGTACGCGCCTTGAGGTGATCGATGATCGGCGAGTTCGCGTCGAACACCTGCAGCCCCGCGTACTCGTCCACGGGGTGGGTGAACCGCCCGTCGGCACCGACCGGCATCACGGACTCGACGCCCTCGCGGTCGCAGACGATCTTGTCGTCCTCACCGAACGCACCGGCGCTGTGCACCAGGCCCGTACCGTCCGTGGTGGTGACGAAGTCCGCCTCCACGACCCGGTGCGCGCGCTCGCGACCCTCGTAGTAGGAGAAGGGCGGCGTGTAGGTCACGCCGAGCAGGTCGCGGCCGGTCAGCCGGGCGACGACGCGCGCCTCCTCGGCACCCTCCTCGATCAGCTCGCGGGCGTACGCCGCGAGTCGTGCCTCGGCGACGACGTAGCGCTCACCTGCCGACTCGACCACGGCGTAGTCGATGTCCGGCCCCACCATGACCAGCAGGTTCGACGGCAGGGTCCACGGCGTCGTCGTCCAGATCAGCAGCTTGTCCCCGGTACGGACGCCCGCCGACGCGGCCGCCTCGGTGACCGTGCGCACGCCGAAACCGACCGTGACCGCCGGGTCCTGGCGGTTCTGGTAGACGTCGTCGTCCATGCGCAGCTCGTGGTTGCTCAGGGGCGTCTGGTCGTTCCAGCAGTAGGGCAGGACACGGAAGTCCTCGTAGATCAGGCCCTTGTCGAAGAGCGACTTGAACGCCCAGATCACCGACTCCATGAACGTCGGGTCCAGGGTCTTGTAGTCGTGCTCGAAGTCGACCCAGCGAGCCTGGCGGGTGACGTAGGTGCGCCACTCGTCCGTGTACTTCATGACCGAGCTGCGGCAGGCCTCGTTGAACCTGTCGATGCCGAGCTCGACGATCTCGTCCTTCGTCTTGATGCCCAGCTGGCTCATCGCCTCCAGCTCGGCCGGCAGTCCGTGGGTGTCCCAGCCGAAGCGACGCTCGACACGGTGGCCGCGCATCGTCTGGTAGCGCGGCACGACGTCCTTCGCGTAGCCCGTCAGCAGGTGGCCGTAGTGCGGCAGGCCGTTGGCGAAGGGCGGGCCGTCGTAGAAGACGAACTCGTTCTCCCCGTTCTCCCCCGCGTCGCGCTGGTCGATGGAGGCCTGGAAGGTCCCGTCGACCTCCCAGTGGTCGAGGACCTCCCGCTCGATCGCGGGCAGGTTCGGGGACGCGGCGACGTTGTCCTCGTCGCGGTGCAAGGGATAGCGGGCTGAGTCAGCCATGGTCTGTGGCTCCTGCGGTGGTCGTCGGTCCGGCAGCGCTGCTGCGAGGACGACGTCGCGCCGCCGACGGACCGGGTTCCCGGACCGTGGCGGACCGCGTGCCGCGGTACCACCCCGCTTGCCGCGCGCCGGTGCCGCCCCGTGAGGGGCAGCAGCCGCGAGCGGCCGCTCGTTGACGGCTGTGACGGGCCTGCCCGTCCGGTTCTACTGAGGTGCCCGACGACGGCCGCGGGTGGCGGTCACGCGAGGGAACCCGTTCTTCCGGAGGCTCACCGGTGATGGCCGGGTCAACGCCTGTGCGCACATCCTATCGCCAGGTCGCAACCGATATACCGCTCGACCGTCGGACGTGCCGGTGCACGCGGCTCCCGGCGTACGACCGCACCCGTCCTGCTCGGCGGAGGCGCCGCCGAGCAGGACGCCCTGGTTCGTGCGCGAGCCGCGCCACGCGGACACGGCCGGTGCGTGCAACCCTGCTACGCGACGGTGAACGTGATGGTGTGGTGGCCCGTCGCGCCGTCCGGCGCGGGCGGGGACTCGACGTCTGTCTGGGTCTCGCCGTCGGCGTTCGTCGCGCGCACGGATACCGTGTGCTCTCCGGCGCCGAGGTCCAGCACCGCACGCCACTGGCGCCAGGTGTCGGGCCCGACGGTCTCGGCGAGGTCCGCCGTGACCCAGTCGCCGTCGTCGGCCCGGACCTCGACGCCGTCGATGCCGACGTGCTGCGCCCACGCGACCCCGGCCACGACCACCTCACCGCCTGCGACGCTTGCCCCGCTCCGCGGGACGTCGATGCGGGACTGGACCTTGACCGGGCCCAGCTCGGACCAGCCGCGCGGCGTCCAGTAGCCCTCGTCCTGGTCGAACGTGGTGACCTTGAGCTCCGAGACCCACTTGGTCGCCGACACGTACCCGTACAGCCCGGGCACCACCAGGCGTGCCGGGAACCCGTGCTGCGTCGGCAGGGGCTCCCCGTTCATGCCGATGGCCAGCAGCGACGTGCGCTCCGGGTCCGTGAGCACCTCCAGCGGCGTACCGGCGGTGAAGCCGTCCACGGACCGCGAGAGGACCATGTCGGCACCCGCCTGCGGCCGGGCCCGCTCCAGCAGGTCGCGGATCGGATAGCCGAGCCAGAGGGCGTTCCCGACGAGGTCGCCGCCCACGGAGTTGGACACGCAGGTGAGGGTCACGTGGTGCTCGGACATCGGCAGGGCGACCAGTTCGTCCCAGCCGATCTCGAACGGCTCGTCGACCATTCCGGTCACGCGCAGCGACCAGTCCGCGGGATCCACCTCGGGCACCCGCAGGGCGGTGTCGATCCGGTAGAAGACATCGTTCGGCGTGATGTACGAGGACAGGCCGTCCACCGACAGATCCGCCTGCGCGGGGACAGGGTCCGCCGAATGCGCGGCACCCGGGAGCCGGAAGCGCGAGCGCACCGCCTCGACCGCACGCCCACCGGCGCTGACCGCCTGCGAGGCCACGAGCGCCAGCACGGCGCCGCCCGCGGCGAGCCCGGTGATCTGCAGGAACCGGCGGCGGTCCGGGGCCGGCGACGGAGCGGAGGGCGTGCCGCCGCCCGAAGCCGGTCCGGCCTCGGACCCGCCCGCGGAGTCCTCGGAGCCCTCGCCGGCCCCGCGCACCGACGGACCGACGGGGCCCAGCGCCCGCACGGCCGCCCGCAGCACCGGGACCGCGACCCCGATGCCGATCACACTGGGCACGGCCCACACGAGGGTCGCGCCGGGGCGTGCGACGGCGAGGGCCGCCCCCGCCACCCCCACCAGGACCAGGAGCGCGACGCCGACGCCGGACCGGCGGCGCTCCAGCCATCCGGCGAGGCCGGCACCCACCGCGAGCACGGCACCCATCGAGCCGAGCAGCACCGCCTTGTCCGCGGTCCCGAACCACTCCACCGCGAAGTCCTTGAGACCCGGCGGGGCGGCGTCGACCACCGCCGCGCCGCCCGCGAAGATCGTGCTCGCACCCGGTGCGATCACGGCGGACAGCAGTTCGGAGACCGCCAGCCCGAGCCCTCCTGCGACGAGGCCGGCCAGGGCGGCCAGGGCGGCAAGGCCGGCGGCAGGCTTTCGGACCGCATCGGTCGTGGCAACGTTCATGTTGTCAGCGTGCCACTCGCGGCGTCGGTGCCCCACCCCGGAGCGGGGGCCGTCACGAACCCGTAAGGTCCTGCCCCAGGGCACCAGGGCGCCGACGGCGCGCCGCCGGAACCCGGTTCACGCCGGGCCTGCCGGGCGTCACACGCCCGCGTTGCGCACGATCTTGCTGTTGTGCGCCTGGGCGCGCGGCCGGATCGTGACCTGGTCGATGTTCACGTGGTCCGGCCGCGAGACCGTCCAGGCCACGGTGTCGGCGATGTCCTCGGCGGTCAGCGGCGTGTAGCCGGCGTAGACCTGCGCGGCCTTCTCGGCGTCGCCGTCGAAGCGCATCAGGGAGAACTCCTCGGTGGCGACCGCACCGGGCGCGATCTCGATGACGCGCACGGGCTCGCCGGCGATCTCCCAGCGCAGCGTCTGGGACAGCATGTGCTCGCCGTGCTTGGCGGCCGTGTACCCGGCCCCGCCCTCGTACGCGCCGAACGCCGCCGTCGAGGTCAGGTTCACGACGTCAGCCACGCCACGCGCCGCGCCGGCCGCGCGCAGCAGGGGCAGCACGGCCTTGGTGACGCGCAGGGTGCCGAGCACGTTCACCTCGTACATCCGTCGCCAGCCATCGACGTCGGCGTCCTCGACGCGGTCCATACCGAGCGCGCCGCCGGCATTGTTGACCACCGCATCCAGCCCACCGGTGGCGGCCAGGTGTGCGGCGAGCGCGGCCACGGCATCGTCGTCGGTCACGTCGAGGGCGTACGGCTCCGCACCCGTCTCGGCGGCGAGCGCGTCCAACCGCTCCTTGCGGCGGGCGGCCGCGACGACGGTCCAGCCGTCGGCGGCCAGCCGGCGTACGGTCGCGGCGCCGATCCCCGACGACGCTCCGGTGACGAGTGCTCTTCTCCCCGTGGTGCTCACGGGCACGAGGGTACGCGGTGCTTCTGGTCCCACACGCACGATCTCGTGGCACTATTTCCGACATACCACGCTATGAAGTGGCGGTTCACCAGGGACAACAGGGAGCATCGGTGAGCGATCTGCACGTGCTGACCCAGGTCGCGCACGACGAGCCGGGCTGGCGGCGCGGACGGTCGGCGATCCTGGCCGTCGCACTGGTGCTGGTGGTCGCCGTCGTCGTCGGACTCCTCGCGGCCCTCGTGCGAGGCTCGCGGGAGGAGGCCCGGGCCGAGGCCGCCCTCGGGCGGAGCACGCACGCCGCGGGCGACTGCGGCGCGGCCGACCGGCACCTGAAGGCCGCCCTGGACTCGGGAACCGTCCCCTTCCTCGACCCGCCGGTCGACCGGTCGGCGCTGCGCGCCGAGATCACCGCCTGCGAGGAGCTGGAACGCGCCCGCCACCTGGCCGAGCGGGCGCAGTACCGCGAGGCCGTGGACGGGTTCGAGAGTTACCTCGACTCGGGGGTCGCGCGATACGTCAACGCTCTGCGCGAGAAGTCGGAGGCGCGGATCGCACTCGCACGCCAACTGGAGGACCAGGGCGCGGAGTTGCGCGCCGTGCACCAGTACGCCGCGGTCATGACCGAGGCCCCCGGGTCGCCCTCGGCCGAGACGGCGCAGGAGCGGGTCTGGGCCCTGTACGCGGGACAGGTCGAGCGTGCCCGGAAGAAGCAGCCGTGCCGGGCCGTGGACGCGGCACGTGCCTGGTCCGAGCTGGACGGCGCGGCGCTGGAACCCGTGCGGACCGCCGCGGACGACGCCCTGTCCTGGTCGCTGCTGCGCTGCGGTGAGGCCAGGATCGACCGCGGCCGGGCGGCCGCGCGGGACGCGCGCTACCGGCCCGACGTCTTCACCGCGGCCCGGTCCGTCCTCACGCAGGCCGCCGAGCGCTACCCGGGGACCGAGCCGGGCAGGCTCGCACGCCGGCGGCTCGACACGCTGCCCGCCGTCACGGCGCGTGCGCAGGGGCTCGCCGCCGAGGTCGCCTCGGAGCGGCGCCGGGTCGCCGGCATCAGGCGGCAGGTCGTTGCCGCCCTGCGCGACGGCGACAGCCTCCCCCGGCCCCGGCGGACCGGGGACGGCGGGAGCGAGGTGCGCCTGAGAATCCGCAACGCCACGGGACATCCCCTCTACGTCGCGTGGACGGGCGAGGACACGGACGCGACCACGATCCCCGCCGGCGGCACGACCTGCGCCAAGGCCAGAACGGTCACGCTCACCCTGACGCCCGGGGCGTACTCGCTCGCGGTCCGCGAGGGCGACGACTGGGCCGCCGGCGCCTGGAGCTTCCCGAGCAGGAACTTCACGACCTGCGTGACGTAGCGCACCGGGGTGACCGTCTGCCGAGGTCCCGGCGTATGCTGTGGGCCGGATCGCGGGGCCTGTCCGGTCTGCCCCGTCGTCGTGGCCCGGACTGTGGGCCGCTGGTCCTCCGGCGCGAGATGGCGCGTCGTCCAGACCCGGCGCCCTCGGGCGCGGGTGTCATCAGCGACCCTGCACAGGAGCCATCGTGCGCACCCCCTTCCCTGCCGTCGTTCGCCCTCTTGCCCGTCCGGCCGCCGCGCTGGCGGTCCTCGCCCTCGCCGGCTGCTCGTCCCCCGCCGCGAGCGTCGACAGCGGCCCGACGCCGGCAGGCGCCTTCCCGGTCCGCGTCGACAACTGCGGTTTCACCGCCGAGATCCCGGCACCACCCGAGCGCGTGGTGACGATCAAGTCGTCCACCACGGAGATGCTGCTCGCCCTCGGTCTCGGTGACCGGATCGTCGGCAGCGCGTTCCTGGACGGGCCCGTTCCCGACTCGCTGGCCGAGGCCGCGGCCGGCGTCCCGGCCGTCGCCACACCCATGTCCGACGAGGCTCCCGGTTCGGAGGCGGTACTGGACCTGGAGCCCGAGCTGATCTATGCGGGCTGGGAGTCGAACCTCACCGCCGAGACCGCCGGCGACCGGGACACGCTCGCCGGGCTCGGCGTCGCGACGTACGTCTCCCCGGCCGCCTGCAAGGACCCCGCGTACATGCCGGACCCGCTCACCTTCGACGACGTGTTCGGCGAGATCGAGGAGGTCGGGACCATCTTCGGGGCCGACGCCGCCGCCGCTGACCTCGTCGCCGAGCAGCGCTCCGCCCTGGACGCGATCACGGCGGACGACCGGGGCCTGACCGCCCTGTGGTACTCCTCGGGGGACGACGTCCCGTACGTCGGCGCCGGCATCGGCGCCCCGCAGATGATCATGGACGCGGCCGGGCTGGAGAACGTCGCCGCCGGCGTGCACGACACGTGGACGTCGTTCGCCTGGGAGGAGGCCGTCGACGCCGACCCCGACGTGCTGGTGCTCGTGGACGCGGCCTGGAACAGCGCCGAGAGCAAGATGCGACGGCTCGCCGAGAACCCGGCCACGGCCCGGATGACCGCCGTGCGGGACGAGAACTACGTCGTCGTGCCGTTCCCCTCGACCGAGGCCGGCGTGCGGAACGTGGACGCGGTCGCCGACGTCGTCGACCAGCTCGGAGAACTCGACCTGTGAGCGGCGCCCGGCGCCGCGGTCCGGTGGCAGCCGGGATCGGGCTCGGCGGTGTGCTCGTCGCATCTCTCCTGGCCGCGGTGCTGATCGGGCCGGCCGACCTGTCGCCCGCCGAGGTGGGGCGCGTGCTGGCGACCCACCTCGGGCTGAACCTGTTCCTGGAGCCGGTCGGCCTGGGCGTGGAGCCGCTGTCCGCGATCCGCGACGGCATGGTGTGGCAGCTGCGGGCCCCACGGGCCCTGACGGCGGCCGCCGTCGGCGCGGGCCTGGCGGTGTGCGGCGTGGTCATGCAGTCCCTGACGCGGAATCCTCTGGCCGATCCCTACCTGCTCGGGCTCAGCTCCGGGGCGTCACTCGGTGCGGTGCTCGTCCTGGTGGCGGGCGGCGCCGCCGCCGCGACGCTGCTGCCGGTCGCCGCGTTCGGCGGCGCGCTGCTCGCGCTCGGCGCGGCGCTCGGCCTGGCGGGTGCACTCGGGCAGGTGACACCCACCCGCACCGTCCTCGCCGGGCTGGCGATCAGCCAGCTGTGCTCGGCGGCGGTGTCGTTCGTGATCTTCTGGTCGGTCAAGGGCGACGCCTTCCGCGAGGTGATGAGCTGGCTCATGGGCTCGGTGGGGTCCGCGACCTGGGTATCCGTGGCCGTGACCGGCATCGCGACCCTGTTGCTGGGGACGGGCCTGATGCTGTGCGGGTCGGTCCTGGACGCGTTCACGTTCGGTGAGTCCGCGGCGGCGGCGCTCGGCACGGACGTGCAGCGGGTCCGCTGGGGCCTGCTGGTCGCCGTCGCCGTTCTGACCGGCGCGCTCGTGTCGCAGAGCGGTTCGATCGGGTTCGTCGGACTGATCCTGCCGCACGCCGTGCGGCTCGTCACCGGCGCCCGGCACCGCCTGCTGCTGCCGCTGTCGGCGCTGGCCGGGGCGTCGTTCCTGGTCTGGGCGGACACGATCGCCCGAACGGTCTTCGCCCCGCGGGAGCTGCCGGTCGGCATCGTCACGGCCGCGGTGGGCGCGCCGGTGTTCGCATTCCTCCTCTGGAAGGGCAGGGCCCGCGCATGACGCGCCGACCGCCGTCGGGCGCTCCGGCCCCGCAGGCCGGTTCCGGCCGGAACACCGCCGGGCTGACGGCCGACCGCGTGTCGTGGGGCGTCGACGGGCGGCTGATCCTGGACGGGGTCGGCCTCGAGGCACCGGCCGGAGCCGTGACCGGGCTGCTCGGGCCGAACGGATCAGGCAAGTCGACCCTGCTGCGGGCGATCGCCGGCATCCGGCCGCCGCAGGGCGGCGAGGTCGTGTTCGACGGCGACGACCTGCCGCGCATGCCGCGCCGCACCCGCGCCCGCGCCGTGGCACTGGTCGAGCAGGACGCGA
Source organism: Myceligenerans indicum (assembly GCF_016742955.1). GTDB lineage: Bacteria > Actinomycetota > Actinomycetes > Actinomycetales > Cellulomonadaceae > Myceligenerans > Myceligenerans indicum. The sequence goes on along the minus strand of NZ_JABBYC010000020.1, from coordinate 40,650 downwards.
GCACGGACCTGCCCGTCACCGTGCACGACGCCGTCCTGCTGGGACGCATCCCTCACCGGCCCCTGCTCGCGGGGGCCTCGGAACAGGACCGGGGGGTCGCCCGCCGCGCCCTGGAGCGCGCCGGGGCGACCGGCCTGGCGGACCGGGAGGTCACGACACTCTCCGGCGGCGAGCGCCAGCGGGTCCACCTGGCCCGCGCGCTCGCGCAGACCCCGCGCCTGCTCCTCCTGGACGAGCCGACGAACCACCTGGACATCTCCGCGCAGCTGCACACCATGCGGGTGTTGCGCCTGCTCGCCGACGACGGGGTGACCGTGCTCAGCGCGCTGCACGACCTGAACCTGGCCGCGGCGTCCTGCGACCGGATCGTGCTGATCGCCGACGGGCGGGTCGTGGCGGCGGGCCCGGCACAGGAGGTTCTGGTCCCGGAGATCATCTCGCCGGTCTACGGCGTGCACTGCGACGTCCTCACTCATCCGCGCACGGGCCGTCCGGTCCTCTCCTTCGCCCCGGCCTCGGCCGCATCGGCGCCCACGCAGCCGGTCAGGCCTGGCTGAGCCGGGGTGGCCGGTGGGGAGCCTCGTGACGGGGACGGCCCGCATCGGCCGCGACCGCGGCGGCATGGGAGCCGGCGGGGACGCGGGCGGCCGCCGCGAGGCGGGTGAACTCCGCCGCGCTGCGCGTTCCCGGCCAGTCGTCGGGCAGGAACCGCGGCGGCAGGCCCGGGTCGAGGTAGGGGATGGGTCGGTATGCGTCGAGGGCGTGGATCCAGGTGCGGAACGCCTCGGACGGCCCCGGGCCGCCGGGTCGCAGCGTGGCGTCGAGCAGCCGGGCGATCGGTTCCGCATGCCCGGCGAGGAACCGTTCGTGCAGCTCCCGCAGCGCGGGCAGGTCCCACCAGCGCGCGATCGCGGCCGCGAGACCACCGCTGTAGCGGATCTCGGAGGCGAGGAAGACCGTGGCCCGGCCGGTCAGCTCCAGCTCGTCGAGGATGAGCGCGACCTCGTCGGCGAGGTGGTCGGGGCAGATCCACAGTGCCGAGGACACGGATCCGCAGCCGATGGCGGCGAGCCGGCGCCGTAGCCGGTGACGCAGGTCGCGCCGGTCCTCGGGCACGCTCCAGGAGATGAGGCACCAGCTCTCGGCGTTGTTCCCGGTACGTCCGGTGCCGAAGATCCGGCGATCTCCGCGGGCGAGCATGTCGGCGGCCGAGCGTGCGACGGCATAGCCCGCGACGCCGTCGCGGGCCTCGGCGACCAGGAGCCCCTTGGCCTTGACGCGGCCGAGGGCCGTGCGCGTGCGGGCGGGCGGGACGTCGAGCTCGGACATGAGCGTGACCAAGGCGGAGACGGGCATCCATCCGCCCTGGTCACGCAGGGTGGCGCCGACGAGCGTCCGGAGCAGCGAGGTGGCGCTGCCGGGACGCGACTCGAAGTCGTCGAGGACGGTCACGGTCGGCCGGTCACCGTGCCGGGGAGGCCCCGGGGTCGCGGAGCGCCTCGGCGACCAGGGTGAGGCCCCGCGCGACCTCCGTGAACGACGTGCTCAGCGGCGAGAGCCCGATCCGCATCCCGGAGGGCGGCCGGAAGTCGGGCACGACACCCCACCGCCACAGCAGCGCCGTCGTCTCCTGGAACCGGGGGTGCTCCAGGGTGACGTGACTGCCGCGCACCGCCGCGTCGCGCGGGGACGCCACCTCCACTCCCAGCGGCGCGAGCTTCCGGTCCGCGACCTCGATCACGAACTCGGTCAGGGCGACGGACTTGGCGCGGACCGCCGCCATCCCGGCCTCCTCGAGGACGGCGAGCATGTCACGCATCGGCAGCATCCCCACCACCGGCGGTGTCCCGCTGATGAACTGCCGGATCCCCGCCGCGGGCTCGTACGCCGGGCCCATCGCGAACGGGTCGGCCGCGCCCATCCAGCCCTGCACCGGCTGACGCAACTGGTGCTGCAGCTCGCGTGCGACGTAGCCGAACGCGGGCGCGCCCGGGCCGCCGTTCAGGAACTTGTACGTGCACCCCACCGCCAGGTCGACCGCGCAGGCGTCGAGCTCCACCGGCACGGCGCCCGCCGAGTGGCACAGGTCCCACAGGACGAGGGCGCCGGCGTCGTGCACGGCCCGCGTGATCGCGGGCATGTCCGCGACGAAGGCGGACTTGAACGCGACATGGCTCAGCAGGACCAGGGCGGTGCGTTCCGAGACGACGCCCGCGACGTCGTCCACCGTCACGCCGAGCGCCGGGTCCGGCTCGATCCACCGGATCGTCATCCCGCGCTCGGCGGCGATGCCTTCGAGGACGAAGCGGTCGGTCGGGAAGTTCTCCGTGTCGGCCACGATCTCGTCGCGCCCCGGACGTGCGCCGACGGCGGCGCGCGCCAGCTTGTACAGCATCACGGTGGTGGAGTCCGCGACGACGGTCTGTCCCGCGGCGGCGCCGAGCGTGACCCGGCCGATGGTGTCGCCGAGCTCGGTGGGGGCATCCATCCAGCCCTCGTCCCAGGCACGGATGAGCCGGGAGGCCCAGACGTCGTCGACGAAGCCCGCGAGCCGGTCCCGCGTGGCGCGCAGGGGCCGTCCGAGCGAGTTGCCGTCCAGGTACGCCACCAGTCCCGGGCTCTGGACGAACCGGTCGCGGTACCGGGCCAGCGGGTCGGCCGCGTCGAGCGCCGCGGCGCGCTCCGCGACGTCGGGCGGCGTGAGCACGGCGGCGTCGGGAACGGCTCCGGCCGGGTCCAGGACCGGTGCGCCGCCAGGCGCCGTGGTGGCGCCGCTCGGTGTCGTCATGTCAGGGCCTCCAGGTCGGCGGGGGTGAGCCGACGGGCGTCGGCGAGCCAGTCGATCAGTTCGCCGGCGGTCTCCGGCCTGGGGTGCGGCGAGATCAGCGCCCGGCCCGGCACGACCCGGTCCGGAGCCCCGACGACGGCGCGCAGCAGCGCCTTGCCGGTCAGGCCCGCCTCGCCGAGCAGCTCGATCTCCCGGTTGTTCAGGCCCACCGGGATGGGGCCGTTGCCCATGTCCGTGCCGTACACGACGGCGCCGCCCGCCGCGGAGAACCGGCGCACATTGTCCAGCGCGGTCGCGAGGGCTTCGCCCTCGTGGATCGCGAGCGTGGAGATCCAGGTGGTGCGCCCGGCCGACGCGCGCAGCAGCTTGTCCGGCAGCGGCTCGGACCATGGCGCGTGGACGAGCACCTCGGCGCCGGCACCGAGCGCGCGTGCAGCCTGACCGGCGCCCTCGGCGTGCACGACGGCGGGGAGCCCGGCCGCGCGGGCGGCGCGCACGAGGGCGACCAGCGTGACGTCGTCGAGCAGCGGCATGTCGGCGTGCAGCGCGATCTTCACGAACGACCCGCCCGCGGCGACGACGTCGGCCACGGCACTCTTCGCGTCCTCACGTCCGGTCACGGGCCGCACGGCGGCCCGTGGCGCCCAGGCGCGCCCGGTCGGGTAGCCGCCCGGAGCGGTGTGGAAGGGGCCGGCGAAGCGGACCTTGACCCCGGCCGGCGGCGCCTTCGCGATGGCGGCGATGACCACGGGGTCCCACCCCAGATCGTGCACCTCGGCGACGACCGAGCCGGCCAGCCGGTCCGGGTCCACCAGGCCCAGGTGCACGTGGTGGTCGACGACGGCGGGCAGCAGGGACCGGGTCATCAGGCACCGACCTCCGTCCGCACGGAGATGAGTTCCGGGAAGAACGTCAGGTCCAGGGCCCGCTTGAGGAAGTCGACTCCCGAGGACCCGCCCGTCCCGGTCTTGAACCCGATGGTGCGCTGCACGGTTCGCAGGTGGCGGAACCGCCAGAGCTGGAAGGCGTCCTCCAGGTCGACCAGGTCCTCGCACGCCTCGTAGATGTCCCAGGCGGCCGACGGGTCCTGGTAGATGCCGGTGAGCACGGGGATGAGGTCCGGGTGTTCCACCCATGCCTGGCTCACGTCACGCCCGAGGATCTCCTCCGGCACGGCATGCCCCCGGCGGGCCAGCAGGCGCAGGAACGCGTCGTAGATGGTGGGCTCGTGCAGGAGGCCCTCCAGCAGCGCGTACGCCTCGGGGTTGCCGCGGAAGACGGGCAGCATCTTCTCGTTCTTGTTGCCCAGGATGAACTCGACCGCGCGGTACTGGTAGGACTGGAAGCCCGACGAGGAGCCCAGCACCCCGCGGAACTCGGCGTACTCGCTCGGGGTCAGCGTCGCCAGGACGGACCACTGCTCGGTGATGGTGCGCTGGATGTGCTTGACCCGGGCGAGCGCCTTGAGCGCGCGGAGCAGGTTGTCGGCGTCCAGGTAGGCCCGCGCCGCGCGGAGCTCGTGCAGCACCAGCTTCAACCACAGCTCCGTGGTCTGGTGCTGGATGATGAACAAGAGTTCATCATGGTGCTCGGGCTCGCTCACCGGGTGCTGCGCGGACAACACCTGATCCAGGCCCAGGTAAGAGGCGTAGTCCATCTCCTCCCGGAAGTCCGTCCGGATGCCTTCCTCCAGGGGCCGCACGCCCGCCGTCGTCGTCTTCATCACACCTTTCCCTCCTCGACCGACCATAACGCCAACCTGACGACCGGCACGAATCTGTGAGACCTCCGCACGGCGGCTCGCTCCGCGGCACAGTCCTGGCCATCATGGGCGCATGGATCTGCCTGAGCCCATCGCCGCCCTGGCCAAGACCGTCAATCCCACGTTCGAGAAGGTCGCGAACGGCCTCCCGCCCTTCGCCGTCGTCCACCACACCGGCCGCACGTCCGGCCGGGCGCTGACAACTCCCGTCACCGCGTTCGCCGGGCGGGACCCCGACTCCGCCGAGATCCTCACCGTGATCCCGCTGCCCTGGGGCCCGCGGACCGACTGGATGCGCAACATCACCAGCGCCGGGACGTTCGAGCTGACGCGCGGGTCCGAGCGCTTCCACGTGGACCTGCTGCGGGTGCTGTCCGCCGAGGAGGCGGTGACGATCCTCGCCCCGCTGCCGCGCCAGCTCCTGCAGACGCTCGCCCTGGAGGAATGTCTGGTGGGGCGGTTGCGCCGGGTACCGTCTGCCCATGCCTGAGTACACGCTGCGTGACGCACGCCTCGACGACGCGGCCGCGATCGCGGCCGTCCACTGGACCGGCCGTCGCGCCGTCTACGTGCCGCTGGTCCCCGAGGAGCACTGGATCACCGACACGCAGGCGGCCGGCATCGAGTCCTGGAAGCGGCGCCTCACCGCCGGCGAGACCCCGCTGGTGGCCGAGGTGGACGGGCTGGTGGTCGGGTTCGCCGTCATCGGGCAGGCCACCCCGCGGCTCGGCCACGAGGCCAAGCGCGACCTCGCCCTGCACGACCTGTGGGTGATGCCGGAGATGCACGGCAGCGGGATCAGCCGGGCACTCCTGAACGGCGTCCTGCCGCCCGCCCGGTCGGCAGAGCTGTGGATCGCGGCGGCCAACACGGGCGCGCGCCGGTTCTTCCAGAAGAACGGGTTCCTGCCCGACGCCACGACCGGCACGGGCGAGGACGGGGTGCTCGAGGTCCGGCTGGTGCGCTGACCGGCGGGATCACCCGCTCGGCCGCACCCCGGCCGGGCGGCGGGCCTCACCGCTGCCCCGTACCGGCCACACCCCACACGGCCGCACCTCACCGGGCGGACCGAACGCACGTCTGAGACACTCCAGCCATGGCTCCGATGAACGTCTTGGCGTCATTCATCAGCACTTACCACTCCGCTCGCCTCTGTCCCGGACTGGGCACCGCGAGCGGAGGCGGTATCCGGTGAGGCGGCCCGGCCCCCGGGGCACCTGGCGGCCGCGGCAGGCCTCGGGAGCGGTGATCGCCCTGACGCTCATGATCGCGGCATGCACGGCGAGTTTCGGCGATGGCGGGCCCGGCCCGAACGCCCCGCGCCCCGTCACGGTCGCCGAGTCCCGGCTCCTGGCGGACGTGCGCCTGCGCAACCTCGACGCGGGCAGTCGTGCGATCAGCGCGACGTACACCGACCAGGACCGTGAGATGCGGCTCTCGGGGTGGTTCGACTTCAGGACGCGCACCGGATACGGGATGGTGTCCGCCGACGGGCTGCCGTCGGACCGTGTGGCCTGGAACGACGAACTCGTCGCCACCTCCGCCGCGGGAAGCATGGGCAAGCCTCTGACATCGCTGGACGGCTGGGTGGCCGCGCCGCTCGACCCGGGCCGGTCACCGCTCGCGGTGGTGCTCGCGGTCGTCGCCGGGCTCGGTGCGGAACGCCCCGACGACGCGGCGCTCATCCGGGCCGGTGGCGCGCTCCGGCTGCGCGAGGACGAGGCCGGCGGCGAACCGGTCACCGTGTTCACCGGCCCGGCGCCCGTGGGCGCAGGCGCGGCGGACCGGACACCCGCGGCTCCCGATACCTCCCCGCTCAGGTACTGGGTGGACGAGGACGGACTGGCACATCGCGTGGACGTGCGGCTCGGTGAGGACTGGGCCGAGGTGACGCTCGAGAACGACGACGTGCCGGTACCGCCGCTGCTGGCGGAGCTGGACCTGGACGCAGGGGGCGAGCGTGCCGGCTAGCGCCGCGCCCGGCGTCCGCACGGCCCGCGGGCGTCGGGGACACGGCGCGATAATGACCGCAGGGGAATCCGCGGGACTCGCGGCCCGCGAACCGCGTCAGGAGGGGTGATTCTCGTGTCGTTCCAGGTCACAGGAGTGCCGGAGGCCGATGCCGTGCTGGACGAGCATCCGTTCGCGGTGGTGGTCGCGATGCTGCTGGACCAGCAGTACGGGATGGAGCACGCGTTCCGCGGACCGTGGAAGATCAAGTCCCGGCTCGGGTCGATCGACCCGGCCGTGATCGCCGGGACCGACCCGGACCGGTTCGTGGAGCTGGCCACCACTCCCCCGGCGATCCACCGGTACGGGCGGTCGATGGCCGGCCGCGTCCAGGACCTGGCACGGCACGTGGTCGAGGAGTACGACGGCGACGCGACACGTATCTGGGGCGAGGCCACCGACGGTGCGGACCTGTTCGCTCGCGTGCGCGCGCTGCCGGGGTACGGCGACCAGAAGACCAAGGTCTTCATCGCCCTGCTCGCCAAGCGACTCGACGTGCGCCCTGAGGGGTGGGAGGAGGCCGCCGGCGACTACGCCCTGGACGGATACCGGTCGGTCGCCGACGTCACCAGCCCCGAGACCCTCCAGAAGGTCCGCGACTTCAAGAAGGCCAGGAAGGCAGCCGCCAAAGCCGCGGGTTGAGCGGAACCTGGCGCCGCAACGGCGCATCGAGGCGCCGCGCCGCAGAGCGGTCAGGTCAGTTCGCCGATGGAGCGGTCATGTCGCCGTGTCAGGATATCGTTACATCGGTCGAACGTCAGGATATCTTTGCATCGGAAGCATGTCGCGGTACCCTGACATTGTGAGTGAGGACGGCAACGCTCTTCTCAATGCCCGATCGCTTCCCCGTCTGGCGCGGTCGGTCAAGAGACTGCGCCTCAACCGAGGTCTCACCCAGGCGGAACTGGCTCGCCGGGCGGGCGTCTCGCGGGTGTGGATCATCAACCTGGAGCGTGGAGAGACCGAGGGCCTCGAAATCGGGCGCCTGATGCGCGTGCTCGACGAACTCGATGCAAACCTCACCATTCACGATCAGCAGGCGGAGACGTGACGTGGCCACCATCAATCATCTCGCAGTGCTCATCGGCGGGCGCCACGTTGCCGACCTGGAACGTACGAGTTCCGGCCTCAGGCTCTCCTACGACCAGTCCGATCACCGTTCACGCACGGCCCCGGTGTCACTTTCCCTTCCGATGGAGGCTCCCGTCCACACGGGCGCCGTCGTCGAGAGGTTCCTCAAGGGCCTGCTACCGGAGAGCGACGGCGCCCTGCGTGCCATCGCCCGCCGCCACCAGATCGACACGACCGACACCCTCGACCTGCTGTCCGCCATCGGGAAGGACTGTGCCGGGGCTATCCAGTTCTGCACTGCCGCCGAACTCGAGGCCACGCTGAACCGCGAGGGTCACCTCGAGGAATGCAGCGTCGGCGACATCGAGATCCGTCTCGACGAGATGGATACCGACGACAACGCTTCCTGGCTCATGCCGGACGAGCACTGGTCACTCGGAGGGACGCAACAGAAGTTCGCGCTGCGACGTCAGGAAGGTCGCTGGTACATCGCGCACGGCTCCGAGGCAACGACACACCTCATCAAGCCCGGGATCCGCAAGATGCGTGCGCAGGCGCTCGACGAGCACGCGACCATGCGGGCGGCCGGTCTGATGGGCCTGGAGGTCGCGCATACGGAGTACACGGAGTTCGAGTCCCAGAACGCGATCGTGATCACCCGCTTCGACCGGGAGTTCACCGACGACGGACGGGTTGTTCGCCTGCACCAGGAGGACCTGTGCCAAGCCCTCGGAAACCCCGAGAAGTACGAGGAGTACGGTGGCCCGTCGGCGGCCGGGATCATCCGATTCCTGCGAGCCGAGGCGGACTCGCCCAAGCAGGCGCGAGCGAACGTGGAACGGTTCGTCGACGGCCTGGTCTTCAACACCGTGGTCGGTGCCCCCGACGCACACGCACGGAACCATGCCGTCATGCTCACCGGCGAGCAGGTCTCCTTCGCGCCCCTCTACGACATGGCGACCGGCTTCGCCTACGCCCCGCCGTCCGACGGCGGACGCGTGTTGTCCATGAGCATCGGCGGAACGTTCGTCCTGGACGAGGTGGACGACGACGCCTGGCGGCGCTTCGCCGGATCAGCGCGCCTGGACGAGGCTCACGTCCTCGACCGGGTCGCCGAGCTGACGGAACGCGCCCCGGATGCATTCGCCGAAGCCTTGTCCGAGGTCGACGACCACGAGGGTCACGCCGGTGCGATGCTGGAGCGGATCCAGGAGGAACTCACCGCTCGCCGCATTGCGAGCGCACCGCAGGGCGCGTCACGCTGATTCCCGTAGGCACGGACCCGGCAGAGAGGACCATGATGAGCCGGCAACCGATCGCGGACTACGCCCTCCTCTCCGACCGGCACTCCGCCGCCCTGGTCGGCCGGGACGGGGCCGTGGACTGGCTCGGCTTTCCGCGCTTCGACAGCCCCTCGGTGTTCGGCCGGCTGCTCGACGCCGACGCGGGCACCTGGACGATCCACCCGACCGACGACGACGCTCGCGCCACCAGGAGCTACGTGCCGGACACCCTGGTCCTGCGGACGATCTTCGCCACCGCGACGGGATCGGTCGAACTGACCGACGCATTGGCCGTCGCCGACCCCCGCAATCCCGACGCGGCGGATCCGGCCCGGCAGGATCCTCATCGTCTCGGAGAACACGCACCGCACACGCTGATCCGCCGGCTCCGCGGCCTCTCCGGCGAGGTCGAGCTGGACGTCGCCGTGCGCCCGCGCCCCGAGTACGGGCTCGTCGTGCCTCTGCTGTCCCACGTCGGCGACGCCGTGCGCGGCGCGGGCGGCGCCAGTCGGCTGCTCCTGTCGTCCACCGTCGACTGGACGCTGGACGACGGCGAGGCGCGGGCGACCGTCCGCGTCGCCGCCGGCCAGGAGCTTGGGTTCGCCCTCCAGCACGCGCGGCTCACCGACCGGCCGCCACGCCCCTGCTCCCCCGACCAGATCGAGGCGTCGCTGCGGTCCACGATCACCGCCTGGCAGGCCTGGTCGGCCGCGCACCAGAACTACGACGGGCCCTGGCGCGACCTCGTGCTGCAGTCCGGCCGGGTGCTGCAAGGGCTGAGCTACCAGCCGACCGGAGCGATCGTCGCCGCGGCCACGACCTCGCTTCCCGAGCAGATCGGCGGCGTTCGCAACTGGGACTACCGCTACGCCTGGGTGCGCGACGCGAGCCTCACCATGGACGCCCTGTGGGTCGCCGCGTGCCCCGACGAGGCGGGCGAGTTCTTCGGGTTCATGGCCGCCGCCGCCGCGCACGGCGCCCGCGGCGCGCTGCAGATCATGTACGGCGTGGGAGGCGAGCACGACCTGACCGAGCGAACCCTCCCCCACCTGTCCGGCTGGCGCGACAGCCGGCCCGTCAGGGTCGGCAACGCGGCATGGACCCAACCGCAGCTCGACGTCTACGGCGAGCTGCTCGGCTCGGCCCACCGGCTGCGCCATCAGCTCGCGAACCCGCCGGAGGCCACCCGGGACTTCCTGATCGGCCTCGCCGACACCGCCGCCGCCGTGTGGCGGCAGCCCGACAACGGCATCTGGGAGATCCGCGGCGAGCCCCGGCAGTTCCTGTACTCCAAGCTGATGTGCTGGGTCGCGCTGGACCGTGCGGCCGCCCTGGCCACCCAGCTGCGGGCCGGCGGGCGTGACGAGCACTGGGCGGCGGTCGCCCGGGAGATCAGGTCAACGATCCTCGACGACGGCTGGAACCCGCAGGTCGGCGCGTTCACCCAGTCGTTCGGCTCGGCCGACCTCGACGCCTCGGCCCTGATGATCCCGATCGTGGGGCTCCTGCCCGGCACCGACCCGCGCGTCCTCTCGACGATCGACGCGATCGCCGACCGGCTCACCGACGACCACGGGCTCGTGTACCGGTACCGCACCTCGACCGACGTCGACGGGCTGCCCGGCGACGAGGGCACCTTCCTCCTGTGCACGTTCTGGCTCGCCCAGGCGCAGGCGCAGGCCGGCCGTGTGGACGACGCCCGTGCCACCTTCGAGCGCGCGACCCGGTACGCGAACGACGTCGGACTGCTCGCCGAGGAGGCCGCAGGCGGCGAGATGCTCGGCAACTTCCCGCAGGCCTTCAGCCACATCGGCCTGATCAACGCCGCCTGGGCCATCCAGCAGGCGTCTCAGCGGTACTGAGCCACGATCGGGCACTCCATCGGGTCGCTGTGCCCGAGCCCCACCCTGTTGAGGTAGCGGATCACGATCCCGTAGGACTCCACCAGCCCGGTCTCCGTGTACGGGATCCCCCGCTCGGCGCAGAACTCCCGCACGATCGGCTGCACGCGCCGCAGGTTGCCCGAGGCCATCCGCGGGAATACGTGGTGCTCCACCTGCAGGTTCAGGCCGCCCATCGCCCAGTCGAGGAACCGGCCGCCGCGGATGTTGCGGGAGGTGAGCACCTGCCGGCGCAGGAAGTCCACCTCGACGTCCTTCGGGATCAGCGCCATGCCCTTGTGGTTGGGCGCGAACGACGCCCCCATGTACACGCCGAACGCCATGAGCTGGACCGCGAGGAACGCCGCGCCGAGCCCCGGCCCGAGCGTCGCGACGACGAGCACCGGGAACCCGATGAGCCGGACCGCGAGCAGCCAGCCCTCCGCGGCACGGTGCTTGATCGCCGGCGTCGTGGCCAGCACCTGGATGGCGGTCGCGTGGAAAACCGGCCCGAACAGCGTGAGCAGGGGGAAGAACAGCCAGCCCTGCCGCCGGGTCACCCAGCCGAGCAGGCCGGTGCGGCCCTCCGCCTCGCCCGGCACGAACACGAGCGCACCGGTGGCGATGTCACCGTCCTTGCCGATCACGTTGGGGTTGGCGTGGTGCTTGTTGTGCTTGCGGGTCCACCACCCGTAGCTGAGCCCGACGACGAGGTTGCCGATGATCCGGGAGTACCACCCGTTGCGGGACCCGCTGGTGAACACCTGCTGGTGGGCGCCGTCGTGCGCGAGGAAGGCACCCTGGGTGAAGACCACGGCGAACCCGACCGCGACCAGCAGCTGCCACCACGTCTGGCCCAGCGTCAGCAGCAGCACGAGGGCGGCGGCGAGCTGGGCCCCCAGCGCCACCGTCCGCCAGACGTACCAGCGGAACCTGCGCTCCATGAGACCCGCGTCGGTGACACGCTTCATGAGATCGAAGTAGTCCTGGGTCTGCGGGTTGCGGGCGGTGCGGGGCCGTGGCTGCCTTGCCGGGCGGACCGGGGCGTCGATCGTCATGGCGTCACGGTAGGAACGAGGTCACCCGGCGCACGTCCCTCCCGGGAGCCAACCTCACCCCCTACGTGAGTAGTGGGTCGGCGTCCTCGACGACGGGGATGACCGCGGTGAGCTCGAACCCGCCGTCCGCCGTCGCGCCGGCCCTGACCGTGCCACGGACGGCGCCGACGCGCTCGCGGATGCCGGCGAGGCCGAGCCGGGCACCGGGTGCGGGCTCGGCGGAACGCTCGGGCGCGGAGTTGATGATGCGAACGGTCAGGTCGTGCCCGTCCTCGGACAACGTGACCGCCACGGACGAGCCCGGGGCGTGCCGCAGGGCGTTGCTCAGGGCCTCCTGGACGACACGGAACGCCGTGAGCCCGACGGCGTCGGGAACCTCGGCGTCGGTGCCCTCATAGGCGATCTCGACCCCTGAGGCGCGGGTGGCCTCGACGAGATCGGCGACGTCGGGCAGCCCCGGCAAGGGGGCGGTGGGTGCCGTGTCGTGGCCGCGCAGGATGCCGAGCAGTCCCCGCATCTCCCCCAGAGCCCTGCGCGAGGAGGCGGCGATCTCCGCGAACTCCTGCTGCACGGCCTCGTCGATGCCGGGCCGGCGGTAGCGGGCCGTGGTGGCCTGGACGGTGATGACGGACATGGAGTGGGCGACGACGTCGTGCAGCTCGCGGGCGATGCGGTTGCGCTCCTCCAGCTCACGGCGTCGGGCGACCTCGGAGGCGCTGAGCCGCTGCGCCGCCTCGGCGCGGTCCGCACTGGCGATCCACAGCCGGACGAGTAGCCCGACCAGCGCGAACGCACCGCTCACCGAGAGCAGCACGACGCCGTTGGCCACCACGACGTCGTCGGCGTGGTGGTCGATGGCGGCGGGCGCCAGCACCGTGAGCAGGGCTCCCGCCGACCAGAGGGACGCGGCCCAGTACCAGGGGTGGCGCAGTGCCAGCACGAACACGGTGAGGCAGTGGGTGAGCAGCACGGTCACCGGCCAGGGCCACGGCCAGCCGGGTGCGGCGCCGGCCGTGATCAGGATCAGCACGAGCGCCCCGGCGACGGAGGCGCTCAGTCCCGCCCACGGCCACCGGACCGCCAGCGCCACGGCGGCACAGTGCAGCAAGGTGCCGACCATCGCCGCCGCGGGGCCGGTGCCGTAGCCGGAGGCGGTGACCGGCCAGCCGACGGCGACGAGCACCACCGTGCCGACCGAGACGACGGTCCACAGCCACACGACGGCGCGCCGCCCGGCCGGGACGGTGGCGGCGTCGGTCCCGGTCAGGGCGCGCATGACTGCGGGGAAGCGGCGTTCACGGGTGCGATCCATCACCGTCAGACTAGGCGCCGGGCGAGGTCCGCCGCGTCACTCGTGGGAGCCAACTGCAGGTCCTTCCCCGTGCCGGGCCGGGAACCGGGCCGGGCACCGGGCCGGGCACGGGCACCGGGCCGGGCGCGTCGCCGGGATAGGTTGAGACCATGGCGCCGCCCCCCGATGACCCCGAGCGGGACATCCGCGTGCTGATCGTCGACGACCAGTCGATGATCCGCGCGGGCTTCGCCGCGCTCCTGGACGCCCACCAGGGCATCACCGTGGCCGGCACCGCGGACGACGGCGCGGGAATCACCGAGGTGGTGCGCCGCACCCGGCCCGACGTCGTGCTGATGGACATCCGCATGCCGCACGTGAACGGCCTGGACGCGACCCGCGCGATCCTCGCGGCGCCCGGGACACCGCCGAAGGTCATCATGCTGACCACGTTCGACGCCGACGACTACGTGTTCGCCGCCCTGCGGGCGGGAGCGAGCGGCTTCCTGCTGAAGGACTCCCCTCCGGAGGAACTGACGCACGCGGTCCGGGTCGTGGCCGGCGGCGAAGCTCTCCTGTCCCCGAAGATCACGCGGGCGCTCATCGCCGACTACGCGGCCCGGCCGGAGGCGGAGGCCCGGCCCGACGCGACACTGTCCGGACTGACCGACCGTGAGCTCGACGTGATGCGTCAGGTCGCGGCGGGGCTGTCCAACGCGGAGATCGCCGACGAACTGGTGCTCGCGGAGCAGACCGTCAAGACTCACGTGTCACGCATCCTGGGCAAGCTCGGGCTGCGTGACCGGACCCAGATGGTCGTGCGGGCCTACGAGTCGGGGCTCGTGCGCGCGGGGCGTTAGGGCACGCACGCACCGGGCGCGTCCGCCGCCCGCATGCTGCGACCGGCAGACGGGGCTGCCGCGCCGGTCCGCGCACCGCCTCTCAGGCGCCGCCCGAGGACCGAGGACCGGACGTCATCGCCAGGAGCCGCTCGCGCAGCGCCTCCAGCTCGTCCGCGGACGGCTCGTCGCCCCAGATGGGCTGGGCACTGGCACCGTCGGCCGCGGCGATCACCAGGGTGCGCAGGCCGTCGGGCAACCCGTCCGCGCGAAGGTCCTCGCGCCACCGCCGCGCGTCCTGCCGGGCGAGCTCGCCCACCGCCTCGACGGTGGACAGGTGCGCGATGAGCGCGAGCTCCTCCCGCGCCGCCGCGGCGTCCTTCGCGGTGTCGATGCTCACGCGGACGTAGGCCCGCAGGAGCCGGCCGGGAGCCTCGTCCCCCTCGTCCACGTCGGCCAGCACCACGCCGCGGAACCGCTCCAGCCGATCGACCACCAGGGCCTGCAGGAGCTCGTCCTTCCCTGCGAAGTGGTACAGCAGGCCGCCCTTGGAAACCCCGGCGCGGCGGGCGACGTCACCGAGCGACCCGGACACGCCGCGCTCCCGCACCACCTGTGCCGCGGCATCCAGCAGCGCGCGACGCGTCGCGTCCCGGTCTCGTCCCGCAGTCCTGCTCACCTGCTGTGCCCCTCCTCGGTCGGCCGCCCTACCCTGCCACAACCTGCTCGTGGTTTTTACTGTACCGTCCAGCCGGTACAGTAAGCGGCATGCCCCAGACCGCTCGCACCGCAGAGATGTCCGCCGGGCGCCGATGGGCGGCCCTCGCCGTCCTCGTCCTCGCGGTCGGCCTCCTCGCCATCGACGCGACCGTGCTGTACCTGGCCGTCCCCTCCCTCACCCGCGATCTCGCACCCACCTCCACGCAGGTGCTCTGGATCGGCGACGTGTACTCGCTCGCCATCGCGGGGCTCCTGATCACCATGGGCACGGTCGCCGACCGGATCGGACGCAAGCGACTCCTGCTGATCGGAGCGTCCGCGTTCGGCGCCGCCTCGGCGCTCGCCGCGCTCGCGCCCAGCGCCGAGGTGCTGATCGCCGCGCGCCTGCTGCTGGGCGTCGCGGGGGCGACGATCATGCCCTCGACCCTGTCGCTGATCCGCACGATCTTCGTCGACGCGCACGAGCGCACACGGGCGATCGCGGTCTGGTCCGCCGCCGCGGGGGCGGGGGCCGCCGTCGGACCGCTCGTGGGCGGCGCGCTGCTGGAACACTTCTGGTGGGGATCGGTCTTCCTCGTCAACGTTCCCGTCGTCGTGGTGCTCGTGGTCGCGGGTCTCGTCCTCCTGCCCGAGTCCCGCGACCCCGCGCCGGGCCGGCTCGACCCGATGTCGGCGGCGCTGTCCTTCGCCACGCTCATGCCGCTGGTCTACGGCATCAAGCACGCCGTCAGCGACGGTTTCGACCCTGTCACCATCGGGGCTCTCGTCGTGGCCGCCGGTTCCGGTGTCACGTTCATCCGCCGCCAGCGACACCTCCGCGACAGATCGCTGGCACCCCTGCTCGACATCGACCTCTTCCGGATTCCCGCGTTCAGCGGGGCCGTGATGGCCAACTTCATCGCGATCTTCGCCCTGACCGGGCTGCTGTTCTTCTTCTCGCAGTACCTCCAGCTCGTGCGCGGGTTCAGCCCGCTCGTGGCGGGGCTGGCGGAGCTGCCCGCGACGGTCGCGTCGATCGTCGTCGTGGTGCTGGTGGGCACCGCCGTCGCACGCCTCGGGCGCGGACGGGCGATCGCCGCCGGGCTGGGTTCGACGGCGATCGGCATGGTCGCGATCGCGGCGGCCGAGGGCAACGACCGGTACGTGTGGCTCGCCCTCGCTCTCGTCCCCGCCGGACTGGGGGTGGGGCTGGCCATGACCCTGACCACGGACGCCGTCGTGTCGTCCGTCCCGCCCGCCCGGTCCGGGGCCGCGTCCGCGATCTCCGAGACCGCCTACGAGCTGGGCGTCGCACTCGGTGTCGCGATCCTCGGTTCGCTCGTGTCGGTGGGCTATCGCGCCCGCCTCACCGTCCCCGAGGACGTACCCGGCGACGTCCGTGCGTACGTGACCGACTCGCTCGCCTCCGCCGTGGTCGCGGCGGGCGACCGGCCCGACGTCGTCGACGCCGCCCGGGAGGCCTTCGTCGGAGCCCTGCAGACCACGTGCCTCGTGGCTGCCGCCCTGACCCTGGCCGCCGCCGTCGTGGCGTGGTGGCTCATCCCGTCGGAGCCCGCCGACCGGCTCGCCGCGCGGTCCGGCGGTCACGCCTGAGCCGCTCCACGCGCCGGAGACACGTCTCCCGCTCGTATCCGGACGACATGGCGGCCCCCTGCCGGGCCGCCATGTCCTCACCGGGTATCGCTGCCCCCGCCGTGCCCGGTCACGGCGGCGCGCCCCGCCTCCAGCCGGGCGATCGGGACCCGGTACGGCGAGCAGGACACGTAGTCCAGGCCGGCCCGGTCGAAGAACCTGACCGACGCCGGGTCGCCCCCGTGCTCCCCGCACACGCCGAGTACCAGTCCAGGACGTGCGGCGCGCCCCTCCGCGACCGCGATCTCGATCAGCCGGCCCACCCCCTCCTCGTCGATCGCCTCGAACGGCGAGACGGTGAAGATGCCCTTGTCCAGGTACGCACCGAAGAACTCGCCCTCGACGTCGTCGCGTGAGAACCCCCAGGTCGTCTGGGTGAGGTCGTTCGTGCCGAACGAGAAGAACTCGGCGGAGCCTGCGATCCGGCCCGCCGTGAGGGCGGCCCGCGGAAGCTCGATCATCGTGCCGATCGCGATGGGCACGTCCACGCCGCTGCCCGCACGGACGTCCGCCAGAACGGCCTCGATCTCCGCCCGCAGCAGCTCCAGCTCCTCGGCGCCGCCGACGAGCGGGACCATGACCTCCGGGCGTGGCGTCCCGCCCGCGCGCTTGTGGGCGACGGCCGCCTCGGCGATCGCCCGCACCTGCATGCCGACCAGCCCCGGCACCACCAGGCCGAGACGGACACCGCGCAGCCCCAGCATCGGGTTCCGCTCGTGCTGCTTGCGCACCGCCTGCAGCAGACGTTCGTCGTCCTCGTCGGGCTCACCACGCTCGCGGGCGACCGCGACCTTGACGGCGAGCTCGGTCAGATCCGGCAGGAACTCGTGCAGGGGCGGGTCGATCAGCCGGATGGTCACCGGAAGATCGTTCATCGCCTCGAAGATCCCGGCGAAGTCGTCCCGCTGGAGCGGGAGCAGCGCGTCCAGCGCCTTGTCCTGCTGCTCCCCCGTCTCCGCGAGGATGAGGTCCTCCACGTAGTGGCGGCGTTCGCCCAGGAACATGTGCTCCGTACGGCACAGCCCGATGCCTCGCGCTCCCAGCCGGCGGGCCCGCTCGGCGTCCTGGGGCGTGTCCGCGTTGGCGTGGACGCCCAGACGCGCGACCGAGTCGGCGTGCCGCATCAGACGCCGGACCGCGTGCACGACGGCGGCCGCGCCGTCGGCTCCGGCGGCGTCCTGACGCGCGGTGTCCGGCCGCGCGGTGTCCGGCCGGCCCCCGCTCTGGAGATCGCGCATGACGGGCGACGGCACGACGGCGATCTCGCCCCGGTACACCGCGCCCGTCGTGCCGTCGACCGAGATCACGTCGCCTTCGCGCACCTCGGCGCCGTGAACCGTGAACCGGCGGCGTCCGGTGTCGATCTCCAGGGCGTCGGCACCGACCACGCAGGTCTTGCCCATCCCGCGGGCGACCACCGCGGCGTGGGACGTCTTGCCGCCGCGGCTGGTGAGGATGCCCTCCGCGACGAGCATGCCCGGGAGATCGTCAGGGTTGGTCTCCTGCCGCACCAGGATCACCCGTTCGCCCCGGTCCCGGCGGGCCACGGCCTCGGCGGAGTCGAACACGGCGGCCCCGACCGCCGCTCCGGGCGAGGCCGGCACGCCGTGTGCGAGCGGTGCGGTCCCGGAGCTCTTGTCGAACTGCGGGAACATCAGGTGGGCGAGCTGGGCTCCGGTCACGCGGCGCAGTGCCTCGTCCAGGTCGATGACACCGTCGTCGACGAGCTGGACGGCCATCTGGAAGGCTGCCGCCGCGGTGCGCTTGCCGACCCGGGTCTGGAGCATCCACAGCTTGCCGCGCTCGATCGTGAACTCGATGTCGCACAGGTCCTTGTAGTGCTCCTCGAGCAGCGCCATGATCCGCAGCAGCTCGTCGTAGGACCGCTTGTCGATGTGCTCCAGCTCCTGGAGCGCGACCGTGTTCCGGATACCTGCCACGACGTCCTCGCCCTGGGCGTCGGTCAGGTAGTCGCCGTACACGCCCGGCCGGCCGGTGGCCGGGTCGCGGGTGAACGCCACGCCCGTGCCCGAGTTCGGGCCGAGGTTGCCGTAGACCATCGCCATGACGTTCACCGCGGTGCCGAGGTCGTGGGGGATGCGTTCCTGGCGCCGGTACGCCCGGGCGCGCTCGGTGTTCCACGACTCGAAGACGGCACGGATCGCCATGTCGAGCTGTTCGCGCGGGTCCTGCGGGAAGTCACGTCCGGTTCGGTCGCGGACGACCGCCTTGTGCTCGGCGACCAGGTCCCGCAGGTCCGAGACCCCGAGGCCGAGATCGCTGGTCACACCCCGGTCACGCTTCATCCGTTCCAGCGCGTCGTCGAACAGCCTGCCGTCGATACCGAGGACGGTCTTGCCGAACATCTGGATCAGCCGGCGGTACGAGTCCCAGGCGAACCGCTCGTCGCCGGACTCGGCGGCGAGCCCCGCGACCGAGCCGTCGTGCAGTCCGATGTCCAGGACGGTGTCCATCATGCCCGGCATCGAGTACATCGCACCGGAACGGACGGACACCAGCAATGGGTCCTCCTGCGCTCCGAGCTGCTTGCCGCGCTCGGCCTCCAGCCGGGCGAGATGCCGGTCCACCTCCTGCGCCAGCCCTTCCGGCTCACGCCCTTCGGCGAGGTAGTACCGGCAGGCCTCGGTGGAGATCGTGAACCCCGGGGGCACCGGCAGACCCAGGTTGGTCATCTCCGCCAGGTTGGCGCCCTTGCCGCCCAGGAGCCGCTTCTGCTCCTTGCTCCCCTCGGCGAACTCGTGGACGAACTGACGGGCGGGATCGGGCGTACGGTCGGGTGTGCCGTGGGAACCGCGGGCCGGGTTGGACATGGGACCTCCTCGTCGGGATCTCCTCGACCTCATCACCGCGGCTCGCCCCGCCGACAGGGCCGACCGGCCACGGCGGGCGTGACGTTGGTCCCTTCCGCCCGTGCCGGCGGAGCGGATCGCCTCCAGGTGGTCCGGTGCCCCCCACACCGTCCGCGGCCCGGCCCCGACGCCTCGCGGCGCCGAGCTCCCGAGAAGGTGCCGTCAGGCACCAGGGTGTCCGCATCGCCCCACTTCAGATTACAGATCGGACAAGAGCGGCATTTCGTGGTGGAGTGTCGGTGTCCCGTGGAACACTCGTCGCATGCTCGAACTCGCCACCGGTAGTGGCCTGGCCATGGCGGCCGGGGTCAACGCCTGGATCCCGCTGCTCCTGCTCGGACTGCTGTCCCGCTTCAGCGACCTGCTCACGCTGCCGCAGGGCTGGATGTGGCTGGAGAACCCGTGGGTCATGGCGATCCTGGCGGTGCTGCTGGTCCTGGAGATGACGGCCGACAAGATCCCGGCGCTCGACTCCGTCAACGACGTCATCCAGACCGTCGTCCGGCCGACCGCGGGCGGCATCGCGTTCGGGGCGGGCTCGGCATCCGAGACGGTCACCGTGCAGGACCCGCAGGCGTTCGTGTCCGGTGGCGAGTGGGTCACCGTGGTGATCGGGATCGTGCTGGCCCTCGTGGTGCACGCGGCCAAGGCCGGCGGGCGGGTCATCAGCAACACGGTGAGCGGCGGGACCGCCGCCCCGGTGATGAGCACGGTCGAGGACGTCGCCGCCGTCGGCATCTCGTTCCTCGGCATCACCCTGCCCATCCTGATGATCCCGGTGCTGATCCTGTTCGCGGTCGGGCTGTGGATGATCGTGCGCGGCGTGCGCAAGCACCGCCGTCTGAAGCGGATCGACGAGGCGTACGGCACGGCGTAGCGCACCACGCGGTCCGGCGACCAGCCAGGTCTGCGAGACTGGGGGCCTCACCTCCCGGAGATCAAGGACCCCCATGCCTCGTACCCGCCCGTCCGCTGCCACGCGTGCCATCCGGCGCGCGGGAGCCCGGCTGATCTGGTTCTTCACCGGGTATCGCCTCGCGCCCAGCACCCCTCCGGGCGAACCCACCGTGTTCGTCGGAGCGCCGCACACGTCCAACACGGACTTCTTCCTCATGCTCGCGATCGCCTGGGAGCTGGACCTGCACGTCAAGTTCCTCATCAAGGACTCGTGGCTGCGCGGCCCCTTCGGCGGGCTGATCCGAGCCCTGGGCGGAGTGGCGGTGGACCGGGCCGATCCTTCAGGACTGGTCGACCAGTTGCTGCAGGGCGTGCGGACCGGCGCGGTGTCGCACCTGGTCGTCACCCCTGAGGGAACGCGGGGCACGGGCACGGGCTACTGGAAGTCAGGTTTCTACCGGATCGCGCAGGCGGCCGGCATGCCCGTGACGCTCGGCTATGTCGACGGCGACCGGCACCTCGTGGGGCTCGGCCCGTCCCTGCGGCTGACGGGCGACGTCCGGACGGACATGGATCGCATCCGAGCGTTCTACGCGGACAAGTCGGGTGTCCGCCCGGGGAATCGCGTCGAGCCTCGCCTCCGCACGGAAGACGATCCCGGCAGCGGCCGGGCCGCGGCCTGAGCAGACGCCCTGCCGGCCGCCCGGAAGGTCCGTCGCCGCCGTCAGTAGGATCCGGGCATGAGACTGCGCACCGCGAGACTCGCCGACGCCGCTGCCGGCGCCCGGGTGCACCACACCACGTGGGTCACCGCCTACGGCGACCTGCTCCCCGCCGAGTTCTGGCGGACCCACACCCTCGCCGACCGGACCAAGGGCTGGCAGCGATCACTGCTGGGGGGTTTCGCGCCCATGCTGGCCGAGGTGGACGGCGAGGTGGTCGGGCTCGCCCATGCGTCGCGGGCGCGGGAGCAGCACGGTGTGCGCCCGGTGCGGGACACGCAGCTCTGGATGCTCTACGTCCTGGACGATCACCACGGGACAGGCGTGGGGCAGGCGCTGCTCGACGCCGTCGTCCCGCCAGACATGCCCTGCCAGCTCTGGGTCGCCGAGGACAACCCGCGGGCGAGGCGCTTCTACGAGCGCAACGGCTTCTCCGTGGAGGGTGCGCGCATCACCGACGAGAACTTCGCGGACATCACCGAGCTGCGCATGGTCCGCTGACCCGGCCCTCGTCCGGCAGCCGGGTTCCCGCTCCTACTTCTCGAGCCTGCTCGCCTCTTCCTCCGTCTGCGCGGCGCCTTCCTCGTCGCCCTTGTTGCGCAGCATCCCGGCGAGGGATCGCAGCGACACGGCATCGTCCGAGGCGGCCAGGCCCGAGGAGGCGCCACGAGCTCCACGCCACAGGCCCATGGCCTGCTGGGCGACGTCGAGCACCTTGCCGCGTTCGGCGTCGCCGACGAAGTTCGAGGTGAGGTCGCTGAGCGCGCGCTCCATCGCCTCGCGCTGCCGGGCCGGGTCGTCGTCGAGACTCTTGAAGAGCTGGACCGCGTCCGAGACGAGCGCGGACGTCCCCTTCTCCTCCTTGTCCCGCCCCCGTTCCGTCATCGCGCTGCCGAACGAGAGGAGCGCCACGGCGAAGCGGGAAACCATGCTGCCCTGGTCACCCGGGATCTTCTCGGCGCCGCGTTCGACGAGCGCGTGCAGCCGCTCGGCAGCCTTCTCCTCCAGGCCGCCCCCGGTCCGGCCGGAGCTGCCGGACCCGTCGCGGGTGGCGCCGGAGTCGGGGTCGACGGTGCCGGAACCTGCGGCTCCGTCGTCGGCGCCGGTGTCACCGGAGCCTGCCGGCCCGTCGCCGGACGCCTCCTGTGCCGCGACGTCCGTGACCGGCACCGCCGTCGGGCCGTCGTGGTCCGCCGTCGGGCCGTCCTGGTCCGCCGTCACGCCGTCCTGCTCCGCACCCGACTCGCGCACCGTCCTGCTCCCGTCACTCATGATGGAAGCGAAAATACCAGAACCGGGCAAACGACCGGCAAGATGACATGTCCCTGAAGCCGGCTACTTCCGACGCCTGCCGGGCAGGTCACCCGGATTCGCGATGATCTTCGTCCCGGCACCCGTGGGTGACGTCCTCGCCGTTCCCGCGGCGCCCTTCGCCGCGTCCGCCGCCCCCTTCGCGGCACTGCCGGCCGCCTTCGCGAGCCGGGCGGCCCGGAATGCCTTGATCGCCTTGTAGAGCGTGTACCCGGCCACGACGACGGCAACGGCGTCGTCCGACAGGCCGAGGATCGGGATGGCGTCAGGGATCAGATCGATCGGGCTCGCGATGGTCCCGATCGACGCCGCGAGCGCGATGATCTGCTTCCAGTTCATGCGTTCGAACGTAACGGAATTCTTTGCGACTCGCCAGGCTTGCCGCCGAAGACCGTTATGCCGGGCGCGCCGCCCGCCCGCCGGGTGCGTCAGACGCGGACCGGCTCCTCGGGGACCAGGCGGCTGGTGTACCCCGCGGCGACAAGGCGGTCGAACGCCCCCTGCACGTCCCCGGGAACCTCCTGGTCCGCGGCGATGAATCCCCTCTCGGCGTACACGGTCAGGCGCTGGGTGTCACCGACCAGCATGTCGATCACCCGGTCGACGTCCCCGATGCTCGAGACGTACTCGTCGAGAGGCAGTGGCGGGGAGACGCAGTACGCCGTGACCTCGGGCCACACGACCTGGCATGTCGCGAAGACCCGCCGCTGGTGGTAGGGCTTGGTGACGAACATGACCGAGCCGGCGTCGATCTGGTGGTCACTGAGCACCTTGCGGCTGTACTCGACGTTCTCGGCCGTGTTCCGGGCGAGCGGCTCGATCAGGACGGCTCCCTCCGGAACCCCCTGGGCGACGGCGCGCTCCCGGTACCCCACCGCCTCGCCCTGCGGGAAGGCCTCAAGGGTGGTGGTCGCGTTCGCCCCCGTGAAGACGATCCGGGGAAAGTAGCCCTGGTGGTAGAGATCGGCCGTGTAGTCGGCGACTCCGGTGTCGTGTCCGCCCAGGCCGATGCACACATCCACCTCACGAGGATCCTGCTGCAGGTCATGGAACGCCCACAGCGTCTCGACGTCCTCCCGCACCCCCGCAGGGATTCTGACGTTCGGCATAACTGGACCATACGACTCAGAGCGTCGTACGGCACGGGCGGGAGTCGCGCCCCCTCCCGGCTTCCGTCGGTGACGGACCTTCTCATTCATTGCGCCACGCGCTTCCGGTCGATTCCCAGCGACATGCGGAGACAACGTAGCGGAAGATTCACCCATTTCACGACCCCCGGCCGGTGATCCCGTCGCGTCGGCGTCACTGGGACCATGCTGCGGAGACCGCACCTACCCGCGCGCCCCGTCGTCCTCGGGTTCGGCGTCGATGTCGAAGCCGCCCGCCTCCACGACCCGGCGCAGGAGCGCGAAGGTGGGCTCGAACTTGCCGGACTCGATCCGGCTGACCGTGGATCGCGAGACCCCGGCCATCTCGGCCAACAGGCTCATGCTCAGGCCGCGCTCCCTACGGACTCGGGCCACGATCTCGGCTGCAGTGCTCACGGTTCCTCCGCGCTGTGGTGCCTGGCTGGACGCACGACAAGGTCTGCCGATCGGCATGTCACCGGCAGACCTTGTCGCACCTCGAGACTATTCATCTAGTTTTCCACTGTCACGCCGGACGGACCGGAGATCGCCGACAAGTTGCACGCCGTATCACTGTCCGGTAATGGCTCGTCATATATCGGTCAGCCAAACCCAGTACCCTCTGCGCTCATGAGCACCGTCCAGATCGCGCGCACCGCGCGACGCCTCGCCGGCGAGCATCCCGCGTGGATGCTGCTGCGTTCTGGGCACGCAGCCGCCGCCGTCACGCTGCTCGGACGACACCTCGCCCGCGGAACGCGCCGCCTGCCCGAGGCCGAGCTCGTCGGGCGGCTCGAGGACGACATCACGGAACTGCGGCGCCAGGGATTCACGCTTCCGCACTCCGCGGGACCGCAGGTGTCCGAGTGGCTGCGCGACGGCGTCCTCGTGCGCCGTCCCGGCGCGGGGTCCGACCGCTCGACAGCTCCCGAGCAGCTCGAGCTGTCCGACGCCGCGCTCGCCGCGATCGCCTTCGTCTCCGGTCTGACCCGCCCGCACCACGTCGCCACGGCGACGCGGTTGTCGATCGTCCTGGGCGCGCTGGGCGATCTCGCGGACGCCGCCGATCCCGACCCCTCGGCGCGGCTCGCGGCCCTCCGTGCCGAGCGAGCACGGATCGACGCCGAGATCGACCGCGTCCGGCGCGGAACGGTGCCGGAGCCGGACCCGGCCGACCTCGCCGAGCGCGCTCGCGAGGTGCTCGCCCTGGCGGCCGAGGTCCCTGCCGACCTGCTGCGCGTCCGCGCCGCCCTGACCGTGGCCGACGTCGAGCTCCGCCGCAGTCTCACGGCGTCCGGCCCGGTCCGGGACGCGTTCGTCGACGACCTGTTCCGCGGCGTCGACCACCACGCCGAGACGCCCGCCGGACGGAACCTCACGACCTTCCGCGCCGTGCTCGACGCAGGCGAGCACGATGCCACGGCCCACGTCACCCGGCTGCTGCGGTCGCCGGAGGCCACGACCGAGCTCACGTCGTCCGAAGTGGCGTCCCTGCGGCGGCTGGTCACCGAGCTGCGCTCCGCCACGGACGACGCCACGGACACCATGACGGCACTGCGCCGGGCGCTCCAGAGGGCCGCGCGGTCCGGCGACCTCCCCCAGGAGCAGGCCCTGGCCTCGCGGCTGCGGGAGGCGGAGACCATCGCGCTCGAGCTGGCCGACGAGGTGGCACCGGGCACCTGGACCGGTCTGACCCTGAAGCTCGGCGCCGTCGCGCTCGCCTCACCGGCGGGCATCCGCCCGCACGACCCCGCGGACGACCGCCCGGCGCCGCTGGTGCGTCCCCGGCCGCCGGCGGACGACGCCCCCACCGACCTCGCGGCGCTGCGCGCCCTCGCCCGGTCCGCCGAGATCGACGAGGACGAGCTACGCGGCAACGTGAACGACGTCGTAGCACGCCGGGGCGCCGCCACCGTCGGCGAGGTGCTCCGGGCCCATCCGGCGACCCAGGGCCTGGCCAGCGTCGTGGGGCTGCTGTCGCTCGCAGAGCGCCACGGGCGACGTGAAGGCGACACCGAGGACATCGCCTGGCCCGGCGCGCGAGGCAGTCTGCGCCGCGCCCGAGTACCCCGCCACCGCTTCGAGGAGCCCGTCCCGTGACCGGACCCATGGAACATCTGAGCAGCTCGCGCCCGGGCGGGACCGGACAGGCCCGGGTCGTCCGGTCGGCCCGGCCCGACGACACCGGGCAGCAGCCCGTCGCCGGCCCGACCGGTCTGGCGCACGACCTGCCCGGGACGCCGCACACCGGGGGCGAGGAGCCGGGTACCCGCCTCTGGCAGGGCGATCCCGGAAGCCTGCCCGCCTCCGCCCGCCGGTCGCTGGCGGCGCTGGTCCGGGGCCCGTACCTGGCCGCCGCCGACGACGAGGAGGCCTGGCGCGACCTGCTCACCCATCTGGAGCTGGTGCGTGGCCGGCTCGCGGACATGTACCTGGACGTGGTGGTGGACCACGACGAGCAGATCGCGTTCGTGCGGGACGCCACCGCCGCGCCCGACGCGCCCGCCGTCGTCCGGGAGCTCCCGCTGACGTTCCTCGACACGGTTCTCCTGCTGCACCTGCGCACCCGCCTGCTGGAGTCGCCCGGCCAGGAGGTGGTGACCGACCTCGACGACGTCGTCGAGCACCTGCACCCGTTCCGGCGCCGCAGCGGCACCGGGACGACCGGGTACGGGACCGGGTTCGACGCCGCCATGGACGCCGGGTGGGACCGGCTCACCGAGGCCGGGCTCCTGCAACCCACCGGCGAAAGGGGCAGGCGCCGCATCGTGTCGCCGGTCCTGCGCACCCTGTTCGGGGCCGACGAGATCCAGGCCGTCCAGGCCGAGTACACCCGACTCAGCAGGGAGGGGCTGTGAGCATGCAGAGCAGCACGCATCCGGGGCAGTGGCGCCTCGCCCGTGTGGAGGTGGTCAACTGGGGCACGTTCACCGGCCACCACCGCATCGACGTCGCGCGGAAGGGCTTCCTGCTCACCGGCCACTCCGGGTCGGGTAAGTCGTCCCTGGTCGACGCCGTCGCCGCGGTCCTCACGCCTCCGGCGGACCTCCGCTTCAACGCGGCCGCGGCCGCGGCCGTCACGAGCGGGCGCGAGGACCGGTCCGTGACCAGCTACGTGCGAGGAGCCTGGCGGCACCGGACCGACGGCGCCACGGGCGAGGCCGTCGCGGAGACCCTGCGCCCGGCCACGACATGGAGCGGCGTCCTGCTGCGCTACGAGGACGGCTCCGGAGGGGTCGCCACGCTCGCACGCCTCATGCTGCTGCGCCGGGCGGCGACGCAGTCCGCGGATCTGTACGTGTACCAGCCCGGAGAGGCCGACATCCTCGACCTGGAGCCCTACGTGCGCTCCGGGCTGGACGCTCCCGGACTGCGCGCGCACCTGCCCGACGCCACCGTGTCCGACCGGCACGCCGGTTTCGCGGCCGCGTTCAGCGAGCGGCTCGGCGTCGGCGACCCGAGCGCCCTCGTGCTGCTGCACCGCACGCAGTCCGCCAAGAACCTGGGCAGCCTCGACGACCTGTTCCGCGACTACATGCTCGACGAGCCCATCACCTTCGGCCTCGCCGAGGCCGCGGCGCAGCAGTTCGGCGAGGTGGCGCGCGCCCACGCCCGCATCGCGGACGCGCGGCGCCAGGTCGGGGCCCTCGACCAGCTGGCCCCGCTGTGCCGCCGGTTCGACTCCGGCGCCAAGGCCGCCGTCCAGGCGGCATCCCTGCACGGCTCGCTGGAGCCGTACCGGGACGCGATCAAGCTGGAGCTCGCGACGGCCGCTCTCGGCGACGCGCAGCGCCACGAGGACACGGCGGCGTACGAGCGCGACTCGGCCGACGCCGAGGTGGAGCAGGCCGCAAGCGCTCACCGCCAGGCCGTGAGCGTGGTGCAGGTGCGCGGGGGCCAGGCTCTGGCGACACAGGGCGACCGGCTCCAGCGGGCGGGTGAGATCACGGCGCTGACACGGACGCGGCGTGGGGAACTGGCCACCGACCTGGAGATGGTGGGGCTGGCTGCGCCGGAGTCGTTCGCCGAGTTCTCGGCCCTGCGTGAACTCGCACGGTCCGAGCTGTCGGCGAACGGCGGCGCCGAGACGGCCTCGTCGACGGGGTCCATGCCGGTGCTCACCGGCCCGGCCGCGCAGATGCGCAGGGCACACGAGACGCGTGCCGCTGTCGCCGCCGAACACGCCGCGATCTCCGCGCAGGTTCAGGCGCTGCGGACGTCGGCGAGCAACCTTCCGGCGGATCTGCTCGCGGCGCGCCGTGCGGTGTGCGACGCGACGGGGATCAGCGAGTCCGCGCTGCGGTTCGCCGCCGAGCTGCTCGGGGTCCGCCCGGGTGAGGAGCGCTGGACGGCCGCGATCGAGCGGGTGCTGCGCCCGCTGGCCACCACGATGCTGGTGCCGTCTGCCCACCGGGACGCCGTGCGGGACGCCGTGGACTCCATGGACCTGGGCACGCGCCTGGAGTACCGGGTCGTGGGTGTGCGGCAGGACGCGCCCCGGGCGGCGTCGGGGCCGGACTCCCTGATCCACAAGGTGGAGGTGACGGACGGACCGGCGTCGGGCTGGCTGCAGCGTCAGCTGTCGGACTACGACTACCTGTGCGTGGAGGATGCCGCCGGTCTCGACGAGGCGGAACGTGCCGTCACCCTCGCGGGTCAGGTCAAGCACGCGAGCGACCACGTGATCAAGGACGACGCGGCGGCTGATCCCGCCACGTGGGTCCTGGGCGGGGACATCACCGACAAGCTCGACCATCTGCTCGGCAAGGCGCGCGAGATCCAGTCCCGGCTCACGGCCGCCGAGGACGCCGTCGCCGCCGCGACCGCCGCGGAGCGCGAGCGCCTGCAGCGCGCCTTCGCGCTGCGGCAGGTGCAGCGCAGGGAGTGGCGCGACGTCGACATCGAGTCCGCCGAGCAGGACCTGGCCGAGGCGCAGCGGACCTTCGACTCCCTGCTGAGCGGGACGCAGGATCTCGCCGCGGCCGAGCACGACGTCGCCGGTGCGGAACGGCGGCTCGCCGAGGCCCGGACGGCGGCGTCCGCCGCGGCGGACGTCCTCGCGGAGGCGCGGGCCGCGCGTCGTGCGATGGAACGCGTGGTGCGGGAGCTGCGCGGAACGGTGTCCCCCGCGATCCCGGACGAGCACCGGGCCGAGCTGGAGCGGCGCTACGCAGAGGTCCGGCCGACCGTGACGCACGACGTCGTCGACGAGGTGTCGCTCGTCGTCTCGCGCGCCCTCGACGCGGAACGCGAGGCGGGCCTGCGCGGCTCCGGTGCGGCGGAGCGGGAGATCACCGAGCTGCTCGGCGAGTTCCGGCGGAACTGGCCCGCGCTCACGCGGGACATCGGCGCCGGGGTGGGCGACCGGGGGCACTACCTCGAGCTCGCCGAGGAGATCCGCTCCCGGCAGCTGCCGGAGCTGGAGGCCGAGCTGGAGCAGCTGCTGTCCGGCGGCGCGCAGCGCGCCCTGGACCGGCTGGCCGCCGAGATCCGGCAGGCACCGTCGGTGATCCGGGAACGGATCGTGCCGGTGAACGAGTCGTTGCGTCGATCGGAGTACGCCCCCGGACGCTACCTGGAGATCCGGGTCAAGGAACAGCAGCCCGCGGCGGTGCGCGAGTTCCTCGACACGCTGGAGGGCCTGGCGCAGGACCGTGCCACGGCGATGCCCAGGCTGGAGCGGCTGATGCGCCGCCTGGCCTCCGCGGATCCCTCCGACCGGGCGTGGCGGACACTGTGCCTGGACACGCGGCGTCATGTGCGGTTCACGGGTGTCGAGCTGGACGGGGCGGGTCTGACACTGGACGTGCACGAGTCCTCGGCGGGACTGTCCGGCGGCCAGCGCCAGAAGCTGGTGGTGTTCTGTCTGGCCGCTGCGCTGCGCTACCGCCTCTCGACCCTCGCCGACGGCGCACCGGCCTATGGTTCCGTGATCCTGGACGAGGCCTTCGACAAGGCCGACACCGAGTTCACCCGCACGGCGATGGACACGTTCCGCGACTTCGGCTTCCACATGATCCTGGCCACGCCGCTCAAGCTGCTGCAGACGCTCGAGGAGTACGTCGGCGGTGTCGGCCTGGCCACGTGCACCGACGGCCGGGAGTCCCGGATCGACGTCGTGGCCCTGGACCCGGCCCCGATCACGGAGCCCGCACCGGCCCGGTAGCAGGGAGGGCCGTCCGCGGCCCAGGCAGGCAAGGCCGCGCAGCAGGCTGCGCGGCCGGGGATGTATGGCTCGGCGCGTGGTCGGTCACCCGGCGCATGGTCGGTCAGACGACGCGTGGTCGGTCAATCACTTGACCGACCATGCGCCGGATGACCGACCACGCAGCGGTCTCCCGACCCGCGAACAGCGACCCCCGACCCGCGACGGCGCTGAAGCCGGCCCGGCGCTCCGGGACGACGAGGCGCCTCGGACGCCCCGACGCGGGTGACGTCGCGGGGCAGGAGCAGCATCGTCGGCTCAGGTGGTGGCGGCGCGCGTGTGCGCGTCGGCGAGTCCGCGCTCGTAGGCCTCGCGGGAGCCCTCCCGGAACAGGTCGTCGCCGCTGGGCCGCACGAGCGACCGCGCGCCGGGGCCGGCGTCGTCGGACACGTACCGGGCGAGTCCGCGGACGACGGCGACGGCGCGTCCGGTCGCCTTGCCCCGCACGAGTTCCGTGGCGGAGGCGACCTCGTCGGCGACGGCCGTGACCGTCACGTTCAGGGGGCGGCCGTGGCTGTCGGTGCCACCACGCAGGTCGTCGGTGGGCGAGATGCCGGCGGCGCCGATCGCGATGTCCACGAGCGCGTCGCGCCAGGGCCGGCCGGCGGTGTCGGTGACGACGACTCCCAGGCGGTCCAGTCCGAACCGGTCGCGCAGGGCCGCGCGGATGCCACGGGCGGACGCGTCCGGGTCCTGCGGCAGCAGCAGGACGGTTCCCTCCGGCGTGTTCGAGGCATCCACGCCCGCGGCCGCCATGACGAGTCCCAGGTGGTTCTCCACGATCCGCAGCGGAGGCCCGTCGGGGCGTTCTCGCACCGCGACCACACGGACCGTCTCGTCCGTGATCGCTTGTTCCCGGTCCGTGGCCGCCACCACCCGCCCTTCGGCCTTGGACACGATCTTGGAGGTCACCGCGACGACGTCGCCCTCCGTGGGCCGGTCGGCAAGCTCCTGCGCGGCGAGAAGTTCGCCGATCACGGCTCCGAGGTCGGTTCCGGGGGTGATCTCGGGCAGCCCGTCGGGCGCCCACACGGTGAGGCGATGCATGGCGGCATTCTCTCCCGCCGGACGACCTCAGCGGGTGAGGGCAGGGAGGACCTCGGCGGCATAGGCGTCGATCCAGGCGCGGGCGTCCGGGCCCGCGTCGTGCACGTAGAGGCGGTCGAAGCCCAGGTCGAGCAGGCGCTGCAGGTGCTTGGCGTGGGCCGCGAGGTCGGCCGAGACGAGGACCCGGCCGGCCAGGTCCTCCGCACGGAGCAGGCGCGCCACGGCGGCGACGTCGTGCGGGGAGCGCAGGTCGGAGCGGGGCAGCCGGGCCGCACCGATCGGCGGGTTCGCCAGCACGTTCTCCTCGGCCTGCGCGAGGTCCGGCGCCCACGAGACCGGGACCTGCACCACCTTCGGCATGGTGTCAGGGTCCTTGCCCGCCTCGCGCGCCCCGGCCGCGAACCGGTCGAGCAGCACCTGGAGCCGTTCGGGCGGTGCCGCCATGGTGATCAGGCCGTCCGCCTGCCGGCCGGCGCGGCGCGCCGTGACCGGGCCACCGGTGGCGACCAGAACCTCCGGCGCCGCCTCCGGGACGGTCCACAGCCGGGTGGCCTCCAGCCGGAAGTAGTGCCCGGAGAACCTGACGTCACGCCCCGCCGGAGCGGCGAACAGCTTCCTGACGATCTCCACTGCCTCGAACAACCGCGCGATCCGGCCCGGTGCCTCGGGCCAGTAGTCGCCGGTGACGTGCTCGTCGACGGCATCGCCGCTCGCCACGCCCAGCCAGTGGCGACCGGGATTCATCGCCGCCAGGGTCGCGGAGGCCTGCGCGAGCACGGCGGGGTGCATCCTGCTCCCGGGGACGGCGACCGGGCCGAGGTCGCCGGTGGTCCGTTCCCCCAGGGCGCCGAGCACGTCCCAGACGAAGCCCGCATGCCCCTGACGGGGCGTCCAGGGCTGGAACCGGTCGGTTGCCATCACACCGCTGAAACCGTGCTCCTGTGCGTGAACCGCCAGTTCCACCGCGTCCCGCGGATGCAGCGTCTCGAGCATCGCCGCCAGTCCGATCGTCGCCACGGCGTCGACCCTAACCCGCCCCCGGACGTCCGCGTCAGGCGGGCCCACGCGTCTCGGCACGCCGCCGGATCCAGATCCGTGCCTCACCACGGTCCACCCCGGACTCCTCGAAGTAGATCCGTGTCGCGTCCTTGGTCCGGCCCTGCGCGACGAGGTCGTCGACCTCGGCGAGCGTCTCCGGCGAGATCCCGGCGGTTCCCGGCTCGGCCGCACCGAGGTGATCCAGCAGCAGGTCGAGCCGACGTTCCAGCCGGCGCAGGCTCCTCGCGGAGGATCCGAGGTTGCCGGTGACGTTGACGACGAGGATCACGAGGAGGATGACCAGGACCGGGATGAGGTACGACTCCATACCCGGACGTTAGCCGCACAGGTCGCGACCGGGACCACTTCCGGCCGCGGAGAGACGGTCAGATCCCGGCCGGTGCCCTCGGCGGCGCCTGAACATCGCGCTCCGGGGACCGGGCAGGGTATCCCACCCGAGCTGTGGATGACGGGACACCCGGCCGTGCGGAATCTGGGACACTTGACCCATGAGTACTCCGATCCCCGCCGGTCACACGGACCCGGCCACGACCACCACGAACGCCACGACAACACCCGCCGCTCAGGTAGCTGGTGCCGACGTCGTCCGCGCGGTGGTCAAGGGAGTACCCGATCGCGTGAGCACGGACGGGCTGGAGGAGAAGCTCGACGCCCGCTGGAGCGACGAGGCCACGTTCGCGTTCGACCGCAGCAAGACCCGTGAGCAGATCTACTCGATCGACACCCCGCCACCCACGGCCTCCGGCTCGCTGCACGTGGGGCACGTGTTCTCCTACACGCACACCGACCTGGTCGCCCGCTACAAGCGCATGCGCGGGTACGAGGTCTTCTACCCGATGGGCTGGGACGACAACGGCCTGCCCACCGAACGGCGCGTGCAGAACTACTACGGCGTCCGGTGCGACCCGTCCCTGCCCTACGTGGAGGACTTCGAGCCGCCCCACCAGGGCACGGACGGCAAGAACGTGAAGCCGGCCGATCAGGTGCCGGTCAGCCGCCGCAACTTCATCGAACTGTGCGAACGCCTCACGACGGAGGACGAGCAGAAGTTCGAGCAGCTGTGGCGCCGCCTGGGCCTGTCGGTCGACTGGTCGCAGACGTACCAGACCATCGGCGCGGACTCGATCGCGACAGCCCAGAAGGCCTTCGTGCGCAACCTCGCCCGCGGTGAGGCCTACCAGGCCGAGGCGCCGGGCCTGTGGGACGTGACGTTCCAGACGGCGGTGGCCCAGGCCGAGCTGGAGGCACGTGACTATCCCGGGCACTACCACAAGGTGGCGTTCGGCCGTCCCGGCGGCGAGCCGGTGTTCATCGAGACCACTCGCCCGGAGCTGATCCCGGCCGTGGTGGCGCTCATCGCCCACCCCGACGACGAGCGCTACCAGCACCTGTTCGGCACCACGGTGACCTCGCCGCTGTTCGGCGTCGAGGTGCCGGTGCTGGCACACCACGCGGCCGAGCCCGACAAGGGCGCGGGCATCGCGATGTGCTGCACGTTCGGCGATCTGACGGACGTGCAGTGGTGGCGGGAGCTGCAGCTGCCGACCCGCTCGATCGTGCGACGGGACGGCCGGATCACCCGGGAGGTGCCGGAGTGGATCGAGGGCGGCGCCGGCGAGGCGCTGTTCGGTGAGATCTCCGGCATGACGACGTTCAGCGCACGCAAGGCGATCGTCGAGGCGCTGCGCGCCTCGGGTGACCTCGCCGGCGAACCCGTCGCGACCCAGCGCAAGGCGAACTTCTACGAGAAGGGCGACAAGCCGCTGGAGATCGTCACGTCCCGCCAGTGGTACATCCGCAACGGCGGCCGCGACGGGGACCTGCGTGACGAGCTGCTGGCCCGTGGCAAGGAACTCGACTTCCACCCCGACCACATGCGGGTGCGCTACGAGAACTGGGTGGGTGGCCTCAACGGTGACTGGCTGATCAGCCGCCAGCGCTTCTTCGGCGTGCCGATCCCCCTGTGGTACCCGGTGCTCGCCTCGGGTGACGTGGACCACGAGAACCCGATCGTCCCGGCCGAGGACCAGCTCCCGGTGGACCCGACGTCGCAGCCGCCCGCGGGATTCACCGAGGACCAGCGCGGTCGTCCGGGCGGGTTCGTGGGCGATGCCGACGTGATGGACACCTGGGCCACCTCCTCCCTCTCGCCGCAGATCGTCGCAGGCTGGGAGCGGGACGAGGACCTGTGGCAGCGGGTGTTCCCGATGGACCTTCGTCCTCAGGGCCAGGACATCATCCGCACCTGGCTCTTCTCCACCGTGGTGCGCGCACATCTGGAGAACGGCGTGCTGCCCTGGAAGAACGCGGCGATCAGCGGCTGGATCCTCGACCCGGACCGCAAGAAGATGTCGAAGTCCAAGGGCAACGTGGTCACGCCGATGGATCTGCTCGTGGAGCACGGCTCGGACGCGGTGCGCTACTGGGCCGCCTCGGCACGCCTGGGCGCGGACGCCGCGTTCGAGGTGGGGCAGATGAAGATCGGTCGCCGCCTGGCCATCAAGGTGCTGAACGCCTCGAAGTTCGCGTTGTCGTTCGGGCTGGACCCGGAGTCCGGCGAGGGTGAGATCCTGCTGGACCCGGCAGCGGTGACGGTGGAGCTGGACCGCGCGATGCTCGCCGGCCTCGCGGCCGTGACCGAGCAGGCCACGGCAGCGTTCGAGGCATACGACCACACGCGCGCGCTCGAGGTCACGGAGACGTTCTTCTGGACGTTCTGCGACGACTACCTGGAGCTCGTCAAGGACCGTGCCTACGGCGCCGGTACGGCGACGGGGTCGGCCGAGACCACGTCGGCACGCACCGCACTGGCCATCGCTCTCGACACCCTCCTGCGTCTCCTGGCGCCGTACCTGCCGTTCGCCACGGAAGAGGTCTGGTCCTGGTGGCGCACGGGTTCCGTGCACCACGCTGCGTGGCCCACGCCGGACCCGCTGCGCAGCGCCGCCGCGGGCGCCGAGGCCACCAACCTGACGGCGGCCGGGAACGCGCTGGCCGCGATCCGCAAGGTGAAGTCCGAGGCGAAGACCTCGATGCGGGCCCCGGTGCTCGCGGCCACCCTGGCGGTACCCGCCGCGGACCTGGCGGCGGTGCGCTCGGCGGTCGGCGACGTGCGCGCCGCGGGCCGGGTGACCGGTGACCTGGTGCTCACCGAGACCGCCGAGGGTCAGGGCGACCTGAACGTCCAGGGTGGCATGGTGACCTCCGGCGTCGAGCTCGGCGAGCCGGAGCCCCGCAAGAAGGGCTGAAGCGCGCGTCGGCCGGCGCGGATGTCGGTGTCCAGGTGCACCATCGGGGTATCGGAACCGAACCGGAGGGCAGCATGGCTGACGCACCCACCACACGGACGTATCCCCACGGTGTGCCGAGCTGGATCGACCTGGAGGTGCTCGACGTCGACGCGGCGCTCGCCTTCTACGGCGAACTGTTCGGCTGGACATTCACCGAGAAGGTGCCGCCCGGAGCACCGGGGCGCTACGTCGTCGCCTCCCAGGACGGCACGGACGCCACGGTGATCGGCGCGATCGCCACACCCGACCCGGGCTTCGACGGCGAGGTGATGTGGCATACGTACCTCGCCGTCGACGACATCACGGCCACGGCGAGGCAGGTCACCGCTCTGGGCGGCG
Source organism: Myceligenerans indicum (assembly GCF_016742955.1). Taxonomy (GTDB): domain Bacteria; phylum Actinomycetota; class Actinomycetes; order Actinomycetales; family Cellulomonadaceae; genus Myceligenerans; species Myceligenerans indicum. The sequence goes on along the minus strand of NZ_JABBYC010000020.1, from coordinate 5,449 downwards.
TCGTGAGCTCACCTCCGGAGACGGTCGGGCCGCCGGGTGGGCCGGCCGCCGGGCAGATGGCGCGGATCGTCGACCCGCAGGGGGCGCCGAGCAGGCTGTGGCAGGCGGGTGCCCGGCTCGGTGCCCAGGTCGTCAACGCGCCGGGCACGTGGAACTTCAGCAACCTGTTCACCCCGGACGTGGATCGTGCGCTGGAGTTCTACGGCCCGCTGCTCGGGTGGGTGCGAACCGACGACCTGGGGGCCGGCATGGCGCGAGTGCCCGGCTACGGGGACCACCTGGCCCGCACGACGGACCCGGGCATCCACGAGCGTCAGGGGCACGCGCCCCCGGGCTTCGCCGACGTCGTCGCCGGGATCGTGCCGCATGACGGGCCGGCGCACTGGTCGGTGGTCTTTGCCGTGTCCGACCGGGACGCGTCCGCGACGACGGCGGAGCGGGCGGGCGCGACGGTGCTGCACAGCGAGGACAGCGCCTGGACCAAGGAGGCGACGATCCGCGACTCCTTCGGCGCCGAATTCGTCCTGTCCCAGTTCGCCCCGCCGCCGTCGTACCTCTCGACGGAGGCCGGTCGGGGCTGACGTGACGACGTGGGCTTCCGGCCCGGGACGCTTCGCCGGGGCGTTCCGGCGTGCCCGGCGCACGTCGGCCGTCGTCCGCCGAGCCATCAGTGGACGAGGTGGCCGAGGCGGACGATGACGGGACCGCCGTGCGGCCGGCGCAGCAACAGGCGCCAGGCAGTGCCCCCTCGTCAGCGCGACACGTCGGGCGTGCTCTCGCGCACGATCACATGCCCCTTGACCACCCGGGTCCGCACCTGGTCGCTCCGCGGGCTCACCGCCAGCGCCAGTGCCTCTTCCGCGACCTGCTCCCAGGCAAGGTGCACGGTGGAGAGCGACGGCGTGACGTCGCGCAGCGCCTTGATGTCGTCGAACCCGGCGACCGCCACCCGGCGCGGGTCGCCCGTGTCGCGCAAGAAGGTCAGCACGCCCAGAGCCATCGAGTCGTTGACGGCGAAGATCGCGTCCACGGCGACGTTGCGGCGCAGCAGGTCCCCGGTCAGCGCGTACGCGGCGTCCCGGTTGAAGTCGCCGATCAGGATGCGGTCGGCGGGCAGCTCGATACCCGCATCGGCCAGGCCTGCCACGAAGCCTTCCGTCCGGTCCCGCTGCGTCATGCCGTGCCGCATCCCGGAGATCACCGCGAAGTTCCGGTAGCCGAGACCCACGAGGGTGGTCGCCATCTCGTACCCACCCTCACGGTTGGCGTACGCGACGGTGTCGAACGGGAGACCTTCCTGGGTCACCAGCACGACACGTCCGCCCTCGGCCTCGTACCGTTGCAGGGCCTCGACGAGGTCCGGGATGGTCACGTCGTCCGTGGCGCGCCCGCCGGTGATCATGAGGATCTCCGCACGGTTGCCACGGGCGAGATTGACCGCCTCGACCAGGTCGGCCGGGTCGGTGCCGGCCGAGATCAGGGTGAAGGGCAGGCCACGCCGCTGCGTGGCGGCCACCACGCCCGCCGTGATCGGGTTCGCGTAGTCGTCCGGCAAGTTCTTGACCAGCAGCGTCACGCCGCGTGAACGGCCTTTGGCCACCGCCTGCGCGGCGATGTTGGTGGTGTACCCGAGCGCTTTCGCCGCCTTGAGCACCCGCGCCCGGTTGGCTTCGCGTACGCCACGGTCGCTGCCGTTCAGCGCGCGTGACGCCGTCGCGGCGGAGACACCGGCGAGCTCGGCCACATCAGCCAGCCGCGCCGGGCGTTCCGGAGCACTCATTCGACGATCGCCTCCCTGGTCATACGCCAAAATCCTATCGGGGACCACTTCGGGCGGCCTGCGAGCGCTCAGGCACCCGCCCGGCCGCAGACCTCGTGGACATAGTGGGCGAGGTCTGCCGCGACGACGTCGCCCATCCTGCGCAGCTCGGTTCCCATCGATCCGGCGATGTGCGGCGTCAGGAAGACGTTCGGCAGGTCGTACAGCGGCGACGCGGGTGGTAGAGGCTCAGGATCCGTCACATCGAGAATGGCGTTGATGCGCCGGCTGACGAGTTCCTTCTCCAGGGCCGCCGCATCCACGATCACACCGCGAGCGGTGTTGATCAGGGTAGCGCCGTCGGGCATGCGGGCAAGCATCGACGTGTCGATCAGGCCCACCGTCTCCGGAAGGACGGGCGCGTGGAGGGACACGACGTCGCTCCGGCGCATCAGCTCGGGCAGGTCCACCTTCTCCACGCCCATCGCCTCGGCGTCGCCGGGCGTGAGCAAAGGGTCGTACACCAGGATCCGCAGACTGGGGAACGGGCGCAGCAGCTCGACGACGGCACGTCCGGTGCGGGACGCGCTCACGAGGCCTACCGTGCGCGCGTAGTTGCCGGCCGTGGCGAACTCCGCCTCCCGGTCGATGAAGGCGCGCCGCTCACGGAGAAGGTCACGCGATCGGAAGGCGTCCTTGTTCGCCAGGATGATCATGGCGAGCGTGAGCTCGGCGACGGGGATCGCGTTGGCCGCACCGATGTCAGACGTCGCGATCCCGCCGGCCCCGTCGGGAAAGAGATGTCCCGTCGCGCCACCCGCGTGGATGACGCGGCGCAGCCGATTCGCGCGACGCAGCACCGAGGCGGGCAGTGGCGGTGTGTCCCAGCCGGTGAGGAGCACCTCGGTCCGGGACAGCGTCAGCCGGGCGTCGTCCGAGTCGAACTCGGTCAGCACCTCGCCGACCCGCTGTGCGGGGACTCGGGTCAGGGCTTCGTGCCCGGGGCCGAACAACCGCTCGGCCAACCGGTCCGACCCGACCGCCACTGCGTACTCGATCACACTGATCCTTTCAGGGACAGGGACTGGTGGTGGCCCGGGGCCGGCACGATCGTGCACCGGCCCCGGGATTCTTCGCGCGGGCCCGGAGGCCCGTACCGTCACTTCGACGCGAGGTAGGCGTCCGCCTGCTTGTTCAGCTCCTCCTGAACCTTTGTCAGGCCGGCGCGGTCCACGGCCTTCTTGAGCTTGTCCAGCCCCTCTTCCACGGGCACGGCGCCGGCGAAGAGGGGGTTGCCGAACTCGGTCACGGCGGCCGTGATCTGGGCGTGCTCGGTCTCGACCGCGCTGAGGTCGGGGATGAAGGAGGCGAACGGGTCGAGCGTGAAGTTGCCGTAGTCCTTCGACCAGTCGAACCACATGGTCTCGCTCTCGCTCATGCGCGAGTACTTGCGTTCGAGCGGGATACGCCAGCTCAGGGCGTAGCCGGGGAACCCGCCGGCGTACTCCCCGATCGGTTCGTAGGCGTCGTCCCCGACCGCCTTCCAGTCCGTCCCCTCCTCGCCGTACTGGAGCAGGTCGTGGTTCTCCTTGACGGAGACCCAGTCCAGGAGCTGGAGGGCGGCATCGGCGTCCGCGGCGGCGGCGTTGACCACCACGAGGTTGTCCGCCTGGAACGTCTGGTTCGGCTTCGTGGCCAGGCCGTCCCGGAAGGGCAGCACACTGACCACGGACGCCCCGGGCACCGCCTTCTCCAGGAGATCGAGGTGCGAGGAGGTGTCGCCGCCGTCGGTGATGCCCCAGCAGGTCGCGGCTCCGCCGCCGTCGAACAGGGCCTTGATGGTGGACGGGTCCGCGTTGAGCCGGTCGGCGTTGATGATGCCGTCCTCGAAGTACCGGCGCACCCGGTGCAGGGACTCGACGTACGGCTCGTACTCCCAGAAGGGGACGGCGTCGGCCGAACCGGTCGAGGCCGCGTCCCGCGACGGGACGAACAGGAGGGAGTCGCTGGAGAAGTAGAGCGGGAGGAAGTCCGGGGTCTCCCAGCCCTGGGCGTAGAGCGCCCCGGTGGGAGCGCCGAGGACGTCGAAGGGCGAGTTCCGGTTGACGTACCCCGGCAGTCCCTCCTTCTGCTGCACGTCGTACCAGAACTTCTCGAGCTGGTCGAAGTTCTCGATGCCCCCGGAGGCATACTTGTCGACCAGGTCACCGCGAGCGATGAGGTGGTGGATCCGGGCTGCGCTGTTGACGGCGGGAACGCCGTAGACCGAGCCGTCGGGCCAGCGGTTGGCGTCGAAGGCGCTCTGGTCGACGGACGCGGTGAGGTTCGTGTACTTGCCGCTCGCCAACGCGTCGTCGAGCGGCTGGAGGGCACCGGACTCGATGAGCTGGGCGATGTTCAGCCAGCGGGCGGACAGCGCCGTCTGGAAGTCCTCCTGCGCCGTGAACTTCAGCAGGGACTGCGAGCCGTAGTTCTTCCAGTTGATGAACTCGGGGTTGAACTCGAAGCCGAGGTCTGCCTTGAGCTTGGTGTTGACCGCAGCGTGCACACGGTCCCACTGCGTGGGCACGTCGCCGGGCAGCAGCAGGCCGTACGTGGTGCTGCCCCCGCTCGTCCCGCCGCCGCCCGGAGCGCACGCGGAGAGGGTGGCAGCCGCGAACAGCGCGCCCGTCCCGGCGAGGAATCCTCGGCGGGACAGGGACGAGGACAGTCCAGCGGCGTCGATGAGCTGTGCCATGGTTCTTCCTTTCAGATGATGGCCGAGGTGGCCGGTAAAGATGGCCGACGTGCGGTTGTCAGCCCTTCGAGGCGCCGAGGGTGAGCCCCTTGACGAAGTAGCGCTGGGCGAACGGATAGGCCAGAAGGATCGGTCCGATGGTGATGACGGTCATGGCCAGCCGGATCTGATAGACGGGGGCAGCCGACGTCGTGCCGAGGTCTGCCGCGTTGGCGACGCTCGTGATCAGGTTCTGCAGCACGAGCTGCAGCGGGAACCTCGTGGGCTCACTGATGTACAGCAGGGCGTGGAACCACTCGTTCCAGAACGTCACGGCGTAGAACAGGGCGATGACCGCGATGACGGGCTTGGACAGCGGCAGCACGATCTGGAAGAAGATGCGCAGCTCGCCGGCGCCGTCGATGCGAGCGGCATCGAGGATCTCCTGGGGAGTTCCCCGGAAGAAGCTCACCTGCACGAACACCAGGAACGGAGCGATGACGAGCGGCAGGATCACCGCGAACAGCGAGTTGCGCAGCTGGAGCACCTGGGTGATGAGGATGTACATCGGCACCAGACCGCCGGTGAACAGCATCGGGATGTACGCGAAGATCGCCAGTGGCCGGCTCACCCACGGCAGGCCGCGGGCGATCACCCAGGCGATGCCCGATGTGGCCGCGACCGCGATCGCCGTACCGACGACCGTGATGAAGATCGTCGCGCCGTAGGACAGCCAGACGCGCGACCCCGTGAAGATCGTCGTGTAGGCGTCGACGGAGAACGGGGCCGGCCAGAACGAGTAGCCGCGCTGCGAGAGCACGGCCTCGTCGGTGAACGAGCCCGCGACGACCATCCAGAACGGGATCAGGCAGATGAGTCCGAACGTGACGACGCCGATGTAGCTGGCGATGGTGAACGGTTCGGGACGGGACTGCCGGCGCCGTCGGGCTACGGGCTGTCTCTTATACACATCT
>NZ_JABBYC010000002.1 GCF_016742955.1 Myceligenerans indicum | reverse complement strand
GTCACGGTGGTGGCCGGACTCCCTTTCACTCGAGGCCCGCACCCGAAACGGTGCGGGCCTCGAGTCATTTCCGGGGGGGGGGGGTCCGGCCACCACCGTGACCACCCGCGATCGGCAACCGCGACCACCCGCCAGACCGCGACCACCCACGATCGGGCACCGCGGCGATCGGGCACCACGGCCCCCACGATCGGCCCCCACGCACCACGCCTCACGAACAACCGCCCCCGGCCCCGAGGCGATCCTTCTCAAGCCCCTGAACGCCTGCCGCTCAGGGGCTCTTCCATGCCGGCGCGCCCGCATCGATCCGTCGCAGTCCATCCGCTCTTCCGTATTTGTGGCTGGATCTCCTCCGCCACATGGCAGGATCTCGTTCCGGAGGTTTAGATGAACGAGACAAAATTGCCGGAAAATACCAGTGAGCGCCTCATCGCGTTCCTCGACGCCGCGATCGCCATCGCGCTCACGCTGCTCATCCTGCCCCTCATGGAGGGCGTGTCCGAGGCGACGGGAGAGGGGCACGGCATCGTCGAGTATTTCGACGAGCACCTGTCGCAACTCGTGGCCTTCATGATCAGCTTCGTCATCATCGCGATGTTCTGGCGCATGCACCACGCCATCCTGCTGCCGGACACCCCGGCAGATCGCCGCCGCACGACACTGCAGTTCGCCTGGCTGTTCACCATCGTGGTGATGCCCGTGGTCACCGCACTCGTCGGTGGGATGGACACAGGCCGGATCATCGTCGCGTGCTACATCGGCACCCTGGCCGTGAGCTCCCTGCTGCTGTTCGTGATTGCCGTCGTCGAGCGCCGCAAACGTGCGAGCGCAGGTCTTCCGTACCCCGTCACGATGCCCGCAGGCCCCCTGGCGATGGCGATCGGCTTCGCCCTCGTCCTGGTGCTGGCCCTGATCGTGCCGTCGTACTTCTGGCTCTTCCTCATGGCACTGACAGGCTTCGTGAGGATCGGCCTGATCCGCTGGGGCGTGGTCGGCCGGGAGCCGGCACCGGACCCGGTGACTGCCTGACCGGAACGCACGATCAGAGGCCCCCGCCTGAGCGGCCGGCTCCACGCCGCCGGAGAAGGAATGTCCGCCGGGCGAGGACGGCAGCGGCGCCGGCCGGACCGCCAGCAGGCGGCCCCGCCGGCGCCGTGGAAGGCGCCGTGAAAGGCAGCAGTGCCCATGGCGCCCGGCCCGATGCGCGGCAGCAGCCGGCGCTACACGGCGTCCGGTTCCGGAACGAGGTCGTGATTCAGCCGCGGGGTCAGTGGCTCCACGGCGTCCAGCCGTGCCCGGACGTCCTCGGGCAGGCCGGCCCGCACGGCGGCGATCGCCGCCGTGAGCTGCTCCGGCTTGCTGCCGCCGAGGATCGGGCGAACTGCCGGGGCGTGACCTGCGAGCCAGGCCAGGACCACCTGGCCGCGCGTGAGGCCCACCGCGTCCGCCGCCTCGCCGAGGGCCGCGAGCCGGCGAACCGTGCCCGGGTGGCCGAAGTGCTCGGGAATCTCCTTGGCGGGATTGTCGTACGCACCGGACAGGAGTGGCGTGTACGCCCAGATCTCCAGGCCGTCCGTCGCGGCGAGGTCAAGATGGTCGTCGCTGAGGAACCCGAAGCGGTGGTCCGGACTCGGCGTCCCCGGCCGGGGATGCAGGTACGAGTAGCTGTGCTGGAGCGCGCTCACCGGCTCGCGTCCCTGGCCGAGTGCCCTGATGCGAGCGGTCGCGACCCGCCACGACGCATGGTTGGACATGCCGAGCCGAGCCGCCAGGCCGTCGTCGTGCAGCGCGGACATCGCGTCGGCGACGTCCGTGACGGGGATCTTCCTGTCCTCCATGTGCGCCCAGGCGAGGTCGACGTGGTCCGTGCCCAACCGCCCCAGGCTGCGTTCCAGCTGGGTGCGTATCGCCGTGCCGCCCAGACCGGTCCGCGAGGCGGGCCACTGCCCGGCGACGGAGGGCTCGGCGCCGAACTTCGTGGAGATCCTCACCCGGTCGCGTATGCCGGGCCGGGCTGCGAGCCAGCGGCCGAGCACCTCCTCGCTCTGCCCGCCATGACCGGACGCGCTGTCCCAGAACGCGTAGCAGTCGGCGGTGTCGATCCAGGTCCCACCCGCATCCATGAACTGGTCGAGCAGCGCGAACGCGGTGCGTTCGTCGACCGTGGTACCGAACTTCATGGCCCCGAGGGCCAGGTTCATCGTGTCCATGGGCAACAGCGTGCGACCTGGAGCGCGCTCCAGGTCAAGGCGCCGGCACGAGAAGCCCGAGCAGGCCCTTCGATGCGCCCGCGCGCCCGGATGCGCCCGCGCGCCCGGATGCGCGGCGCGCCAGTCGACGCCGCGGAACAGGCCTGGACGCGGGACATGCCCGCCCGGAAGCGCGGCATGATGGATGTATGACCGAGACCACGAAGTCCCGCGCCTACACGCCCGCGGAGGCTGCGGCCGAGTCTGGGTTCAGCATCGACACCTTGCGTTACTACGAGCGCGAGGGTCTGCTCGCCCCGGTCGCACGCACTCCCGGTGGGCGTCGAACCTATGGCCCGGCCGATCTCGAGTGGCTCGGGCTCGTCCGTTGCCTGCGGGACACCGGCATGCCCATCGCGGACCTGAAGCGTTATGCGCAGCTCTGTCTGGACGCGACCACCATGGACGAGCGGCTCGATCTGCTCCGGGCGCACGACCAGCGGGTCCAGGAGCAGGTCGACCTGTTGCGGGAGCAGCAGGAGAAGCTGCGGGAGAAGATCCGCTGGTATGTCGGAAACGGCGCGACCCCGGCCGAGCGGGACCGCGCGGCCGGTTCCTGATCCGTCCCCGGCCGGGGGAGCATAGCCAGGATTCCGAGGTGTGGAATCCTGGTTCTGGTCCGCGGAGGCGCGGGTGGTTGGCGTTCGGGGCGCCAGGATCGTGAGGAGCCACATGGCAAGCAGCACCGGCGGCGTGCAGACCGTCGAGCGGGCGATCGACCTGCTGGAGATCATGACGGACCTCGGGGGTGACGCGACCCTGAGCGAGCTCAGCGAACGCAGCGGGCTGCCGCTGCCGACCATCCACCGGCTGCTGCGCACGCTGGTGCAGCGCGGGTACGCGCGGCAGCTGCCGTCACGCCGCTACGCGCTCGGGCCGGGAGTGCTGCGCCTCGCGGATGCGGCCGGCCGGCAGTTCGGTGCGGCGGCCCGCCCTCAGCTCGAGCACGTCGCGGCCACGCTCGGCGAGACGGCGAACCTCGCGCTGCTCGACCACGAGATGGCGGTGTACGTGGCGCAGGCGTCCTCCACGCACTCCATGCGGATGTTCACCGAGGTCGGGCGCCGCGTCCACCTGCACTGCACGGGAGTCGGCAAGATGCTGCTCGCCGGGCTCGACGAGGACCAGGTCAGGGAGATCGCGAGGCGCACGGGGCTCCCGCCCGCCACGGAGCGTTCCATCGCCGGCCCGGACGAGCTGGTCGCCGAGCTCGCCCGGATCCGTGCGCGGGGCTACGCCGTCGACGACGGTGAGCAGGAGATCGGCGTCCGGTGCTTCGCGGTGGCCGTACCCGGCGCGCCGGTGGCGACGGCACTGTCCGTCTCGGGCCCCGCGGCGCGCGTGACGCCGGAGTTCGCCGACGAGGCGGTCCCTGTCCTGCGCGAGGCGGCCGAGCGGGTGGGCGCCCGCCTCGCCGACCGCTAGACTTTCCACAAGCAGAACATCTACTTCCGTATAGTGGAAACATGAGGAGAGTGTCGACGTGGAGACTCCGGACGGCATCGAGATCACGGGCGAGATCGGCGAGCGGTACGAGGAGGTGCTCACACCGGCCGCGATGGAGCTGATCGTCAGGCTTCACCGCGAGCTGGCGGACCGCCGCCTGGAACTGCTCGAAGCGCGCGAGCGCCGCGTCCAGGACCTGGCCGCCGGCGGCACCCTGGGATTCCTGGAGGAGACCCGCCACATCCGCGAGGACGACTCGTGGCGTGTTGCCGACCCGGCGCCGGGGATCGTGGACCGCCGGGTGGAGATCACGGGTCCCACCGACCGCAAGATGACGATCAACGCGCTGAACAGCGGCGCCAAGGTCTGGCTCGCGGACCAGGAGGACGCGAACACCCCGCAGTGGAGCGCCGTGGTGGGCGGCCAGCTCAACCTCCTGGACGCGATCAACCGCACCATCGACTTCACGGCCGAGAACGGCAAGACCTACGCGCTCAGGCCCGACGCCGAGCTGGCGACCATCGTGATGCGTCCGCGCGGCTGGCACCTGCCCGAGAAGCACATCCTCGTGGACGGGCGCGAGACGTCGGGCTCCCTGGTGGACTTCGCGCTCTACCTCACGACCGCCGGCATGCGGCAGTTCGCCAAGGGCCTGGGCCCCTACTTCTACCTGCCCAAGATGGAGTCCCACCTGGAGGCGCGGCTCTGGAACGACGCGTTCGTCCTGGCCCAGGAGTACCTCGGGATCCCGCAGGGCACGATCCGGGCCACGGTGCTGATCGAGACCTACCCGGCCGCGTTCGAGATGGAGGAGATCCTCTACGAGCTGCGCGACCACTCCGCCGGCCTGAACGCAGGCCGCTGGGACTTCATGTTCTCCGTCATCAAGTCCTTCCGGACCCGCGGTACCGAGTTCATGCTGCCGGACCGCAACGCCGTCACGATGACGGTCCCGTTCATGCGTGCCTACACCGAGCTGCTGGTCAAGACCTGCCACAAGCGCGGCGCGCACGCCATCGGCGGCATGGCGGCCTTCATCCCCAGCAAGGACGAGGAGGTCAACGCCACGGCCTTCGCGAAGGTGCGCGACGACAAGACCCGCGAGGCCGGCGACGGCTTCGACGGCTCGTGGGTGGCCCACCCCGGCATGGTGGAGCTGTGCAAGGAAGTCTTCACCGACGTCCTGGGTGACAAGCCGAACCAGATCGACCGCACCCGCGACGACGTCGAGGTGACCGCCGAGCAGCTCCTCGACGTGGCAGCCACGCCCGGCGACATCACCGAGGCCGGCCTGCGCAACAACATCTCGGTGGGCATCCAGTACCTGCGTGCCTGGCTGGGCGGTCTCGGCGCCGTGGCGATCTTCAACCTCATGGAGGACGCCGCCACCGCCGAGATCTCCCGCAGCCAGGTGTGGCAGTGGCTGCACAACGACGTGAAGCTCGCCGACACGGGCCGGCGGGTCACGAAGGAGCTCGTGCACGAGCTCGTGGCCGAGGAGATCGCGAAGCTCCCCGGCGACGCGTCCGACTACGAGGAGGCCAAGCAGACGTTCCTGGAGGTCGCCGTCGCCGACGAGTACGCCGACTTCCTCACGCTCCCGGCCTACCGCCGCATGGACTGAGCGGCGAGGCCTGCCCGGGGAGGTCCGCGACGGGGGCCGCAACCTCCCGGGCACCGGGCCGGAAGGCGGCGTGGGCCGGCCGGACGTCGGTCCCGGATCTCGCCGGACGTCGGTCCCGGATCCCCGGGGACGGCTCCGGCGCCCCCGCTGACCCCGGCCCGGCGAGGTAGTAGCTTCGCCCTGGAGGCTCCCACCCGCCGGGCCGGGGTCCCCGCCGGTACGAAGGCAGTGCGACGAGGAGGTTGCCGTGCCCGACAGGACACCGCCCGACAGGACCCCGGGTCGCGGGACGCCCGCTCGCGCACCCGGCCCCGTCCCCGCCCAGACGCACGAAGCCCTCGGTGCCCTGACCGCCGAACTCGTCGGCGCGCTCGGCCACGAGCACGTCATCACCGACCACGCGCGCCGCCGTACCTACGAGTGCGACGGGCTCGCCGCCTACCGGGTGGTCCCCGGGCTGGTGGTGCTGGCCCGCCATGCGGCCGACGTCGCCACCACGGTCCGGGCGTGCGCCACCCACGGCGTGCCGTTCGTGGCGCGCGGCTCGGGAACCGGGCTGTCCGGCGGGGCGCTTCCGCACTCCGAGGGCGTGCTCGTGGTGACGTCCCAGATGCGGGACATCCGCGAGCTCGACGTCCCCGACCAGCGCGCCGTCGTCGACCCGGGCGTCATCAACCTTCAGCTCACCGCCGCGACCAGCGGCGACGGCCACTACTTCGCGCCTGACCCGTCCAGCCAGTCCGTGTGCTCCATCGGCGGGAACGTCGCCGAGAACTCCGGCGGCGCACACTGCCTCAAGTACGGGTTCACCACCAACCACGTCACCGGGCTGGACCTCGTCACCCCCGCCGGCGACCGGGTCGAGATCGGCGGCAAGGCGCCCGACCCGCCCGGGTACGACCTCCTCGGCGCGCTCGTGGGCAGCGAGGGCACGCTCGGCATCGTCACCGCCGCCACGGTCCGCCTGACGCGGCTGCCCCAGGAGGTCCGCACCCTCCTGGCCGGCTTCCGCACGATCGACGACGCCGGCGCCGCGACCTCCGCGATCATTGCCGCCGGGGTGATTCCCGCGGCGATCGAGATGATGGACGCCCTCTCCATCGAGGCCGCCGAGAAGGCGGTGCGGTGCGGCTACCCGCACGGCGCGGGTGCCGTGCTCGTGATCGAGCTGGACGGGCACGAGGCCGACGTCGCGGGCGAGTTCGACGACGTCGTGCGTCTGTGCGAGGAGGCCGGTGCCTTCGAGGTGCGTGTCGCCGCCGACGACGCCGAGCGCGCGCTCATCTGGAAGGGCCGCAAGTCCGCGTTCGCCGCGGTGGGGCGGATCAGCCCCGACTACATCGTGCAGGACGGCGTCATCCCGCGCACCGCGCTGCCGCAGGTGTTGCGGAGCATCACCGAGCTGGGCGACGCCGCCGGGGTGCGCGTGGCGAACGTGTTCCACGCCGGCGACGGCAACCTGCACCCGCTCGTGCTGTTCGACGGGTCCGAACCGGGCGCGGTCGAACGCGCCGAGGAGGTCGCCGGCGGCATCCTCGACCTGTGCCTGGAGCACGGCGGCTCCATCACCGGCGAGCACGGCGTCGGCGCCGACAAGGCCAAGCACATGCCCCGGATGTTCACCGACGACGACCTCGCCGTGATGCAGGCCGTCCGCTGCGCGTTCGACCCCGACACCCTCGCCAACCCCGGCAAGATCTTCCCCACCCCGCGGTTGTGCGGCGAACGCCCCGGCCGACGGCAGGGCGAGCACCCGCTGTCCGAGGCCGGCGTCGCGGAGGTGTTCTGATGTCCGACGACGCGAGCGGTGCGGCCCGGGCGGACACGGACCGGCTGGCTGCCGCGCTGGAACGGCAGGACCCGGCAGGAGAGGTCCGCCCGGCCGGGCCCGGCGATGCCGTCGACGGCGTCCGGCCGCAGGTCGTCGCGCGGCCGACGTCGGTCGCGGGGGTGTCGGCCCTGCTCGCCGAGGCCGCCTCGCAGGGGCTCGCGGCCGTCGCGCGCGGCGGCGGGACCGCGCTGGACTGGGCGGCCCCGCCCGAACGGGCCGGCCTCCTCCTGGAGACGGCCGGGCTCGACCGGCTCGTCGAGCACGAGGCCGGTGACCTCGTGGCGGTCGCCGAGGCCGGACTGCCGGTGGCCGCCCTGCTGGAGACCGTGGGCAGGTCCGGGCAGGAACTCGTCGTGGACCTGCCGCCGTCGAGGCTCGCGGGAGGATCGACCGTCGGCGGCACGCTCGCCACGGGCTCGTCCGGGCCCCGGCGGCTCCAGCGGGGAGCCCTGCGCGACCTCGTGCTCGGGGCCACGGTGGTGCTGGCGGACGGGACCGTGGCGGCCAGCGGGGGCAAGGTCGTCAAGAACGTCGCCGGCTACGACCTGGCCAAGCTCATGACCGGCTCCTACGGCACCCTGGGGGTGATCGTGCGCGCGGCGTTCCGGCTGCACCCGGTCCGGCCCGCGCGACGCTGGGTCGTCGCCACCGGGGATCCGGCCGACGTCGCCACCCGAGCCCGGGACGTGGTCACCTCCCAGCTCGCGCCGGCGGCGGTGGAACTCGACCGGTCCGCCTGGTCGCGGGAGGCGACGGTCGCGGTGCTGCTGGAGGGTCAGGAGGCCGCCGTCGTCGCCCGCGCCCGCGAGGCGGCCGCCCTGACGGGCGGCGAGGTGGTGAGCACCCCACCCGAGTGGTGGGCCGCGCTGCCCGACGACGGCGCCGGCGTCCTCGGCTCCGGCGAGGGCCGGCCCGCGGACGGCGTCCTGGTGAAGGCGACCGCGACGCTGACCGGAGTGGTGCGGCTGCTGGAGGCCGCGCGTGCCGCGGAGGACACCCACGGGGCGGGCGTCGCGGTCCGCGGAACGGCCGCCGGGGTGCTGTACGTGGCGATCGGCCCGTCGGGTGGGCCCGGTGGGGCGGTGGCGCCCGGTGGCGTGACGGCCTCCGGCGGGAGCGATCCCGCCGCGGTGGCCGGCGTCGTGCACCACCTGCGCGCCGCCGCGCCGTCGCCCCGGGACGGAACCGTGACCGTGCTGCGTGCACCCCGTGCGGTACGCGCGGCCGTGGACGCGTGGGGGCCCGTGGCGGGACTCGACCTGATGCGGGCGATCAAGCATCGGCTGGACCCGGGACGGAACCTCGCGCCCGGGCGGTTCGTGGGAGGGATCTGATGAGCGAGACCAGGCCGGACCTGCTCGGGTCGTTCGACCCCGGTCCCCAGGGAGCCTTCGACGGGCACCGTCCGCCGTCGCGGGAGCTCGTGGACGACTGCGTGCACTGCGGCTTCTGCCTGCCCGCCTGCCCCACCTACACGCTCTGGGGCGAGGAGATGGACTCCCCGCGCGGACGCATCCACCTCATGAAGCAGGGGCTGGAGGGGGAGCCGATGTCGGCGGCTCTGGTCGGGCACGTCGACGCCTGCCTCGGATGCATGGCATGCGTGACCGCCTGCCCGTCGGGCGTGCGGTACGACAAGCTCGTCGAGGCGACCCGCGCCCAGGTGGAGCGGCGCGGTGCCGGTCACCGGACCCGCGGGCAGCGGCTGGTACGGGCGGCGATCTTCGCCCTGTTCCCGCACCCGCGGCGGCTGCGGGCCGTGCGGCCCTTCCTGGCGCTGTACCAGCGCAGCGGGCTGTCGCGGCTGGTGCGGCCGGTGCTGGAGCGGCTCTCGCCGACGCTGGCGGCGATGGAGTCGGTGGCGCCGCCGCTCACGCGGGCCGAGCCGGTGGCGCCGCTCACGCGGGCGGTGGGCAGCCGCCGGATGACCGTGGGGCTGCTGCTCGGCTGCGTGCAGCGGGAATTCTTCGGCGACGTCAACGCCGCCACGGTACGGGTGCTCACGGCGGAGGGGTGCGACGTCGTGGCGCCCACCGCACAAGGGTGCTGCGGGGCGCTGTCGGTGCACTCGGGACGCGAGGCCGAAGGGCTGGCGTACGCCCGCGCGCTGATCGACGCGTTCTCGGACGCCGCGGTGGAGCGGGTCGTGGTCAACTCGGCGGGATGCGGCTCCACCATGAAGGAGTATGCCGACCTGCTCGCCGACGATCCCGACCATGCCGCACGTGCCAAGGAGTTCGCCGCGAAGGTGCGTGACGTGGCGGAGATCCTCGACGAGCTCGGGCCTGTCGCGACCCGCCACCCGCTGCCCATGACGATCGCGTACCACGACGCCTGCCACCTGTCCCACGCGCAAGGGGTGAGGGCGCAGCCCCGACGTCTGCTCGCAGCCGTCCCGGGCCTGGTGGTGAAGGAGATCGCCGAGGGCGACCTGTGCTGCGGGTCGGCGGGGATCTACAACCTCACGCATCCGGAGCCGGCGCGGGAGCTGGGGGACAGGAAGGCGGCGAACGTGGCCGCGACGGATGCCGAGCTGCTGGTGACGTCCAACCCGGGGTGTCTCCTGCAGATCTCCGCGGCGCTGGAACGCCGGGGGAGGCCGATCCCGACGGCGCACATGATCCAGGTGCTGGACGCGTCCCTGCGAGGGGCGAACGGAGAGGGACCGGCGGGTCCCGGCTAGGGGTGGCTGTCGGGCACCTCGCAGCTCCGACCTGCCCTCTGCCCTCTGCCCTCTGCCCCCTGCCCCCACCGGCTCCCTGCCCCTGGCCCGTCGTCGTCCCGCTCCTGGCGCAGGGCAGTCGGCCCGAGCCCGGTTCAGCAGGCGATCGAGGGCCGTTCCCGCGCGTTCGAGCGTCCTCGGACGCCTGCTGAGTCAGGGTCGGTGACGGTGGGTGCGGATCACACCGCGGTCGGGGCCGAGCGGCCGGGCAGGAGCGGTGGCACGTGGGAGAATGGAGCCTGCATCTGCCGTTGAAAGGACCACAGTGAACGATTCGCCCCGTGAGCAGGGGAACGACCGCGAGGGCAGCCGACCCGGCCGCGACGGGCAGGGGCATCGCGGCCCTCGCCGGGACGGCCACGGCGGTGACCGTTCGCGCCGCGACCTCGGATCCGACCGCCGCCGCGACGAGCGTGGTGACGGCGGCCGGCGTGAGGACCGTGGGCGTGCCGATCGCGGACGCGACCTCGGGGGAGATCGCCGCGAGGGAGGCTTCCGGCGTGACGGCGACGGCCGGGGCGGTGGCTACGGCCGCCGCGACAGCGGGTTCCGTGGCAGCGACGACCGCGGGTACGGCGACCGTCCGCGTCGCCGGTACGACGACGACCGCGGTCCGCGGGGTGACGAGCGGGGCTCCGGCGACCGTCCGCGTCGCGACGAGGGCGGCCGCGGCGGGTACGGCGAACGTCACGAGGGCTCCGGCCGCGGGCCACGCAGGGACGACCGCGGTGCGGACGGCGGCAGCCGCGGCGGGTTCCGGCGTGACGACCGCGGGTACGGTGACCGTCCGCGTCGCCGGTACGACGACGAGCGCGGTTCGCGAGGTGACGACCGCGGTTCGCGAGGTGACGAGCGCGGTCCGCGTCGTGAGGGCGGCGGCTACGGCGATCGTGGCCGCCGTGACTTCGGTGGCGACCGCCGCAGGGACGACCGCGGCGGTCACGGGAACCGGGACGGCGGACGCGACGGCGGGTTCCGTCGCGACGACCGCGGTGGGTACGACAGGCGGGACGACACACGCGGTCCTCGCCAGGACGACCGCCGCGACGGACGTGGGTACGGTGACCGTCCGCGTCGCCGGTACGACGACGAGCGCGGGCCCCGTCGTGACGAGCGGGGCTCCGGCGACCGTCCGCAGCGCGACGACCGCGGCCGCGGCGGGTACGGGGACCGTCGTGAGAGCTTCGGCCGGGGCGAGCGTCGGCACGACGACCGTGGGCCGCAGCGGAGCTCCCGGGACGACCGCGACCGGCGTGACTTCGACCGGCGGGACGACCGGCGGGACGACCGGGGCCGTCGTGATGACCGAGGCTCTCGCGACGACCGCGGGCCGCGCGGCGACCAGGGATTCCGCAGTGACCAGGGATTCCGCGGCGACCGCCGGCCCCGCGACGACCGGCGAGGTTCCGGTGACGGGCCGCGGCGCAGCTTCGGCGACGATCGCGGGCCACGCGGTGGCTTCCGTGACGACCGCGGCCCACGCCGCGACGACCGCCGGGACGGCGGCAGGGACTTCCGTGACGACCGCGGCCCACGCCGTGACGACCGCGGGGACCGGACGCCCGATCCGGAGATCGCCGAGGACGCGTCCATCGGTCAGCTCGACCGCGACGCGCGTGCCCGGATGCGCGGCCTGAGCAAGGACAACGCGGAGCGGGTCGGTCTGCACCTGGTCATGGCCGGACGCCTGCTCGACGTCGACCCGGAGACCGCCTACCTGCACGCCCAGGCGGCCGTGCGCAGGGCGGGGCGGATCGACGTCGTGCGGGAGGCGGCAGGCCTGACGGCCTATCACACCGGGCGCTTCGCCGAGGCGCTGCGCGAGCTGCGCACCGTCCGGCGGCTCAACGGCAGTTCCGAGCACCTGCCGCTGATGGCCGACGCCGAACGCGGGCTGGGCAGGCCGGAGCGCGCGATCGCGCTCGCGGCGACCCCCGAGGCGGAAACCCTCGACCCCAGCGGGCGCACGGAGCTGGCGATCGTGGTGTCGGGGGCGCGCAGCGACCTGGGTGAGCACGATGCCGCGCTCGCCGTCCTCGACAAGATCCCGGCCGACGAGGCCACCGGCGACCTGGGGCTGCGCGTCCTGCAGGCGCGGTCCGTCGCCCTGGAGGCCGCGGGCCGGACCGACGAGGCCGCGGCAGTGCTGGCCGGGGTCGACCCGGAGGCCCTGGCACGCGCGACCGGCGCCGAGGCTCCGGAGGAGGACGTCGTCGTCTACGACATGTACGACGAGGAGGCGGACCTCGAGGACGGCGCCCGTGAGGACGCCACGCCGGGGCGCGTCGCGGGAGAGGACACCGCGGACGCGGGCGTGCTGGACGAGGACGCGGCGCGCGAGGCCGCCCCGCACGAGGCCGCCCCGCACGAGGACAGGACCCGCGAGTACGCCTCGGCCGAAGGTGCCGACGTGGCGGGCGCCCCCGGTGCCGTCGAGGACCTGGCGGACCTCCCCGAGCCGTCGGACGCCGAGGTCGAGGCCGAGGTGGCCGAGATCCTCGCCGAGGCGGGCGTCGACGAGCCCGAGGGCGCGGAGACCGAGACCGCGGGGGTCGACGAGCCCGTGACCGACGAGCCCGTGACCGACGAGCCCGGGACCGCCGTGACCGACGAGCCCGTGACCGGGGAGACCGGCCGGTCCGGGACCGCCGTGACCGACGAGCCCGAAGCCGTGGAGGGCGACCCGGAGCCCGGGGACCGCGCGGAAGCCGGCGACATTGCGACCACCACCGGGGAGGCCGGCACGACCCAGGGCCCGGCGGCATGAGCGGGCTGATCGCGAGCTCGGTCCCGCTGGCCGAGGCGTACGACCTCGCGCTCGTCGACCTGGACGGGGTGGCCTACCGGGGCCACCTGCCGATCGAGCACGCCGCCACGAGCCTCACCACGGCGCGGGCGGCCGGGCTGCCACTCGTGTTCGTGACCAACAACGCCTCCCGGGAACCGGAGGAGGTCGCCGCCCAGCTCACAGGGCTGGACATTCCGACGGACGCGGACGAGGTGATGACTGCCGCGCAGGCCTGCGCCACGCTGCTGCGCACGCGGCTCGACCCCGGCGCGAAGGTGCTGGTCGTGGGCGGTAAGGGGCTGGTCACGGCAGTGCGTTCCGCAGGGTTCGAGGTGGTGGCGTCCGCCGACGACGCTCCGGACGCCGTCGCGCAGGGGTTCGCCCCGGACCTCGCGTGGGAGGACCTCGCGGAGGCCGCGTACGCCGTCGGGCGGGGCGCCTGGCACGTGGCGAGCAACCTGGACATGTCGCTGCCGACCGCCCGCGGTCTCGCTCCCGGCAACGGCTCGCTCGTGGGTGCCGTGACCGCGGCGACCGGGGTGACGCCCTTGAGCGCGGGCAAACCCGGGCCGGACATGTTCCGCATGGCGGCCGAGCGTGTGGGGGCGGCCCGTCCGCTCGTGATCGGCGACCGGCTGGACACCGACCTCGCCGGGGCGCGGGCCGCCGGATACCCCGGCCTGCACGTGCTGACCGGTGTGTCCACGGCTCGGGACGCCGTCCTGGCCCAGCCGGCGGAGCGTCCCTCCTTCCTCGGCGCGGACCTGCGGGTGCTGCTGGAGCCGCACCCGGCCCCCGCGCGCGTGGGGGACTCCTGGGTGTGCGGTGCGGCCTCGGCGCGGGTGACGGGCGGCGTGCTGCGCCCGGAATCCGGCGAGGGGATCGACCTGGTGCGCGCCGCCTGCGCGGCGGCCTGGGCGGCCGCCGACGCGGGGACCCCGGCGACGACGGTCCCGGACCTGCTCTGAGGATGCCCCGCGCGGGGCGGCGTCGTCGTGCGGCACACGGCGCCCCGGCGCGGCGTGCGCCTGGCCGGGGAGTGTCAGGCGCGGAAGGTACCGTGTTGTCGCACCATGTCAGTCCGATGCGGGAGGGTCAGTCCGATGCGGGAGGGTGACCGAGTGAGCGAGTCGTACGAGGCCGCGTCCGGCGACGACGGCTGGGACGTGCCGGAAGAGGCCTTCGCGGGAGCCCCCGTGGCCGGCGGCGGGCAGGCGGACGCTGCGGGCGCCGCCGGACGCGCCTCCGAGCCGGTCGTGGAGCAGGCGTTGTCCGTCCTGGACGGGCTGGACGAGCTCGCCCCGGCCGAGCACGTGGCTCGCTACGAGCACGTGCACGAGGCACTGCGTGCCCACCTGAGCGGTGACGCCTGAGACGTGGAGACGGTGATGACAGCGCGGGCACGCGTGGACGCCGAGCTGGTGCGGCGGGGGCTGGCTCGCTCCCGCCGGCATGCCGCCGAGCTCGTGGCGGCCGGCCGGGTGTCGGTCGGCGGCCGGCCGGTCGGCAAGCCGTCGGCGGCCGTCGCCCGAGGGGCCGACGTCGAGGTGGCCGCCGGTGACCGGGGAGAGTCCGAGTACGCCTCCCGCGCCGGGCTGAAGCTCGCGGGTGCGCTCGACGCCCTCGGCGAGGGCGCGCCCGTGGTCGACGGAGCGTGGTGCGTCGACCTCGGCGCGTCCACCGGCGGCTTCACCGACGTGCTGCTGCGGCGTGGCGCCGACCACGTGGTGGCGATCGACGTCGGGCACGGGCAGCTCGTGCCCCGGCTGCGTGAGGACCGGCGTGTCACCGTGGTCGAGGGCAAGAACGCCCGGGACCTGACCCGCGCCGACCTGGCGCGCGCGCCCGGGCTCGTCACCGGTGACCTCTCGTTCATCTCGCTCACCCTCGTGCTCCCGGCCGTCGCCTCGGTCCTGCCGCCGCACGGGCAGGCGTTGCTGCTGGTCAAGCCGCAGTTCGAGGTCGGCAGGGAACGGCTCGGGCGAGGCGGCGTCGTGCGGGCCCCGGTCCTGCACGCGGAAGCGGTCACCACGGTGGTACGCGCGTCCGAACAGGTGGGGCTGCGGCTGCGGGCGGTCGCGGCGAGCCCCGTGCCGGGCCCCAGCGGAAACCGGGAGTTCTTCGTGCAGCTCACGGCGGACGCCGCCGCGCCGGTCCTGGACTCCCAGGAGCTGGACCGCGCGGCCGCCTCCGCCGTCGCCGCCGGCGGCCCCGCGGCCCTTCTCCTCGCCGCGGACCCGGGCACATCCGGGGCTCCGGCCTCGCCCGGGGAATCGGCCACACCGGGGGCTCCAGCTCTACCGGTGGCTCCGGCCACACCCGCGGCTCCGGCCGCACCCGGCGCCCGCGGCACGACACCGCCCGGCCTCCTCGGCCAAGCCGGGCGCCCACCCGGCACCGGCGCACCGGGCCGGCACCACCACGACGATCGGGGACAGTCATGACACGGCGGGTGCTGATCGTGACGCACGGCGGACGTCCCGCCGCCGTGGCGGCGACCACCGAGGCGGTGCGCGAGCTGAAGGCCGCGGGCTTCGAGCCCACGCTGCACGACGACGCGCTGGCCGAGGACTTCGGCGACCACATGGACGTCGCACGGCTGCGCGAGGGCGTCACGGAGTCGGAGTTCGTCATGGTGCTCGGCGGGGACGGCACGATCCTGCGCGCCGCCGAGCTCACCCGCGGCACCGACGTGCCGCTCCTGGGAGTGAACCTGGGGCACGTGGGCTTCCTCGCCGAATCGGAGCGCGAGGACCTGCACGGGGCCGTCGAGCGGCTGGCCGCGTGCGACTACACGGTCGAGAGGCGCGCGTGCGTCGAGGTGGACGTGCACCTGCCCGACGGCGGCGACGTGCTCTCGGGCTGGGCGCTGAACGAGGTGACCATCGAGAAGGGCGTCGGCGGGCGCATGCTCGAGGTCGGGGTGAGCGTGGACGGACGGCCGCTGTCGTCCTTCGGCTGCGACGGCGTGGTCATGTCCACGGCGACCGGGTCGACGGCGCACGCGTTCTCCGCCGGCGGCCCCGTGATCTGGCCTGACGTGGACGCCGTGCTGTTCGTCCCGCTCAGCGCACACGCCCTGTTCGCCCGCCCGCTGGTGGTGGGGCCGCGCAACGAGATCGGCGTGCGGGTCCTGCCCGCCTCGGCGGTGCCGGGCGTGCTGACCTGCGACGGGCGGCGGCGGATCGACGTCCCGCAGGGATCGAACGTGTCCGTGCGCCGGGCGGGCGAGATCCGGCTCGCCCGGCTCAGCCAGGCGCCGTTCACCGACCGCCTGGTGTCGAAGTTCGACCTGCCCGTCGCGGGCTGGCGCGAGCGGGCGGTACGGTCTGATGCGTCCGGACAAACTTTCGAGCCTGGTGAGGAGTGACGTGCTCGAGGAGATCGCGATCGAGAACCTGGGCGTCATCCGCGGCGCTCGCGTGCCCCTGTCCGAGGGGCTGACCGTCATCACCGGCGAGACGGGCGCGGGCAAGACGATGGTGCTCACAGGGCTGAACCTGCTCATGGGCGGGAAGGCGGACCCGCACTCGGTGCGTCCGGGCGCGGACCGCGCCGCCGTCGAGGGCCGGATCCGCGTGTCGGGGCACCCCACGGCCGCGGCCCGCGTGGACGAGGCAGGCGGTGAGATCGAGGACGACGGCACGGTCGTCGTGCTGCGCACCATCGCCGACGGCCGCTCCCGTGCCCATCTGGGCGGCCGCGCCGTGCCGCAGGGAGTGCTCGCACAGATCGCGGACGACCTCGTCACGGTGCACGGCCAGGCCGAGCAGCTGCGCCTGCGCACCAGCGCCAAGCAGCGTGACGCCCTGGACGACTTCGCCGGGCCCGTCCACCAGGGCGTGCTCGCCGGGTACCGCACGGCCTGGTCGGAGCGCACGGGGCTGCTCGCGGAGATCGCCGACTCGGAGGCGAGGGCGGCCGAGCGTGCCCGTGAGGTGGAGCTGCTGCGTATCGGGCTCGAGGAGATCGAGCGCGTGGACCCGCAGCCCGGTGAGGACACGGAGCTGGCGGCGCTGATCGAACGGCTGGCGAACGCGGAAGGCCTGCGCGTCGCCGCGGGGGAGGCGCACCAGGCGATGGCCGGCGAGGACGAGACCGGCGCGCAGCCCAACGCGATCGCGCTGGTCGAGACCGCCCGGCGGGCGCTGGAGGGCGGTGCCCACTCCGACCCGGCGCTGGGCGAGCTCGCCACGCGGTTCGCCGAGGTGGGCTACCTGATCAACGATCTCGCCACGGACGTGGCCGCCTACCTGGACGATCTCCAGGCGGACCCGGGTGGCCTGGAAGCGGCGCACGCGCGCATGGCGGACCTGAACGGCCTGACGCGCAGCTACGGCGAGACCATCGACGACGTGCTGCGGTGGGCGAGCGATGCCGGCCTGCGGCTCCTGGACCTGGACGACGGCGGCGACCGCCTGGAGTCCATGAAGCAGCGTGTCGGCGAGCTGGACGACGAGCTGGACCGGCTCGCGGGCGCGCTCACCGAGGCGCGCACCACGGCCGCGTCCGAGCTCGCCGGCGCCGTCACGACCGAGCTGCACGGCCTCGCGATGGGCGGCGCGCACCTGGAGGTCACGGTCGCCCCCGCGGACGCGCTCGGACCGTACGGGGCCGACCAGGTCACGATGCTCCTGGTGCCCCACCCGGGTGCTCCGCCGCGTCCGCTGGGCAAGGGCGCCTCGGGCGGTGAGCTGTCCCGCGTCATGCTCGCCCTGGAGGTGGCGCTGGCCACGTCCCCGCACAAGCAGGACGGGTCCGGCGCCACGGACCCCGAGGGCGCGGATGTCGCGGCCCTGCGGCGCACGTTCGTGTTCGACGAGGTCGACGCCGGCGTCGGCGGCCGGGCCGCGGTCGAGGTGGGCCGGCGCCTGGCCCAGCTGGGCCGCACCACGCAGGTGGTCGTCGTCACGCACCTGGCCCAGGTGGCGGCGTTCGGCGACACCCACCTCGTGGTGACGAAGTCGGCCGGTGACACCCCGGACGGCAACCCGGACGGTGACACCCCGGCCGGTGACGACGCGCACGACGCCGACGGCATGATCACCGTCACCGGCGTGCGCGAGGTCACCGACGAGAACCGCGTCGTCGAGCTCGCCCGCATGCTCTCCGGCCAGGAGGACTCGACCACGGCCCGGCAGCACGCCATGGAGCTCCTGGAATCGTCAGTCGTGGGACGATGAGGTCGATGAAGCTGATCCTGACCCGGTCCGGCCAGCACGACGAGGAACGCACGGAACCCGGTGGCCCCGTCACCGGGCCCGCGCGTGTCGGGAAGCGGACCAAGGAGCTCACCGGACGGCTCGACCCGGGCGACATCGCCGTCATCGACCACGTGGACATCGACCGCGTGGCGGGCGACGCGCTCGTGGCCGCGCGGCCGGCCGCCGTACTGAACGCGGCCCGCTCCGTCTCCGGCAGGTATCCGAACACCGGGCCCAGCATCCTGCTCGAGGCGGGCATCCCCCTGGTCGACGACCTGGGGCCGGCCGTCATGGCGGTCGAGGAGCGTGCCGCACTGGAGATCGTCGACGGCCAGGTCATGGCGGACGGCGAGGTGATCGCCAAGGGCACGCGGCAGACCACGGCGTCGCTGGAGGAGGCGATGGCCGCCGCCCGCGAAGGCCTGTCGGTGGAGATCGAGCGCTTCGCCGAGAACACCATGACCTATCTGCGCCGGGAGCGGGACCTCCTGCTCGACGGCGTCGGCGTGCCCCGGACCCGCACCCCGATCGCGGGGCGCCACGTCCTCATCGTCGTGCGCGGCTACCACTACCGCGAGGACCTCGCGATGCTGCGCTCCTACGTCAAGGAGAACCGCCCGGTGCTCATCGGGGTCGACGGCGGAGCCGACGCGATCCTCGACGAGGGCTGGAAGCCGGATCTGATCGTCGGCGACATGGACTCCGTCTCCGACCGCGCGCTCGCCGGCGGGGCCGAGGTCGTGGTGCACGCCTACCGCGACGGGAAGGCCCCCGGACTGGAGCGGGTGCGCGGCCTCGGCGTCGAACCCGTCGTGTTCCCCGCGACCGGCACCAGCGAGGACATCGCCATGCTGCTCGCGGACGACAAGGGCGCCGAGCTCATCGTCGCCGTCGGCACCCATGCCACCCTCGTGGAGTTCCTCGACAAGGGACGTGCCGGCATGGCCTCCACATTCCTGACGCGGCTGCGGGTGGGCGGCAAACTCATCGACGCCAAGGGCGTCTCGCGGCTGTACCGCACCCGCATCTCCAACATCCAGCTGACCACGCTGTCCCTGGCCGGCGTGTCGGCGGTCCTGGCCGCGCTCGGAGCGACGTCCGCCGGACAGGCCTTCTTCGGCATCCTGGGCGCGCGCTTCGACGACCTCTGGTCGTGGGTGGGTAGCCTGTTCGGCGGCTGACCTCAGGCCACCGACCGTTCCGTCCCCGATTCCCGACGTCGCGCCGCGGGTCCTCCCGCCGCCCGCATCCGTACATAAGGACCCTCACCCCTCGTGATCGACTTCCGCTACCACCTCGTCTCGCTCATCTCGGTGTTCCTCGCCCTCGCGGTGGGGATCATCCTCGGGGCGGGGCCGCTCCAGGGAGCGCTCGGCGAGACCCTCACCCGTCAGGTCGACACCCTGCGCGAGGAACGCAACGTGCTGCGCACCGAGCTCGACACCGCGACGAGCAGGCTGAACGCGGACGAGGTCTACCTCGCCGCCGCCGCCCCGCGGCTCGTGGACGGCACCCTGCTCGGGCGCCGCGTCGCGGTCGTCGGCCTGGGCGACGTGCCCTCCGGCGTGCGGGCGGGCGTGATCGACCAGCTCGAGTCCGCCGGGGCCGACGTCGTGGTCAGCGCGAAACTGCCCATGAACTGGACCGAGGCGGCGGAGGAGTCCACGCGGGCCACCGTCGCCGAGGGGCTGCGCGGCACCCTGGCCGACGCCGGCGTCGAGACCTCCGAGGACACCCCGGTGGCCACGCTCGCCTCCGCCGTGACGCTCGCCCTGACGGGCACCGAGTCGGCCGGCAACCGTAGCGCCACCGCGGTGGACCTCGACCAGCAGCTGCAGACGTTCGGCCTGCTGCGGACGGCGAACGAGCAGACGCTGCCGGCCAACGCCGTCGTGCTGCTGTCCACCGCGGTCCAGGCGGACGAGGTCCAGGAGGCCGAGGGGGTCGAGACCACCCCGGCGGACGAGGAGACCGCCCCGGCCGGGGACGTCGACGGCGCCTCGGCACCCTCCACCGAACCCGCGAGCCCGCGCTATGCCGGTGACATCTGGACCGACGTGGCCATCGGCGTCGAAAAGGTGGCAGGCCCCTCCGTGCTCGCCGGCCCCGCCACCGACGGCGACGACGTGGTCGACCGGGTCCGCTCCGACGACGACCTGGCACGCGAGCTGAGCACCGTCAGCGAGGTCACGACCCTGGCCAGCAGGATCACCGTGCCGCTCGCGCTCGCTGCGGCCCTGGACGGGCACGTCGACCACTTCGGGCCGGAGGCCGACACCTCCGCCCTCCCGCCGATGCCCCAGAACTGACACGATCACAGGTCCCGACGGACGCGCACGAAGGAGCACTGTCATGGGAGCCATCCGGCTCGTCGCCGCGGCACTGGCCGCGGGAGCGACGACGGCGTGGGCGCGCCGGCGCCTGGACACCGCCGTGCGATCAGGGGAGCTGAAACGGGTGCACCCCGGGATCGCGACACCCGAGGCGTGGACGCGCACCAACCATCGCGGCGAGCCGATCAGCCTGCTGGAGGGACCGGCCGTGGCGGCAGGCCTCGTGGCGGGTGCCGTCGTCGCGGGCGGCCCGGCGGCAGGCCCGACGGCGTTCGCGACCGCCGCGGCCGGAACCTTCGGAGTGATCGACGACCTCGCCGAGGACCCCGCCACCGCGGCCAAGGGGCTGCGCGGACACCTCGGCGCGCTCCGGCGCGGGCAGGTCACCACCGGCGGACTCAAGGTGCTGGGCATCTGCGGGTCCGCGCTCCTGGCGGCCGCCGCCGGGACACCGCGCCGCGGCGGGGCGTTCGCCCACCTGGTCGACGTCGGCATCAACGGCGCGCTCATCGGAGGCACCGCGAACCTCGTGAACCTCTTCGACCTGCGGCCCGGCCGCGCGCTGAAGGCCGCCACCCTGGCCGGCCTCGCCGCCGGAGCCGCGGCGGGCACCAGGACCGGGGGCGACGGCGCCGGAACGGGCGCGACCACCGGAGCACTGCTCGGCGCGGCGGCCGCGGCCGCTCCCGCCGACCTCGGGGAGAAGGACATGCTCGGCGACGGCGGCGCGAACGCGCTCGGCGCCCTGGCCGGCTCCCAGCTCGCCTTCGGGGCGTCCCGCCCGGTGCGGCTCGCCGCACTGGCCGGGATCCTCGGACTGACCCTCGCCTCCGAGAAGGTGAGCTTCTCGAAGGTCATCCGGTCCAGTCCCTGGCTCCACCGGATCGACATGCTCGGGCGCCGACCGGTCACGCCGCACCCCGAACACGTCCGGGACACCGGGACGCCCCCGGCGAGCCCCGGGGCCGCGAAGCGGGGCCTCACGCCTTGACACGCTCGGGCCTCGCGCGGGCCGCACTGCTGGTCACCGGGGTCACCCTCGCCAGCCGCCTCGTCGGGTTCGGCCGCTGGCTGGCGCAGGGCCAGTGGGTCGGCAACGGCACGTTCACCGACGCGTTCAACGCCGCGAACCTGCTGCCCAACGTCCTGTTCGAGGTCGCAGCCGGCGGGGCGCTCGCGGGCGCCGTCGTCCCTCTCGTGTCGGGGCCGCTGAGCCGTGCGTCGCTCGCGGGCTCCGCGGCCGACGGCTCGGCCGACGGTTCCGCGGCCGACGGCCGGGAGCAGGCATCCCGCTCGGCGTCCGCGCTGCTGGGCTGGACCCTGGTGGTGCTCGTTCCGGTGGGCGCCCTCATGGCGCTCCTGGCCGGGCCCGTCGCGGCCTGGCTGGATCCCGGCAACGGGAACCCGGAGCTGGGGTGGGACCCGGGAATGCGGGACGTCGTGGCCTCGTTCCTGCGCGTGTTCGCCGTCCAGGTGCCGATGTACGGCATCGCCGTCGTGCTCGGCGGCATCCTGCAGGCGCACAAGAGGTTCTTCTGGCCCGCGTTCAGCCCGCTGATCTCCAGTCTGGTCGTGATCGGCGTCTACTGGGGCTACGCGGCCCGGCTCGCCGGGGCGGGGGAGCAGGACCTGGCCCGGATCCCCGCCCGAGCGCTCGACTGGCTCGCCTGGGGGATCACCGCCGGCGTCGTCGCCCTCGCCGTGCCGCTCGTGCTGCCCGTGCTGCGCACCGGGCTGCGGCTGCGGCCCACGCTGCGCTTCCCCGGCGGTGAAGGGCGGCGTGCCGCCCACCTGGCGTTCGCCGGAGTGGGAGCGCTCGTGGCGCAGCAGCTCGCGCTCGTGGTCGTCATGAAGGTCGGGATCTTCCTGGGTGGCTACACGACCTGGCTCTATGCCTACAACGTGTACCTGTTGCCCTACGCCGTCCTCGCGTTTCCCATCGCGACCAGCGCCTTCCCGTACCTCGCCGAGCACTCCGCCGCCGGGCGGCTCGACGACCTACGGGCGCTGGTGGCGAGCACCACCCGCATGCTGCTGGTCGTCACCGCGGCGGGGGTCGCCGCCCTCGTCGCCGCGGCGCCGGCCGTGGAGTCCGTCTTCGACCTGGTCGTCACCTGCGACGCCCCCGGCATGGCCGCCGCGCTCGCCTGGATGGCGCCGGGTCTGGTCGGGTACGCGCTGGTGCTGCACCTGTCGCGGGCCCTGTACGCCGTGGACCACGGCCGGGCCGCCGTCGTGGCCACCGCCACGGGCTGGGGTGTCATGGCGCTCTGCCTGCTCGGGGTGCGGGTGTGGCTCGGCTCGGAGGCCCGGTTCCCCGGCGCCGGGCCGGCTCCCGCTCTCGTGCTCGGTGCGCTCGGAGCGGCCGGGACGGCAGGCATGGCCGTCGCCGGGGCCGGGCTCCTGCTCGCGGTGCGGCGCCACCTGGGGCGCGGCGCGCTCACGCGGGTGGGCCGTACCGGTGTCGCGCTGCTGGCCGGGACGGCGGCGGGGGCGGGGGCCGGGTACGCCACCGGCCACCTGCTGGGGACGCCGGGCGCGTGGGGCCCGGCCGCGGCCGGTCCCGTCTCCGCGGCGTGCCCTGCCGGGGACCGCCCGTTCGACCCCGGCGAGTTCCTCGGCGCGCTGGGGTCGGGCCTGCTGGCCGGGGCGGTGGCGGCCGTCGTCGTCCTGGCGGTCGCCGCGGCCGCGGACGCGTCCGTGCGCGACCGGCTGCGCGCGCTCGCCGCACGGGTCCGTGGCTGAGCGGCACGCCGTGGCTGAGCGGCACGCCGTGGCTGAGCGGCCGTCGTGCGCGGGCGGTGTGTGCGGGCGGTGTGACGCGAACTACGCGAGTTCTTCGCGGGTTTTCCCCGAGCGGACCGGAGACGAACGGGTAGGCTGGAGTTCCGTGGTCGATCCCCTGAACAGACAGTCCCTGAACCGCCTCGGCTCCCGCTCTGCGGTGACCAAGCACATCTTCGTCACCGGAGGAGTCGCGTCCTCCCTCGGCAAGGGGCTCACCGCCTCCTCGCTCGGGCGCCTCCTGCGGTCGCGCGGGCTGCGGGTCACGATGCAGAAGCTTGACCCGTACCTGAATGTCGACCCGGGAACGATGAACCCGTTCCAGCACGGCGAGGTGTTCGTCACCGAGGACGGCGCCGAGACCGACCTCGACATCGGCCACTACGAGCGCTTCCTCGACGTGGAACTGCCTGCCTCCTCCAACGTGACCACCGGCCAGGTGTACTCGCACGTCATCGCGACGGAGCGGCGCGGCGACTACCTCGGCGACACCGTGCAGGTCATCCCGCACATCACCGACGAGATCAAGCGCCGGATGCGCTACCAGGCCTCCGAGGACGTCGACGTGATCATCACGGAGATCGGCGGCACGGTGGGCGACATCGAGTCGCAGCCGTTCCTCGAGTCCGCCCGTCAGGTGCGGCACGAGCTGGGCCGCGACAACGTGTTCTTCCTGCACGTCTCGCTCGTGCCGTACATCGGGCCGTCCGGCGAGCTGAAGACCAAGCCCACCCAGCACTCGGTGGCGGCGCTGCGCAGCATCGGTATCCAGCCCGACGCGATCGTGCTGCGCGCCGACCGCATCGTGCCGGAGTCGGTGAAGAACAAGATCGCGCTCATGTGCGACGTCGACAACGAGGCCGTGGTCAACGCCGTCGACGCGCCGAGCATCTACGACATCCCGCGCGTCCTGCATGCCGAGGGCCTGGACGCCTACGTGGTGCGCCGCCTCGACCTGCCGTTCCACGACGTCGACTGGGACGGCTGGGAGCAGCTCCTGGGGCGGGTGCACCACCCCGAGCACGCGGTCGAGGTGGCACTGGTGGGCAAGTACATCGACCTGCCCGACGCCTACCTGTCCGTCACCGAGGCCCTGCGGGCCGGCGGGTTCGCCAACGACGCGAAGGTGACCATCCGCTGGGTCGCCGCGGACGAGTGCAGCACGCCCGCCGGTGCCGAGGCATCCCTCGAGGGGGTCGACGCCGTGCTGGTTCCGGGCGGTTTCGGCGTGCGGGGCATCGACGGCAAGGTCGGGGCGCTGCGCTGGGCGCGGGAGAACCTCGTGCCGACCCTCGGCATCTGCCTGGGGCTGCAGTCGATGGTCATCGAGTACGCCCGCGACGTGCTCGGGTACGACGACGCGTCGTCCACCGAGTTCACCCCGGACTCCGCCCACCCGGTGATCGCGACCATGACCGAGCAGAAGGCCATCGTGGAGGGTGAGGGAGACCTCGGCGGCACCATGCGCCTGGGCTCCTACGACGCCCACCTCGTGCCCGGATCGGTCACGGCCAAGGCCTACGGCACCGAGCGGGTCGCCGAGCGCCACCGCCACCGCTACGAGGTGAACAACGCGTTCCGGGGGGAGCTGGAGGAGGCCGGCCTGCTGATCTCCGGCACGAGCCCCGACGGCACGCTGGTGGAGTTCGTCGAGCTTCCCGCGGCGGTGCACCCGTACTACGTGGCCACGCAGGCACACCCCGAGTTCAAGTCCCGCCCGACACGCTCGCACCCGCTGTTCGCGGGGCTCATCGCGGCGGCGCTCGAACGTCAGGGAGCTTGAGCGGGTGGAGCTCCTGAGTACCGACCACACCGGGCAGTTCGAGCCGCTGCAACCCGTGGAGCGGTTCCCGCGCACGGGGCCGATCACGCGGGTGGAACAGGAGGCGGCGCGGGCAGGCCTCACCGGGCCCGCGGACCCGGGGCGCGCCGGCGCACCGCCGGAGCCGGCGCTGCCCGGGCAGGGCTCCGTCCGGGCCCGGGACGGCGCCCCGGCGCGGGACGGCGGGCCAGAGGGTGAACCCGGCCGCCCGGCCGCCGGGGAGCCGGACGCGCCGCGTCCGCGCGTGGCGGACCGCATCGCCGACGTCGTCGCACCCCGCCCGGCCCGCCGCCTCGACATGCCCTTCCAGGGACGCATCGTCGACGTGGCGATCGACGAGGTGGACCTGGGCGAGGCCGGCGTGGTGCGGCGCGAGTACACGAACCATCCCGGGTCCGTGATCGTCGTGGCGCTGGACGACGACGACAACGTGCTCCTGCTGCGCCAGTACCGGCACCCGGTCGGCGCGTTCCTCTGGGAGCTCCCGGCCGGGCTGCTCGACATCGACGGCGAGGACCCGCACATCGCGGCCGCGCGGGAGCTCGCCGAGGAGGCGGACGTGCACGCGGCCCGCTGGGACGTGCTGCTGGATCTGCTGCCCAGCCCGGGCGGCAGCAACGAGGCGGCCCGCGTCTACCTGGCCCGGGATCTCACGCCCGTCCCGGAGCACGAACGGCACCTGCGGGAGGCCGAGGAGGCGGACATGGTGGCGGTCCCGGTGCCCCTGGAGGACGCGGCGGCGCTCGCCCTGGCGGGCAGGCTGCACAACGGCCAGACCGTCTCGGGCATCCTGGCCGCGGCGATCGGCAGGGCGTCCTCCTGGAAGACCCTCCGTCCGATCACCGCGCCCTGGGAGTACCGCCGCAACTGAGGTGCGGCCCCGGCCCCGGCTGCCCGGGCGGCCCCCCGTCGTCGCCGCGGAGCGCGCGAAACCTGCGATGGTGGGGCTGCTCGATGCAGGAAAAGTGTGCCAAGCAGGGAATGCCCAGCTCATCCGTACTACTGTTTGTCCCTGGAAAGTGGCAAGAGTGAGGCAAGTCTGACTTGTCGTCAACGGCGGAGGGGCACGGATGGGCGACACAGCAGGGACGGCCGAGCGCACCGTGGAGACCGGCGGCCGGGCGCCGTCGTCGGACACGACACCCAGAAGGCGGATGCCGGCCTGGCTCGCCGGGATCATCGGCGGGATCGTCGGGTTCGCGATCGCCGCCGGGATCGTGGGCGGTGTCCTGGTGGGGCTCAAGGACGACCTGCGTGACGCCTTCATCCGGGTGCTCCTGGACGACCTGAACCCGTTCACCACCTCCGAGATCGACCGGTCGGCCGAGCCGGTCCTGCTGGGCATGCGGGACCTGGCCCGGTTCGTCGCGGCAGAGGCCGAGTACGAGGTCCTTGTCGACCTGGAGCAGGACGTGAAGTACCTGCCGGGATGGCTCGCAGGGTCGCACCTGGCGCTCGTGGTGAACGGGTCGGTGGAGTCCTACGTGGACTTCTCGGACCTGGACGCGGACGCGATCGAGATCTCCGAGGACGGCACGGCGGTGACGGTCACGGTGCCGGAGCCCCGGCTGGCGGATCCGGCCGTCGACCTGGAGTCCAGTCACGCGCTGAGCGAGGACAAGGGGCTGGTGGACAAGATCGGGGATCTGTTCGAGAGCAACTCGGACGCGCGCCAGGAAGCGCTGTCCCAAGGCTCGGACAAGATCGCGCAAGCCGCCGTGGACTCCTCGCTGACCGAGCGGGCACGGGACAACACGGCCCGGACCCTGGAGGCCCTGATCACCTCGTTCGGCTACGACAGCGTGACCGTGGAGTTCGAGGGGCGGGCCGCGGACTGACCGGGGGGCGCCGGCACCGGCGCGTGAGGACGACGCCGCCGGCCGGGTCGGAAGTATCCGTCCCGGCGGGTTTATCACTGGCCGCGCGCTGCGCTACTCTTCCGCGGTGACCAGCGAACCGGACATGCTCCCCCCTGTCTCGTCCTTGCCCGCGTGGCTCGTCCCCTCCGTGTACCTGAACTGGTCGGAGGACTGGCTGCGCGAGGCCGTCGCCGTCGCCACCGGCGGCAACGAGCACCTGCTGCCGCGCGGTGCGGACGGTCCGCAGCGCGGTGACGTGGTGGTCACCGTGGTCGGTTCGGACCCGGGCATCGTGGCGTCGGTGGAGCTGATGGGCACCACCCAGGGCGAGGACTGGATCGCCGACGAACTGTTCGGGCCGGACAAGCCGGTGCTCTGGGACGACCTGTTCAGCGGCGCCTCCGCGTACGCGCGCTCGTCCGGCTGGCTGCCGCAGGAGCACGCCCGGCTCGTGCTGGACGGCATCGCCGGACAGTTCCGCAACGGCGCCTCCGGCACCCTCGAGCCGGGCGACTGCGAGACCGGCCGGCTCTCGCCCAACCTGCACGTGCTGCGCCTGCTGGGCCACCGCCAGATCACCGGCGCCGACCTGCGGCACGACGAACGCTGCTTCTCGTGCGAGCAGTTCGTCGACGTCACGGAGCTGCGTCCGCACGACGACGGCGCCCGTGCGGCCGGCAAGGACGGCGCCGCGCCCCGCGACCTGGGCCGGCTCATCGCCGACACCTTCCTGGTCTGCGACCCGTGCCACGAGCTGCTGCACCCCCACCGGATCGGCGCGCAGCGCGCCCGGATGCGGCCCGCCTGCCCGTCGTGCCACTCGCGCGGCACCGCCAAGCGGATCGTGTGGAACGAGGCGATCCACGACGAGATGCACCTGCCGCACGACGTCGTCTACGGCGGCTTCGACGTACCGGTCCCGACGCCCGAGTGGTACTGCCCGCAGTGCCATGCGAACTTCGCCACCGGTGTGGTCGGCACGCGAGCCCTGGGCGCGTCGGGCGCGGTCCCGCCGCCGGCGGAGGACCTGGACATCGCCCCGCCCGTCGAGGCGTCGTCGATGCCCGAGATCTGACCCGCGGATCCGAGCGAGGTCCCCGGCCGCCGAAGCGGGCCGGAGCGCCACGGCCGTCATCGGCGGTGGGGGCTCCGGCCCGCTTCGCCGTGCTTCCACGGGAACCAGGTCCTTCTTCGGGTTCTGGTCGCACGGGGCGGCCTTGGGGGGGCGGGCGGTCTCAGGCGCGGCCTGCCGCCGCGCCGTCCCGGTGGCCGGCCTCAGGGGCCGCTCTCCGGTGGCCGGATTCAGTCTCCTGGGCGCGCGGGGGCGGCGCGGGCCGGAGCGCGCGCCGCGAGGACGGCCGTGACCGCCCCGGCCGCATAGAACAGGTACTGCCCGACCTGGACGGCCCGGTGCGAGGCCGGCAGGTCGACGAGCGCGAACATGTTCACCAGCCCGCCCAGTGACAGGACGGCCATCAGGCACAGGACCGCCGCTCCGGCCCATCCGGCCAGGGCGGCCCCACGGGCCACGAGCCACAGCCCGGTCAGCGTGGCGACGGCGGTGAGCGTGCTGATCAGGAGCGAGACGACGTAGATGCCGAACTCGCCGGGGAACTGCGAGGTCATGCCGACCGCCAGCACGCCCTGGCCCAGGAGCACGCAGACCAGGCCGGCCACCGGCTTCCGGTCACGGGAGGCCTCCGGTCCGCCGAGCCGGCTCGTCCGCGCGGCAAGCCAGGCGAGCACGACGGCGGACGCCGCGAGCAGGAGAGCCACCAGGGTGAAGGCGGTCTGGGCCATGATCGCCGCCCGGGCGTCCCAGAGCACCTGGATCACGGCGATCACCACCAGCACGAACAGCTGCGTTCCAGTCACCACCGCGGCGGCGACGCGCAGGCCTCCGGCGCCGGCCGCACGCGGTCGCAGACCCGCGACTCCCGCCGCGAGCGTCATGGTGGCCGCCGAGCCGGTGATGGCCAGCACCCAGAACACGTTGTCGGTGCGGAACGCGAACGGGTCCGGTTCCACACCGACGCGCAGGAGCGTCAGCGCCACCGGCGCCCAGGCCGCGACCGTGAGGAGCAGGATCGCGGCGGCAGGCCAGACACTGCCCCGTCCGGCCGGGGCGGCGCCGGACGACCGTTCGCCGTCGGTCCCGCGTTCGCCGTCGGTCCCGCGTCCGGCGTCGGCCGTGCCTGTCGTCGCGGCGCCGCCCACGCCTGTCGCGGTGACGTCGCGCAGGCCCGCCGTTGCGGCGTCGCGCAGGGCGGTCGCCTCCGTGTAGGCGTCGGAGCCGCTGAGCGTGCTCTCCTGCCGGGGTTCCGTGCCGAGCCGAGTGAAGTCCTCGGTACGGGCCAGGCGTTCGTCGCCACGGTCCCCGCCGGGCGTCGCTGGGGTGGTGGGACCGGCGTTGTCCGTCATCGCGCTCCGCGTGTTTCTGTCTACCGAGGTCTGGCCAACCCTACAGCCGCCCTGGAGGTCACGGGCGGAAAACCGGCCCGGCGATCCCCGTCCCGGTGGTGTGAAACGGTTAGCTTCGTTGCCGCCGCCGGGCTCCGCGCCGGACCGTCGTCCAGGCGCCCGCACCGCCGCGGGCGCCGCGCCGATGGCGCAGGACCCAGGAGGGCGAGCAATGACCCGAGAACCGAACCGGCGACGATGGCGCAGGTCCGCCGTCGCCGTCAGCACCCTCGCCGCGTTGGCCTTCGCCACCGCGGGTGCGACGGCGGCGAGCGTGGACACCCTACGGACCGGCGTCACGTCGAGCGCGGAGGAGGACGCCCGTGCACTGGCGGGCCCCTACGCCGACCGCTTCCTCGAGATGTACGACAAGATCAAGGACCCGGCCAACGGCTACTTCTCCGACCAGGGCATCCCCTACCACTCGGTGGAGACCCTGATGGTCGAGGCGCCGGACTACGGCCACGAGACCACGAGCGAGGCCTACTCGTTCTGGCTGTGGCTGGAGGCTTCCTACGGGGAGCTGACCGGCGACTGGGCGCCGCTGAACGAGGCGTGGGACACCCTCGAGGCGTACATGATCCCCACCACGGAGAACCAGCCCACCAACGGCGCGTACGACCCGGGCTCCCCGGCCACCTACGCTCCGGAGCACGGACACCCCAGCGAGTACCCGTCACAGCTCGACAGCGGCGTCTCCGTGGGCTCCGACCCGATCGCCGACGAGCTGAGCAGCACCTACGGCACCGACGACATCTACGGGATGCACTGGCTCGCCGACGTCGACAACGTCTACGGCTTCGGTGCGGCGCCCGGCTCGTCCGAGCTCCTCGGCCCGGACTACCAGGGCACCAGCTACATCAACACCTTCCAGCGTGGTGAGCAGGAGTCGGTGTGGGAGACGATCCCGCAGCCGTCGATCGACGACTTCTCCTACGGCGGGCCGAACGGCTACCTCGACCTGTTCACGGGGGACTCGCAGTACGCCAAGCAGTGGAAGTACACCAACGCGCCGGACGCCGACGCCCGGTCGGTCGAGGCGCTGTACTGGGCCAAGAAGTTCGCCGCCGCGCAGGGAGCCGAGGGCCAGATCGCCGGCACGGTGGACAGGGCCTCGAAGATGGGCGACTACCTGCGGTACTCGTTCTTCGACAAGTACTTCAAGAACCCCGGCTGCGACTCGCCGTCCTGCCCGGCGGGCTCCGGCAGGAGCTCCGCGCACTACCTGCTGTCCTGGTACTACGCCTGGGGCGGCGCGCTGGACACGAGCGGCCCGTGGGCCTGGCGCATCGGGTCGAGCCACGCGCACTTCGGCTACCAGAACCCGATGGCGGCCTGGGCGCTGTCCCACGACCCCGACCTGATCCCGGCGTCCCCGACGGCGGAGTCCGACTGGGCCGAGAGCTACGACCGGCAGCTCGAGTTCTTCCAGTGGCTGCAGTCCGCCGAGGGCGGCATCGCCGGCGGTGCGACGAACTCCGTGGGCGGCGACTACTCCCCGCACCCGGCCGGAGCGGCCACGTTCTACGACATGGTCTACGATGTGGACCCCGTCTACCACGACCCGCCGTCGAACCAGTGGTTCGGCATGCAGGGCTGGGGCGTGGAGCGCATCGCGCAGATCTACCACGAGACCGGCGACCCCCGCGCCGAGGCCATCCTGGCCAAGTGGGTGCCGTGGGTCATCTCGGAGATCACCGTGACCGACGACTCGTGGGAAATCCCCTCGGAGCTGAGCTGGTCCGGCCAGCCGGACACCTGGGACCCGTCGGCCCCGGGCGACAACTCCGGTCTGCACGTGCAGGTCACAGGCCACAGCCAGGACGTCGGGGTCGCCGGCGCCATCGCCAAGACCCTCACCTACTGGGCCGCCGCGTCCGGTGACCAGGCCGCTGCCGACACGGCGGGCGCACTGCTCGACGCGATCTACGAGCAGGACACCGACGACCTGGGCGTGTCCACCGTCGAGACCCGCACCGACTACGGCCGGTTCGACGACGTCTACGCGGGTGGCGACGGCGACGGCGTCTACGTGCCCGCCGACTGGAGCGGGACCTACCCGAACGGTGACGTGATCGAGCCGGGTATCTCCTTCCTGGACATCCGCTCCTTCTACGAGGACGACCCGATGTTCGGCCAGGTGCAGCAGTACCTGGACGGCGGCGACGCGCCGCAGTTCCGGTACCACCGGTTCTGGGCGCAGACCGCGGTGGCCACGGCGTTCGCCGAGTACGACCGTCTCATCGCGGACCCGCGCGACCCGGGGCCGACCGACCCGCCGACGGACGACCCGACCGACCCGCCGACCGATGACCCGACCGACCCGCCGACGGACGACCCGACGGACCCGGCCTCCGCCTGCGAGGCCACGTTCACGGTGGTCAACTCCTGGGAGGGCGGCTTCCAGGCGTCCGTCCAGGTCACGGCGAACCAGGCGGTCACCGGCTGGTCGACGGCGTTCGACCTGGCGCCGGCCACCTTCTCCCAGGGGTGGAACGCCACGTTCAGCACGTCGGGCTCCCAGGTGACGGCGTCGGACATCGGCTGGAACGGCTCGCTCGCCACGGGCGGATCCACCGAGTTCGGCCTCATCGGCTCGGGCGCACCGCCGTCGTCGCCAACGGTCACCTGCACCGGGGGCTGACCTGACCGGTCGCACCGCCGCCCCGGCCGCCGACCACGACGTCCTGGTTGATGGGAGCGCAACCATCAACCAGAACGTCGTGGTCAACGGCCGGG
Source organism: Myceligenerans indicum (assembly GCF_016742955.1). GTDB lineage: Bacteria > Actinomycetota > Actinomycetes > Actinomycetales > Cellulomonadaceae > Myceligenerans > Myceligenerans indicum. Next base: position 199,920 of record NZ_JABBYC010000002.1, on the reverse strand, counting down.
GTGGCGGCGGCGTCGGCGGTACGGCTAGCGGATGCGGGTGGTCAGGAACACGCGTGTCGCGCCCGCGATCAGCAGGCCCGCGCCCAGCATGTGCAGGCCCACCAGGAGGATCGGCAGGCCCGTGAAGTACTGGACGTAGCCGATCGCACCCTGCGCGAACGTGATGGCGACCAGCAGCCAGGCCGCACGGCGGGCGCGGAACATGCCGTCCGTGTGCCCGCCGCCCGCCCGGTGCAGCACGACCAGGTAGGCGGCCAGGGCGGCCAGGAACGTCCACACCGCGGCCGCGTGCGCCATCGACATCGCCGCGGGGTCCAGCGCCAGGCGGTACCCGACCTCGGCGTCCCCGGAGTGCGGCCCGGCGCCCGTGGTCAGCACGCCGAGCACCACGATCACCGCCGTCAGCGCGCCCAGCACCACCGAGAGCACGCGGGTCGGCGCCGGGACGACCACGCGCGGCGCCCCGTCGCCCTCCCCGCTGCGGTGCAGCAGGTACAGGGACATGGCCACGAGCGCGCCGGACACCCCGAAGTGCAGCGACACCCAGCCGGGATGCAGGTCGAGCAGCACGACGACGCCGCCGATGACGGCCTGCGCGATCACGCCGAGCCCGGGAACGAGGCCGAGCAGGCGGTAGCGCCAGGTGCGGGAGGTGTCCGAGATCATGACCACCAGCACGGCCAGCCCGATGACGCCGAGCGCGCCGGTCAGGGTGCGGTTCCCGAACTCGATGTACGGGTGCAGGGTGGTGGCCTCGTGGAACGCGGGGGTGAACCGCCCGGGCTCGCACTCGGGCCAGGTGGAGCAGCCCAGGCCCGACCCGGTGAGCCGGACGGCGCCGCCGGTGACGATGATGCCGATCTGCGCGACCACGTTCGCGACGAGGATCGCGGGGGTCCAGCGGCGCAGGCGCGCGGCAAGGTGTACGGCGAGGCGTGCCGTGCGTGCCACGAGGCCGGGAGCGGTCCCGGCGGGGGAGTCCAGCGTGTCGGGCGTGGTGCTGGTCACGCCGGGGGAGGCGCCGGCCGGTCACGAGCCCGCCTGCTCGGACCGTCCGGACGCCCCCCGGCGTCGTGGCCTCAGAGCGAGAGGCTCCAGGCGTCGATGTAGCCGGTGTCCCAGGTCGCCGAGTCCTGCACGCGCAGTTCCCAGGTGCCGTCGGGCGACTCGCTGCTCACGTCGGCCGTGTAGGTCTCGTGGATGTCGTCGGCGCTGCCGCCGGACCGCTCGCGCAGCGTGTAGACGCTGCCGTCCGGGGAGACCAGCGAGACCGTGAGGTCGCCGACCCAGGTGTGGACGATGTCGACGTCGACCGTGGCCGTCCCGCTCGGGGCCGTGCAGCCCGAGATGGTGATCGGGGAGGTGGACGTGGAGTTGTCGTTGATGTCGACGTCGTCACCGTTGGTTCCGGTGCAGCCGGGCTCCGGCGTCGGGTCCGGGTCGGGCGGGGTGTTCGCCTCGTCGCCGACGTAGAGCAGGGCGTCGGGCGAGCCCGAGCCCGGGTTCGAGACGGCGCCGGTGGTGGCGTCGGCCACGAGCTGGTCGCGGACCTGCTGGGGGGTGAACCCCGGGTTGGCCGCCGCGACGAGCGCCGCGGCACCGGTGACGTGCGGGGTGGCCATCGAGGTGCCGGAGATGGTGTTCGTCGCGGTGTTGGACGTGTACCAGGCCGACGTGATGTCCGTGCCCGGTGCGAAGATGTCCAGGCAGGTCCCGATGTTGGAGTACGACGCGCGGGCGTCGTTGCTCTGTGTGGCGCCGACGGTGATCGCCTCCGGCGTCGAGGCCGGGGAGGAGTTGCAGGCGTCCGCGGCGTAGTCGTTGCCGGCGGCCAGCGCGTAGGTGACGCCGTCCGCGATGGAGGCGGCCACGGCGTCGTTCACGGCCTGGGAGAACCCGCCGCCGAGCGACATGTTGGCCACGGCGGGCTCGCCGGCCGCGTGGTCGGAGGTGACCCAGTCGATGCCGTCGATGACGCCCGCGTAGGTGCCCGAGCCGGAGCAGTCGAGGACACGCACGGCGACCAGGTCCACGTTCTTGGCCACGCCGTAGGACGAGCCGCCCACGGTCCCCGCCACGTGCGTGCCGTGGCCGGCGCAGTCGGTGGCGTCGTTGTCGCCGTCGACCGTGTCGGTGCCGCTGACGGCGCGACCACCGAAGTCCTGGTGGGTGGTCAGGATGCCGGTGTCGATGATGTAGGCGGTGACGCCCGACCCGTCGTTCGGGTAGGTGTACGAGTCGTCCAGCGGGAGGTCGCGCTGGTCGATGCGGTCCAGGCCCCAGGAGGGCGTCGGCGACTGCGTGCCGGTGGCGTGCACCTCCTGGTTCTGCTCGACGTAGGCGACGGCCGGGTCGTGGCTGAGCTTGTTCGCCTGGCCGGGCGACATCGTGGCGCTGAAGCCGCGGATGGCCTTCTTGTACGACCTCTCGACCTCACCGCCGTACTTCCTGATCAGGCCGTGCGCCTTGTCGCTGACCTGCTGGGTGCTGATCTCGGACTCGAGCACGACGATGTACTCGCCCTCGATCGCGTCGGGGGAGTCGGCAGCCACGATCCGTGACGTGTCGTCCATGGCCACCGCGGCGTTCGCGGCGCCGGGTGCGGCCAGCGCCGGTGCGGCCACGACTGCGACTCCGGCCGCGGTGGCGGCCCATCGTCTCGCGCGGCGGGTCCGGCGTGAGCCGGGGTTGTGTGGGGTGACGCGCTTCATCTTCTACCTCCCGGTGTCCGGGTTCTCCGGAATCGGTATGCGGTGCCACAAGACTCCGCATCGGTCACGGGAAGCATAGGTTTGCGTCAAGAAAAATCGTAGGGTTAAGGATAGATTGCCCGATTATGAATAGGTCATAGCGCGGTCATATGGGGTGAAAATCGCGCGGGCGGCGTGGTCAGTGCCAGCGGAACCAGCGGCCGGCGGCCAGGCCGGCCACGACGGTCCAGGCTGCCAGGACCAGCATCGGGCCCGGCGGCAGCGCGCCGTCGAGCAGGGCGGACCGCAACGCCTCGCCGAGCGCGCCGGAGGGCAGCAGCGCGGCGACCGGGCCGAGCGGTCCCAGCCGGTCCGGCGGGACCACCAGGCCGCCGCCCAGCACGAGCAGGATCCACACGAGGTTCGCCACCGCCAGCACGCCCTCGGGACGTACCGTCCCGGCCAGCAGCATCGCCAGGGCGGTGAAGCACGCGGTCCCGAGCAGGAGGGCGACGGCGCCCGGGAGCAGCCCGGCCGGGTCTGGCGTCCACCCGAGCACGCCCGCGACCACGCTGAGCACCACCGCCTGCACCGCCAGGACGGCGAGCACGGCCAGCGCCTTGCCGGCGAGCAGCCCGCCCCGCCCGAGCGGGGTCGTGGCCAGCAGTCGCAGCACGCCGTGGCGCCGGTCGAACGCCGTGGCGATCGACTGGGAGGTGAACGCGCTGGACACGACGGCGAGCGCCAGCACGCCGGGCGTGGCGAAGTCGATCCGGCTGGTTCCGCCGGTGTCGATGCCGAGGAACGGCGCCGTCGCCATCCCGATCAGCACCAGCACGGGCAGGATCAGTGAGACGAGAAGTTGTTCGCCGTTGCGCAGGAGGGTGCGGGTCTCGAACGCGGCCTGGGTCGCGATGCGGCGCAGCGGTGGCGCGGCGGCGGTGCCCGCGACCGGCGCCGGGCCGTCCGCGGCAGGACCGCCCGGGTGCGGTGGGCGTGCGGGCCCGGCGGTGCGTGCGTCGTCGCTCATCGCAGGTGCCTCCCGGTCAGGTCGAGGAAGACGTCCTCCAGGGTGCGGCCGCCCGTGGTGACGGATCGTGCGAGGGATCCGGCGTCGGCGAGCCAGGTGGCCACGGTCGCCAGCGAGCCGGGGTCGACGGGTCCCTCGGCGAGGTAGGTGCCTGGTTCGGGCTCGGCGACCGTCCAGCGCCGTCCCTCGCTCGGGGTGCCGGAGGTCTCGCGTGCCGGCGTGCGCGCCTGCTCGGCCGGGGGATGTCCGGGCGCGGGATGTCCGGGCGGGGTGTGTCCGGGTGGGGTGTCCGCCTCGAGCGCGGCCGTCAGGCGTGCGACGTCGAGGCCGGGCCGGGCCTCGACGCGTACGCAGGTGGCGGTCGTCGTGCCCGGGCTGCCGTCGGCGAGCAGCTCGGAGACGGTGCCGGCGGCGATCACCTGGCCGTGGTCGACGACGTGGACGTGGTCGGCAAGGTCCGCCGCCTCGTCCATGAGGTGGGTGGTCAGGACGACGGCGACGCCGTCGGCGCGCAGCTCGCGGATCAGTTCCCACACGGCGCGGCGTGACTGGGGGTCCATGCCGGCACTGGGTTCGTCGAGGAAGACGACCTGGCCGCGGCCGACGACGGCGCACGCCAGGGCGAGGCGCTGCCGCTGGCCGCCGGACAGGCGCCGGACGCTGGTGCGGGCGAAGCTGTCGATGCCGAGGCGTTCGGTGAGCTCGCCGACGTCGCGCGGTGCGGCGTACATGGCGGCGACGTGGCGCAGCACCTCGCCGGCGCGTGCCCCGTTGGGGAGGCCGCCGTCCTGCAGCATGACGCCGACGCGGGGCCGCAGTGTCCTGGCGTCCGCCACGGGGTCGAGGCCGAGCACGCGCACCGTGCCGTCGTCGGGGGTGCGCAGGCCTTCGCAGCACTCGATCGTGGTGGTCTTGCCGGCACCGTTCGGGCCGAGGACGGCGGTGACGGCGCCCGCGCGGGCGGTCAGGTCGAGGTGGTCGACGACGGCCCGGCCTCCGTACCGCTTGACGAGGCCGTGCACCTCGACGGCGGCTGCCGCGGCCGGCGCGGCATCAGGGGCGGTGGGCACCCGCCGATCGTAGGCCCCGCACCTGGAGGCGGTGCCGGCAGGCCCCCGCGCAGCGCGTGAGGTTGGCCACAGGGGGCCGTCCCGGTCGCGAGACGATGCGCCTGCGGCGCTGTCCGAGGGGTACAGTGCGGCGCGGTCGAAGGTTAGGCTTGCCTGATGGAACGAAGGCTTGCCTGAAGCCGAGGCCGCTGCCCGGAACCACGGTTCGCCCGCCGCACTCTCACGAAGGATCGCGTCATGCTCGCCAACTTCCTCATCGGGCTCCGTGAGGGCCTCGAGGCTGCCCTGGTCATCGGCATCCTCGTCGCCTACCTGGTCCGCACCGACCGGAGGGACCGCCTGCCCGAGCTGTGGACCGGTGTCGGCATCGCGCTGGCCGTGTCCCTCGGGTTCGGCGCGCTGCTCACCTTCGGGCCGCAGGGGCTGACGTTCGAGGCCCAGGAGGCCATCGGCGGGATCATGTCCGTCATCGCGGTGGGCCTGATCACCTGGATGATCTTCTGGATGGGCAAGCATGCCCGGTTCCTGCGCAAGGAGCTGGACGGCAGACTGGGCCACGCCGTGGAGACCGGGCGGTGGGCCGTGGTGATCATGGCGCTGCTCGCCGTCGGGCGCGAGGGACTGGAGACCGCGCTCTTCCTGTGGGCGGGCGCCCAGGCGACCGGCGCCGGTGCCGGACCGCTGGTCGGAGCGCTCGCCGGGCTCGCCGTCGCGATCGGGATCGGCTGGGCCTTCTACCGCGGGGCGCTGCGCCTCAACCTGCGCGTGTTCTTCTCCTGGACCGGCGTCTTCCTCGTGGTCGTCGCGGCCGGCGTGCTCTCCTACGGCATCCACGACCTGCAGGAGGCGGGCATCCTGCCCGGCCTGAACGCCCTCGCGTTCGACGTGTCCGCCCAGATCCCGCCGTCGAGCTGGTACGGCACCCTGCTCAAGGGCATCTTCAACTTCTCCCCGGCCACCACCTGGCTCGAAGCCATCGCCTGGACCTGCTACCTCGTCCCCACCCTCACGCTCTTCGTCCGGTCCGCGTTCGGCGGCCCGGCACGTCCGGCGGCGCCCCGTCAGGCCGTCGCGCCCGCACTCGGAGGAACCCGTTGAACAGCACCACCGTCCGCAGCACCACCACCGCAGGGCTGGCGCTCGGCACCCTGCTCCTGACCGCCGGCTGCGTCGCCAACAGCCCGGCCGCCGGGCCCGGCGACGACACCGGAGCGGGCACGGTCACCGTGAGCAGCACCGCCGAGGGCTGCGAACTGTCCGCCACGGAGGCGCCCTCGGGCAGCCTCGTCTTCTCCGTGACCAACGACGGCGAGGAAGCCACCGAGTTCTACCTCCTGGCCGAGGACGGTGAACGCATCGTCGGCGAGGTCGAGAACATCGGCCCCGGCCTCACCCGCGACCTCGTCGTCACCGCCGCCCCCGGGCGGTACGTCACCGCCTGCAAGCCCGGCATGACGGGCGAGGGCATCCGCGCCGACTTCACCGTCACCGACTCCGGCGCCGACGTGGCGCCCACCGGAGCGCTCGGCGACCAGCTCGACGCCGCCGTGCACAACTACGCCGAGTACGTCGAGGACGAGTCGTCCGAGCTGCTGGCCGGCACCGAGGAGTTCGTCGCCGCCTACACCGCGGGCGACGACGCCGCGGCTCGTGAGCTCTACGCCCCGACCCGCGCCCACTGGGAGCGCATGGAGCCGGTCGCCGAGTCGTTCGGCGACCTGGACCCGCGCATGGACCTGCGCGAGGCGGACCTCGCCGAGGGGCAGGAGTGGACCGGCTGGCACCTGCTCGAGAAGGACCTGTGGCCGCCGAAGGACGAGAAGTACACCCCGCTCACCGGCGCCGAGCGCACCAAGTACGCCGACCTGCTGCTGGCCGACACCCAGGAGCTGCACGACCGCACCCACGCCGCCGACTTCGAGGACACGATCGACGCCGCCTCGATCGGCAACGGCGCCAAGGAACTCCTCGACGAGGTCGCCACCGGCAAGATCACCGGCGAGGAGGAGATCTGGTCCCACACCGACCTGGTCGACTTCCAGGCCAACGTCGACGGCGCCCGCGTCGCCTACGAGAGCCTGCGCGACGTCGTCGTCGCCAAGGACGACGAGCTCGCCGACGAGCTCGACGAGCGGTTCGACGCACTCCAGGACGAGCTCGACGCCCACCGCGACGGCAAGGACGGGTTCGTCTCCTACACGGACCTGACCGACGACCAGGTACGGACGCTGTCCGTGGCCGTCGACGCCCTCAGCGAGCCGCTCTCACGACTGACCGCCACGGTGGTGCTGTGAGGCGCCCCGCCCCACGCGAGGCCGCGGCCGCCGGCTCCCCGGACGCCACCGCGCCGCAGACCGCCGAGGACGACACGCCCGACGAAGGCGCGAAGCCTGGGACGGACGCCCGGCCGGCCCGGTTCTCGCGGCGCGCACTGCTGGGCGGCGCCGTCGGCGCGGCATCCGTCCTCGCCGGCGGCAGCGCCGCGGGATTCGCCGCCGGCCGCGCGACCGCGGCCCCGGCCCCGGCGGGCACCAACGACATCGTCCCCTTCACCGGCGGCCACCAGGCAGGCATCACCACCCCCGTGCAGGAACACCTGCACTTCGCCGCGTTCGACCTGACGACCGACTCCCGTGACGACGTCGTGGCGCTGCTGCGCCGCTGGACCCTCGCCGCCGACCGCATGACACGCGGCCTGCCCGCGGGCCCCCACGGCACCGACGGCGGCCCGTACGACGCGCCACCGGACGACACCGGGGAGGCCGAGGGCCTCGCCGCGGCGAACCTCACCGTCACCATCGGGTTCGGCCCCACGATGTTCACCACCACCGGAACGCCCGACGGCGCCGACCGGTTCGGCCTCGCCGACCGGCGCCCCGCACCGCTGGAGAACCTGCCCCACTTCCCCGCCGACATGCTCGAGGACGCGCGCACCGGCGGCGACCTGGCGGTCCAGGCCTGCGCCGACGACCCGCAGGTCGCCGTCCACGCCGTGCGCAACCTGGCCCGCCTCGCGTTCGGCACCGCCACCGTGCGCTGGTCCCAGCTCGGGTACGGGCGCACCTCCCGCACCACCAAGGACCAGTCCACGCCCCGCAACCTGTTCGGGTTCAAGGACGGCACCGCCAACATCGTCGCCGAGGACCACGAGGCGCTCGCGGACCACGTGTGGGTCGCACCCGGCGACGACGCGGGCGCCGACTGGCTGGCGGGCGGCTCCTACCTGGTGGCCCGCCGGATCCGCATGACGGTGGAGACCTGGGACCGCACGTCGCTGCGCGAGCAGGAGAACGTCGTCGGCCGGACCAAGGGCCACGGCGCACCGCTGTCCGGCGGCTCCGAGACGACCGCGCCGGACTTCACCGCGGCCGGGTCCCACGGGCCGCTCGTGCCCGCGGACTCCCACGTCGCGCTCGCGCATCCGAGCGCGAACGACGGCGCGCGGCTGCTGCGCCGCGGCTACAACTACACCGACGGGTCCGACGGCCTCGGCAAGCTCGACGCGGGCCTGTTCTTCATCGCGTTCGTGCGTGATCCCGCCCGGCAGTACATCCCGATGCAGAACCGGATCTCGCGCAGCGACACGATGATGGAGTACCTGCGCCACACCGGCTCGGGACTCTGGGCGGTGCCGCCGGCCGTTCCGGCGGGCAGCACGCTCGGGGAGGCCGGTGCCTACCTCGGCCAGGAGCTCTTCGAGGCCTGACGACGCGGGGCCCGGCGACGGCCCGGTGGTCCGGCCGCGGCCGGACCACCGGGCCGTCGCCGTGTGATCTTCACCTCTCCCGACACCTTCTGAGGGTGGCCTTGCTTGCCATCCGCCATTTAGGGAACAAGGATGTTCCCTAAAGCCGATCGGCAGGAGGGGAGATGAGTATGCCGGTACCCGTGGCCGTGAGCCGTCCCGCGCGGCAGGACCTGCCCGCGCAGCCGGCCCACCCGCACGAGAGCGAAGGCACCACTCGCCGTCGTGTGCTCGGGCTCGTCGCCTCCGACGGCCCCGTGACCGCCGCGCACCTGGCCTCCACGCTCGGCCTCACCGCCCCGGCCGTACGCCGGCACCTCACCCTCCTGGAGGAGGAGGGCCGGATCGAGGTCCACGAGGGCAAGCCCGGCCCGGCCCGGCGCGGCCGTCCGGCACGGCACTACGTCGTCACCCACGGCGGGCAGTCCGAGCTGGCCGGCGGCTACCAGGAAATCGCGGCGGACCTGCTGCGCCACCTGCGTCGCCAGGGCGGCGACGAGGCGGTGGCGGCGTTCGCCCGCGAGCGGTACGACGCCGTCGTGCGCCGGTACGCGAAGCGGCTGGACGGTGCCGACGCCGGCGCCGCCACGCCCGGCACCGCGGCCCCCGGCACCGCGGCCCCCGGCTCCGACGTCGCCACCCGTGCGGCACGCCTCGCCGCCCTCCTGACCGAGGACGGATACGCCGCCTCCGTGCGCCCCGTGCCCGCAGCGGGGACACTGTCCGGGGACGTCACCGACCCGTCGGGCTCCGCACCCGGTCCCTCCGGGGCAGCAGGCGGCGTCGTCCCGGCCGTCCAGCTCTGCCAGGGGAACTGCCCCGTACAGCACCTGGCGGAGGAACACACCGAACTGTGCGAGGCCGAGGCGCGTGCGTTCACCGAGCTGCTCGGGACGCACGTGCAGCGCCTGGCGACCATCGCGGGCGGAGCGCACGCCTGCACCACGAACATTCCCCTGGGAACGACCCCCACCACCGAAGGAACACGATGAGTGCACCGACGCAGGAGCAGCGCACCGACGAGGAGATCATCGCCTCGATCGGTGGCTACGAGTACGGCTGGCGCGACAGCGACGAGGCCGGTCAGGCCGCTCAGCGCGGCCTGAACGAGGATGTCGTCCGCAACATCTCCGCGCTGAAGAAGGAGCCGGAGTGGATGACGAAGCAGCGCCTGAAGGCGCTGCGGCTGTTCGACAAGAAGCCGATGCCGTCGTGGGGCTCGGACCTGTCCGGCATCGACTTCGACAAGATCAAGTACTTCGTGCGCTCCACGGAGAAGCAGGCCACCTCCTGGGAGGACCTGCCCGACGACATCAAGCAGACGTACGACAAGCTCGGCATCCCCGAGGCGGAGAAGCAGCGCCTGGTGGCGGGCGTCGCCGCGCAGTACGAGTCCGAGGTCGTCTACCACCAGATCCGCGAGGACCTGGAGAAGCAGGGTGTCATCTTCGTCGACACCGACACGGGCCTGCGCGACTACCCGGAGCTGTTCCAGGAGTACTTCGGCACCGTCATCCCCGCCGGCGACAACAAGTTCTCCGCGCTGAACTCCGCGGTGTGGTCGGGCGGCTCGTTCGTCTACGTGCCGCCGGGCGTGCACGTCGAGATCCCCCTGCAGGCCTACTTCCGCATCAACACGGAGAACATGGGCCAGTTCGAGCGGACACTGATCATCGCCGACGAGGGCTCCTACGTGCACTACGTCGAGGGCTGCACCGCGCCGATCTACCAGTCCGACTCGCTGCACTCGGCCGTCGTCGAGATCGTCGTGAAGAAGAACGCCCGCGTGCGCTACACGACCATCCAGAACTGGTCGAACAACGTGTACAACCTGGTCACCAAGCGCGCCACGGCCGCCGAGGGCGCCACCATGGAGTGGGTCGACGGCAACATCGGCTCCAAGGTCACCATGAAGTACCCGGCGATCTACCTGCTGGGCGAGCACGCCCGCGGCGAGACGCTGTCCATCGCCTTCGCCGGCGAGGGCCAGCACCAGGACGCCGGCGCCAAGATGGTGCACGCCGCGCCGCACACGTCGTCGTCCATCGTGTCCAAGTCCGTGGCGCGCGGCGGCGGCCGCACGTCCTACCGCGGGCTCGTGCAGGTGCTCGAAGGCGCCAGCGCCAGCGCGTCCAACGTGCTGTGCGACGCCCTGCTCGTGGACCAGATCTCCCGCAGCGACACGTACCCGTACGTGGACGTGCGCGAGGACGACGTGTCCATGGGCCACGAGGCCACCGTGTCCCGCGTGAGCGAGGACCAGCTGTTCTACCTGATGTCCCGAGGCATGGACGAGACCGAGGCCATGGCCATGATCGTGCGCGGGTTCGTCGAGCCCATCGCGCGCGAGCTGCCCATGGAGTACGCGCTCGAGCTCAACCGCCTCATCGAGCTCCAGATGGAAGGTTCCGTCGGCTGACATGACTGCTACCACCGATCTGACCACGGATCACTCACGCGCCGTGGCCGACGGCGCCCACACCCATTCGCCGGGTGCAGCGTCGGCGGCCCCCCAGGGCTCCCGCGCCGAACGCCTCACCTCGTTCTCCCTGGACGACATCCCCGTGCCCACCGGGCGCGAGGAGGAGTGGCGCTTCTCCCCGGTCGCACGCATCCAGCCGCTGTTCGACGGCGGCCTGGTGACCGCCGGCGCGGACGGCTCCGGCGTGCGGGTGACGGTCGAGGCCGCCCCCGAGGTGAAGGTCGAGACCGTCGGGCGCGACGACGCCCGCCTCGGCCGGGCCGGCAAGCCCGGCGACCGCACCGGCGTCACCGCCTGGAACGCGTTCACCGAGGCCACGGTCGTGACCGTGCCCGCCGAGGCCACCCCGGCCGACGTCACCTCCGTGCGGTTCGACGGGGACCAGGGCGCGGCAGCCGTGCCGTCAGCAGCGCACGTGCTCGTCAAGGCCGAGCGCCACGCCGAGGCCGTCGTCGTCATCGACCACGCGGGCGTCGCCACGCTCAACCAGACGGTCGAGATCGACGTCGCCGACGGCGCGCACCTGACCGTCGTGTCCGTCCAGGACTGGGCCGACGGCGCCGTGCACACCTCCAGCCACCGGGCCCGCATCGGCCGCGACGCCAAGCTCAAGCACGTCGTGGTCACGTTCGGCGGCGACGTCGTGCGCGTCACCCCCGACGCCGAGTTCACCGGCGAGGGCGGCGAGGTCGAGATGGTCGGCCTGTACTTCGCCGACTCCGACCAGCACCAGGAGCACCGCCTCTTCGTCGACCACGCCGTGCCGCGCTGCAAGTCCCGCGTCACCTACAAGGGCGCCCTGCAGGGCTCCGGCGCCCACACCGTCTGGGTGGGCGACGTCCTCATCCAGGCCGAGGCCGAGGGCACCGACACCTACGAGCTCAACCGCAACCTCGTCCTCACCGACGGCGCGCGCGCGGACTCCGTGCCCAACCTCGAGATCGAGACCGGTGAGATCGACGGCGCCGGACACGCGTCGGCGACCGGCCGGTTCGACGACGAGCAGCTCTTCTACCTCATGGCCCGCGGCATCCCCGAGACGGACGCCCGCCGCCTGGTGGTTCGCGGCTTCTTCGCCGAACTCATCCAGGAGATCGGCGTCGCCTCCGTCGAGGAGCGCCTCATCGCCTCCATCGAGGCCGAGCTGGAGAAGTCCATGAGCGTCATCACCGGCGAGGCGGACCCCGCCACCGAGACGGACGCGGAGTGACCTGCTCGTGACGTTCCAGACCGCGTGCCTCACCGACGACCTTTCCCCCGAGGAGGCCATGCTCGTCGAGCTCGACGGCGTCGACGGAGCCCCCGTGCCCGTCGCCCTGGTCCGCGACGCGGACGGCGACTACCACGCCCTCAGCGACATCTGCTCCCACGGGCAGGTGTCGCTGTCCGACGGCGAGGTCGAGGGCTGCCTCGTCGAGTGCTGGCTGCACGGCTCACAGTTCGACGTGCGCACCGGCCATCCCGTCCAGCTCCCCGCGATCCGGCCCGTGCCCGTCTACCCCGTGAAGATCGACAGCGGCAAGGTGCTCATTGACATCGGCTGACATCGACGGGAATCCCGGCAGCCCCTGATCGCCCGGCGGCGCGAGCGCCGGCCGAACCACCCGGCCGGCGCCACCACTACCGCCGTCGTCCACAACACGAAGCTTCCGCAAGAACCTGGAGAGAACGTATGTCCACCCTCGAGATCCGCGACCTGCACGTCAGCGTCGAGACCAAGGAAGGCCCCAAGCAGATCCTGCGCGGCGTCGACCTGACCATCACCTCCGGCCAGACCCACGCCATCATGGGCCCCAACGGTTCGGGCAAGTCGACCCTCGCCTCGGCGCTCGCCGGCCACCCCAAGTACCAGGTGACCTCCGGCACCGTCACGCTGGACGGCGAGGACGTCCTGGCCATGACCGTCGACGAGCGGGCCCGCGCCGGCCTGTTCCTGGCGATGCAGTACCCGGTCGAGGTGCCGGGCGTGTCGGTGGCGAACTTCCTGCGCACCGCGAAGACCGCCATCGACGGCGAGGCCCCGAAGCTGCGCACCTGGGGCAAGGAGGTCAAGGAGGCGATGGGCAACCTGCGCATCGACTCCGCCTTCTCCGAGCGCTCGGTGAACGAGGGCTTCTCCGGCGGTGAGAAGAAGCGGCACGAGATCCTGCAGATGGAGCTGTTCAAGCCGCACTTCGCGATCCTCGACGAGACCGACTCCGGCCTCGACGTGGACGCGCTGCGCATCGTGTCCGAGGGCGTGAACCGCGCCAAGGAGAACACGGACGTCGGCGTGCTGCTCATCACGCACTACACGCGCATCCTGCGGTACATCAAGCCGGACTTCGTGCACGTCTTCGTCGACGGCCGCATCGCCGAGGAGGGCGGCCCGGAGCTGGCCGAGCGCCTGGAGGAAGAGGGCTACGACAAGTACGTCGGCGCGGCGGCCCCGGCCTCCGTCTGACGTACGGCGCGGCCGGGCGACCGGCCGCGCGATCGGCCGCCCGGTCCGTGGACCGGCGCGCGGCGGCCGATCACCCACCAGGCCGGTCACGCGAGGACCGGCCGGACGGCGGCTCGTCCGCCGGGAGAGCATCGGTGCCGAGGAGAGATCATGACCACCACTGAAGTAGGGGCCGGGCGGGCCGCCCGCACCTTCACACCCGCCGAGCTGGCGGCCGTCCGGGCGGACTTCCCGCTGCTCGGACGCACGGTGCGCGACGGTAAACCTCTCGTCTATCTCGACTCGGCGGCGACGTCGCAGAAGCCGCAGGTGGTGCTCGACACCGAGGTGGACTTCTACGAGCAGCGCAACGCCGCCGTGCACCGCGGCGCGCACGCGCTGGCGGAGGAGGCCACCGAGGCGTTCGAGCACGCACGTGAGCAGGTCGCGGCCCTGGTGGGTGTCGAGGCCGACGAGATCGTGTGGACGGCCGGCGCCACGATGGGGATCAACCTCGTGGCCACGGGTATCCAGAACGCGACGCTCGGGCGTGGGGGAGCCGCCGCGGAGCAGTTCCGGATCGGGCCGGGCGACGAGATCCTCGTGACCGAGGCCGAACACCACTCCAACCTCGTGCCGTGGCAGGAGCTCGCGGCCCGCACGGGTGCGACGCTGCGGTGGATCCCGGTGAGGGAGGACGGGCGGCTCGACCTGTCCGGGCTCGATGACCTGGTCACCGAGCGGACCCGCGTGGTGGCCTTCGCCCACGTGTCCAACGTGACCGGGGCCGTGGCACCGGTGGCCCGGATCGCCGCCGCCGCGCGCGACGCCGGTGCGCTCACCGTGCTCGACGCCTGCCAGTCCGTGCCGCACCGCCCGGTCGACTTCCACGCGCTGGACGTCGACTTCGCGGTGTTCTCCGCGCACAAGACGCTCGGCCCCACGGGGGTCGGCGCGCTGTACGGGCGGCGTGAGCTGCTGGAGGCGCTGCCGCCGGTCACCACGGGCGGGTCCATGGTGGAGGTGGTGACCATGGAGGCCACCACGTTCGCCCCGCCGCCGCTGAAGTTCGAGGCGGGCACGCAGATGGTCGCGCAGGCCGTCGGCTTCGGCGCTGCCGCCGACTACCTGCGTGAGCTCGGCATGGACGCGGTGGCCGCACACGAGGCGGAGCTGGCGGAGGAACTGCTGAAGATCGGGGAGATCCCGGGCGTGCGGGTGCTCGGGCCGGAGACGGTCGGAACGCTCGGGGAGGACGCCGGCCCGGAGGCCGGGCTGCCGGACCGTGTCGCGGCCGTGTCGTTCGTGGTCGACGGCGTGCACGCGCACGACGTCGGGCAGGTGCTGGACGACGCCGGGATCGCCGTGCGGGTGGGGCACCACTGCGCGCAGCCGTTGCACCGGCGGTTCGGGCTGGCCGCCTCGGCACGGGCGTCGGCGGCCGTGTACACGACTCTCGACGAGGTCACCGCCTTCCGGGAAGCGTTGGCGGGGGTCCGGGCGTTCTTCGGAGAGGAATGAGCCGGGTTCGCCGCGCGGGCGGCCGGTGGGGGAGCGGTCGGCGGTCGTCGCCGGCGGCTCCCGCGACGGCCGGACGCCCGGCAGGACCGGGCGCCGGACGCCCGCGCGGCGTTACGGTGGACGAGAACTTCGGAAAGGGACAGGCGTGAGCTCGCTCGAGCAGATGTACCAGCAGGTGATCCTGGATCACGCGAAGCACCCGGTGGGCCGGGGGCTGATCGACGTGGACGCCGACCACCTGCACGGGGAGTCGCACCAGGTGAACCCGACCTGCGGGGACGAGGTGACCCTGCGGGTCGACGTCGTGCCCGGGGCCGAGGGAGAGCCCGCGCGGGTGGCCGGCGTGTCCTGGGAGGGTCAGGGCTGTTCCATCTCGCAGGCGTCGGTGTCCGTGATGACCGAGCTGGTCAGCGACCAGCCGCTGGACGAGGTGGCGCGCCTGGACGGGCTCTTCCACGACCTCATGAGCTCCCGCGGCAAGGGGCTCGACGACGAGGACCGTGAGGACGACCTCGGCGACGCCACCGCCTTCACCGGGGTGTCGAAGTACCCCGCCCGGATCAAGTGCGCGCTGCTCGGCTGGGCGGCGCTCAAGGACTCGCTGGTGCGCAGCGGCGCGTCGGCCACCAACGACTGAAGGACGGACATGACCGAGGGAACCACGACCGACGTCGGGCAGGAAGCGCCCGAGGCGCCCGTGACCGAGGCGCCCGTGACGGAGGCGCCCGTGGCGGAGGCTGCGGCCGCGGCCGGTGCGCCCGCGAACGTCGCCGACGTCGAGGAGGCGCTGCGCGACGTGATCGACCCCGAGCTGGGGATCAACGTCGTCGACCTGGGCCTCGTCTACGGGGTGCAGCTCGACCAGAACAGCTTCGCCACCATCGACATGACCCTCACGTCCGCGGCCTGCCCGCTGACCGACGTGATCGAGGACCAGTCCGCGCAGGCCCTGGAGGGCATCGTGACCGGCCACCGCATCAACTGGGTGTGGATGCCGCCGTGGGGTCCGGAGAAGATCACGGACGAGGGCAAGGAGCAGCTGCGGATGTTGGGGTTCAACGTCTGAGAGGTGGTGGGGTCGGGCGGTAGGTCCCTGAACTGGGGAAATGCCGTCTGACCTGCTGGTTCTCTCTCGGGCCTGCGGGACGGAAGCGGACAGAACAAGATGGCGGCAGAGGCCTGGCTCGACGACGAGCGGATCCTCATTGACCGTGGAGAGTGGAAGCCGCCGGAAGTCCGTGAGCGCGAGGGACTCCTGGCGCAACAGCGAGCGATCACGTTCGCAGAGTGGGCCGAGCGGATCGAGGCTGGTCGGATCGAGGCCGGTCGGGGGCATCTGCCGTTGTTGCTGGCATCTATGGTGGTGTTGGGCTGTGCGGTGCTTGATGCCGCCCTTGTCGCACGGCACCAAGCACCCGGCACCAAGCACCGTTCGCGTCGGGTGCGAGTGCCGCACCCATGCTGCTTGGACGCGGTGGCCTGCTGTGGCAGGTCGCTGCGGCCGGAGCGGTCAGGACTTGATGAATTCGAGCAGGTCGGCGTTGATGACGTCGGCGTGCGTGGTGGGCATGCCGTGCGGGAAGCCCGCGTACGTCTTCAGGGTGCCGTTCTGCAGGAGCTCGGCCGACAACGGTGCCGAGTCGGCGTACGGGACGATCTGGTCGTCGTCGCCGTGCATGACCAGCACCGGGACCGTGATCTTGCGCAGGTCGTCGGTGAAGTCGCTCTCCGAGAACGCCTTGATGCCGTCGTAGTGGGCCTTGGCTCCGCCCGTCATGCCCTGGCGCCACCAGTTACGCACCAGCGGCTCGCGCATCTCCACCCCCGGCCGGTTGAAACCGTAGAACGGTCCAGAGGCCAGAGACACGTAGAACTCCGACCGGTTGGCCGCGAGCTGGTTGCGCAGGTCGTCGAAGACGCTGCGGGGAAGGCCGCCGGGGTTGGCCTCGGTCTGCAGCATCAGCGGCGGGATCGCGGAGATGATGGCGGCCTTGGCCACGCGGGACTCGCCGTGCCGGGCGATGTAGTGGATCACCTCGCCGCCACCGGTGGAGTGCCCGACGTGCACGGCGTCCTGCAGGTCCAGGTGCGCCGTGACCGCGGCCAGGTCGTCGGCGTAGTGGTCCATGTCGTGACCGTCGCCGACCTGCGTGGAGCGGCCGTGGCCGCGTCGGTCGTGCGCGATGACCCGGTAGCCCTGCTGGACGAAGAACAGCATCTGCGTGTCCCAGTCGTCCGCCGACAGCGGCCAGCCGTGGCTGAACACGATCGGCTGCCCCGTCCCCCAGTCCTTGTAGAAGATCTCGACGCCGTCGTTGGTGGTAATCGTTGGCATTGTTCCGTCTCCGTTGGTTGTGCGAGGAGCTGCCCTTCTTGAGCGGGCTCCGGTTGTCGGTGTGCTCAGCTGCCGGACGAGATGTCGATGACCACCTTTCTGTTGATCGTGCCCGCCACCAGCACCTGCCCCGGTCCGGTGTCCCGCCCGGATCAGCGGGTCAGGAAGCTGAGCAGAGCGGCATTGACCTCCTCGGGGTAGGACCAGGCGATGCTGTGTGGCCCATCCCTGATGGTGACCAACTCCAGGTCCTTGATCAGGCCGGGCAGCCGTGCGGCGGTGGCATGGAAGGGCAAGAGCCGGTCGGCGTCGCCATGGACGAGCAGGACCGGCACGTCAATCCAAGGAAGGTCGGCACGGAAGTCTGTCAGCCATGTGTCCACACAGGCGTAGGTGGCGATCGGGGAGGCGCTGACCCCGGCCCTGAAGCTGCTCAGCCGCGCCTGCTCACCGGCCCGGCGGCCGGCTTCGAGGCCGACGCCGAAGAAGTCGTCCAGATACCGCCTGATGAATGCGGGCCGGTCGTGCAGGACTGCCGCCTTGATGCGGTCGAAGACCGACTTGTCGACGCCGTCCGGGTTGTCGCCGGTCTTGAGCAGAAAGGGCGGGATCGCGCTCAGCAGCACCGCCTTGCTCACCCGTGCCGACCCGTAGGTGCTCAGGTAGCGGGTGATCTCGCCGGTGCCCATCGCGTGGCCGACCAGGATGGTGCTCTCGAGCTGAAGGTGGTTCAGCAGGCCGTCGAGATCGGCGGCGAAGGTGTCGTAGTCGTAGCCGCCCGATGGTCTGGCCGACTGGCCAAAGCCTCGCCGGTCGTAGGTGATCACCCGGAATCCGGCCCGCAGGAGGGCGTGCTCCTGCTTCTCCCACGAGCGGCCGTCGAGGGGGTAGCCATGGATCAGGACGACGGCCTGGCCGCTCCCGTGGTCCTCGTAGTAGATGTCGATCTGGGCTGAGTTCTCGCGGTCGACCGTCACGTTGGCCATGGCGTCGTCCTTGCCGGCGGTGCGACCCGGGCAGGTGGAGCCGGGAACTGGCGGCGTGCGACTGCGACGAGGGTGCGGACGCCGATACCGCCGATCAGCGCGGTCACCACCGCGAGGACTACGTACTCGTAGAACTGTGCACCGGCCGGTGACAGCTGTGCGACCCAGTGGATCACGGTGGTCGCCACCGCGGCCCAGCTGAAGGTGAACGCCCAGGTGCTGCTCGCGAACGGCAGTCGCACGAACGCGGGGAGCAGGCGGAGCTGGGCCAGGACCATGAGCAGGCCGTAGCCCGCGAAGAGGGAAACCACCGGGGTGACCCGGTCGCCGTACAGGCTGAACCAGGCCAGGGTCGCCACCGCGGCGGGGGCGACCTCGATGGCCATCGTGGGGAGCAGTGCAGGTGGCAGCGGCGGGCGAAAGAGCAGCCGCCCCAGGATGAGCGAGCCGAGGACGAGCCAGCAGATCATGCCGAGCCCGAACATGACCTCGCCCAGCTGGTGCTGTCCTACCTGGGCTGCCGCTCTGGCGGCGAGCAGTCCGCCCGCCACCGTGGGGAGGAAGTGGCCAGGATGGAACTGATCCAGGCGGACGCCCCGGTACATCCACTGGCCGGTGAACCATGCGCCGAGCACGATGGTGAGTACCAGGAAGACGTCCACGACGAGTCGCCCCGCTGTGGGAGCCCGCGGGTACAGTCCATCGGCCGCCAGCACCATCGGCACGATGGTGAACAGCGAGGCGAACGGCGCCCTGACCGGATCAACCAGGTCGCTCACGATGCTTCTGGCCGCAAGCGCGTATCGCAGGTAGCTCCCGGTCACGAGCAGCCATGTCAGAGCCGCCAGCAAGAGCAGGATCGCGCCGACACCGGGCCAGGCATGCCCCTGGTGGGCGACGGCCAGCCAGGCGCCGGCGAGGCCGGTCAGGCCGAACGGGATACCGAAGAGGTTGAGCGGGATGGACCTTGCGGTCATGACAGGCTCCGAGTCTCGCGCCGATCTGCCGTGTGAACCATCCGGTGGGTGACGGGTTGCTTCACCTCACGGCATTACCGTGCAACAGTGGCGCGAGTCGACGCGCCGTCGCATCCGTGGTGCCCCCAGTCCGATCACGGGTAGACCGCGAGACGCGGTCCCGTTGCCGGGGTGGCGATCAGCTGTTGGAGAGAAGAACACCGAGCCCGGTACGGGACGTCACACCGGTCTTGGCGAAGACCTTGCTCAGGTGGTACTCGACGGTACGAGCGCTGATGAACAGCTGGCTGCCGACCTCGGAGTTGGTGAGCCCGTCACTCGCCAGCCGGACGATCTGAGCTTCACGTGGCGTCAGGTGGTTGCCGGTGGCGATGGTCTGACGATGGGCGGTCTCTCCGCTGGCTCGCAGCTCCCGTGCCGCGCGCTCTGCGAAAGCTTCTGCTCCCATGGCCGTGAACTGCTCGTGTGCGGTGCGCAGCTGCTCACGGGCGTCGAGCCGGCGGCGTTCGCGCCGTAGCCACTCACCGTAGAGAAGATGGGCGCGGGCAGCTTCTGAGCGCAGTCGGGTGCGACTGAGCCGGTCGATGGCTTCCCGGTACAACTCCTCGGCCTGATGTCCCTTGGTGAGAAGGGCACGCGAGCGGGCCTCGATACCTGGTCCCCAGTCCGTGGTGCTCGCCTGGGTCGTCTCGGTCACCGCTTCCAGCGCCTGGTGCGCGAGGTCCTGGTCGCCGCACCGAGCCGCTGCCTCTACGAGCTCTGTGGGGGCCCACTGCCGTGCCGCGCCGTTCGCCGGCGGGTCGGCGCTGGCTTGCTGGGCGGCCGCCCGGGCATCGGCGTACCGGCCCAGACCGTTGTAGAGGATCGCGCTCACCCACTGGATGACCGTCAGCCCGACCCCCTCGCCTCGCTTCATGGCCTGCGCACGGCTCACGTGGATGAGTTCCGCCGCCTCCGGCTCACGGCCCCGCCACGCGGCGAGAGCGAGCGCCCCGTAGTTGGTGACCTGGATCTGGGTCGCCGTCGTGATGACGTCCACCTCCTGGCTCAGCGTCTCGGCTTCGTCCAGCTCTCCTTCGAAGAGGTGGACCATGATGCGCGAGTTCAATGCCAGAGGGAGGACCGACAGCGCCCCGGTGTCGCGTGCCAGGCGTACGTGGTGCTCCGAGAGCCTGCGTGTGGCCGTGTCGTCCCACTGCGCCACCGCGTTTCCGAAGGCGAGCCACAGCCAGCGGATCTCCTCCTCGACGGGGATGCCGCCGTCCAGGGAAGCCTTGAGCGCTCTCTGCATCGCCGGCGCCGCGGCACGCGCGTCGCCCCCGGTGAACAAGGCCACGGCGTCGAGGAGCAGGTCGGCCAGCGTGGGAACGCCCGGGGGAGGGGGCGCGTCCTTGGCCGCCGCCGCGACGTCCAGGAGCGCGGCTCCCTGTGTCAGCCGCCCGGCGAACATCGCCGAGGAGAGCGCCTGCAGGTAGGCCTCGCGTGCGAGCGGTACGTCCAGGGGTTCGAGCTGGCGGGCAGCCTGCAGCAGCAGTGGCGGAACGAGGTTGCCGTGGTTGGAGGTGAAGGCGATCTGGGCGCGCAACAGGGAAGCGCGAGCACGTTCCAGCGGGCCGAGCGGCCCGGCCGTTGCTGCCGTCAGGAGCTCGCTCGCGGCTTCGGGTGCGCCGGCTTCCTCGCTGGCCCATGCCGCGGCCAGCGCCCGCTCGGCTCGGCGCCCGGGTTCCGGGGTGAGCTCGGCCGCCCGTCTCATGAACGCCGCGGCCGCAGCCCGGCCCCCGCGCGCCTGCGCGCGTCCGGCTGAATGCTCCAGTTCGCCGGCAGTCTCCTCGTTCGGCTCGGCCGCGGCGTGCGCGTGGTGCCACGCACGCCGGTCCGGGTCGGTCGCGGCATCGGTCACCTCGGCCAAGGCGCCGTGCACCCTCATGCGTTCCTCTGGTGTGGCCGCACGGTAGACCGCGGACCGGACGAGCGGGTGCCGAAAACGCACGCGCAAGCCGAGATCGATCAGGTCGGCCGCTGGAGCGGTGGCCGAGGCCGCGGACTTGATACCGAGCCGAAGCGCCGCGCGCCGGACCAGCACGGGGTCGCCCAGCGGTTCGGCGGAGGCCAGGAGCAGCAGCAGCCGGGTGTCCGGGGGCAGCGGAGCCAGTCTCCGGCGGAAGGTGTCTTCGAGACGCCCAGGTAGTGCCTGCGCCGTCAGCAGCCCGAAGCCGCCGGCCAGCTCGTCGTGCGCCAGACTGCGCGGCAGCTCGAGAAGCGCCAGCGGGTTGCCGTGGGCCTCGGCGATGATCCGATCGCGTACTTGCTCGTCCAGAGGACCTCGGATCACCGTGCTGAGCAACTCTCGCGCTTCGCCCTCGTTCAGGGCGCCGACCTGTAGTTGCGGAAGCCCGGAAAGTTCGTCGGCAGCGCCGGCTGTCCGCGCGCCGAAGAGACACGCCACTGACTCGGCGTCCAGTCGTCGTGCCACGAAGGCCAGGACCTGGGCGGAAACGCGATCCAGCCACTGGGCGTCGTCCACCACACAGAGAAGCGGCTGTTCTTCGGCGGCCACCGACAGCAGGCTGAGCACCGCCACGCCCACCAGGAAGCGATCCGGGGGCGGGCCCGCATGCACGCCGAACGCTGTTCCGAGAGCATCGCGCTGAGGTTGTGGCACCGCGTCGAGGAGGCCGAGCAGCGGCATGCACAACTGGTGCAGCGCCGCGTACGGCAGCTCCATCTCCGACTGGATGCCCAGAGCCGACACCACACGGCATCCGGGTGCGTTGTCCATGAGGTGCAGCAGGAGCGCCGACTTGCCCACTCCGGGCTCCCCGCGGACCACCAGGGACTGACTCTTTCCGACGCGGACGGCGCCGATCAGAAGGTTGAGCCTCTCGCACTCCGCCTGCCGACCCACGAGCGGCCGGCTACGTCGCCCGGTGGGCTCGACGAATCCGCCTGTTGTCGCGATGCTCGTCCCTGCCCCGTGAGACGCGCCACCCGGACCTCGGAGCATATTCGGTATCGTAGCGGGCCCGCGCGTCGACGCGCTGACCGGCGCCGCCCTGCCCCTGCTGGTGCTGCTCACCGGGGCGTCCGGCCCTGCCGTGTGAGGGCACGTCACCCCGATCGACGCCGGACCCCTGCCCCCCCCGGGCCCGGCGATCTGCGCCTCCCGACGTCTTCCGGTCGCGGTCCGGTGCACCTCTCGGCGGTGGACCTTTGCCGGGAACTCACACCACGTGCTCGGCACCCGTTGCCGACTTCAGCCGGCGGGCCCGGAGCTTCTTGCGGTGCCTGGTCGAGATCGGGTCGGCCAGGCGTGGCGCGAGCGGTCCGAGTGCGGCCAGGATCAGCACGTAGGCGGCGGCCATCGAGCCCAGCTGCGGGTCGAGTCCGGCTGAGACTCCGAGGCCGGCGATGACGATGGAGAACTCTCCGCGGGGAAGGAGCAGCAGCCCGGCGCGCAGCCGGCCGGTGAAGGCCGAGCCGGTCCGACGCGCCGCCCACCAGCCGGTGGCGAACTTCGTGCCGACCGTCACGACCGCCAGACCTGCGGCCACGGCGAGCACGGGCGGCAGGGACTGCGGGTCGGTCTGCAGGCCGAAGTTGACGAAGAAGACGGCCGCGAACAGGTTCTTGAGCGGTGTCAGGACCCGCTCGGCCTGGTGCGAGACCTCGCCGGAGAGCGCGATACCGACGAAGAACGCGCCGACGGCGGCCGAGACGTGGACCTGCTCGGCGAGCCCGGCGACAACCAGGATCACGCCGAGAACCTTGAGCATGAGGATCTCGTCGTTGGGTGACGCGAGAAACCGCGAGAGCAGGCTTCCGCCGCGGGAGGCGATCAGGAACGCGGCACCGACGGCGAGCAGGGCCAGCGCGAGACCCCAGGCGGCCTGTGCGAATGCCAGCCCGGCGAGGATCGTGGTGACGATCGGCAGGTAGATCGCCATGACGAGGTCCTCGGCCACGAGCAGCGAGAGGACGGTCGGGGTCTCCCGGTTGCCGAGCCAGCCCAGGTCGGTCATGACCTTGGCGATGATGCCGGAGGACGAGATGTACGTGACGCCGCCGAACACGACGGCGGCCAGCGGACCCCAGCCGAGCAGCAGCGCGCAGATCACACCGGGTGCGGCGTTCAGGAGCAGATCGACGACCGCGCCCCGCCAGGAGGTGCGCATGGTCCCGACCAGTTCGCGCGGCGTGTACTCCAGCCCGATCGTGAACAGGAGCAGGACGATGCCGATCTCCGCCCCGATGTCGAGAAACGCCGTGATCTCCCCGAGATCGTGGACGCCTCCGACCCCGAACGCCAGTCCTCCGAGCAGGTAGAGCGGGATGGCTGAGATCCCGAAGCGACCGGCGGCCGCACCCAGGACGCCCAGGCCCAGAATGACCAGCCCGAGCTGCAGAAAGACCTCGACGAGATGGTGCAAGGCCTACTCGAGCCCGCGCAGGATGCGGCTGACCTTGGCGACCGCCTCCTCGGTGCCGATCGTCACCAGGCGGTCGCCGACGTGCAGGACCGTCGACGGCGAGGGCCCGGTCTCGACACCCGAGTCACGGATGATCGCCACGACGGAGGCGCCGGTGCGGGTACGCGCCCGGGTGTCACCGAGTGGCCGGTCCGCAAAGGGGCTGGTCGGCTCGACCAGGAGCTGCCGTGACACGAGGTTGTCGATCTCGTGATGCAGCCGGTTGAGCTTCTCGATGACGCGGGCGCCACCAAGTAGCTCGCCCATGGCCCCTGACTCGTCGGCGTCGAGGTTGATGCACTCGAGAGCCGAGTCGGGGTCGTCGGGGTCGTAGAGAATGAAGTCACGGCGGCCGTCGCGGTGGGCGACGACGCCCAGGCGCACTCCCCGCTTGGTCTCGAACTCGAAGCGGACACCGATCCCGGGTAGCTCCGTGCGCTCAACGTCCACGGTCAATCCCTCCATTCGCCATTGCGTCGTCGTGCCGGGTGGCCCTCGCCGCGTCGTCGTGCACTGTTCAGCTCAGGGCGCGGAGCTGCTCCCGGCCCACGGGGTCGATGGCGTCGTCGAAGTCGTGGTGCGTCGAGAGCCATTTCTTCACGTAGGGGCAGACGGGCACGATGCGGTATCCCGCCTGGATGCTGGTGCTCAGTGCGGTGCGCGTGAGCGTACTGGCCAGACCGCGGCCTCCGAACTCGTCGAAGACCACCGTGTGGTAAAAGATGCGCTGGTTGTCGCCCAGGTCCTTGTAGACGGAGAACCCGGCCGGGGTGTCGTCGACGAGCACGTCGAAGCGGCTCTCGTCAGGGTTGTCTCGGACGGTCACTTCTTGCTGGTCCTGCTCGTTCATCTCTTCGGTCCTCTCGTGACAGGTTTCTCGTCGTGCAGTGCTACGGCTCGAGGTCCAGGTGCCGACGTAGTGCCTCGGTGAACTCGTCGACCTGCGCGAACTGTTCCGGGGTGAGCGCGTCGACGAAGAGCTCGTGCACGTCGCGAAGGTGGGGCACCGAGCCGTGCCGGAACGTTTCCGCACCGAGGTCGGTCAGTCGCACGTCGATGCCGTGGACATCGTCGGGGCACGGCGCTCGGTGGACGAGCCCGCGCTTCTCCATCCGCCCCAGGTGGTGTGACAGCCGGCTGCGTTGCCAGCCGATCAGCGCGGCCAGCTCGGAGGAGCGCAGTGTCCTCCGGTCCGCCTCGCTCAGCTCGAGCAGTACTCGATAGTCGGCGGAGGACAGGGACGACTCGCTCTGCAGGCGTCCCTCCAGGCGGGTGCGCAATGCGTCGGCCGTCTCGATGTAGTTGCGCCAGATGCGCAGCTGCTCGCGCGTGGGCATCGCGCGACGCTTCTCCTGAGCCATAGGACCCTCCGGGAATTGACACGTCAACTCTGCACGATACAGGATTGACATGTCAATCCAATCGGGATGAGTCCCGGATCCCACGAGGAGCGAACCCATGACCGACCGCACCACCGTCCAGTTCGGCATCGACAGTTTCGGTGACCTGCCCCGTGACGACCAGGGCGACGTCGTCTCCCACGGTCAGGCGATCCGCGCCGTCGTGGACGAGGCGGTGCTCGCCGACCAGACCGGCGTGGACGTCATCGCCCTCGGCGAGCACCACCGCCCCGAGTTCTCGATCTCCACCCCGGAGACGGTGCTGGCAGGCATCGCGACCCGCACCGAGCGCATCCGCCTCGCCTCGGGTGTGACCGTCCTGTCCTCCGACGACCCGGTGCGCGTCTTCCAGCGCTTCGCTACCGTCGACGCGCTCTCGAGCGGGCGCGCCGAGGTGATCCTGGGCCGCGGCTCGTTCACCGAATCCTTCCCGCTGTTCGGCTACGACCTGGCCGACTACGAGATCCTGTTCGAGGAGAAGATCGACCTGTTCCACAAGCTGCTGGACGAGGGTCCGGTCACGTGGGAGGGCACCACGCGGGCGGCCCTCGCGGGCGCCGACGTGTTCCCCAAGACGGAGTCCGGCCGGCTGACGACCTGGGTCGGCGTGGGTGGCTCGCCGCAGTCGGTCATCCGCACCGCGCAGTACGGGTTCCGGCTCATGCTCGCGATCATCGGTGGCACGCCCGACAGGTTCGCCCCGTACGTCGACCTGTACCGGCGTGCCACGGACCAGCTCGGCACGACCGCCTACCCGGTCGGGGTGCACTCACCCGGATTCGTCGCCGCGACCGACGACGACGCCAAGCGCCTCTTCTACCCGGGGTACAAGGAGATGCGCGACCGCATCGGTGCACTGCGCGGCTGGCCGCCCCTGCGTCGCGAGGAGTTCGACGCCGAGGTCGAGGGCGGATCCCTGTACGTCGGTTCCCCCGAGACCGTCGCGCGCAAGATGGCCCGCACCATCGGTGCGCTCGACGTCGGGCGCTTCGACCTGATCTACTCCGCCGCGGGCGCCGTCTCCGCGAGCGACCGGCTGCGCGCCGTCGAGATGTACGGCACCGAGGTGATCCCGATGGTGCGTGAGCTGCTCGCCGACGAGCCCAGCACGCTGGAGGCGGCGCGATGATCGCGCGTACGACCGCGCGCACCATCGGCGTTCTCGGCGCAGGCAAGGTGGGCACGGTCCTGGCCCGCCTCGCCCTCGCCGCCGGGTACCGGGTCCTTGTCGCGGGGTCGGGGGACCCCTCGAAGATCGCCCTCACCGTCGACGTCCTGACGCCCGGTGCCACCGCCGTCCGGGCCGTCGACGCCGCACGGGAGGCCGACGTCGTGATCCTCGCCCTCCCGCTCGGCAAGTACCGCGCCGTCCCGGCCGACGAGCTGCGCGGCAAGCTCGTCGTCGACGCCATGAACCACTGGTGGGAGGTCGACGGGCCTCGCGAGCGGGTCCTCGAGCCCGGTGTCTCGTCCAGCGAGCAGGTGCAGAAGTTTCTCGACGGCGCACACGTGGTCAAGGCCCTCAACCACATGGGGTATCACGACCTGGAGGACGGTGCCCGACCTGCCGGAACACCGGGCCGCAAGGCGATCGCGGTCGCCGGTGACCGGACGGCGGACGTCGCCGAGGTGGCTGTGCTCGTCGACGACCTGGGCTTCGACCCCGTACTGATCGGACCGCTCGCCGAGGGTGCCCGGCTCGAGCCGGGCACCGCCACCTTCGGCGTGAACGTCCAGGCAGCCGATCTGCGACTTCTGACCGAGGGGGTCGTGCCGAGCCCGTAGGCGGATGACCGTGCGCAGCTCCAGGTCGTGGACCTGCCTCAGGACAGAGATGGAATGACAACCCGAGTCGAGGAGTGGTTCAGGTGAGCAACACTGCACGGCACAGAGGACGTGGTCATCACACCGTGGCGCAACCCGCCGGGCCGCACCGAGGGGATCTGAGGAATGTCGCACCATGATTCCTGGCCGCCCACGCCACCTGTCCCGTGACGGGACATCGCCCGAGAGCGTCTACTCGGACGGCCAGCCCCTCAGTGCCAGGTCCGCTGCTTCCTGCAGCTCCAGGCGCGGGACGCCGTTCGCGGCCTGAACGGCGATGCCGTACCCGATCGTGATGACGTAGCGAGCCAGCTGCTCCGGGTCGGCATCGGGTGGCAGATCACGCTCCTCGACGGCGCGCGAGAACCGTTCACGCAACAGGATGACCCCCTCCTCACGCCAGGTGATCAGATCGTCAGGGGCCGTGTGCCCGTCGTCGCCGCCGTCCGGCGCGGTCAGCTCACCCCGGGGCCCGACCGGGTCCTCAGGATGGACGGTTGTCCTGACCGCGCCGGTCAGGTAGGCCACTGCGACCCCGCGGGCGGTCGGCCTCGCCAGCGAGCGGGCGGCGTGGCAGGCCACGCAGGCGGTCCGGTACGACAGCGCCTCGAGCTTCTCGCCCAGCCTGTCGACCGCCAGAGAGAGGTGCCCGTGCCCGGGTTCCAGATGCCTCTGCGCCGTGGGCAGGTGTTCGGCCAACCACAACCCGTGCGCGGCCGGGACCACATGGTCCAGAGCGCCGTGCCACAGCTCGACCGGCACCGTGACGGCGTCGAGGTCGAAACCCCACGGGCCGGTGAGCGCGGCCAGGTCCGCGACCCAGCCCGCGTCCCCTCCCGGCAAGTCGTGGTCCATGTCGACCGCGTCGTCCATGCCGTACCCGGCGGTCAGCACCGCCAGGTCCACCGGTGGCAGCGAGGACGCCGCCTCGGCCGCGACGTCGTCGGGGCCCCCGGCGTCGAACGGTGCGAACGAGGCGACGACCAGCACCCCCTCGACGCTCTCAGGAGCAGCCGCCGCGCTGGCCAGCGCATGCGGACCACCGGCGGACCACCCGACCACCAGGTACCGCTCGACGCCGAGGCGGGTGAGCAGGTAGGCGCAGTCGGCAGCCGTGTCGGCGACGGACCGACCAGCGGCGGGGCTCGACGTGCCGTACCCCGCCCGCGAGTACGTGATCACCCGGAACCCGCGCTCCGTCATCGAACCCAGGATCGTGTCCGTCGGGACGGCCGAGCTCGGCATTCCGTGGTGGAACAGGACGACCGGTCCCGTGCCCGGTCCTTGTACCTCGTACTCGAGATCGCGTCCGTCGGGCAGTCGCAGCAGCTGCACTGGAGTTCTCCGTTACTTGGTGGCCATCTCGCCCACGACGTTCCTTGTGGTCGCAGGCTGCAGATGTCGAGTGATCTCGGTTCGTCGCCAGTAGAGACCGTGTCCTTGGAACAACGTCAACTCGTTCGGCGCACGCGATCTCTCCTTCGACGGACGCACGGGGACGAGCCCGGCCAACGCCACGGTCGCCAGGCCCGCCTCCGGTTCAGCAGCAGCCGACGCTACGCACCTGCGCCGTCGGTGCTGGGTGTGGCCAGCAGCTGCAGCTCCCAGGCGAGTGCGACGCCGGTGGCGCCGCCGTGCTCGAAGAGGATCGGTCCGAGCTGGTCGGCCGTCTCCTCGCGAGCCCAGTCGCGCTGCCATTCGCTGGACACGACCAGCCAGGTGACCGGGACCACGCCGGCCCGTTCCATGCGGCGTACCGCCATGTCGTGCGACTCGGCGCTCACCCGCCGCTGGCGTCCGTGACGACGAAGACGTCGTACCCCTCGTCCAGCGCGTGGATGGCGGGCATGGCGACGCAGATCTCGGTCCACAGCCCGGCGATGATCAGCTTCTTGCGCCCGGTCTTCTTCACGGCGTCGACGACGCGAGGGTCTTCCCAGGTGTTGATCGACGTGCGGTTGATCGGCTTCTGGTCCGGGAAGACGTCCTGGATCGCCTGGATGAGGTGGCCGCCGCGTTCCTCGATCACTGTGGTCAGAATCGTCGGCACGTCGAAGACCTTCGCGAACTTGGCGAGGCCGACGGCGTTGTTGACGACCATGGTCGGTTCGTGACTGTGGAGATTGGCGACCTGGAAGGGCTGGTGGTCGATGAGCACCAGCACGCTCTCCTCGGGGGTGAGCAGTGCGTCGAGGCCGACCTTTGCGGTACGCGTCATGTTCTTCCTTCTGTGTGATGGGTTGGACGCCGGGAGGAGAGGGGCAGACTCAGAGCTGTTCGGGCGCGGCCATGCGGTAGACGAACTGGCCGAGCCCGGACTGTGCGATGGAGAGGAGCACACCCGCGAGGCTCTCCTGGGTGGCGGCCATGCTCAGGTCTCCCAGCCGGACCGCCTCGTAGCCCGCATCGAGGCTGAGCTGCCTGACGATGCCTGCGGCCTCGTCGTCACCCGCCCAGAGGTTGCTCGGTCGCACCCGGGCGTCGGAGATCTGACCGAAAAGGGATGCGAAGTTGGTGCTGAACGCCTTCGCCGTCGGCCCGCCCGTCACGGCCTTGACGTACTCGGCGTTCGAGGTGAACCCCGCCGGAGTCCGAGCGCCGCCGTAGAGGTTGGTAGCGTCGAGCACCGGCTTGCCATCCAGCCCTCTGACGGACGACAGAGCTACCTCCACGGCGGCTCCCGGGACGGCGAGCAGCACCGCTTCCGCGGTGCCGGCATCCCCGCCGTCGCGTCCCAGCCGGGTCACGTGGTGTCCGGCGCGCTCCCACAGGTCGGCCAGACCGCCGCCGATGTTGCCTCGTCCGATCACGGTGATGTTCATGGCTCTCCTTGCCAGGTGGTGTGGGGCGCCGACCGGGCAGGCCGGCCAAGAGACCGGTTCCGGGCACGGCCCACCGGCATCGACGGGCAGGGCTGGAGCCTGTACCCATGGCGTGGTACGACGCTATGACGGGCGTCTGGTGGGCGTCCAAGACTTGTACTGACGTCGCACGATAGGATCTGTCTATTGATATCGGCCCGCGCCTCCTGCGCTACTTCCTGGCTGTCGCCGAAGAGCTCCACTTCGGCCGCGCGGCCATGCGCCTCTACGTCTCCCAGCCGTCTCTGAGCCAGCAGATCCGCAAGCTCGAGGAGACGCTCGGCACGCCGCTGTTCGTCCGTTCGAGTCGCCGGGTGCAGCTGACCGCCGCGGGGCGAACGCTCCTTCAGGAGGCGCCCAAGGCGCTGACCGCACTGGAACAAGCCGTGCAGCTCACCCGGCTGTCCGGATCAGGGATCGCTACGACGATCCGATTGGGCTACACCCCGATCGCCAACTTCGGCACCATCACCGTGCTCCTGGACGCACTTCAGGAGGCGCACCCCGACTTCACGATCGACGCGCGAGAGATCTTCAGCGCCGAGATCCCCGAGCGACTCCGCGTCGGCGACCTCGACATCGGCCTCGCCCTCTCACCGCAGCACCTCGACGGGGTGGCCGGTGAGCTCCTGCGCCGGGAGGCGGTCTCCGCCCTCCTGAGCACGCGGCACCGCCTTGCCGCGGCGCCGAAGATTCCGCTGGCCGACCTGCACGACGAGACGCTGCTGCTGTTCCCACGCCCACTCGCACCTGCGTACTACGACCGCATCGTCGCAGCGTGCCACGAGGCGGGCTTCACGCCGGAGATCTGCGCGTTCGAGGACCCGCCCGTGAACGCGATGCTCGCCCGCCTCTCCGGCGGGCGCGAGGTCGGACTGGCCCCCGCGTCGTTCGCCGAGCACGCCGCGAATGCCGGTACTGCTCTCACCGTTCGCGATGTCATCGATCCGCAGATCCCGGCAGAGCTGTCGATCCTGTGGTCGACGAACGATCCCTCGACCGCTGTCACAGGCGTCCTGGATACCGCACGACGGTGTGCCGAACGCCACCACTGGCTGCGCGGTCCCATCGGCTGACGGGAGCGGGATGCCGGGCTGAAGGAGTTCACCGCGACGTGCGAGAACAACGCCGACGCGAACCGGGATCTCGTCAGGCGGGCCGTCGAGGCGGCGGGTGCGGCAGCGGGGCGTGAGGACTCCGCGACGGGGGCGCGGGATACGCGTCCTCGCTCAGGGGCAGGGCCTCGGCCGGCGAGGACCTGCCGACGGCGTGAGGCGGCGCCGTTCGCCGTGCACCCGAGGTATCACTCGTCATGTCCGCCGATTCCCCCGAGATGGGTGTGGGTGAATGCGCTCGGGAGCTTGAGGCCGTATCCCAGCGCGCGGTCGACCCCGACGTGGAACGCCCAGGCACATGCGAGGGCGCCGGCAAAGGTCGACAGAGTGGGCGAGGCCGACGAGGTCATGAGGGCGACCGACGCGGAGGCCGCGGGCCACGCGTAGTTGTGCACCGCGTTGTAGGAGAGCGCGCCTGCGGCAGCGGACCGGGCGTACCCCAGCATCGACAGGTCGAAGAGAAGGAACGCGGCCAGGATCACCCACCACCACCGGGGGTATACGGCGACGACCGCGACGACGGACAGGAGTGCGATGGCCGCAGCCTCGATGCGCTGGACCGTGTGTACGGATCTCATGAGTCCTCCGGAAGAGTTGGGAGATCGTTCGGGACGGACGCGGCCCGAGAACCAACATCCACCGGCAGCTGTTGATTCTCGGGTACCGCATGCCCCATGGCTGTGAGTCACCGCTGTCACCACGTGGGCGGGAGTGGCGCGTCCGTGGCTGCGCGTGTGCGTGCTTCCAGTCAAAGCCGTGTTCTCAGCACACGGTCAAGGTCTCAACTCGCTGAACGTGTGCCGGGCTGCTGCTCGGTGAGGTTGTCTCACCTTGTTCTGGGGGTCCGGGTAGCTACGAGAAGTCAGAGCAGCTTGCTGTCGATGCGGCCGAGTTCCGCACCGGTCCCGGCCAGCGCCGCCGTGGCCTTGGCCCACCCGGCGTCGGTCGAGTCCAGCGCGCTGCGCAGGTAGGCCGTGGTCAGCCGCTGCAGGACGGCGACCCGCTCGGGGTTCTCGTCGGTGGTCTCGGCGGCTTCCCAGTTCGGGATGCCGCCCAGGGAGTGCTCGGCGCCGTACAGGGTCAGCAGGTCGGTGGCGCCCGGGCTGTGGGCGTAGGCGTCGGTGAACCAGTCCGGGCCGCGGCTGGACATCTTCGACTGGTCGTGGTCGCCGGCCACCACGAGCGTGGGTGTGGTCAGCTCGGCGAACGAGGGGTTCATGAAGGGGAAGTGTTCCTGGGCGAACGGGTGCAGCTCCTGGCCGCCGGTCCCGGTGGCGGCCAGCAGCACGCCTGCCATGACGCGTTGGTCCGAGTAGTCCTGACCGGCCTGCCCCGTGCTGTCGAGGATGCGAGCGCCGAGCAGCATCTGAACGGTCTGCGCGCCCCAGGAGTGTCCGGCCGCGACGACCTGTTCGTGGTTGACCCGTCCGGCGAGACCTGGCACGGCCTGTTCGATCGTCTCGAGCTGGTCCATGGTCCGCCGCAGGTCGGCGTGTCGCTCGGTCCAGACCTGGCCGAAGCGGGGGTCGTCGAACCCGATGCCGTCGCGGCGTGAGTCCAGGTGTGTCGGTTGTACGACGACGAACCCACGGGATGCCCAGAAGGCCGTCAGGGGTGCGTACCCGTCGAGCGACCATCCGTTGCCGTGCGAGAACAGCAGGACCGGCAGGGCGGAGCCGTTCACCGGGGCGGAGACGCGCACGTCGAGCGGACGTGCCCGGCCTGGCGCGTCCAGGCGCACGGGGGCGACCGAGACCACTCGCTCTCCGACCCCCACGAGGTCGTCCAGGGCCCTGACGATCGGCGTGTCGGTTGTTGCGGGGGTACCACTCATGGGAGATCACCAGTCCTTTGTGTTCGGGGCCTCCGTCGATGACAATGGAAGCGGAGCGCCGCTCCGCAACAATACGGAGCGTTGCTCCGCTTGGCAAGTACCTACGGAGGCTCCTATGACGACACCTGGCCCCATCGACCGTTCCGCCGACCCGACTCCCCGCGCGAAACGCAGCGACGCCAAGCGCAACGAGCAGGCCCTGCTGGACGCCGCGGCCGCCGTCTTCGTGACGGAGGGCGTGGACGCGCCGGTCCGGCTGATCGCCGAGCGTGCCGGAGTGGGCATGGGGACGATCTACCGGCACTTCCCGACGCGCCCGGCGCTAGTGGCGGCGGTCTATCAGCACCAGGTGGAAGCACTGGCCGAAGCCGGCCCTGCGCTCCTGCGCGAACTCGGCGACCCCGCAGCCGCCCTGCAGCGGTGGGCTGCGGGCTTCGTCGAGTTCCTCGTGACCAAGCACGGACTCGCCGGGGCACTCGGGTCAGACACCCAGGGCGTGAACACCTTGCACCAGTACTTCGTCGACCGGCTCGTGCCGGTGTGTGACGACCTGCTCGATGCCGCGCTCGAACCTCACGCCTCCGGGCAGGTATCCGGATACATGCTCATGCGCGGCATCGGCAACCTCTGCATCGTCGGTGACAGCGACTCCCGTTACGACGCCGCTCGGCTGGTCTCTCTCCTCGTGGCAGGGGTGCTCACCGGTGAGCGACACAACAGCGATCCGGAGTCCGGCTGACCAACGTGGGCGCGTCGCCCCAGCGCGACGTCGGCCCGTCGGAGAACGTCTTGCTGAGCGCGGTTGTAGAGGGTGGTCAGTGCTTCGACGAAGGCATGCTCCGTCACGCGCGTGGGGTACGGCTCGTGCGTGCCCCACTCCGTCTGCTCCAACCAGACGGTCGAGCGCCAGTGTGCACCGTCCTGCGCAAGGTCCTCCGCGAGGCGGTCCCGGGTCGACTCGCTCGCACCGGGTATCAGGGCATGGAGCCGGCCTCGTACCTCGGCCGACTCGGCGGAGACCATCAGCCGAAGACGCGCGAGAGCGGCGGGCGAGTAGATCCGCGTGCAGACATGGATGAGAGCACGGTCGGACTCCGCCAGGCGCGCGCCGACCGCCTCGAAGCCCGATGGCGTGTCGGCCGGGGCGCCTGAGTGGAGCAACGCCGCGATTCCGGCCCGTGACCGGCGGAAGCGCTCGATCTCTTCCCGCAGCACCGTGTCCGCCCTGCGCAGCGCCTCCGTCGCGTCCCCCTCATCCGTTGTGTCGATCTGCGCGAGCGGGAGGCCCAGTCCGGCGAGTTTGCGCAGGCGCAGGAGGCTCACCAGATCGCGGACACCATACTGTTTGTAGCCGTTGTACGTGCGCGGAGGCTCATCCAGAAGCCCGAGCGCGTGGTAGTGCCGTATGGCGTTCACTGTCGTGCCCGCAAGATCGGCCAGTTCGCGTGTGCTCCATGCCATAAGGCGATGCTCGCGGTCGAGGTGAGGTCGTCGCGTCGGTAGAAATTACGGATTCAGCTACGGAGCTGCGCGAGCCGAGGAGTTGAGACCGCGTGAGCCGCCAGGCATGCGGCAGACCATGGCGATCACGGCAGCGGGACCTGTCTCAGCTCGCGACGGGACGTGATCCCCAGCTTGCGGTAGATGCTGCGGAGGTGTGATTCGATCGTCCGTGGGCTCAGGAACAACTGTGCGCCGACCTCCCGCGAGGTAGCGCCAGTGGTCACATGCCTTGCGACCTGCAGTTCCTGGGCTGTCAGCGCATCGGTCGGCTGAGTGGTGCGCTTTCGCGGGCGCTCGCCGGTGGCGCGCAGTTCACTGGCTGCCCGGGCCGCGAAGGCTTTCGCGCCCATTCCCGACAGCAGGTCGTGTGCAGTTCGGAGCTCGTCCCGAGCATCCTGACGCCGTCCTTCGCGACGCAGCCACTCTCCGTAGACGAGATGCGCCCGCGCGGCCTCGCCGGCGATCCGGGACGCGTGCAGTTCTGCGATCGCCTCACGATAGTGCGCCTCGGCCGAGGAGTCAGCGATCGTCAGCGCCCGCGAACGAGCTTCCAGGCCACGCGCCCAGGATGTACCAGACGCTGCGGCCCGGGCGGTCAGCCGCTCGAGCACGCTCGCGGCGTAATCCGGATCGCCCGCACGCACCGACGCCTCGATCAGTTCGGCCAGGCCGACCGTGCTCAACGACGGATCGAGGCAGGCGCATGTCGTCTCCGCCGCGCGCTGCGCCTTCTGGTACTCGCCGAGGGCGTTGTAGAGGACGGCCATCGCGTACTTCGCGAGGCAGACCTCCGCACCCTTCGCGGGATGGCTGGGATCCTCCAGCGTGATGTCGTGGAGCCTGATCGAGGTCGTCCGGTCGCCGCTCCACGCGGCGAGTATGGTCTCCGAATGACGGCTGCGGACGGCACCCGTTGCCTCCGAGATCGCGATCGACTGGGCGACGAGTTCGCGCGCGCGAGCGAGCTCGCCACTGATGATCAGCACGTTGGCATGCAGACTCAGTGCCGCGGGGAGCGCGGCGAGTGCGCCGGCCGCACGCGCGGAGCGGACGTAGGCCTCGGTGAGGTCGTGAGCGAGCTCATCATCAAGAATCCCGACGGCGATCCTGCCGGCCAAGTCGTGGACGATCCCGACGGTGCTCTTGCCGGTGAACCCCAGACCGGAGCGGGGCCGATCGTCCTGACGGCCGTCATCTCGCGTGGCATCGCGCAACGACTCCAGCGCGTCCCGCAGGGCGGGGACGCCCTCGGGGAAGTCGCGCACCATCGTGGTGGCGAGTCCGGCGAGCAACGTGTCCACGGGCCGCGCAGCTCTCTCGATCGCGGGGTCGTCGAGTGCCGCGCGGGCGACGGTCTGCCCGACCGGATCGCCGTAGATCATCGCCAGGTCGAGCGCGTCGAGGCGGATCTCGCGGGCCAGCTCCGGATCGTTCCGCGCCACCAGTACGGCGGCTTCCGCGAGCATCGCCGGCGCGCCTCGATGCCGGGTCAGGTGGTACACGATCTGCGCGCGCAGCAGTGCGACCCGGGCGCGCTGGGGCGCGTCGAGCGATCCGGTCTCGGCCGTCGCGAGGAGATCGAGCGCTTGCTCCGGCGCACCGGCCTCACGCAGCGCGTGTGCTGCTTCCAGCGCTCGACGGGCGCGCTCGGCGGGATCTGGTGTCAGTTCCGTCGACCGCTGAAGAAACGCCCCCGCGGCCGCGTAGCCGCCGCGCGCACGTGCCCGCGCCGCCGATCGCTCCAGCTCGGCTGCGATCTGCTCGTCGAGTCCGGACGTCGCCTGAGCGGCATGCCACGCGCGGCGGTCGGGGTCGAGCGTGGGTTCGGTGGCGGCTGCCAGGGCGGCGTGCGCGCGGTGGCGATCCGCATGCCCGGCGGTGCGATAGACGGCCGAGCGCACCAGGGGGTGCCGAAAGCGCACCCGAGTGCCGATCTCGATCAATCCGGCAGCTTCTGCGGGCGCCGCCGATTCCAGTGTGACGCCCGCACGGGCAGCCGCGCGGCCGAGCAGGGACGGGTCTCCCGTCGGATCCGCGGCAGCGATCAGCAGCAGCATCCGGGTCTCTGCAGGTAGCCCGCCCGCACGGTTCTGGAACTCCGTCTCCACGCGACCGGGGATGTCTGAGATGTCGGGGAGCTGGAAGCCGCCGGCGAGTTGCGCGGGCTGCGAGTACAAGGGAAGTTCGAGCAGCGCGAGCGGATTGCCGCGGGCCTCGGCGATGATCCGATCCCGCACCTCGCCGTCCAGGGGAGCCGCGACGGCCGAGTCCAGCAGTGCCCGGGCATCCGCCTCGCACAGTCCGCTCAGGCGAAGCTCCGGCAGGCCCGCGAAGACGGTGTGGCCGTCCCCGGTGTCGCGGACGCCGAAGACCATGGCCACCCGTTCCGCGTCGACGCGGCGCGCGACGAAGGTGAGCACTTCGGCCGATGCCTGGTCCAGCCACTGGGCGTCGTCGACGAGACACAGCAGGCCGCTTTGCTCCGCGGCGTCGGAGACGAGACCGAGGGCTGCCAGACCCACGATGAACTTGTCCGGGGCGGGACCGGTCTCGCGGCCCAGCGCGACTCCCAAGGCCTGTTGCTGCGGCTGCGGCAGCGCTGACATGCGGTCGAGCAGCGGGGCGCACACCTGGTGCAGACCCGCGTAGGCGAACTGCGTCTCCGCTTCGATGCCCGTCGACGTCTCGATGCGGAACCCGAGCGCCTCGGCGCTGGTGCGCACATGCTCCAGGAGCGCGGTCTTGCCGATACCGGCCTCCCCACGCACCACGAGGCTGCCGCTGTGTCCGGCCTTCGCCTCGCCCAGCAGTTGCTCGACCTGGCGGCATTCCGCGTCCCGGCCCAGAAGTGTCGACAGTTTCGTTCTCCTCCGGGTCGCCCCACCGGACCGAACCACGTGCCTACGACGGTCATCATGGTGGCTCAGGCGCGGCCGGTGTCTGGCCGGCGGGTTTGACCGTGTTCTGACGACAGGGAGTCTACTTGCGAGGAGATACCGGCGCCCTCACGCCGTCGCACCGCCACCTCTTCGACAACTCATGGTGACCCTCTTCACGAGCGGAACCGGCCGGCTCACCGAGCCCCGGCGGGACGGTCTCGGCCTCGTCGTGTGAACCCTCGTGCTCTCCCGCTACCGCGACGGTGCAGGTCAGGAGACGAAACAAGTGATCGACGGGGAATTCCTTGACCGTGTTGTGACCACACGGTGTCTGCTGGTGCTCAGCCGTTGGCACCCCGCCAGCCGGAGCTGAAAGGTCAGGATCATGGGATACATCACCGTCGGCGACGAGAACAGCACGCCGATCGAGCTGTACTACGAGGACCAGGGGGTTGGGCAGCCTGTCGTGCTGATCCACGGATATCCGCTGAACGGACACAGCTGGGAG
Organism: Myceligenerans indicum; assembly: GCF_016742955.1. Classification (GTDB taxonomy): domain Bacteria; phylum Actinomycetota; class Actinomycetes; order Actinomycetales; family Cellulomonadaceae; genus Myceligenerans; species Myceligenerans indicum. Next base: position 162,272 of record NZ_JABBYC010000002.1, on the reverse strand, counting down.
AAGCAGACGCAGGCACTCCTCTCCGCCGGGTATCGGGTGATCACGTACGACCGTCGAGGGTTCGGGCAGTCCTCGAAGGTCGGCTCGGGGTACGACTACGACACGTTCTCGGCCGACCTGAACACGCTGCTCGAGACCTTGGACCTGCGGGACGTCGTCCTGGTCGGGTTCTCGATGGGCACCGGCGAACTCGCCAGGTACGTCTCGCGCTACGGGCACGAGCGAGTCGCGAAGCTGGCGTTCCTCGCCTCGCTCGAGCCGTTCCTGGTGCAGCGCGACGACAATCCGGAGGGACTGCCGCAGGCGGCATTCGACGAGATCGCCGCCGCAGCGAAGGGCGATCGGTACGCGTGGTACACGGAGTTCTTCAAGAACTTCTACAACCTGGACGCGACGCTCGGGTCGCGGATCAGCGCGGAGGCCGTGGCCGGCAGCTGGAACGTCGCGGTCAACAGCGCCCCGGTTGCGGCGTACGCCGTCGTCCCGGCATGGCTCGAAGACTTCCGGAGTGACGTGGAGGCCGTTCGTGCCGCGGGCAAGCCGACCCTGATCCTGCACGGGACGAAGGACAACATCCTTCCCATCGACGCCACGGCTCGCCGGTTCCACGCGGCTGTACCCGAGGCCGACTACGTCGAGATCGACGATGCCCCCCACGGCCTGCTCTGGACCCACGGCGACGAGGTCAACAGCGCGCTCAGGGACTTCCTCGGCCGATGAACACCCCGGCTGCCGCCTGCACGGGGTCAGGTCGGAGCTCCTCGATGGTGCAGTTCACCCGGTGAGTCGGTAGATCGGCAGCACGACATCACGGCGCTGCTCACGGTCCGGACCGGGTCGTGTCGATCGATGGCTCAGAAACGGGGAGCAGAACGAGATGAGAACCTCGGCGCCGGGGTCAGGCGTGCCAAGGCCCGTCCCGCCGGGGGCGGAATACCACAGGGCGCTGGCGGGGGAGAAGCGACGCATCGGCCGCGGCATCCTCGCCATCGCCCTGCGGGCAGAACTTGACCGTGTCCCGGCAACACGGTGTCGGCTGACTGCACACACCTCGGGCGTGACGGTCCATCGGACCTGTTCTCCCGACACCGAATGACAGAGGAAGGCATCAAGTTGAGAAATGATGGAGTTCATTCGTGATTGAGGCGGAGTCGCTGACCAAGCGCTATGGCGCCAATACCGCTGTCGACAGCATCAACTTCACCGTTCGCCCTGGCCGGGTGACCGGATTTCTCGGTCCGAACGGCGCCGGCAAGTCGACCACGATGCGGATGATCCTCGGCCTCGACCGCCCGTCGAGCGGCGTGGTCAGAGTGAACGGCAAGGCCTATGCCCGGCACCACGCCCCGTTGCGGCAGGTCGGCGCTCTGCTCGATGCCAAGGCTGTCCATCCGGGGCGCAGCGCGCGTAACCATCTCCTCGCCGTGGCTGCCACACATCACATCGGCGCCAAGCGCGTCGACGAGGTCATCGGGCTGACAGGACTCGAGCCGGTGGCACGCAAGCGCGTGGGCGGCTTCTCACTCGGGATGGGCCAGCGGCTCGGTCTCGCGGTGGCGCTGCTCGGCGATCCCGCCACTCTGATCCTTGACGAGCCGGTCAACGGGCTCGATCCGGAGGGCGTGGTGTGGCTGCGTGGGCTGGCGCGGCGCCTTGCCCTGGAGGGGCGCACGGTCTTCCTCTCGTCCCACTTGATGAGTGAGATGGCGCAGACGGCTGACCACGTCATCATCCTCGGCCGAGGGCGGATCGTCGCCGACGCTCCCGTGAGCGAGATCGTCGCGAGGGCAGACGGCGACTCGGTGCAGGTGCGCAGTCCGCAGGTCGACCACCTCACCCACCTGCTTCAAGCAGAGGGCGCGACCGTATCGCGCGTGGAGGCCGATCTGGTCTCCGTGACGAACCTCGGCACGTCGCGTATCGCCGAGATCGCCGCTGCCGCAGGGGTCGTTGTCTACGAGCTCACCCCGATAGCCCGGTCACTCGAAGAGGCTTACATCGCATTGACCCGAGACGAAGTCGAGTATCGCACCACGCAGACATCTCCTGAGGTGAACCGATGAGCACCACCGAAGAATCGCCCGTCTTCATCCCCGCCGACGGCGCTCTCGACTTCGGCGGCGTCGTCCGCTCGGAGTGGATCAAGTTCCGCAGCGTACGTTCTACCTGGTGGGCGTACGCAATCCTGCTGGTGGTCACCGTCGGGGTCGGGGCGCAGGTGTCGTCGTCGCTCAGCTTCGACGGTATGCCGGGCGTGCCCACCCAGGACGCGATCCAAGACATGGCCGTGTATGCCGTCACGGTCAGCACCGATTTCGGCGTGCTGGTCGTGGGCGTGCTCGGCGTGATCGTCATCGCCGGGGAGTACGGGACGGGCATGATCCAGTCGACTGTCACCGCCGTGCCGAGGCGACTGCCGATCCTTGTGGCCAAAGCGCTCGTCGTCGCTGTCGCCACCTTCGTCGTGAGTTCGGTCGCGCTCGCCATGACGGTTCCGGTCTCCGCCACGCTGCTTGCGGGCAACGGCGTCGCCGTCCGCCTCGATGATCCGCAGTATTGGATCGTGCTGCTGGGGAGTGTGGGATACCTCGTGCTGGTCAGTCTTATCGCCTTCTCGGTCGGCGCGCTCCTGCGCAGCACGGCCGGCGGAACGGCGGCGACGTTCGGCCTCCTGCTCGTGGTACCGGTCGCAACGAGCTTCCTGCCGGCCTGGGCGGAGAACATCGCAATACTGTTGCCTTCGGTCGCGGGTGACGTGCTCCTGAGCTACCCGACCGAGCAGAGCTGGGTGGATCTGGCCGCACCGACGGCCGGCAGCGCGTGGATCACCGAGCCCTGGCAGGGCGGTCTCACGCTCATCGCCTGGGTGGCGGTGCTGTTCACCGCAGCAGCGGTGCTGCTCAGGGAGCGCGATGCGTAGTCAGGCCGAGCCTCACGACGGGAGCCGATCGCCCAAGGAGGACGCGCGCAGTCGATGATCCGGACTATCCGAACGAGGCGCTCCGTGAGCGCCGAGAGGACGAGATATGCCGTGGAGTACGCGTGAACTGGCAGAACTGGCGGGAACGACTGTGAACACGGTCCGTCACTATCACCGTGTCGGGTTGCTCGACGAACCTGAGCGCCGCTCCAACGGCTACAAACAGTACGGGGTCGGGCACCTCGTGAGCCTCCTTCGGATCCGACGCCTCGTCGACCTGGGAGTGCCGCTGTCAGGGATCGGTGACGTCAACGCGGGATCCGATCACACACCGGACGCACTCCGTGACCTCGACGCCGAGCTCCAGGTGAGCATCGAACGTCTGACGAAGGCCCGGGAAGAGATTGCCGCAATCCTCCGCGAACGGTCCCCCGCGCATGCGCCTACCGGGTTCGCTTCCGTGGCATCGCGGCTTTCCGGAGCGGATAGCTCGATGATCCACATCTACACACAGCTGTACGACCAGGAAGCGCTTGCCGATGTTCGGAAGATGGCTGAGGCCGACTCCGGCGGTCTCAGCGCGGAGATCGACGAGCTTCCAGCCGATGCAGACGAGCAGACACGGCGGGACCTCGCCGAGAGGCTTGTGAGCACTCTGAGGCAGAAGCTCATCGACTATCCGTGGTTGGCCGACCCAGCCGCGCACCTCTCCAAGAGCAGACTCGTCACGGCGCAGACGTTCGCCCAGGCCATGGCGGACCTGTACAACCCAGCTCAGTTGGACGTCCTCGTCCGCGCCAGCGCGCTCGCGCACGAACAACTGCCCGGCGCACAGGCAGAGAATCCGCCCGAGTGAGGTTGACCATGTCCCGACAACGGGCTCTTGGATGGCACCAGGGAGTCACGGGGGACCGACCCGCGCTCAGCGAGCGGGGGCGATGGAGAAGAAGGAAAGGCAGACATCGTGGAGACAGCTGAGCAGGCGGCGGCTCGCGGGCCGAGGTCTGGCGCCTCTCGCCGGTCCGCCGGGTTCTGGGTGCCGCTGGCGTTGCTGGCGCTGCTGGTGCTGGTGCTCGGCTGGCTGAACAAGACACCGTGGTGGGGTTGGGGCCTTGTCGCGGGGTTTCTGCTCGCCCTGGTACTGACCGCGTCCTGGTGGTTGCGGCGCGGCGTCGTGCTCAGAGTGGGGGCGTGGCTGGTGGCGGCCGCCGTAGCGGCCGGAACGGTCGTGCTCGCCCATCCCGGACCGCAGTTCCGGATGGCCGGAGGCGCGGCGCGGGAAGCGACGCAGCCGGTGGAGACGAGGGAAGGCCCGGTGACCGGTGTGCGCAACGACGCCGGCACGGTCGAGATCTTCGCGGGCGTGCCCTACGCCCAGCCTCCGGTCGGCGACCTGCGGTGGCGGGCACCGCGACCCCCGGAGCCGCGATCCGAGGTACTCGTCGCCGACCGGTTCTCGGCGGCGCCGGTGCAGCCCACCACGACCTTCGCCACCAGGGCGCTGTCCCAGACTCTCGACATCCCCCTGGAGGACACGTTCCTCAACCCCTACCCCGTCAGCGAGGACAGCCTCTACCTCAACATCTGGCGCGCCACGAAGCCCGCTTCCGCGGAGCTTCCTGTGCTCGTCTATGTCCCGGGTGGTGGCTTCGCCACCGGATCGGGTGCCCTGCCCCTGTACGACGGCGAGGCGCTGGCCTCCACCGGTGAGGCGATCGTGATCACGATCAACTACCGGCTGGGCGTCATGGGGTTCCTCTGTCACCCGGAGCTGGCCGCCGAATCGTCCTACGGGGCGTCGGGCAACTACGGGATCCTGGACCAGATCGCCGCGCTGGAGTGGGTGCGGCAGAACATCGCGGCGTTCGGTGGCGACCCGGACCGCGTGACGCTCGCGGGCGAGTCCGCGGGCGGTGAGAGCGTGTGCATCCTGGGGGCTACGCCCTTGGCCGAAGGGCTGTTCGACGGCATCATCGGCAGCAGCGGTGCCTGCATGGGCACCGAAGGGAACACCCAGGGCGGCGACCAGAGCGACTCACGGGCCGTCGCAGAGGACGCCGGTGAGCGCCTCGCCCAGGAGCTGGGCGTGGAGACGGTGGCCCAACTGCGCGAGCTGCCCGTCGACCGGATCACCGAGGCCGCCGGAGCCGTCGGCCCGCACTGGCGACCGTCTGTGGACGGCTACGTGCTCGACCGCAGCCCGGCGGAGATCTACGCAGCGGGCGACCGACTCGACGTCCCTACCATGGTCGGCAGCAACGCGGACGAGGACTCCCTGATCCGGGCCTTTCCTCCGGAGCCCATGACCCCCGAGGAGTACCGAGCGACGGCCCGGAAGGATCACGGCGAGGAAGCGGACACCTTCCTCGACCTGTATCCGGGCGAGACCGAGGAGCAGGTGCTCGACTCGATGCTGCAGGCCCAGACCGACCGCGTCTTCACCCGCGGGATGTACCGCTGGGCGCGGCTGCAGACGGACGGCGGCCAGGCGCCCGCCTACCTGTATTTCTTCACGCACACCCCGCCGGACGAGGGGCTGCAGGAGTACGGGGCGTACCACGGCGCGGAGGTCATGTACGCCTTCGACAACCTTGGCGCGGACGGCGCCGCCGACTACGGCCCGGCCGACTACCTGCTGCGCGATCAGCTCAGCGGTTACTGGCTGAACTTCGTCCGGACAGGTGACCCCAACGGGGCCGGACTGCCCCCCTGGTCCACGTTCGCCGACTCCCCGGAGCAGGTGATGGGGATCGGCGTCCCCAGCGGCATGACGGCCCGTCCACGGCCCGAGGCGATCGACTACTGGATGAGCTATCAGGGCCCGGTCGCATGAACGCTGCCGACGAGACGCACGCCCCATGATCGTGGTGTGCTGAGTGAGTGCGTAGCTGACAGGCCATGTCGTGCAGTTCACGTGGCAGGGGGAGCAGGCATGCGGGTGCGACGACGCCGGTGCGGGCGACCGGTGCCGACATCGACACCGTGATCGAAGGTGTCCATGGCCCAGGAGGCGGGAGGCATGATCGACGACGAACCTCTTGACCGTGTCGCGGCCACACGAAGTCTGCTGATCCTCGGATACCTGGAGGAGCGGAATCTGTAGGGTTGGACACCCTGTCGAGTGTCGGAGAAGAGGACACATGCGTCCGTTCATGGACAAGGCGGCTCCCGAGGTGTGGTCCGCAGCGCTGAAGTTCTCGTCGGCGGTACGGGAGGCAGCCGTCCAGCGAGGGCTCACCGTTCGGGAGTCGGAGCTCATCAAGGTCAGGGCATCGCAGCTCAACGGCTGCGCGTTCTGCCTGGACCTGCATTCGCGAGAGGCGAGGCAGTCGGGGATCCGGCAGCAGATGCTGGACCTGCTGCCGGCATGGCGGGACACCGAGGCCTTCGACGACCGTGAAAAGGCGGTGCTCGCGGTCGCGGAGGCGGTGACTGCCCTGCCCCTGGGCGAGGAGTCCCGTGCTGATCTCGCCGGTTCGCGGGCAGTCCTCGGGGACGATACCTTCGTGGCCGCCGAGTGGGTGGCCGTCACGATCAACACGTTCAACCGGATATCGATCCTCAGCGGTCATCCGGTCCGTCCCCGCGACGCCGAGGGACAGCTGACCCGATGACCAACTCCGCGAAGGCCTCCGGGTTGTGACGTGGTTACTCGACATCTCCACTCCACAAACCGGAGGCCTTCGGTGCTCCGGACCATGGGACGACGGCGTCGTCCCGGTCGTGGGCTCACACCATGGGGTGACCGCTGGCCGTTGACTCAGCCGGGGTCAGGTCCTGCACGACGTCCCAGTGCTCGACGATGCGCTCGTTCTCGAGACGGTAGATGTCGACGATCACCACTGGACCGGGTGCCCAGCCGTGGACGAGGCTGTGGGTGAACACGAGGTCGCCCTGGGCCGCGATACGGTGCGGCTGCCAGGAGAATCCCTGCAGGCCGGGCACGGCGGAGCGCAGCGTGTCCAGGCCGTCGGGCATCTGCGGGCTGTGCTGTACGTACGGCTCGGCCCAGTAGCGGTCCAGCGCGGTCAGATCCTTCTCGGCGAAGAGTTCGCGCATCGCGGTGAGCACGATCCGTGTGTTGCGTTCGGCCAGGTCGTGATCGGCGATGGTGGTATCAGGCATGGGGTTGGCCACTTCCGTGATGGTTCCGACGAAGTTGTACAGTGCGCCGTCGACGGTGACGTTGGAGTAGAGCGTCCCGTTGGCGAAGTCCTCCACATGAGTGACCGTGGCGCCGGCGGCCTCGGTCCAGGAGTTCAGGTAGACGCCGTCCCGGATCCTCTTCAGGTTGAGCGCCACCGTCTCGGTGTGGCCGTTCGGCGTCAGTCCTCCGCCCTCTTCCACGACGAAGCTGCCCTTCGACTCCGACTCGAAGGTGAACCGCACTTTCAGTAATCCCAAATCGAACGCGTAGGTCTTGCCAACCATCGGCACGGACATGTCGATCCCTTCCTCGTGACGCCGAACTCGGTGTGAGCTGGACGCTCTCGTCCATTGAGGGCCGTGTTCCTGGAACAGGGTCAAGTCCGGCGACGGCGACCGGGACGTGTGCAGCAGGTCGCAGTGGCGGACCAAGCGCGGTCCTCGTACCTGAGCGGTTCGGAGTTCGATGAGAACGAGTTCGCGGAACTCCGCCTCGCAGTCGAACGGGCCGAGAGTGCACTGGAAGCATGGGCGAGAACGGGGGCGCCCTCCCCGATGAACGCGCGATAGGCCTGCGACCCTGAGCGGGGTCTGTACGTCCATGGCTGACTGTGGCGCCGTGGCCCGCGCCGACGCGTGCATCACGGAAACGCAGGGACCCAGGGAATGCAGCCGGACGGCGCACAGGGGCGATCGCCCGGTGGGTCACGACCGTGGTGCCCCGAGGGCGCCACGGTCGTGACCCGCACCCGCTCAGACGGAGGCCACGATCCGTTCGTGGTCGAGCTCGCCTTCGCGGGTCTGGATGCCCGCGGCCAGCAGGTCGTGCGCCCGCTGTGTGACCTCGGGACCCATCGTCGTCATCAGCCCGTCGTTCTCGACCGCGTACGCGGCGCGTGGAACTGGGGACGCCACGGCGTTCACGGCGGCCTTGATCGCGGCGACGACCTCTGGCCTCAGGCGGGCGATCCGTCCGGCGAGGTCGCCGACGAAGCCGTCCAGCTCGTCGGCCGGGAGCGCGCGGTTGACCAGGCCGTACCGTTCGGCAAGCTCCGCGTCCACGAGCTCGCCTCCCAGCACGAGCTCGAGTGCCCGGGCCCGCCCGACGAGGCGGGGCATGTTCACGGTCCCGCCCCCGCCGGGGAGGATGCCCATCATGGCCTCGGTCTGTGACTGGCCGGACCGGCCGATCGCCGCGAACCGCATGTCCAGGTACATGAGGAACTCGTTCCCGGCGCCGCGTGCGAAGCCGGCCAGCTTGCCGATCGTGACCTGGGGCAGGGTGCGTACCTCCTCGCTCATGACCTGCAGGATGTTCATGCCCTCGGGGACCGGCGCATCCTCGGCGGCGGCGATCGCGGCGCGGGTCGCCGCCGACAGGGCGTCCGGTTCGGTGAGGTAGCCCATGTCGCCGTGGGCGCTGAAGAACTCCGGGTCGGCGCTGTCGAACACGATGACGCGGACGCTCGTGTCGTTCCTGACGCGGTGGACGAACCCGCGCAGCGAGGGCACCAGGACGCCGTCCATCAGGTTGAGGGGCGGGTGGTCGAGCGTCACGGTCGCGACACCGTCCGACAGTGCGATCCGGAGGCCGGTCAGATCGTCGTAGTGCATGGGAACTCCCTGGGTTGTTCTGGGCGTGCGCCCTGACCCTAGGAAGCAGCCAGGTGACCAACCGGGAACCTAGACTTGTGCTATGTCCGAGCCCGCCGTCGACATGTTCGACGAGATCTGCCCCTCGCCGATGCAGCCTCTGAGGATGAAGGACAAGTGGGCGCCCATGGTGCTGCGCTGCCTGGAGGACGGGCCGCGCAGGTTCTCGGAGCTACGTGTCCCGCTGTACCGCACCAGCGCCAAGGAGCTCACCCGGTCGCTGCGCAACCTGCAGCACGACGGGTTCGTCTGCCGGACGTCGGCGGGCCGCACCGTGACCTACGGGCTCACCGACCTCGGACGCAGCCTGCTCGACCTGCTCGACACGGTCTACGCCTGGAGCGACGAACACGGGAACGAGCTCCTTGACGCCCAGGACCCCGACGACGGGGAGGCCGGGGCACCGTGACGCCGATCTCGCGCGCAGCATGACGGTGCGGCGGTTCTCGGGCCGACAGGACTTCGCTGAGGGGTTTCCTCACGGATCAGGGACGGAGCGGTTGCCTCGGGAGCGGGTCGGGGTGATCCCGGAACCGCCCTGGGGCCAGGCCGTACTCGCGTCGGAAGGCACTGGCGAAGGCGAACTCGTTCGAGTAGCCGGCCTGCCGGGCAATGGCTGACAACGGCCAGCTCGTCTGACGTAGCAGTCGAGCCCCGTGGGCGAGCCGCCACTGGGTCACGTACGACATCGGCGGCCGGCCGACCTCCGCGGCGAAGCGGCGGTTGAACTGCGTGCGAGACATGCCCGATGCCTGAGCGAGTTCCTGGACGGTCCACGGGTGCTCCGGGCGCTCGTGGATATCGTCCAGGACCGCCGTGATGGCTGGGTCGGTCACCCGCACCGCGCCGTTGCTGTCGGGTCCCTCCTGCCATTGCCGCAGGGCGCGTACCAGGACGAGGTCCACCAGCGCGGACCGCGTCACCCAGTTGCCGTCGTGCGCGTGCGCGACGTCGTCCTCGAGCAGTCTCGTCACCGACGCCAGGTCCGGGTCGTCGGCGTGTTCGGGTGAGATCACGACCAGGTCGGGCATGTCGCGCAGGAAGGGGTGGAGCGTGCCGTGTTCCAGGCGGTAGGCGCCGCACAACAACTCGGCCTCCGGCTGTCCGTTCCCCGGTGGGTCGGTGCGTGTGAATGTCGGCAGGTCGTGGAGGCGTGCGGGGGAGCGGGCGAGGCCGTGAGCGGCGCCGTTGGGTGCGACGGCGATGTCGCCCGGACGAAGGAGGACCGGCCGGGCATCTTCCGCGAGCAGCCACGCCTCACCGCTCAGCACGATGTGGAACCCGATCCCGACGAAGGCGGGAAACCGCATGCCCCACGGGCCGAACCCGGTGAGCCGGCGACCGTTGGCGCGTCCGGCCCGAACGCTCTCGATGGCACGACTGATCAGGTCCACGCCCGCAGGGTAGTTCGTCCTCGCCGGGTTGGGACGAATGGACATGCGGCTGGTTCGCCGGCGCATGGTGTCGCGTCCTCGGTGCTGGTTCAGTCGGTGGTGCATCTGCTGGTCACGAGAAGACGGAGGACGTCGATGAGGAGCCTGGCGACGGTACTCGAGGAGCTGCTGAACGAGCGGGAGACCCCGATCGAAGAGGTGATGGCACGGCACTTCGCCCCCGACTACCGGCAACGGACCGACGGGGTCTGGTCCGGATGGTCCGAGGTGGCACGGAACCTTGCCGGCATCAGGACGATGATCCGTTCGGTGCGGGTCGACCTGTTGAACGAGTTCGTCGGCGGGTACGACTACGCTGATCGGCACCTTCTGACCGTCGAGATGCAGGACGGAACACGCCAGACACGTGAGTCCTACGTGTTCGGCACGTTCGCGCAGGACGGCAGGTTCGAACGGATCGAAGAGGTCACCCTCGTGGACCCGGTCCACAGCACGCGCGAGTAGTCCCGGCCGCTCGACATCGTGCTTGCCCTCGACCGGCTCCGGTCGAGGGCAAGCAGAAGGGCCTCGGGCAGGGTCGGCGTCGACGCGGATACCGGTGCGGGGCTCCGGGGTGGTCTCGCCGGTACGGGGGTGTCCGGCCCGTGCTTTCGGTGACTGCTCAGACGGTCGGGATGATGCCCCCGTCGATGCGGAACTGCGCCCCGGTGAGCCACTTCGCGCGGCCGGAGGCGAGGAAGGCGATCATCTCGGCGACATCCTCGGGATCCCCGGGGCGGCCCATGGGGACCTTCAGATGGTCCACGAGCTGCTGCGTGGCCTCTTCGGTGGTGATGCCCTGCGTCTCGGCCATGAGTCTCAGGTGGGCGGTGGCGCCGTCGGTGGCGACGAAGCCAGGCAGGACGCAGACCACGCGTACCCCGTGCTCGCCGACCTCGGTGGCCAGCTCGCGGCTGTAGGTGTTGAGCGCGGCCTTGGCTGCGGCGTAGGACGCCTCGGTGCGCTGAGGCAGTTGGCTGGCGATCGAGGAGACGTGCACGACGACGCCGGAGCCCCGCTCGACCATTCCCGGCACCAGGGCCCGGTCCAGCCGCACGGCGCTGAGGAAGTTCATCTCCAGGTCCGCCTGCCAGGACTCGTCCGACCGGCTCAGGGTCGGCGCCGGGGCGCTCGCCGCGCCCGCGTTGTTCACGAGCACGTCCACGCCGCCCACCTGCTCGACGACGCGGTGGCCCAGTTCGGCCACACCCTGCTGCGTGGAGAGGTCCGCCGCGAGGAACGTGGCACCGCTGTCCTCCTGGGGCCGGCTGCGGGAGGCCGTCAGCACGGTCGCGCCCGCGGCGACGAAGCGGCGCGCGGTCGCCGCGCCCAGGCCGCGGCTGCCGCCGGTGACCAGTACCCGAAGGCCGTCGAGGCTGTTGTCCGTGATGGGCATGGGTGTCTCTCCTCCGTAAGATGAACCTGGCTCCGGAAACGATACACGTAAGCGGAACCAGACTCACCTTATGGAGGTTCCTTTGCCGGCATCACGCCCGCTGCGCGCCGACGCGCGACGCAACCGCGAGGCCCTGCTGTCCGCTGCCCGCCAGGCGTTCCTCAGCGGTGACACCGACGCGCACGTGGAGGACATCGCTCGCAGCGCCGGCGTCGCCGTCGGAACGTTCTACCGCCACTTCGAGACCCGCGAAGCGCTGATGGAGGAGGCCTACCGCAAGGAGGTGGACGTCCTGTGTGCCGCGCCCGTCGCACTGCTGGACCAGCACGCCCCGGACGAGGCGCTGCGGCGCTTCCTGCTGCTGCTCGTGGACCACGCGGCGGTGGGCAAGGGGATGTCCGGTGTTCTGGAGGGCATCATGGCGACGGACTCACCGGTCTTCGACGACGCGCGCACGCGTATGGCCGAGGCCCTCTCCCTGCTGCTCGAAGCCGGCAGTGCGGCCGGTACCGTCCGCGACGACGTCACGGGCTCCACCCTGTTGCGCGCTCTGGGCGGCGTCTGCGGCATGCGCGCCACGGAGGGCTGGTTGGTCGAGGCCCGGCAGATCACCGCCCTCCTCTTCGACGGCCTGCGCCACGGCGCCCCGCAGTCACCCTGAGCCGGGGGCTGCGCGCCGTGTGCCGCCGATCCAGGGCGTCTACGTCGTCATGCCTGTCGAGCGGCCGATCCGGAGCTCGGGTGCCAGCTTGTTCGTCCGGTATGCGCCGCTCTCGTGCTCCATCCGGGCGCGCAGGAAGGCGACGGCGTCGGCGGCTATCGTCGCGATCGGCTGAACGACGGTCGTCAGGCTCGGCCAGAAGATGTCGGCGAGCTCACCGCCGTCGAACCCGGTGACCAGGGTGTCGCGCGGCACGTCGTACCCGTGCTCGCGCAAGCGGGAGATGACGCCGACCGCGATCTGGTCGGACCCTGCGACGATGGCGTCGGGCAGCGAACCCGTCCCGAGGATCGTGTCGGCCGCTGCGACCCCCGATGCGACGCTGAACTCGCTGCGGAACGCGGACACGAGGGTCATCCCGTGCTCGGCGGTCAGGGTCTGTACCGCCTGCCACCGCTCGACGCCGTTCGAGCTCGCGTCATCCGTGCCCGCGTAGCCGATCGTGGTGACGCCCCGCTCCCGGAGGTGCTCGAAGACGAGGCGCAGCCCCACCTCGTTGTCGACGCCGACGAAATCGGCGAGGGTCTTGCTGGTCGCCCGGTCGACCTGCACGGTGGCGATCTCGTCGTTGAGGACCCGCAGCGCGGTCGCGGACCCGCGGCGATCGGACGGGATCAGGACGACGCCGTCGACGCGGCGGTCACGGAACACCTGAAGGCGCCGGGTCTCTTCCTCGACGAAGCCGTGGGAGTCGGCAAGGAGGAGCTCGAATCCCGCGCGGTTGAGCTCCTCCTCGACCGCGTCGACGAGCCGGGCGAAGAACGGGATGCCGATGACCGGGACGATCATCCCCACCAAGCGGCTGGAGCCTTCTCGCAGGGCTCGGGCCACCGGGTCGACCCGGTAGCCCATCTCCGCGGCGATGGCCCGCACCCGCACGATCATCTCCTGGGAGACCCGTGGCTTGCCCCCGAGTGCGCGGGACGCGGTGGCGACGGAGACACCGGCGCGGGCGGCGACGTCGGCGAGGGTGATTGAAGAAGCGATGACGGTTCCAATCCTGCGGGGTGGATCAAACTCTACTGTGCAGCCGGCGCGATGTGATGTACGGTGTTGGCCAACGTGCGGAATCGATTACGCACAATTTACGCGAAGGAGCACAGCGTGTCCAAGCCGATCCTCATCGACTGCGATCCCGGTCACGACGACGTCTTCGCCATCTGGCTGGCCGCCGCACATCCGGCGATCGACCTCCGTGGCATCACGACAGTGGCAGGCAACGGCCGTATCGAGCACACGACGCACAACGCGCTCGTCGCCTGCACGGTCGCGGGCATCCACGGCGTCCCGGTGGCCCAGGGCGCGGAGCGCCCCATCGCGGGCGAGCTCAAACCCGCCGAATGGATCCATGGCGCCAACGCGCTGGGCGGTCCCGAACTGCCCACGCCGACGACGCCGCTGGACGAGCGCGACGCGCTGACCCTCATGCGGGACGTCGTCGAGGGGTCCGACGAGCCGGTCACGATCGTTGCCACCGGCCCGCTCACCAACGTCGCGTCGTTCGTGCGCAAGTACCCCGAGCTCGTCGGCTCGATCGAACAGGTCGTCTGGATGGGCGGATCCACGGGGCGGGGCAACGTCTCGGCCTACGCCGAGTTCAACGCATGGACCGACCCCGAGTCGATTGCGCTCGTACTCGACTCCGGCGTCGAGTTCACGATGGTCGGCCTCAACATCTCGCACCAGGCCCTCATCACCCGAGAGGTTCGCGCGCGGATCGCGGCCATCGACACCCGCACGGCGGCCTTCGGCGCGGAGTTGCTCGAGTTCTTCTGCTCGACCTACGACGCGTTCGAGAACATGCCCGACGGGCCGCTGCACGACCCGATCACCGTGGCGATGCTCGCCGACCCCGCCACCGCGACCACCGTCCGCACCCGGATCGACGTGGAGGTGCAGGGCGCGGAGACACGGGGTGCCACCTGCGTCGACCTGCTCGGCTTCCTCGAGCGGCCGGCCAACGCCAATGTCGCGATCGACCTCGACGTCGACCGCTTCTGGGGCCTCGTCGAAGACGCGGTCCGACAGCTCGACTGACCCCCACCACGGGCGGTGCTTTCCTCCTCGGTCCGCCGCCCACCTCTCACACGACAATGGAGTCAACGTGTACGCCACCAAGCACACGAGCCGCTGGGTCACAGCGGCGACAAGCGCCGCCGCGATCCTGCTCGCCGCGGGATGCTCATCAGGCACGGCATCGCAGGGAGAGGACTTCTCTCCCTGCATCGTCTCGGACGCCGCAGGGTTCGACGACCACTCCTTCAACGAGTCCGCACTGCGCGGGATCACGGCGGCCGCCGACGAACTCGGGGTCGTGGCCAGCCAGGTCGAGTCCGGCAACGAGAACGACTTCCAGCCGAACGTCGACGCCCAGGTGGCGGAGGGGTGCGACCTCGTCGTCACCGTCGGCTACCTCTTCGCCGACGTGACCGGCGCCGCCGCCGTCGCCAACCCCGACGTGCAGTTCGCCATCGTCGACGACGCGCTCGACGCCGACGGCGACGGCCGGCCCGACGTCGAGAACGGCAAGCCCATCCTCTTCGACACCGCACAGGCGGCCTTCCTCGCCGGGTACACGGCCGCCGCATACTCGAAGTCCGGCGTCGTGGGCACGCTCGGCGGAGGGCAGATTCCGCCGGTGACGCTGTTCATGGACGGGTTCGTCGACGGCGTCGATCACTACGACGAGGTCAACGGGGCCGACGTCAGGGCGGTCGGCTGGGACAAGGAGTCGCAGACCGGGGTCTTCACCGGTGGGTTCGAGGCCGGTGTCGAGGCGAAGACCGCAGCGCAGTCGCTTCTCGACCAGGGCGCCGACGTGCTCCTCCCGGTCGGAGGACCGATCTATCAGTCGGCTGCCGAGGCGATCCGGGACAAGGGTGGCGACACGGCTCTCATCGGCGTGGATGCCGACGTGTACGAGACCGACCCGTCGGTCGCCGACCTGCTGCTCACGTCCGTCGTGAAGGGCGTCGACGAGGCCGTGCGGGACGTCACCGTCAGCGCGGCGTCGGGGGAGTTCAGAAACGCGCCGTACGTCGGCACGCTCGAGAACGACGGTGTCGGGATCGCCCCGTTCCACGACTTCGCCGGCAAGGTGCCGGCCGACCTGCAGCAGCAGCTGGACGACCTCGCGGCGCAGATCATCGCCGGCGAGATCGAGGTCACGTCGCAGTCCACGCCGGGCTGATCCCCGAGGGCGCCGGCCGGGCTCCGTCCGGCCGGCACCTCTCGGTACTCATCCACCGCACCAGAACGAGGTGTCGTCCATGAAACTCGAACTGCGGGGCATCACGAAGAGATTCGGTGCTCTGGTCGCGAACGATCACATCGACCTCACGGTCGAACCGGGGGAGATCCACTGCCTCCTCGGTGAGAACGGTGCCGGCAAGTCGACGCTGATGAACGTTCTCTACGGACTCTACGAGGCGGACGAGGGCGAGATCGTCCTCGACGGGGTGCCGCAGCACCTTGCGGGCCCTGGCGATGCGATGAACGCCGGCATCGGGATGGTGCATCAGCACTTCATGCTGATCCCGGTCTTCACGGTCGCCGAGAACGTGATGCTCGGCCACGAGGAGACCGGCTTCGGCGGCCGGCTGGACCTCGCGAGCGCGCGCCGGCGAGTCCGTGAACTCAGCGACCGGTTCGGGTTCGACCTCGACCCCGATGCGTTGGTCGAGGACCTGCCGGTGGGCGTGCAACAGCGGGTCGAGATCGTCAAGGCGCTGGCGCGCGACGCCCGCGTGCTGGTGTTCGACGAGCCGACCGCGGTGCTGACCCCGCAGGAGACGGACGAGCTGATGGCCATCATGCGCGACCTGAGGGCGAACGGCACCGCCATCGTCTTCATCACGCACAAGCTTCGCGAGGTGCGAGAGGTCGCTGACCGCATCACGGTGGTCCGGCTCGGCAAGGTCGTCGGCGAAGCATCTCCCACCGCCTCCAACGCCGAGCTCGCGGCGCTCATGGTGGGCCGCGCGGTGGAGCTCACCGTGCGGAAGGCCGCACCGCGGCTCACCGACGACGCCCTCGTCGTCGAGGGCCTGACCGTCCTCGATCCGAGGGGTCAGGTCACGGTCGACGACGTGTCGTTCCGCGTGCGCGGGGGAGAGGTGCTCGCGATCGCCGGTGTGCAGGGCAACGGTCAGACCGAGCTCGTCGAGGCACTCCTGGGGCTGCAGCACCGGGTCACCGGGCGTGTCGTGCTCGACGGTTCCTCGCTCCGAGGACTCGACGTGCGCCGGATCCTCGACGCCGGCGTCGGCTTCGTGCCGGAGGACCGCACGCAGGACGGGCTGGTCGGCGAGTTCTCCATCGCCGAGAACCTGATGCTCGACCGTTCCGTGGGCGCGCCGTTCGTCCGCGCCGGAACGGTGCGGCGAGACCACCTCCGCGCCTTCGCCGTCGAGAAGTCACGTGAGTTCGATGTGCGGTCGCAGGGCATCGACACCCCGGTCGGCCGGCTGTCGGGCGGGAACCAGCAGAAGGTGGTGCTCGCCCGGGAGCTGAGCCGCGACCTGCGTCTCTTCGTGGCCGCGCAGCCCACCCGAGGCATCGATGTCGGATCCATCGAGTTCGTGCACCAACGCATCGTCGCCACGCGTGACGGGGGCATCCCCGTGATCGTCGTCTCGACGGAGCTCGACGAGGTGACCGCCCTCGCGGACCGCGTCGCGGTCATGTACCGAGGCCGAATCGTCGGGATCGTCCCAGCCGACACCCCGCGTGAGGTGCTCGGACTCATGATGGCCGGCGAAGTTCCCCCGGCCCTTCGCGCGGCGTCGTCGCCGTCCGACCCCGAAGGAGCGATCGCATGAGCAACGAAGCGCCACTGCGCACGGGAGACGACCGCGTCCGGGCGATCGTCAGGGAGATCATGAGCGGCACCGCGGTGATCTCCGTCCTCGCCGTGGTCCTCGCCCTGGCCATCGGCGGCGTGCTCATCGCCGCGACGGACGACCACGTGCGGGCGGCGGCGCCACACCTGTTCACGGACCCGGGTGGCTTGCTGGCCGCCGCATGGGACGCCGTGGCCGGCGCCTATGGAGCGCTCTTCCAGGGAGCCGTGTTCAACCCGAACCGAGACGGGCTCGTGCTGCAGCTCAAGCCGATCACCGAGACCCTCACCTTCGCCACGCCGCTGATCGCGGCAGGGCTGGGTGTTGCTCTCGCCTTCCGGGTGGGCCTGTTCAACATCGGGGGCCAGGGACAGATGCTCGTCGCGGCCGCCTGCGCCGGCTGGGTCGGATTCACCCTCCACCTGCCGTTCGGTGTCCACCTGGCTCTTGCCCTGCTCGCCGGACTGGCCGGAGGGGCGCTGTGGGGTGGCCTGGTCGGGTTGCTCAAGGCCCGCACCGGTGCGCACGAGGTGATCGTGACGATCATGCTCAACTACGTCGCCTTCTACCTGTTGTCGTACCTTCTACGCACACCGCTCCTGCAGGCTCCGGGTTCGAGCAACCCCAAGTCCCCGCCGATCGCGGATACCGCGGCCCTCCCGCCGCTGCTCGGGCCACAGTTCAACCTCACGCTGGGCCTGGTCCTCGTCGTGGCCGCGACGATCTTCACGTGGTGGTTGCTGGACCGGTCGGCACTCGGATTCCGCTTCAAGGCCGTGGGGATCAACCCCGACGCGGCACGAGTGGCCGGAATCGACGTCAAGCGGGTCTACGTCGCCACGATGCTCATCGCCGGCGCACTCGTCGGTCTCGCGGGAGTGACGCAGGTGCTCGGCCCCGCCCGGGCGGGCTTCACGTCCGGGATCGATGCCGGCATCGGGTTCGACGCGATCACCGTCGCGCTGCTGGGTCGCTCCCGCCCCTGGGGCGTCCTCGCCGCAGGCACCCTGTTCGGCGCGTTCAAGGCGGGCGGGTACCTCATGCAGGCCGCCGAGGCCGTACCGATCGACATCGTGCTCGTGGTGCAGTCGCTCATCGTGCTGTTCATCGCGGCACCCCCGCTCGTGCGCGGGGTCTTCCGCCTTCCCGATCCGTCGGTGGGCACTGCCCGGCAGGATCCCGCAAGCCCCGTCCCCGAGAAGGTGAGTGCGCTATGACCACCGTGACGTCCCAGCCCGTACGTCTGGTGGGGCGCAGCTGGAAGACTCCGATCGCCTGCGGCCTCTTCACCGTCCTCGCGACGGTGCTCTTCATCGGGCAGGGCCGCCCGGGCGAGACCACCTTCCAGCTCTCCCGAGACGCCGACCTGGTTCAGCTGCCGCCGCTGGTGGCTCCGGTGGGTGCCACGACTCTCGGCCTGACGGTCGTTCTCCTCCTGCTGACGGCGCACGCCGTGTGGCTCGCGGTGACGAGGCGACGCCCGCAGATCTGGTCGAGCCTCGCCTTCGCGGTCGCATTCCTCGTGGCCTTCCTCACCTGGGCGGCCGCCGGCCAGACACTCCCTGTTCTGGGACTCCTCGTCGGCACGGTCGGGATCTCGGTCCCCCTGGTCTTCGGCGCGCTGGGAGGAGTGATCTCCGAACGCGTCGGTGTCATCAACGTCGCCATCGAGGGCCAGCTGCTCGGCGGCGCCTTCGTGTCGGCCGTGGTCGCGTCGCTGACCGGGAACCTGTACGCCGGCCTGCTCGGAGCGGTCGTCGCCGGGGTGTTCGTCTCGCTCGTCCTCGCCGTCTTCTCGATCAGGTACTGGGTCGACCAGGTGATCGTCGGCGTCGTGCTGATCGTGTTCGTCACCGGCCTCACATCCTTTCTCTCCTCGACGGTGCTGACCAAGGATGCCGCCGCACTCAACTCTCCGCCGCGCTTTCCGGCGATCGACGTCCCTGTCCTCTCGCAGATCCCGATCATCGGTCCGACGTTCTTCCGGCAGACCGTGATCGTGTACGCCGCCTACGTCGCCGTCGTGGTGGTGTACATGTGCCTGTTCCACACGAAGTGGGGCCTGCGCGTGCGCGCCGCGGGCGAGCATCCGCAAGCTGCCGACACGGTCGGCATCAAGGTGAACGCGATGCGCCTCTGGGCAGTGTCGATCGCAGGTGCGGTGGTGGGTATCGGGGGCGCCTACTTCACTCTCGGTGCCGTCGGGTCGTTCCAGCAGAACATGACGGCGGGCATGGGATACATCGCTCTGGCGGCGGTGATCTTCGGCAGGTGGCACCCCATCCGTGCCACGCTTGCGGCGCTGTTGTTCGGGTTCGCGACGAACCTTCAGTACGTGCTCGGCGCGATCGGCTCTCCGGTGCCGAGCGAGTTCATGCTCATGCTTCCGTATCTCGTCACGATCGTGGCCGTCGCCGGTCTCGCGGGCCAGGTTCGCAAACCCGCGGCCTCGGGTCTGCCCTACGCGCGCCGATGACGTCCCCGTGCTCGCCCCCTAGGAAAGGCTGATATGACCGCGAAGACATCGCTCGACCGCTGGAGCGAGAGACAGGGCGGTGTGCTCGCCGTGCTGGGCAGCGTGAATCTCGACATGGTCATCCGGCAACCGCGGCTCCCTCGTCCGGGAGAGACGATCTTCGGGCACCGCCTCGATCGTGTCCCGGGCGGCAAGGGCCTCAACCAGGCGATCGCGGCCGCGCGAGCCGGAGGCCAGGTCGCGTTCCTCGGCAGGGTCGGCGACGACGACGTGGGCCCGCGACTGGTCGAACTGCTCGCGGGCGAAGGGGTGGATGTCGCGCGTCTGATCGCGGAGCCCGGCCTGCCCACCGGTGTGGCACAGGTGTCCGTCCTGGACGACGGCGAGAATGCGATAGTCGTCGCGGCCGGAGCGAACGACTCCGCGGACTGGTCGATGCACGACGAGAGGCTCCTCGCCACGGCGACCGCGGTGATCGCCCAGCTGGAGCGCCCCGCCGAGCTCGTCCGGCGGGCGTTCCGGGTCGCACGGACACGTGGTGTCATCACCGTCCTCACCCCCGCTCCCGTGACGCCGGAGGCGCGGACGCTCCTCGCACTCGTCGACGTCCTCCTGCTCAACGAGAACGAGGCCAAGGAACTCGCGGGAGACCTGGACGCGACAGCGGCCGCCAGGGAGCTGAGCCGCGGCTCGCGCCTGGTCGTCATGACCCGTGGACGCGGATCGACGCTCGTGGCACACGATGGTGCCGTCGTGCACGAGGAACCGACGCTGCCGACCCGGGTGGTCGACACGACCGGGGCGGGCGACTGCTTCGCCGGAACCTTGGTGGCCAGGCTGGCGGCAGGGGAGCCCCTCGAGGTGGCAATCCGCAGCGCGACCACCGCCGCATCTCTCTGCGTCAGCCGCGACGGAGCCTCGGCCTCGATGCCGTTCTGGTCGGAGGTGCGGGCCGAACTGGGCAGGCGACCCGACCAGCCGCGATCATGACGGAACCGCTCGCCACGTCGCACGGCGTCGGGCTCAGTCGCACGGCGTCGGGGGCTCAGTCGCACGGCGTCGGGCTCAGTCGCCGCCGTACTGGCGCAGGAGCTCCAGCTCGAGGACGTTGATCCTCCCTCGTCCCAGGCTGACCATGCCTTGCTCGCTCAGCTCCCCGAGGATCTTGGTGGTGGTCTCCCGTGAGGTGCCGGCGAGGGCGGCGAGCTGCTCGTGCGTGAGCCGCACCTGCCGGCCACGCCCCAGCCCGGCCGTGGAGCCCGCTGCCAGTGTGACCAGTGTGGTCGCGATGCGCTGCGGGACGCTCTTGAACACCGTGTCGGACAGCCGCCGTTCTATCACGCCGAGACGCCGCCCGAGGGTCTCGGAGATCCGGATCGCGATCCGCGGGTCGCCGAGCAGCAGTCGCTTGACCTCGGACTTGTTCATGACGCAGACCACGACGTCGTCCAGCGCTTCGGCGTAGTTGTCGAGCATCTGCTGGCCGATGATGACCATCTCGCCGAAGATCGTGCCGGGCTCGATGATCGCGGTGGTCAGGGCTCGTCCGTCCGGCGAGGTCCGGAAGATCCTGATGCGGCCCTGCTTGAGGATGAACAGGGTCTCCACCGGCTGGTGCGGGGTGTAGACCAGGGCGCCCGGCGGAAAGGTCCGCCGGGGCGCCGCGGCATTCAGCGCATCCATCTCACCGGCGTCGAGGTCGCGGAAGATGTCGACCTCGGCCATGCACCAGGGCGCGGCCGGGGAGCTGGGGCCGTGGGTGGCACCGTCGAGGTCCACGTGTTCCTCCCTCCGGCCCGGCGACCAGGGGCGCAGACCGCCGGCGAGGAGCTCGGGGTCGACGATGGCCAGGCATTGCGGTGTCTTGGTTCTCATGTTCCCAGCCATCGTCCTTCCGTGTCGTCCTCCACCGGCGGATCGTGGCGGGCACCCGGCCCCTACGCGGGCACCGGAGAGCCCTGCTGCACCGCGTGCGGGAGCCGGGCCGCGAAGATCCCGCCGAGCGTGATGCCGAAGAGCAGGTGCTCCACGGTGAACGTGCCCCAGCCGGCCATCGAGGCCATGTTCGCGACGGGTTCGCCGGCGCCGGTCACCGCGGCGGTGAGCGGCAGCAGGACGAAGGCGCTCATGACCAGCACGACCGCACCCCAGGCGAGACCGGTGACCGTCAGCGCCGCAGCGCCGAGTCGGAGCCGCGCCACGATCAGGCCGAAGACCGCGCCGTACATCGCGCCGGTCATCATGTGCACGACGGCGCCCAGCACGGCGACGCCGAAGGAGAAGGTGAAGGCGTCGCCGGCCATCCCGCTCTCCATCGACGCCGTCATGGTGTCGGGCGCCACCACGACGGAGGCGATGTGGTACAGCGGCGTGAAGAATCCGGTGTCCTGGATCCAGGCGGCGATCATGGCGTACATCGCCATGACCAGGGAGGCGATGACCCCGGCGACGACGCCGGTCACAGCTGCGCGGCCAACGCCGGAAGTGGTGCGAGTGGTACTCATGGCGGTTCTCCTCATTGCTGTCGTTCGGCCGGCCACGTTGCTTCGCCCGAACCTGCCCACCCGAACCCGGCCCGGCAAGGACGAGGCGAGACCCAACGTGGTCGCGTGCCTCGAACCTAGGAGCCGGTCCGCAGGCCTTCCGTAAGCGTGCTCACAGTGCCCGCGGCCCGCGTGCGATGCCTGCCGGAGCCTGCCGGACCGCACATCGAGATCGTCCGGCCCGGTCGGCGTGAGTCTTCCTGGACCTCGGTCATCGCGGCCACCTCACGGTCGTTCGCCGAGGCAGCTCCGCTGCGGGCCTGACCGTGAACCGCGGTCAGTCGTCGCGCCGAGGCCTCGACGAGCGCAGCCGCTTGATCGCGGAGCGTTGTTTCTTGGCGGTCAGCCGGCGCTCGCGAGAACCCCGGGTGGCTCGGGTCGCGCGGCGACTCGGCCCGTCGGGAGCCAGCGCGCCGCCGACGAGGGCCGCCAGGCGTTGAGCCGCGGCGTCCCGGTTGCGGAGCTGCTCCCGATGCTCCGAGGCGGCAACGGTGAGGACGCCCCCGACCAGGCGGTCGGCGAGCCGTTCCAGGAGGCGCCGGCGCTGCGCGTCGCTCAGCACCGCGGACCTGCCGACGTCCCAGGACAGCTCGACACGCGAGTCGGTCGTGTTGACGCCCTGCCCGCCAGGTCCGGAGGAGCGGGAGAACCGCTCGGTGAGCTCGGCCCGGGGGATCGTCAGGGCCGGACCGACGGTGAGACCTGGGCGGGCGCGTGAGGACATGCGCCCATGGTCCCTCATGGGTCCGTGCCGGTGTGCCGAAGGAACGCAGTCGGGATCTATTGCCTGGGCAGGCGCTTGAGCCGTGCCCATAGTGCGGTTGTCAGAGGGTTCTCGGAGTCGTGGTGCTGGGTGATGGCGGGGTCACCGCCAACGGGCACGTGGAGCACGGTGCCGTTCAGTGGTGCGGCGCCGCCGGATTGACCAGCGGATGACTGACAGTGCGGGAGTAGCATCGCTCGCTCGGCCGAATGCGCAGAAATGACGGGTCGGCGGTGCGTGCCTCCGCGACCTGGTCCGACTACGCTGCTGGTGACCAACCCCTCGTGGACGGATCGAAGCCATGCTGACCGAGGTGACCCTCGAGAACTTCAAGAGTTACAGCGCCGCGCAGACGTTGGAGCTCTCGTCCATGACAGTGCTCGTCGGGGCGAACGCGGCGGGCAAGAGCAACGCGATCGAAGCGATTCGCTTTCTGTCGTGGCTGGCGCAGGGGCAGAGCCTCGGTTCGATCCAGTACCAGGTGAACAGCGCTGATCGCGTTGTCCGAGGTATCTCGTCGAAGTTGGCGCACCTCGGTGGCAAGGAGTTCTCGCTGGGTTGTCGGCTTGAGCGGGACTCGTGGGACCGGATGGAGGTGCGACTAGAGTATCGGTCGGACGGCTTCCACATTGTCGGTGAGCACATCACCGACAAGAACCAGAAAGTTCCGCTCTATACTCTGGATCAGCCCTCCACGGATCGAGGTACGGAGGCTTCGGTCGCCTACAACAATTTCGCGCGGGGCGGCAAGAAGCCGCACATTCGGGCCAGCGACCAACATGCCGTCTTCACTCAGCTCGTTTCGGGGGCGGTCATCGAGGCGGGTCACAAGGTCTCGCGGGCGACCATTCCGGGCGTCGCGAAGGAATACGAAGCGACACTCGCACGTGTGCTGTTCCTGGACCCGGTGCCGGCACGTATGCGCGAATATGCCTTTCCGTCAGAGACCCGGCTCAACGGTGACGGCTCGAACATCTCCGCGGTTCTGTACAACCTCTGTGAGGCGAGCGCCGCGTCGACGGAGACGAAGACTCAGGTCCTCGATTTCGTCCGCTCGTTGCCCGAGCAGGAGATCGCGGATATCGAGTTTCTTGCAGAGCCCCGGGGTGGGCGTCTCCTCCAGCTCGTGGAGACCTTCGGCAGGGACTACCGTCGATATGACGCTTCGTTGCTTTCCGACGGCACGCTGCGCGTACTCGCGATCGCGGCGGCGATGCTGTCCGCCGACCGCGGCAGCCTCGTCGTTATCGAGGAGATCGACAACGGAGTGCACCCCAGCCGCGCACGGGACCTGCTCGAACGGATTCAGAGGATCGCCGCCGCGCGAGGGCTGCGAGTGCTCCTCTCCACTCACAACCCGGCACTACTTGATGCGCTGCCGCTCGAAGCGATCCCGCGTGTGGTGTTCTGCTATCGCGACCCTGAGGATGGGGACAGTCGGCTTGTCACGCTGGAAGAGCTCGATTCCTATCCGGAGTTGGTTGCGAGAGGCCCATTGGGCCGCCTCCTCAGCGCAGGAGACGTCGATCGGGCGGCCAAGCGGCTCGGCACTCGGCCTGGTTCGCCGAGGGACCTCCTTCGTGCGCGCCTCGGGATTGCTTCATGAGAGAGGTCCTCCTCATCGACACGTCGGTCTACCTGGTACTCCTCGGCATCCCTGGATTCGAGGACGGGCGTGAGTCCGTGGGAGTGCGCCTCGAGGCGATGTCGGACGAGGCGCGGATGATCCTGCCGATGGCCACCATCTGGGAGACGGGCAACCACGTTTCCCGCCTGGCAACTGGTGGTCAGCGCTACACGTACGCGCACACGCTGCGCGACGACGTTCGGAAAGCGTTCGACGGCGAGGCGCCCTACGGGCCGACCTTCTTCCCTGACAAGGAGGAGCTGCTGAGCTGGCTCGTCGAGTTTCCCGACCATGTCAAGGCCAACAAGTCCCCGACGAAGACCGGAGAAGGCCCCAGCCTCGCCGACGTGTCGATCATCAAGGAGTGGGAACGCACCTGTGCGCTCAACCAGGGCAGCTCGGTGACGATCTGGTCGCTGGACTCCGACCTGGGTGCCTACTCGCGGACGGGCTGGTCTCCGTCGTGAGGCAGTAACGGTGACGACCCGGACAGAGGCAGAGGTGGGAGAGGACGAAGAGCGCGATAGTTCGTCGCCTGGCCGGCACCCAACCTCAGAACCGCCCGGTCTCACGGCACCAGGTCGACGGAGAGGATGCGGTCGTCCTCCGCGTCGGGGACTCCGCGTCCGTCCGTGTTGCTGGTCACGAACCAGAGGGAGCCGTCCGGTGCCGCTGCCACGTCCCGCAGGCGCCCGTACCGCCCCGCGAAGTGCTCGGTCGAGGTGGCCGGATCCGCAGCCGGTACGGTTCGCAGCACCTGGCCGCGCAGGTTCGCCACGAACAGCGTGTCGCCGACGGCGGCCAGGCCGCTCGGGCTGGCCTCGGCAGGGGACCACTGCTGCACGGGGTCGACGAGCCCGCCGGTGCCGCCGGCCCCCTCCACCTGCGGCCACCCGTAGTTGTTCCCGGCCTCGATCAGGTTCAGCTCGTCCCAGGTGTGGTCGCCGAACTCGGTGGCGAACATCGTCCCGTCGTCCGTCCAGGCGAGGCCCTGGACGTTGCGGTGCCCGTAGCTGTACACCGGCGAGCCGGGGAAGGGGTTGTCCGCCGGGATCCCGCCATCGGGCGTCACCCGCAGGATCTTGCCCGAGAGCGCGTCCAGCTCCTGCGCCGTGCCGGCATCCTGCGTGTCACCGACGGCGACGTACAGCATGCCGTCCGGCCCGAACGCGATGCGCCCGCCGTCGTGATAGGTCCCCGCGGGGAGACCGTCGAGCACCGGTGTCGGCGAGCCGAGGGAGAGCGACCCGGCGGAGCCCTCGACCGGGTACCGCTCCACCCGGTTGCCCGCGGTGCCCGTGGAGTAGACGTACAGGTCGTGGTCGCGGGCGGCCAGGCCCAGCAGGCCGCCCTCGCCGCCCGGGACCACGCCGGGCACGACGCCGGCGTCGTGCAGGGTGCCGTCGCCACCCACCTCCAGGATCCGTCCCGAGTCCCGCTCGCTGACCAGGGCCGAGCCGTCGACGAAGACCACCGACCACGGAACTTCCAGGCCGGTCGCGATGGTACGAACCTGTCCGCCGAAGGGCGGCCGGACAGCAGCCTGGCCCGTCCGGGTGTCCTCGCCCGAGGAGGGCGACGGCGTGGAGCCGTTCGAACCGCAACCGGCGGCGAGCACCGACACGACGGCGGCGCACACGAGCCAGATGGTGCGGCGACGGTGGCGCAGGGACACGGCGGCGCTCCAGATCGTGGGTTGGGCGGTGGCGGCAGCCCTCACGGCGAGACCCCATCAGGGTCGCACACGCGGCGCTGGACCGAACCTTGCCGGAGGCCGACCGGGAGTCGGCCATGCCGACTGTCTCAGTGATGGTCGACGATCTCGACATGAGCGGGACCTGCGTCGGTCCAGCCGAAGCAGATGCGCCACTGGTCGTTGACCCGAATCGAGGGCTGACCATCCCGATCGCCGGAGAGTCAGGCGTCAGCGCGCGAACTTCTCGACGGCCTCCGGCGTGACGGGCGTGAAGAAGTTGACCAGGTTGCCGTCGGGGTCGCGCAGCAGGAGCGACCGGTTGCCCCAGGGCATCGTGGTGGGCTCGGTGACGAACTCCGGGACGAAGCCTGTCAGGTCCTGGTGGACGCGATCGACGTCGTCGACGAGGAACTCGGTGATCACGCTGTGGTTGTCCGCCGGGCGGGCGGAGCCCGGGGCGAACAGGGGAACGGTGCGGGTGCCGGCGATCGCGAGGGTGGCGCTCGCGGTCCGCAGCTCGGCGAAGTCCTCGGTGGACCAGGCCGCCCGTGTCCCGGTGGCTCGCTCGTAGAAGCCGACGAGGCGGGCCACGTCGCCGGTGATGATGCGGACAGAAACGAAGTTCACGGAATCTCCTGGGTCGTGCCGGTGGTGTACACGAAGCAGGCTACGAGAAATAGAGGACATAATCGGTCCGGTATCTCCGCTAGGTTGGAAGACGTGTCTCGACCCACCAGCCGCGTGCTCACCCTGCTGGAACTTCTGCAGTCGGGTGGCACCCGCACGGTGGCCGAACTCGCCGACCGGCTCGGTGTGGACGGGCGCACCGTGCGGAGGTATGTGAACCATCTGATCGACCTGGACGTGCCCGTGGAGTCGGTGCGTGGCCGTTACGGCGGGTACCGGCTCGCCCCCGGGTACCGGCTGCCGCCGCTCATGTTCACCGACGACGAGGCACTGGCGGTGCTGCTCGGCCTGGTCGCCGGCCCACGAGCAGGTACGACGACGGCACTGACGGCGCGCGAAACGGCATCGGCCAAGCTCCGCAGAGTGCTGCCCGGACACATCGCCCGTCGGCTCGAAGCCCTTCTGGACACGCTCGCCGTCACGCATCGGGCGGACGGCACCGCCGACACCCCGGACGGGGACATCCTGCTCACCCTCGCCGATGCCGCGCACCACCACCGGCCCGTCGCGATCCGCTACACCGACCGCGCCGGACGACTCAGCGAACGCAGGCTGCACCCGTACGGGATCGTCGCCCACGCGGGTCACTGGTACGTGACGGGCGTGGACGCCCGGATCGGCGAGGACCGGACCTTCCGGCTCGACCGCATAGCGGACGCGCGCGCCCTGCCCGGCTCGTTCGAGGCACCCGTCGGTCTCGACCCTGCCGAGCGCGTCCTGTCGGGCTTCGCCGCGGCCGAGTACCGGCACGAGGTGAGCCTGCGGATCCACGGGACGGTCGGACAGATCCGTGCGCACCTGCCCGCCGGCATCGCGAACCTGGAGGAGTGCGGTCCCGTGCCGGCCGGCAACCGGGTGGCAGGCCGGCGGGGAGCCGGCGAACAGGGAGCCGGCGAGGTTGTGGCCGGCGACCCGTCGGCCAAGGAGCGGACAGGCGAGGACGGTAGCGGCGAACGCTGGCTGCGCGTGACGCTGCGGGCGGAACGGCTCGACTGGCTTCCTGCGGTCCTGGCCGCCCTCGACCGGCCGTTCGTCGTCGAGCGCCCGGACGAGCTGCGCGGGCTCGTGACGGCGCTCGCCGATCGCCTCGCGTCCTCCGCCCGCCGCGTCTGACCGGCCCGTCTGACCGGCGCGGCCCGTGCTGTCCCCGTCCCCGTCGTCCTTCGTCCCGGATCCGGGCCGGATGGCGTCATTCCACCGGGATCGACTGCGCATGGCGGAACACGTTCGCCGGGTCCCAGCGGCGTTTCACCTCGACCAGGTTCCGCGGGTTGTTGCGGAAGTTGTCGAGGAAGTAGAGCCACAGCGCCTGGTCCGCGGTGCCCTCGGCGTGGGTGCCCAGGGCGCTGTCCGGGTAGTTGTAGTACGCGCCCGCGACCGTGCCGCTCGGATCCCTGGCCGGGTCGGGTGTTCCGCCGTACTCCGCGTAGACGTCCTGGTAGAACTCGTTGATCCAGCGCAGGTGGGCGTCGGCCTGGACATCGTAGGGGGGCCGGTCTCCCTCGCCGGGACGCGAGGCGTTGAGCCAGTAGGTCTGGTACTGCAGCTTCATGACGGCGTCACGTTGGGGAATCGCCGTCGCCGTGGGACCGACCCGGTTGACAGCGCCCCCGTAGCTGTCCACCTGCAGGAGACTCTGGCGCATGTCCGACTCCGGAACCCCGTGGGGCGTCGTCCTGAGCCAGTGGTGGATCGCGGCCACCTGATCCGGTGGGAAGCCTTTGTTCATGTATGCGGACTTGTACTTGCCGAACTGGTTCGGCCCCGAACCGTTGAGCGTCTGCAGTGCTTCGAGATAGGTGACGTGCTGCACGCTCTCGTTGCCGACGGGGGCGGTCGTCCAGGCCGGATGGCCGCCGAGTGGTCGACGCAACGGCGTGTGCCCGACGGTCGCCCCGAAGCGGGTCCGTGCTTGCGCGTACCGGCGTTCGACCTCGGCCCGGTGGTCGAGGAACGTCGCCCCGTCCGGTGACACGGCCTGGACGACCATCCCGAGCTGCCCGGACGACTCGTGGGTGAGCTTCAGCAGGCTGAAGTCGGTCTCGGGCATCTCGCTCACGAACTCCGCGTACGTGGCGAGCAGGTCGGCGAACGACTGGGCGTCGATCGACGCCCAGTCCCAGGAAAGGGTGTAGATCGACGCGTGCTCGGGAGCCTTCGGCAGGTCGTCGAAGTAGTAGCGCAGGATGACACCGAAGTTGCCGCAGCCGGCTCCGCGCAGCGCCCAGAAGAGGTCGCGCTCGTCGTCCGAGGTACTCGTCGCCGACACCTGGTGCAGCTCCGCGGCGTTCGACGACGCGTTCCAGGTGACGATGTCGACCGCGCTGAGGTGGTCGACGACCAGGCCCCGCAGCCGCGACAGGAGCCCGTAGCCGCCTCCGGTGATGTGGCCTCCTGCACCGACCGAGTAGCAGGAGCCGGCGGGAAGCGTCCGGTCGAACCCGTTCAGCAGGGCTCGGTAGGCCGACCAGTTCTCGCAGCCCGCCTCCACGAAGAAGGCGTTCCGCCGGTCGTCCCAGCCTGCCCGGTTCATCGACGACAGGTCGAGGACGGCCCGGGTGGTGGCGTTGTAGACGAAGTTCTCGTAGCAGTGGCGCCCGGACACGATCTTGACGTCGCTCCCGTAGCGCGAGACGGCCTGGTCGAGCTGCGTGACCGCCTCGGCGTCGTCCCGGGGGACGTAGACCGCCTCGAGCTGCGAGGCGTACCAGCGCCGGTCGAAGCCCTGCCGGTCGCTCGGGACGACGCGACGGGAACCGGTGTTCACGGACGGCATGGTGGGACTCCACGGGGAAGAGGGGACTCTGCTTCATCCGGGCCCTGGACCAAGAATCCCATGCCGTGTCGTGGCCGCAAGGTGGGAGTGGCGGGATGCGCCGGATCCGGTCAGCGGCTGTGCCGGGTGGCGAGCCGGGAGGTGAAACCGGCGATCTCCGCGGGTCTCTCCTCAGCCATGCCTCATGAGGCTGTCCGGCATGCCGGTGCGCGGGCCGGTCGTCGTACCCCTCGACCTCTGGGGCGACCGGCCCGCGCGGCGCCCTGGCCCGGGCCCTCGTGGTGTCTCAGTCCTCCCGGCCGTAGGCCTCCAGAAGCCGTAGCCAGATCTCGCTGATGGTCGGGTAGGCGGGAACGGCGTGCCACAGCCGGTCGACCGGCACCTCTGCCGTGATGGCGATCGTTGCCGCGTGGAGCAGTTCGGCGACGTCGGGGCCGGCCATCGTGAAGCCGACGAGCACCTTCCTGTCCTCGTCGACGACCATGCCGGCCCGGCCGGTGTAGCCGTCCGCGTGCAGTGCCGCGCCGGCGACCGCGCCGAGGTCGTACTCGACCGCGCGGATACGCAGCCCCGCCGCTTCCGCGGACGCGGCGGTGTGGCCGACGGACGCGATCTCCGGATCGGTGAAGATCACCTGCGGCACCGCCCGTTCGTCGGCCGTCGCGGCGTGCCGGCCCCAGGGGGTGGTGTCGACGGGGGTGCCGTTCGCGCGGGCGGCGATGGCGTCTCCCAGGGCGCGGGCCTGGTACTTGCCCTGGTGCGTCAGCAGGGCGCGGCGGTTGACGTCGCCGGCGGCGTACAGCCAGGCGTTGTCGCCCGGTGTGCCGTCCGGTCCGACGACCCGCAGCGACTCGTCGACGTGCAGCCAGGCGCCGGGGGTGAGGCCGACGTGTTCCAGCCCGAGGTCGCCGGTGCCGGGCGTGCGCCCCGTCGCCACCAGCACGTCGTCGGCCTCGACCGTCGAGCCGTCCGCGAGCGCGAGCCGCACGGTCCCGCTCTCGTCGCGGTGGACGCTCTCGGGCTCGGTAAGCAGGTGCAGCGCCACGCCCCGTGCCTTCAGCGCCTCGGCCACGAGGTCGCTCGCGAACGGCTCCACCGCGGGCAGCAGGCCGTCACGGGCGACCATCGTCACCTGGGAGCCGAGGGCGGCGAACGCGGTGGCCATCTCGGCTCCCACCACACCGCCCCCGATGATCGCCAGCCGTGCGGGGATCGACGCGGCGGCCGCGGCGTCCCGGCTGGTCCACGGCGCCGACTCGGCGAGCCCGGGGATCTGCGGCAGGAGGGCGCCGCTGCCGGTCGCCACGACGACGGCCTGTCGTGCGTCGAGTGTGATCCGGTCGCCGTCCGTGTCGGTGACCTCGACGGTACGGGGGCCGCTGAGCCGGCCGACGCCACGGAACAAGGAGATTCCGGCCTGGTTCAGCCAGGTCACCTGACCGTCGTCGTGCCAGTGCGAGGCGAACGCGTCGCGCCGGGCGAGCGTGGCGGCGACGTCCGGCTCGCCGGTCACGGCGGCCCTCGCCCCGGGCAGGCTGTGGACCGCGCGCAGCGCGGCGGTGTCGCGCAGGAGCGCCTTGGTGGGCATGCAGGCCCAGTAGGAGCACTCGCCGCCGACGAGCTCACGCTCCACGATCGCCACGGTGAGGCCGCCCTGCGCGACGCGGTCGGCGACGTTCTCGCCGACCGGGCCGGCGCCGATGACGACGACGTCGAAGGTGTTGCGGGTCATCTCAGCGCCCCTTCTTCGCGGCGCCGTGCAGGCGCAGGGCGGAGACGAGGAAGAAGATGCCTCCCAGGGTCGCGTATCCGGCGACCGAGGTCAGCATGGCGTTCGGCCCGCCGGCCATGGCGATGAAGCTTCCCCCGGCCAGCACGGAGATTCCGCCGCTGAGGATCATCGCCCACTGGCCGCCCAGCCGGTAGCGCCTGACGGCGACGACGAGCTGCACGATGCCGGCCGTGATCGCCCAGGCACCCCAGACGCGCAGCACCGCGGGGATGCCCGACGTCACGGCCACGCCCAGCCCCACGGCGGCAAGCAGACTCAGCGCCATGTTGAGGTACAGGCCGACGGTCGGCCGCGAGCTCTTCGAGGACCGGAAGTCGACGACGGCCGCGGCCACGTCGAACAGCGGGTACAGCACCAGCAGCGTCACGGTGGCCGCGCCGAGGCTCGAGCCGACGGCGAACATCCCGGCGGCCCAGGCGATGGCGAAGCCGAACCGGACGATGTACAGGTTCCGCAGCGAGGTGGTGGTCTCGACGGCGGAGGATTCCGCGGTGATGGACATGGAACTTCCCTTCGATGAACCCGGCGGCACGATGCGGCGCCGGGCGTCTGACATCTAGGTAGACTAACTAGTAACTCTACGTGAGGTGACAGTACACACCGACGGCCGTGGGGTGCAAGAAGCGACGAAGGGAGGCCACGTATGATCGCGACCGTGCACGGGTCCGTACGAGAACGCCTGATCGACGCGGCGAACGAGCTGTTCTACGCCAAGGGGCTCCGCGCGGTCAGCGTGGACAAGGTCGTGGAGCGCGCCGCCACCACGAAGGTGACGTTCTACCGCCACTTCCAGGGCAAGGACGACCTGATCGTCGCCTACCTGGAGTTCCGGGCCCAGGCAGAGCGCGACGGGGTCGAGGCGGCCATCACCTACGGAGGCGGCGACGTCGACACGGCACTACGACTGATGGCCGAGCACACCGGAACCATGGCGTGCGCCCCGGGCTTCCGCGGATGCCCGTTCATCAACGCCGCCGCCGAGTACCCGGACCACGACAGCCCGGTCCGCCGGGTCGTCGACACCCACCGCGCCTGGTGGACGAGCGCGTTCGAACGGCTCGTCTCGCCGCTGGCGCTCGCGGAGCCCGCCGCGGTGGCCGACGACCTGATGCTGCTGCGCGACGGAGTCATGGTCGCCGGATATCTCGGGGACCCGACGAGGATCGGGGCGTCGTTCCTGCGCAGCTGCCAGGCGGTCATCGGCTCCGCGCCCCGCGCGTCCGGGGGCTAGCGGGCGACGGTGGGGCCTGTCGTGTCAGCGTGCCGCCGCGTACACGGTGCAACCGCCGTGGTCGCGACCGTGCCGGGCGTCGCGGGTCAGGTCTGGGCGCCCGTCCTCCGAGTGGGTCTGGAATCGGTAACATCCGGGCATGTCGAAAGTGCCCGTCGAGTCCGGCAGCCCAGAACCACAGAGCCGACCCGGACGCGGGGCCGCCGGACCGGTTCGTCACGAGGTCACGGGGGAGTTCCTCGCCGAGCAGGCCCGGCAGCTCAGGCGCGAGCGCCGCCAGGAGGTCCGCACCACGCTGGCGATCGAGTTCGTCATGGGGCTGATCTTCACCGTCGGGGTCGGGTTCGCGTTCGCGACCTGGCAGAACGGCCTGGAGGACGACCGCCAGGCGGCGGCTCTGGAGGCCGACCAGCGCGCCGCGGAACGGGCCGAGGTCCTGGCGAACGTCGCCTACATCCGCGACGCGCTGGCGAACGGCGGGTCCCGGGACTTCCGCCACATGAACCTGCGCGGCGCCAACCTCAGCGGCTTCGACCTCGGCTGTGACGTGGAGGTGGAGCACAACTCGCCGTCCGGGTCAGGGCAGGAGGCGGACGGCGGCGACGCCTCGCAGGTCGGTCTCGTCGTCGCTGACGCGGCCACCTGCAGCGACCTGTCCGGAGCCGACCTGACCGGCGCGGTCCTGAACGGGACGGACCTGACCGGCAGCCGGCTCGACGGCGTCCGGTTCGCGCCCAGCAGCGCCGCGGGGGTGCGCCTGGTGGGCGCGTGGGTGAGCGGGCGGTTCGACGTCGAGTTCGGCAACGCCGACCTACGCGCCGCGCAGTTCGTGTACGACGACGAGCCAGGCGGCACCGCGACCAGGATCTCCGTGCACGACAGCCGCATGGATGCCCTGCGGGTCGGGGTGTCGGGATCCGTGGAGGGCGACGTCTACGCCCCGTTCGAGGTGATCCGCAGCGAGGCGCTCCAGACGCACTGGGCCCCGGGAACGGCGGCGTGCGCCAGTGAGATGCTCACCGACGACGAGCCCACCTGCCTCGGCGCGGAGAAGGCCGAGGAGACACACTTCCCCCTCACCGAGCAGAAGAAGTTCTACGCCGCCCTCGACTGTCCCACGACTCGCGATCATGACGCGCTCGTGACCACGTGCTACGCGTTCGAGTCCCGGTTCGACGAGTAGGACGCAAGGCGCGGCGGCCGCTTCCACCGAGGTGAGAAGCGGCCGCAGGGCGACGTCGCCACGGTCGTCGCGACGGGAGGGGTGAGTCGATGTCAGGAGTTGCCCGAGCCGGTGAGTCCGGCCAGCTCGGCCTCGAGGTCGGCCATCGCCTCGCCGCCCGCCATCAGGTCGGTGATCTGTTCGCGAGTGCGCTCTCCCTTGCGGAAGTCGTCCGCCATCCGGCCGTGGATGAGCACCGCGAACTGGTCGCCCACCGCCATGGCGTGCGTGACGTTGTGGGTGACGAAGACGACGGCGAGGCCGTGTGCTCGGGCCTGCATGATCAGCCTGAGCACGTGGGTGGCCTGCTTGACGCCGAGGGCGGACGTGGGCTCGTCGAGGATGAGCACCTTCGCGCCGAAGTAGACGGCTCGGGCGATGGCGAGCGACTGACGCTCGCCACCCGAGAGGCTACCCACCAGCCGGTCGCCGTCGGTCACGCGGGTGATGCCGAGCTTCTGCATCTCCCGCACCGTGATCTCGGCCGCGGTCTTCTTGTCGAAGTACTGGAACGGCCACACGCCCCTCGTGGGTTCCTTCCCGACGAAGAAGCACCGCGCGACGGACATCAGGGGGAAGGTGCCGCCGTACTGGTGCACGGTGGCGATGCCGAGGTCACCGGCATCCTTCGGGCTGTCGAACACGACAGGCCTGCCCTCGACCTCCACGGAGCCCCTCGTCGGCTTGTGCACGCCGGAGAGGACCTTGATGAGCGTCGACTTCCCGGCGCCGTTGTCGCCGAGGAGGCACAGCACCTCGCCGGGGCTGACCTCGAGCGAGACGTCCGACAGTGCGTCGACGCCCGCGAAGGACTTGGAGACGTGGTTGAGCTTGAGCAGCGGGACGGACATCTCAGTGGCCCTTCCGTGTCGTGGTCTTGGGGGCACCGGAACTCAGCGCGAGCTTCCGGAAGGTGTTGTTCATGAGCACCGCCGCCAGAAGCAGGATGCCGAGGATCAGCGCGGCCCAGTCGGAGTTCCAGCCCGTGTAGTAGATCCCCTGGTTGACGATGGCGAACGTCAGGCAGCCGAGCATGACGCCGATGACGGACCCGTACCCGCCGGTCAGCAGGACACCACCGACGACCACCGCGACGATGGAGTTGAAGACGAACGACTGGCCGGTTCCGGTCTGTGCGCCGTTGTAGAGCATGGTCTGGATGATCCCGACCAGCGCCGCACCGAGGCCTGAGGCCACGAACAGACTGATCTTCACCTTGGCGACAGGGATTCCCGCCGCTCGCGCGCTGAGGTTGTCACCGCCGGTGGCGAAGATCCAGTTGCCGAACTTCGTCATCTGCAGGACCCAGGCGACGACGAGCGCGATGCCGATCGCCCAGAAGATCGCGACCTCGAACTGGCCGTTGATGAGTGTCCCGAAGGCCGACTTCCAGAAGGGGTCGGGTGAGAGCGAGACGCTTGTGCTGCCGGTCAGGACGCGTGCCAGGCCGAGTGTGAGACCGGCGAGGGCGAACTGCGTGGCAAGGGTGACGATGAACGAGTGCACGCTCGTGCGCACCACGATGAATCCGTTGACGAACCCGGTGATGGCGCCCACGGCGAGGGCGGCGAGAATCCCCACGATGATGGGCATGCCGTAGGTGCCCGAGACCACGGCGAGGGTGACGGAGCTGCCGGCGACGACCGACCCCACGGAGAGGTCGAAGGCACCCGCGACCATGAGCAGGGCCACGGGCAGGGCGATGATGGCAAGCTCGGCGGCGATGTTCAGCCAGCTCGCGACACCGCCGGTGGTGAGGAACTGTGCTCCGCCGAAGATGGCGAAGAAGATGAAGACGGTGACGGTTCCCATGAGCGCCCCGGTCTCGGGACGTCGCAGGAAGCTGCTGGCGGAGCGTCGCGACGCCTGGGGCGCGGGGCCCTCGGGCGCGGGCGCGGCAGCCGGCTGGGCGGCGGAGCGCGACGGAGTTCGCCGGGCACTGTGCGGGGCGTGAGCGGTCATGGTTGTTTCCTTGATGGTCGGCGGGGCGGGTCCGGGACGGCGCGCCGTGGGGCGCGCCGTCCCTGTGTGCGGCTAGCGGACGCCGAGATCGGTTCCGCTGATGGCCTCCTCGACGTTGTCGGCGTCGATGAGCGCGGGGCCGGTCAGCAGCGGGTCCTGCGGCAGGGTGATGCCGTAGGCCGCGTACTGGAACGCCGCCGACACGCCGTAGTACCCCTGGGCGAATCCTTGCTGGTCGATGGCGAACAGCTGAGAGCCGTCCTGGATGCGCTTGAGCGACTCCGTGTCGAAGTTCTGCCCTCCCAGGCGCACCTCGCCGGTGCGTCCGGCCTGGTCGATCCCGCTGGCGGCAGCGTTGGTGTCAGCCTGTCCGGGCGTGAAGATCCCGTCGATCGTCGGGTCCTCGATGATGGCGCCCTTGATGGCCTGCGCGACGGCGCTCGGGTCGCCGAACTGCGAGGTCGGGAGTGCCATCTCGGTGTACTTGGCGCCGCCGGGCTCGGCCCCTTCCTTGACGCCACGGCAGCGGGCGTCGGCATTGGTGGTACCGGGCAGGGTGTTCACGCAGGCGACGTGCTTCGCACCCTGAGCGGCGAACGTCTCCCCGGCAAGCTTGCCGGACTCGTAGTCGTCCGACCCGATGTAGGCCTGTGCGCCCACGGCGTCCACCTGGTCGATGCCGGTGTTGTAGAGGAACACCGGGATGCCCTTGCTGGTGATCGCGCTGATGTTGTCGTTCTGCGCCTCGGGTGCCCAGTCGGGGATGACCGCTGCGCTCGGCTTCATCGCGTCGATGTTGGCGACGAGCTTCGCCGCGTCGGGGTTGAAGTTGTCGTAGTTGGGCATCGCCACGAAGGTGACCGTGCCGCCGGCGGCTTCCACCGCCTTCGCCGCGGCTTCACCACCGCGCTTCACGGTGGACCAGAACGGGTCGTCCGTGGCGCCGCCCATCACCACGATCGAGACACCCTCGCCGCCTGTCGCGGCCCCGTCGGTTCCTGCGTCCTGCGGGCCGCCGCTGCCGCCCCCGGAGCACCCTGCGAGCGCGATCGTGGCCGCCAGCAGTGAGGCACCGGCGAGGAGCCGGGCCCTGGGGCGTGTCGTTGAAACGTTGAGCAGCGTGGACCTCATCACGCAGCCACCTCCATTGGTTGAGCCGCTACAGCAGCTGAATCGTCATTGATCGGTACTTGATGTCCTGCTGTCCGGGACTCATGCCCCGGATGCGTCGGATGTGACTGTGGCCCGGTGCCCGTGTGAGGGAGGGCCACAGCGGGTGTCAGAGCCTCTCGGCGGCGCTGTGCAGGTTCTTGGCTGCCAGGGCGAGTCCTTCCGTCTGGGAGTACGCGGCGTCCTCGTGCTCGATGTTGACGGCCATGTCGGGGTCGACGTCGGCCAGGGCCTGAAGGAACTCGCTCCAGTAGGCGACGTCGTGCCCGACGCCGACGGCGACGAACTTCCAGGCCGGGTTCTCCGGCCAGGAGTTGCACCAGAAGCCGTAGCCGGTGGGCACCTTGCCGGGCGAGTCGGCGGGCACGCGGGTGAACGACGTGTCCAGCACGCCGCGGATGTCGGCGCCGGGACACAGCGTCGCGTCCTTGGCGGCGGCGTGGAACACGAGGGGTCCCAGCCACTTGATCGAGGCGACGATGTCCATGCCCTGCCACATCAGATGGGAGGGGTCCATCTCGGCGCCGAGGTTGGTGGCACCGGTCTCGTCGACCAGCCGCTTGAGGGTGACGGGGGAGAAGACCACGTTGTGGGGGTGCATCTCGATGGCGACCCGCACGTCGTTGGCGCGGGCCAGGGCGTCGATCTCCTTCCAGAACTCGACGGCTACGCCCCACTGGTAGTCCAGGACGTCCATGTACACGCCGTCCCAGGGATTGACGACCCAGGACGGGTACTTCGCGTCGGGGTCGGAGCCAGGAGTGCCGGACATGGTCACGACGTTCTTCACACCGAGCAGCCCGGCGAGCACGATGGTGCGGCGCAGGTCGTCGGCGTGCTTCGGACCGACGCCCGGCAGCGGGTTCAGCGGGTTGCCGTTGCAGTTGAGGCCGGTCAGCTCCATGCCGCGGTCGGTGAAGGTCGCGAGGTACTCCTCGCGAGCCGTGGCCGAGGACAGGAGGAGATCGACCGGGCAGTGCGGGGACGGGATGAACCCGCCGGTGTTCACCTCGACGGAGGTCAGGCCGTTGGCCTGCAGGATGTCCAGGGCCTCGGTGAGGGGCCGGTCGTGCAGACACGCGGTGTACGCGCCGAGCTTCAGTGCCATGGTTCGCGCTTCTTTCTGATCTGGTCTGTGGTCAGGACGACGGCTGGGTCAGGCGGCGGGGACGGCGACGGCGGCGCCGTCGTGCTGGGAGGACCGGACGACCGCCTGGATGGTCTCCATGGTTCGCAGGGCGTCGGCGAAGGTGGCGCAGGCGGGCAAAGGGTCACGGGTCCCGGCGACCTGGTCGAGGAAGGCGCGAGCCTGATAGGTGAACATCTCGGCGTTGCCGCCACCGACACCCGGTGCCTCCATCGGGTACCCGCCAGCGAAGTAGGGCAGCTGCGGGCCCGCGATGATCTGGCGCGCGCCTCGGGTGCGCGCCTCGGGCTGCGCGTCGTCGAACAGGTACTCGGCGGGCCGGTGCTGATCGTAGGCGGCCCTGCCGCCGAGGCCGACGACGTCGAAGGCGAGGCCGTTGGGCATCCCGAATGCGGTGCGGGACACGGAGAACGTGCCCACGAGACCGGACTCGAAACGGGCGGTGAACGTGGCGGTGTCCTCGTTCTCCACGACGCCGAACTCGTCGGAGACGGGAGCGGCGTTGTGCCCGACGACGGCACCCAGCGGCAGGGGCCGCTTGCCGATCTGCGTCGAGAGCGACGCACCGGAGACCGAGACGATGGGCCCTGCGACGTACTCGGCCGCGTCGATGACGTGCGCGCCGACGTCGCCGAGCGCGCCGGATCCGGGTCCGCCCTTGAACCGCCAGGTCAACGGGCCGTTCGGGTCGGTGGCGTAGTCCGCCCAGTAGC
Organism: Myceligenerans indicum; assembly: GCF_016742955.1. GTDB lineage: Bacteria > Actinomycetota > Actinomycetes > Actinomycetales > Cellulomonadaceae > Myceligenerans > Myceligenerans indicum. Next base: position 123,357 of record NZ_JABBYC010000002.1, on the reverse strand, counting down.
GGCCGCCGAACAGGCTGAGGTTCCCCAGCTCACCGGCCCGTACGTGGTCGCGGATCGCGGCGATCGCGGGCGAGCGGCGGAACGTGTAGCCCACGGCGGTCACGACATCGGCCGAGCGCTCCAGCTCGACCATCGCGCGGGCGTCCTCGATGGATCCGGCCAGCGGCTTCTCGCACAGCACGTGCTTCCCGGCAGCCACGAGAGCTTCCGCGATCGGCCGGTGCAGATCGTTGCCGACCACGATGCTGACGGCGTCGATCGTGGGATCCTCGGCGACCGCCTCCCAGCTCGGCAGCGCCTTGTCGTAGCCGTAGCGCCGGGCGGCGTCCTCGCCGAGCTCGACGTTGGCGTCGGCGATCGCGGCGAGCCGCACCGGGGGCAGTCCCGCGCCGAACACCGTGCCGGCGTTGCGGTAGCCGGCGGCGTGACTCCGGCCGGCCATGCCTGCGCCGATCACCGCGACGGAGATGGGCTGAGGTCGTGCAGACATAGAAATACCCTTCATTGGATCAAGTTCAGGCTGCGAGTGGTCGGGAACGGGAGGCCTGGCCGCCTGCCCGACGGCCCCGGGTTCCGAGGCGCGACACGGAGCAGGAAGAAGGACGCGCCGACGTCGGCGACGGGTCGCGCACATCTGGAAGTCGACACTGTCTTCCTTCTTCCGCCCGCGGGGCGGGCTTGCCGGTCTCACCAGCTCGATACGAGCCGGTACCACTCCGGAAGAGGTTCAAGCATCTGCCTCACCCACGAGGCATATGCTTTACCGGAACGTTCCGGCGAGGTAACAACACCGTAGTGACGCTCAGGACCGAATGTCAAGACAAACTCTTCGAACGCTTGCGAGGGAGTGGCGATGGCCAGGTCAGCTCGGGTAACGATCGTGGATGTCGCTCGTGCGGCGGGCACCTCGGTCTCGTCGGCGTCGGTGGCCCTGCGTGGTGAGTCCGGTGTGTCGGAGGAGACCCGTCGTCGGATCGTGCGCATCGCCGAAGACCTGGGCTATCGCCCCAACGAGCGTGCGCGGAAGCTGCGTGAGCAGCACCCGCGACTGCTCGGTGTAACCTTCACGGTCGCGCAGGCGTTCCACGCCGACGTCGTCGACCGCCTGTACCGCGCCGTGGCCGGGAGCGGCTACGGGCTCGTGCTCAGCGCCGTGACCGGGACGCGGCGTGAACTCGAGGCGGCGGAGAGCCTGCTCCAGGACCGCTGTGCCGCGCTGATACTGATCAGCCCCGAGATCGGGGATGCCGACCTCGCCGCCCTCGGTCACCGGGCGCACACTGTGACGATCGGGTCCGAACTCCACGCCAGCGTCGTCGACTCGGTGCACGCCGACGACCGCCACGGTATTCGGCTCGCGGTGGACCACCTCGTCCGGACGGGGCACCGCGACATCCAGTACGTCGCCGGCGGCCGTGCCGTCGCGGCAGAGACGCGACGTGTGGCGTATCTCGAGTCCATGGCCGCGCACGGTCTCAGTGACCGTGCTCGGGTCCTCGACGGTGAGGCGGACGAGGAGTCGGGATCCGCGGCGGCCGCGAAGCTGCTCGCCGAGGGCGCACTGCCCACGGCCGTGCTGACGCACAACGACATGACCGCGTTCGGGCTGCTGGTCACCCTGCGCACTCAGGGTGTGCGCGTCCCGGACGACGTCTCCGTGGTGGGCTACGACGACAGCCGGATCGCCTCGCTGCGGAACGTCGAACTGACGTCGGTGAGCCAGGACCCCGACACCCTCGCCGCCACGGCAGTCCGGCGTGCCATCGCTCATGCCGAAGGGGAAGCGGCCACGATGCGGCAGTTCGTCACGCCGCCGCGGCTCGTCGTGCGCACGAGTTCCGGCCCGGCTCGTACGGGTTCCGGCCAACGGCGTTCCGGGACGTGACCCGCGGGCTCCGGCGCCCGTGGCGACGTCGTCGGGGCGGGCTCGGGCGATGCCGTGAAGACCGCTACTCCGGGGCAGCGCTGACGCGGTCCTGCCGCGGCGCAGCGACCTGGCGCTGATGGGCGTGGCCCGGCGACTGTATGACGAGTGGGCGGGTCGTACCGCGGTGCTGACCGTCTCCAAGGAGCCGGGCTGAACGTTTCGAGGGGGGAGATGTGAGGCGGAGGAGATCGCGCGAAGAAGGGGGCGGCCGCACGTCGGCTGACGACTCATCCGGACGTGGTGACGAGCGCCGGGCGTGCCGCCGGCGATCGGGCCGGCGGCACGCCGCAAGGGTTCCTCGTCGCGGTCAGTCCATGAGCCAGAGCTGGTTGTCGCCCCCGTTGCAGGTCCATTGGTTCAGGGCCGTACCGTTGCCCGTGTCGAACCCGTAGACCTCGAGACACTGGCCGGTGGCGACGTTGCGCAGCATGGAGTACCCGCCGATGGCCGGGATCCTCTCCCACTTCTGGTTGTCGCCGCCGTTGCACGTCCACTGGCCGGCGGTGGTGCCGGGGGTGGTGGAGTAGCCGGGGATCTCCAGGCACTGCCCGGAGTGCGTCGCCCGGAACTCGTAGATGCTGCCGTTGCGGGTGGTCTGCCAGAGCTGGTTGTCGCCGCCGTTGCAGGTGCCCTGGTCGACCTCGGCTCCCGGGGTGGTGCTCTCGAACCAGACGTCGGCGCACCGCTGGGAGTGTCTGACCTGGAGGACGGTGTCCGTCTTGCCCAGGGGGGCGTCGAGGATGGGCCAGCCGCCGGAGAAGCTGAGCTGCCGGATGTCGAGGGTCTCGCGGCCGTTGTTGTCGGCGTCGTAGTAGTGGTAGGCGAGGTACTGGTCGGTGCCGTCGGTGTACACGTCGCCGCCTCCGGCGGCCACGCGTGGCCAGGCGCCGCGCAGGATCACGGTGCTGCTTCCGTTGCGCAGGTCCTGACCGCTCTTGTCGAGGTAGGGGCCGGTCACGGAGGTGGCGCGGCCCACGACCGTGTTGTAGTTGCTGTTCGTGCCGAGGCAGCAGGTGCTGGTGGGGGCCAGCAGGTAGAAGTACCCGCCGTTCTGGACGATCGAGGCGCCCTCCATGTGTGTGGCCAGGTGCCACAGGTTGTTGTCGCTGGTCGACAGCTTGCCGGTCGACTCGTTGAGCACGTGCAGGTAGATGCCGCCGAACGAGCCCCACGCCAGGTACAGGCGGCCGTCCTCGCCCCGGACGACATCCGGGTCGATCGGGTAGTTCACGTCGGTGACCATGCCTTGGTCGGTCCAGGGGCCGGTCGGGCTCGGGGCGGTCAGGAGACCCATCGCCGCGTAGTTGACGCCCCAGATCGCGGTGCCGTAGTAGAGGTGGTACTCACCGTCGAAGTAGTTGATGTCGGGTGCCCAGATGTTCGGCGGGGTCGTCCCGCCGTGGGCGTCGGTGATCCACTGCGGAGTGGACTCCCACACGTTGCCGATCTTCTGCCAGCCGCCCGCCGGCGTGGCCTGGCAGGTGCGGTAGATCATGATCGATCCGCTGGGGTTGGCTGGGTCGTTCTCGAACCCCGTGGTGTAGGCGTAGTAGCAGCCGTCGGCCTTGACGATGCTCGGGTCGTGCAGCCGGGTCTCGCCGTCGAGCGCGGTGGCCGGTGACGCCAGGAGTGAGCTGATGACGAGTGCGAGGGCGGCTCCCAGGGCGGCCAGCCGGCCGCGGCGGACATTCCAGAGGTGTTTCACGTCGACTCCCTTGTCGTGGTCGGTCCGCACCGTCGACGGTGCGGCGGCGGGAGCGTAGCAGGGATTTAAGCGCTTAAACAAGGCTTGGCCGGACACGGGGGATGCGCGGACCTACCGGCGGCCTCCGGCCCGGCGGGTGCGGCTATCCTCGGGTGCATCAGAGACCGAGGGGGCGTACGGGTGCCGGCGAACGTGAAGAAGACCAACCCGAGCATGCAGGACGTCGCGCGCTTCGCGGGCGTGTCCATCGCGACGGTCTCGAACGTCATCAACCGCCCCGAGAAAGTCTCCGCGGCGACCACAGAGCAGGTCCGCGCGGCGATCGCCGAGCTCGGGTTCGTGCGTAACGACGCGGCCCGGTCGCTGGCCACCGGTACCACCAGCTCGATCGGCATGGTCCTGGCCGATCTGGACAACTCGCTGTTCGTGGACATGGCGCACGGCGCTCAGCAGGGTGCCGACGCGGTGGGCCTGCGTCTCCTGATCGGCAACGCCGCGTGCGACATGACCAGGCAGGACGACTATCTGCGCTTGTTCGACGAGGCGAGGGTCGGGGGTGTCCTGCTGTCTCCGATGGAGGACTCCCTGGCCGGGATCGAGCGGATGCGTTCGCACGGCCGGCCGATGGTCCTGCTCAACTTCGAGCAGTCGGGTGCGGACTGCTGCACCGTCCTGGTCGACAACGAGGAGGCCGGGTACGTCGCCGCGCGCCACCTCGTCGAGACCGGCCGAACGAGGATCGGCTTCGTGGCCGGGCGTGACTACTACCAGCCCGTGCATGCCCGTCGCCTCGGGGTGCAGCGTGCGGTGCGCGAGACCGGGGGAGTGGAGCTCGAGGAGATCGGCACCGACGGCCTGGGCTTCGAGGACGGGCTGGCGGTGGCGCACGACCTCGCGGGACGGGCGGCGGACCGTCGGCCGGACGGGATCGTCGCGGTCACCGACGAGATCGCCAACGGCATCGCCGAAGGGCTCCATGCGACGTCTGCCGTCCAGGTTCCCGGCGACATCGCCGTCGTCGGGTGCGAGGACAACCGTTCGGCGCGCAGCGGTCCGGTGGCGCTGACCGCGGTCCAGCTCGAGGGCGCCGCGATGGGGCAGGCCGCAGCCGAGCTCCTGCTGGAGGAGATGAAGACTCCCGCCGGTGAGCATCGTCACCGAACCGTGATGATCCGCCCTGGCCTGGTCGTTCGGGCGAGCACGGCGGTCCCGGCGCCCCAGGCCTGACGGGCTCTCGTTGACACCATGATCAGGGCCTCTGTATGGTCCCGGATTTAAGCGCTTAAATCAGTGGCGCGACTGCAATTCAAGGAGGAACTGTGGACAACCGACGCGTGCGTCGCTCACGACGGCTGCTGCCCGCCACGGCGGCCCTGGCTACCGCGGCCGTGGTTCTCACCGGCTGTGCCGGCGGAGGTTCGGGCGGCAACGGCGGCAACGAGGGCGCTGAATCTTTCGGGCTGCTGATCAACGACGACAACCAGATCGTGCAGGACGCCCTCACGACGCTCAGCGAGGGCGACTGCTCCGCCGAGAACGGCGAGCTCGGACTGGAGATCGAGACCATCCCGCAGTCCGGACTCGACCAGCAGCTCCAGCTGCTGGGCGGGCAGGACGCGCTCCCGGCGCAGTTCGCCGCGAGCGGTTCCCCGGTGGTCACCAAGGAACTCGACGACGCGGGCCAGACCCTGGACCTGGAGCAGGCGCTCACGGACCTCGGCGAGCTGGACAACCTCCAGCCCGCGGCGATCTCGACGATCAAGAACCTGTACGGCGGGCTCATCGTGCTGCCCTACCAGTTCAACATCGAGGGCGTCTGGTACAACAAGCAGCTCTTCGCGGACAACGGCATCGAGGTGCCCACCACCTGGAGCGAGTTCGTCGACGCGTCCGCGACGCTCGACGCCGCCGGCGTGACCCCGCTGTCCGCGTCCGGCGAGCAGGGGTGGCCGATCACCCGGCTCATCAGCGGGTACCTCTACCGGGAGCTCGGCCCGGACGCGCTGCAGAAGGTGGCCGACGGCGAGGCCAAGCTCACCGACCCGGAGTACGTCGCCGCCGCCCAGGCGATCGCCGACCTCGGGGCTGCCGGCTACTTCGGCGAGGGCGTCGGGTCGATCGACTACGACACCGCGGTGGCTCAGTTCCTGACCGGCAAGGCGGGCATGTTCTACATGGGCAGCTGGACGCTCGGCGCCTTCAACGACCCGGAGCAGAACCAGATCGGCGAGGACGACATCGGCTTCTTCCCGCTGCCCGAGGTCGAGGGCGGTGCCGGGAGCGCCGACCAGATCCCCGCCAACGTCGGGCTGCCGATCGCCGTGTCCGCGAACGCGTACGACGACAAGGTCGGGGCGTGGCTGTCCTGCATCGCGGAGAACTACGGCGCGACGTCGCTCGGTGACCAGGGCACGGTCTCGGGCTTCACCGTGAACGACGACGTCAGCGACGTCCCGCCGCTCACCGAGCTGGTGCAGGACACGATCGCCGGGACCACCGAGAGCACCTTGTGGTTCGAGGCGCTGTTCGGCGCGAAGGCGACGACGACGAGCCAGCAGAACGCCGCACCCCTGGTCACCGGCGCCATCTCCGCCGAGGAGTTCATGGCCAAGGTCCAGGCGGACCTGGACTCCCAGTAGCCGGTCGGCATGACCGGAGTGCGACCCCGGCGGCGGCGTCACCAGGCGCCGCCGCCCCGACCCGCGGCTTAGGTGGACAGACCCCATGCACAGTGTTCTCGGCGATCGGAAGGCGATCGTCATCCTGCTCGGACCGGCCCTGCTGGTCTACTCCCTCGTCATGCTGGCGCCCGTGCTGTGGTCGCTCGGGCTCACGCTCTTCGACGGCAACGCCCTGTTCGGGTTCGACTACGTCGGATTCCACAACCTCGCGACTCTTGCCCACGACCCGCAGATCCTCAGCTCCCTCGGTTTCACGGTCAAGTACGCGGTCGTCATCACCGTCGGACAGGTGCTCCTCGGCTACCTGCTCTCACTGCTCTACGTCTTCGCGCTGCGTCGCGCGTCGGGAATCGTGCGCACCCTCGTGTTCTTCCCCGTGGTGCTCCCCACGGTCGCCGTCGCGCTGATGTTCCAGCAGATGTTTGCCATCGCCCCCCGGGACGGCCTGGTCAACGAACTGCTGCACGTGTTCGGCGTGGCGAGCGTCGACTGGTTCGGTAGCCCCGACACGGCCTTCTGGGTGATCGTCGTCATGGACGTCTGGCGCTCGATGGGCTTCTACGCCGTGCTGCTGTACGCAGGTCTGGTGGACATCCCCGAGGGCATCCTCGAGTCCGCGCGGCTCGACGGCGCGAACGGCTGGCGCCTGGTCCGGCACATCGTCCTGCCGCTGTCGCTCCCGGTGCTGCTCTCCGCGGTGATCTTCAGCATCAACGGCACCCTCAAGGTCTTCGACTCCGTCCTCGCCCTGACCGGAGGCGGCCCGGGGGAGTCGACGACGCCGCTGACGCTGTACATGTTCCAGACCGCTTTCACCTACGGCGACTACGGCTACGGAAGCACGATCGCGCTCGTGCTCACCATGCTGAGCCTGGGCGTGACGCTCCTGGTCTTCCGCAGTTCCCGCAACGACATCACGGAGGTGGAGCGATGAGCGCCCCCGCCCCTACCAGCGTCGACCTGGTGCGCACCACCGCAACCGCTCCTGCGCCCACTCCTGCGGGCCCGCCACCCCGGATCCCGCGGTTCCTGCGCAGGCTTCCGGTCCGTGTCCTGGTCGCCGTGCTGCTGGTGATCGAGATCTACCCGCTCGTCTGGCTCGTGCTCGGGTCCTTCAAGACGCAGAACGAGTTCCTCACCGAACCGAGCTGGGCGCTGCCGTCCCGGATCACCTTCGACAACTACGTCGTGGCATGGACCGAGGGCGACGTCAGCTCCTACATCCGCAACAGCCTCCTCGCCACGGCGCCCGCGCTGGCCTTCATCATCGTCTTCGGCGTGGCCGCCGGGTTCGCCCTCGAGGTGCTGGTGTGGCGAGGGCGGAACAAGGTGCTCCTGGCCTTCCTCGTCGGCATCATGGTGCCGGGTCAGATGATCCTGCTGCCGCTGTTCACGGCCTACTTCAAGGTGGGCCTCGCCGGCACGCTGTGGCCGCTGATCATCACCTACACCGCGATCGGGCTGCCGCTGACCGTCTTCATGATGGCCACCTACTTCCGGGCCGTGCCCCGCGAGGTCTTCGAGGCCGCCGCGCTCGACGGCGCCTCCGTCCTGCGGTCCTTCTGGACGATCGGCTTCCCGATGGTGCGCAACGCGGTCCTCACCGTCGCCCTGGTGCAGTTCTTCTTCATCTGGAACGACCTCCTCATCGCCCTGACCTTCATCACCGGACGAGACCTGCGCACCATCCAGGTGGGCCTCCTGACGTTCTCCGGCGAGTTCGGCCAGACCGCCTACGGCCCCCTCTTCGCCGCCATCTGCATCAACGTCTTCGGCACCCTGCTGCTCTACCTCTTCCTCAACCAGCAGGTCATGAAGGGCCTGACCGCCGGCTCCGTCAAGGGCTGAACCGCCCCGAACTCCCTGGAGAACCCGATGCCTGAGTACCTCCATGCCCGAAACCGGGCAGGAGCGGCGCACCCGACCACGGTGCGAGTCGACACCCCCACCATCGAGCACCACCGGGTCCCGTTCGGGATCGGCGAGGCCCGGCCCCGCATCAGCTGGGTCACCACGGCCCCGGCAAGCTGGGCCCAGACGGGCGTGGAACTGCGGCTCGAGCTCGACGGCCAGGTCCGTACCCACGAGATCCCGACCGGGGAGTCGGTCCTGGTGCCGTGGCCCTTCGAGGCGTTGCGCCCGCGGGACAGGGGCCAGCTCTCGGTGCGCGTGTGGGGAGCCGACGGCGACCGGAGCGGCTGGAGCCCCGCCACCACGATCGAGGCCGGCCTGCTCCGGCCCGGGGACTGGGTCGCGCGTGCGATCGGCGCCGGCTGGACCGAGGGGCCGGCGGGCGACAGACCCCCCGTCCTCCTGAGGTCGGAGGTCGAGGTCCCCGGAACCGTCGTCCGCGCACGCCTGTACGCGACCGCGCACGGCCTCCACCAGACCGAGATCAACGGCATCCGTGTCGGGAGCGACGAGCTCTCGCCGGGCTGGACGAGCTACCACAACCGGCTGCGCTACTACACCTACGATGTGACCGGCCTGGTCCGTACGGGGCACAACGCGATCGGCGCCTGGCTCGCGGACGGCTGGTTCCGGGGCAGGCTCGGGTTCGACGGCGGTCATGTCGACCTCTACGGTGACCGGACGGCCTACCTCGCCCAGCTCGAGGTCGTGCTGTCCGACGGCCGGCGCATCGTGCACGCCACCGGCGACGCGTGGCGCAGCGCCCCGAGCCCCATCCTGGCCGCCGGGCTGCTCGAAGGCGAGCACTACGACGCCGGCAGGGAGCAGGCAGGCTGGTCCACCAGCGGTTTCGACGACTCCGACTGGGTGCCGGCCGGGCCGCGCCGTATCGACCTCGCGACCCTCGTCGCCCCGTCGGGTCCGCCGGTCCGGTGCACCCAGGAGCTCGCGCCCGTCTCGGTCGACCGCCGTGCCGACGGGCGCCTCGTCCTCGACTTCGGCCAGAACCTTGTCGGCCGGCTCCGGATCTCGCTCCGGGGCAAGCGCGGGGACGTCATCCGGATGCGCCATGCCGAGGTTCTCGACGGAGCCGGGGAGCTGTGCACCCGGCCGCTTCGCGGTGCGCACTCGACCGACACCTACGTGCTGCGCGGCGACGACACCGAGACGTGGGAGCCGCGGTTCACCATCCACGGGTTCCGGTTCGCCGAGATTTCCGGATGGGGTGACCAGGACGTCCACGGCAGCATCACCGCGAGAGTGCTGCACACCGACATGAGACGGACGGGATGGTTCGAGGCATCGGACCCCGACCTCAACCGCCTGCACGAGAACGTCGTGTGGAGCATGCGAGGCAACTTCGTCGACCTGCCCACGGACTGCCCGCAGCGCGACGAGCGGCTCGGCTGGACCGGCGACATCCAGGTCTTCGCCCCGACCGCGACGTTCCTGTACCAGTGCGGCGGCCTGTTGAGCTCCTGGCTCCGAGACGTCGACGCGGAACAACTGCCCGACGGCACCGTGCCCTGGTACGTGCCCGTCATCCCCGGAGGGGAGCAGTGGACACCGCCACGACCCGGCGCCGGCTGGGGTGACGCGGCGGTCCTGATCCCGTGGACACTCGGCGAGCGCCTCGGCGACGCGGGGGTGCTCCGCCGCCAGTACGCGAGCGCGCGCGCCTGGGCCGATCTCCAGTACCGGCTCGCCGGACCGCGGCATGTCTGGGACCGCAGCTACCAGCTCGGCGACTGGCTCGACCCCTCCGCGCCCCCGGACGACCCGGCAGGCGGGCTCACGGACCCGAACCTGGTGGCGACCGCGTACTACGCGCACTCGTCGGACGTGCTCGCCCGGACGGCACGCCGCATCGGGTCCGACGACGCCGACGAGCTCGACTCCCGCGCGTACGCCGCGCGACAGGGGTTCCGGGACGCGTACCGGACCGGTGGCGGACGACTGACGTCGGACTCGCAGGCCGCCTACGCCCTCGCGATCGCGTTCGGCCTCTTCGACGAGGACGAGCTGCCCGCCGCAGGGAAGCGTCTCGCGGACCTCGTCCGTGCGGCGGACCACCACCTCACCACGGGCTTCCTGGGAACCCCGGTGCTGCTCGACGCCCTGACCCGGACCGGTCACCGAGACGTCGCCCACCAGCTCCTGGGCCGGCGCACCGTGCCGTCGTGGCTGTACCCGGTGACCATGGGCGCCACGACCGTCTGGGAACGCTGGGACAGCATGCTCCCCGACGGGTCGGTCAACCCGGGGGACATGACGTCGTTCAACCACTACGCGTTCGGCGCCGTCGCGGACTGGATGCACCGCGAGGTCGCCGGTATCGCCTGTCTGGAGCCCGGATGGCGGCGGATCCGGTTCCGGCCGGGTGTGGAGAGCGGGCTCGACTGGGCGCGTGCCGCGCACGAGACCCCCTACGGCCGCGCCTCGATCCGGTGGGAGCGTCGCACCGAGGGCGTGGAGGTGGAGATCGTGGTCCCCACGGGAACCACGGCCGTCCGGGAGTTCCCCGGGATGCCGGACCGTGAGCTGGGGCCGGGCGTCCACACGTCGCTCCTGCCCGAGCCCGCCTGCTGGGGCGAGCCGGTCGGGTAGAGGCGGTGCCCCGCGCTGGGCTCATCCGCGCCCGACTGTCGCCGGCCGGCAGGGCGTGTCGTTGGTGGCGAGCCGGCGCTCGGCACAAGGGGGAGGGACCGGCCCTGGTCCCTCCCCCTTGATCTCCTGGCACCTCCGGGGTGCCGGCTCAGCGCCGCGCGGCGTCGACCAGCTCCCGCAGCCGCCTGAGCTGGAAGTGGGAGACGGCCTCGGCGTCCTCGTCCTCGGCGAACACGTTCGACACGATCAGGGCGTCCTCGCGGTCGAGGTACCCGGTGCCCGCGAGCACACCGAACAGCTCGGTCCAGTCGACGTCGCCGTCGCCGATGCGCAGGTGCTGGTGCACGCGCGCGGCGTTGCCCGGCGGGTTCGAGATGTAGCGCAGCCCGTGGGAGCGGTGGTGGTCGAACGTGTCGGCCGCGTACACGGCGCCGAGGCGCTCGCCGAGCTCGGGGATGAGCGTCGTGGCGCGGTTCCCGTAGTGGAAGGTGTGCGAGCCCACGTACACGAAGCCGACCGAGGCGGAGTTGAGGCCGCGCAGCACGCGCCATGCCTCGAGCCCGTCCTCGACGAAGTCGTCGGGGTGCGGGTCGAAATTCAGGCGCAGTCCCTCCCGCTCGATGCGGGGCAGGATGACCTCCATCGACCGGTAGAACGCGGCCTCGGAGTCCTCCGAACGCTCCGGGCGGCCGGAGAACTCCGTGTTGATGACCGGAATCTCCAGCTCGACCGCGAGGTCGATCACCCGCAGGAAGTTGCGCACGGCCGCTTCGCGCTGGGGCTCGTCGGGCCACGAGATGCGGTGCACCGGCAGAATCGCGGGAAGAGCCACGCCGGCGTCGGCCGCACGCTTGCGCAGCGCGGCCATGAGGCCGTCGTCGGCCTTCGGGTAACGGAAGAACGGCGTGAAGTCCGCGTGCGGCGTGAGCTGCATCGCGTCGTAGCCGGCCCGCGCGACGACGTCGGGGAAGTCGAGCAGGTCGTGGTCGTGGTGGAACGGGGTGGGGTCCAGGGCGATCTGCACCATGGGGGCGGCTCCCTCTCTCGGTTCGGGCGTGGAAGACGGGCGTGGAGGATTCAGGCGTAGAACGCGGGACGCTCAGGGATCTCGACCGGGACGACGCCGCCGTCGAGGGCCTTCACCCCGGCCTCGCACGCGAGCGCGACGCGGTACCCGTCCCAGGCGTTCGGCCCGTCGATCGTGCCGCGCCCGACGGCGTCGACCCAGCGCTGGACCTGGGCCTCGAAGGCCGTGGCGAAACGGGTCTTGAACGACGTGTGGTCGGGCACCGAGAACCTGCCGTCCCGCCAGGTCTGCAGACCCGACGGCTGGCCGATGCGTGCCAGCCCGCTGTCGAACACCGCCTCCGTGGCGACCTGGTAGCCGAACTGGACGCTGACGTTCAGCTCGACGTCGACGAGCACGCCGTTCGCCAGCTCCATGATCACGAGGATCGGCTCACGCAGATGAGCGGGCGAGAGGCGGTTGCGGCGCGGGTACTTCACCTCGACGGAGCGCACGTCGCTGCCCGCGAGCCACGGGACGACGTCGAACTCGTGCACCACCGAGTCGTTGACGAGCATCTGCTGCGTGAACGAGTCGGGGACGGCGGGGTTGCGGTGCACGCAGCGGAGCATCGTCAGCTCGCCCGCGTCGCCGGAGGCGATCAGCTCCCTGAGGGCCTGGTACTCCGGGTCGAAGCGGCGCATGAAGCCGACCTGGATGTGCGGCCGGTCGAGCTTCTGCTCGGCCTGGAGCACCCGCCAGGACGACTCGGGGTCCGGTGCGAGCGGCTTTTCGCACAGCACGGGCAGGCCGGCCTCCAGCGCCGGTAGCAGGACCGCCTCGTGGTATCTGCCGGGGGTCGCGACGAGGACGGCGTCAAGGGCGTCCGCGTCGAGCGCGTCCTCCAGGCGCGCGAAGGTGCGGGCGCCGGTGGCGGTGGCGGCCGCGGCGCCGGCCCGGCCGGGGTCCGGTTCGACGACGGCGGTCACCGCCGCGCCGCTGATGCGGTGGGTGATGCGGGTGACGTGGTCGGCGCCCATGAGGCCGGCTCCGACGACGCCGACCCGGAGCTCGGCCTGATTCTTGGTGGACGCTCCTTCGCGGGACGAGGAGGCCGTGCCGGTGCTGATGCTGTCAGTCACGATGTCCTTCTTCCTTTCACACGCCGTCGTGCGGGGGCACGCGATCAGCCGAGCAGCGGTCGCTGCTTCGCCTTGTCGACGAGGTAGTCCTGGTAGGCGCTCCGGGTCACGTCGATCCGCGATTCCGGTGCCACGGGAACGTCCCACCAGCCCTCGCCGTCGGGGGCGTAGACGAGTGGGTCGGACTCGATGTGGATCACCGTCGAGCGGTCGGAGGCCTTCGCGGTCGCGACGGCGGCACCGAGGTTCTTGATGGCGTCCGGGCCGGGCGAGACCTCGATGACGTCGATGCCGTACGACCGCGCGTTGGCGGCGAGATCGACCGGGAGGATCTCCGTGCCCTCGAAGTTGCGGGCCTGCTCGTCGAAGGTGCGGTACCGGGTGCCGAAGCGGTCGGAACCCACCGTCTCGGACAGGTGCCCGATCGACGCGTACCCGTGGTTCTGCAGGATGATGACGATCACCTTGAGGCCCTCGGCCACGGCGGTCACCAGCTCGGTGTGCAGCATCAGGTACGAGCCATCACCGACCATGACGATCACGTCCCGGTCGGGCGCCCCGCGCCGGACGCCGAGGCCGCCGGCGATCTCGTAGCCCATGCAGGAGAACGCGTACTCGACGTGGTAGCCGAGCGGGTCACGAACGCGCCAGAGCTTGTGGAGGTCGCCGGGCAGCGAGCCGGCCGCCTGCACGATCACGTCGGTGGGGTCGCTCGCGGCCTGCACCGCTCCGATGATCTCCGCCTGGCCGGGCCGGTCGGCGCCGGTGGGTGCGAAGGAGGCGTCGACGACGTCGTCCCACTCCCGTTTCTCGCGGGCGATGCGTTCGGCGTACCCCGACGCGACGCGGTGGCCGGTGAGCTCCGGGACGAGGGCGTCGATCGTCTCGCGGGCATCGGCGATCACGGGGAGCTGCGACCCGTGCTTGTAGGCGTCGAAACCGGTGACGTTGACGTTCACGAACGTCACGTCCGGGTTCTGGAACACGGTGCGGCTCGCGGTGGTGAAGTCGCTGTACCGGGTGCCGATGCCGATGACGAGATCGGCGTCCGCGGCGAGGCGGTTCGCGGCGGTGGTGCCGGTCGCGCCGATGCCGCCGAGGTACTGCGGGTGGTCCCACGGCAGCGCGCCGCCGCCGGCCTGGGACGTGCCGACCGGGATTCCGGTCGCCTCGACGAGGCGGCGCAGCGCATCCTCGGCCCCGGAGTAGATGACGCCGCCTCCGGCGACAACGAGGGGCCGCTCGGCCGCACGGATCGCGGCGACCGCACGGCCGAGCGGACCTGGCTCGGGCAGTGGCCGACGGAGGTGCCACTCCCGGTGTGCGAGGAACTCCAGTGGCACGTCGAGCACCTCGGCCTGGACGTCCTCGGGCAGCGCGATGGTGACGGCGCCGGTCTCGGCAGGGTCGGTCAGCACGCGCATCGCCGCCAGCGCGGCCGAGTAGAGCTGCTCGGGGCGCTGCACGCGGTCGAAGAACCGCGACAGCGGGCGGAAGGCGTCGGTCACCTGCACGCCGATGTCGTGCGGGAGTTCCAGCTGCTGCAGCACCGGGTCGGACACGCGGGTGGCGAAGGTGTCGCTCGGCAGCAGCAGGGCGGGCATGCGGTTGCTCGTGGCGAGCGCGGCGCCGGTGAGCATGTTGGCGGCACCCGGACCCACGGACGCCGCCGACGCGAAGGTCGCCCGGCGCCGGTGCATGCGGGCGTAGCCGACGGACTGGTGCACCATGGCCTGCTCGTTGCGAGCCTGGTAGTACGGCATGAGATCGGGCTCGAGCTCGTTCGCCTGGCGCAGCGCCTGCCCGATGCCCGCGACGTTGCCGTGCCCGAAGATGCCGAAGATCCCGGGGATCGTCCGCTCCCGGAGATCGCCGTCGACGGTCCACTGGCGGGCGAGGAACTCGACGAGGGCCTGCGCCACCGTCATCCGCTTGGTCTCCACGGTCGTCAGCGTCCTTCCTGGGAGGCGGTGTAGGGGAGCCGGGGGTCGAGCGTCTGAGCCTCCCAGCTCGAGCGGACCCATCCGTGGGCGGGGTCGTCGCTGATGCGCCACTCGCGCTCGGCGTCGGGCCCGGCCATGACATTGAGGTAGTAGAGGTCGTAGCCGGGAGCCGCGGCGGCCGGCCCGTGGTAGCCGTAGGGCACCAGTGCCACGTCGCCCGTGCGCACGATCGCGGTGGTGTCGATCTCGCCGGCGGGGGACGAGTAGGTGGCGAACATGCCGAACGGGTCCGCCTCGGCGGGCGCGCCGAGGCCACGCGCGGTGGCCGTCTCGAAGTAGTAGATCTCCTCGAGTCGTGACTCGTGGCCCGCGACGTGCTCGTCGTGCTTGTGCGCCGGGTACGACGACCAGTTCTCGGCCGGCGTGATCACTTCGCACACGATGAGCTTGGAGGCATCCAGGGCGCCCGGAGTGCCGAAGTTGTGCACCTGCCGGCTGGACCGCCCGGCGCCGCGGAGCTCGACGGGCACCTCGTCCCTGCCGATGACCCGGAGAGGATGCCGGGTGGTCGCCGGGGCCTCGGCGACGGCGACGCGCCCGGAACCGGCGATCGTCGCCGTCGTACCGATCGGGAGGTAGATGACGTCGGTCGGCCCGTCGAAGACGGAGGCCCGCCCTTCGAGCTCCACGACGCCGGAGCCGTCCGTCGTGGTCCAGGCGATCTCGCAGCCGCCGGAGAGGGGCACGACGATCCGCTCGGCCTCGGCGGCGGGCAGTCCGCGGGGGCGCCCGTCGCCGAGATCGGCCACTCGCAGGCCGGTGTGGGCCCAGCCGTCGAGCGTCGCGTCGACCACGCTCTCCCAGCCGTTCCGGGAGAGCCCGCCGCGCGGGTGGAACCATGCGTTGCGCGCGTGCATCGCGTGCATCACTCCTTCGTGATCGGTACGTCCGTCGATCGTCGGTGGGTCCTGCTTCCGTCGTACTGCAGTCGCGCGGTCGCCGCGCGGTGGCGGGCGGGGGTTGCCTGACCGACCGTGGTCAGCCGGCCCGCCGCGCCGCGTCAGTCGTTCTCGGGGAACCCGAGGTCGATGCCGCCGTGCGTGGCCGGGTCGAGCCAGCGCGAGGTGATCGCCTTCTGGCGCGTGAAGAAGTCGAAGCCCTGGATGCCGTATGCCTTCGAGTCGCCGAACAGCGAGTCCTTCCAGCCGCCGAACGAGTAGTAGGCGACGGGCACCGGGATCGGGACGTTGATCCCGATCATGCCGACCTGGATCTCGTTCTGGAACCGCCGTGCGGCCCCGCCGTCGTTGGTGAAGATCGCCGTGCCGTTGCCGAACTCACCCGAGTTGATGAGGTCGACCCCGTCCTGGAAGGTCGCCACGCGCACCACCGACAGCACCGGTCCGAAGATCTCCTCGGTGTAGGCCCGGCTGGTGGTGGGCACGTCGTCCAGCAGCGTGGGGCCGAGCCAGAAGCCGTCGTCGGCGCCGTCGACCTCGATCCCGCGGCCGTCGACGACGACCTTGGCCCCGTCCTGCGCGGCGATGTCGATGTAGGAGGACACCTTGTCGCGGTGCTGTGCCGTGACCAGCGGTCCCATGTCGGGCTCGCGGCGGCCGTCACCGACGCGGAGCTTCGCGATCCGCTCCGTGATCTTCTCGATCAGGGCGTCGGCGACGGGCTCGACGGCAAGCACGACGCTGATCGCCATGCAGCGCTCGCCGGCAGAGCCGTAACCCGAGTTGATCGCCTGGTCGGCCACGAGGTCGAGATCGGCGTCGGGGAGCACGAGCATGTGGTTCTTCGCGCCGCCGAGGGCCTGGACACGCTTGCCGTGCCGCGCGGCGGTCTCGTAGATGTACTTCGCGATCGGGGTGGAGCCCACGAACGAGATCGACTTCACCTCGGGGTGGGTGAGCAGGCCGTCGACGGCCACCTTGTCGCCCTGGAGCACGGTGAACACGCCGTCGGGCAGGCCGGCTTCCTTCCAGAGCTCGGCCATCCAGATCGAGGCCGACGGGTCCTTCTCGCTCGGCTTGAGGACCACGGTGTTGCCCGCGGCGATCGCGATGGGGAAGAACCACATCGGCACCATCGCGGGGAAGTTGAACGGGCTGACGACGCCGACCACGCCGAGCGGCTGCCTGGTCGAGTACACGTCGATGCCGGTGGAGACGTTCTCGGAGAACTCGCCCTTGATGATGTGGGGGAACCCGGTGGCGAGCTCCACGACCTCGAGCCCGCGCTGCACCTCGCCGGCCGCGTCCGACACGACCTTGCCGTGCTCGCTCGTGATGATCTCGGCGAGCTCGTGCTTACGCTCGTTGAGCAGCTCGCGGAAGCGGAACACGATGGCCTGCCGCTTGGTCATGGACATGCCCGCCCAGGCGGGGAAGGCACGGGCCGCGGAGGCGATCGCGGCGGCGATCTCGGCCTCGTCCGCGAGCGCGACCTCCTTGGTCTGCTTGCCCAGGGCGGGGTCGTAGACGGGCGCGGTGCGCCCGCTGCGCGACGCGTGGTATTTCCCGTCGATCCAGTGTCCGACGACGGGCAGGCCGCCTTCCTCGACGAACGGGTCGGCGACCGGCAGGTTCTCGGTGCTGTGGTTCATGGCTGTTCTCGACCTTCCGTGGGGTCAGGCTGCTGGCTGGACGTGTACGAGGGAGGCGGCGGTGTCGACGGCCGCGACGACGTCCCCGTCGGGTGGGTAGATCAGGGTGCGGCCGACGACGAGGCCTCGTACGCCGGGCAGGGCGAGTGCCTTCTCCCACGTGGCATAGGTGGCGTCGGGGTCGGCGGTGCGATCGCCGCCGAGCAGCAGTGTCGGCAGGGTGGTGGCTTCCATGACTCGCTCCATCTGGTCGACCACGGGCAGCTTCATCCAGGTGTAGGCGGAGCTGTTGCCGAGCCCCGTGGCGATCCCGACGGACGCGATCACCGAGTCGGGGTCGAGCATGTTCGTGGCCGCGCCACCTCGCCACTCGCTGAGGAACGGTTCGACCATGATCGGCAGGCGCGCCCGCGCGGCGGCCGAGACCGCGCGCGCGTTCGCCTCGAGGGTGTCGGCGGTCGCGGTGTCGGTGAGGTTCACGCGCAGCAGGGTCTTGGCGAAGTCCAGCCGGTCGCGGACGATCGCCGGGATGTCGTAGCCGGTGAATCGGTCGTCGTACTCGAAGGAGGCGCCGCGGAGGCCGCCCCGGTTCATCGAGCCCACCACGACCTTGCCGTCGAGCGCGCCGAGCAGGGCGAGGTCGTCGATGATGTCGGGCGTGCCCAGCACGCCGTCGACGCCGGGCCGCGAGAGCGCGAGCGTGAGACGGTCGAGCAGGTCGTACCGGTCGGCCATGGCCATCGACTCCTTGCCGACGGCGAGCGACCCGCGGGCCGGATGGTCGGCGGCCACGATGAAGAGGCGGCCGGCGTCGGACAGGACCGGTCGGCGGGTCCGGGCGGCGAGTGCCTCGGCGACCCGGTGCGGCTCGCGGGCGCGTAGGTCGCGGAGCCGGGCGAAGCGCTCGGGGGACAGGAAACGTTCAGTGCGCGGCATTTCCGGCTCCTTCGAGTGCGGCCTTGACCTCGGCGGTGGTGGGCATGGCGGTGGAGCACTCGCGTCGCGAGGCGACGATGGCGCCGGCGACGTTGGCGAACCGCAGCATCGGTTCCAGGTCCCAGCCTTCGAGCAGTCCGTGGCACAGCGCACCGCCGAACCCGTCACCGGCGCCCAGGCCGTTGACGACGTTCACGGGGAACGGCGGGACCTCGACCGAGTCGTCGCGGGTCTTGGCGAGCACGCCCTTCGGTCCCTGCTTCACGACGGCGAGTTCGACCCCGTGGTCGAGCAGTGCGTCGGCGGAGCGGTGCGGGTCCGTCTCGCCGACCGCGATCTCGCACTCCTCGCGGTTGCCGACGGCGACCGTCACGTGCGGGAGCGCGCGCTGGACCTCGCGGGTCGCCTCGGCGGGCGAGGTCCAGAACATCGGCCGGTAGTCGAGGTCGAGCACCGTGTGGCGCCGACGGTTGCGGGCGGACCAGGCGACGTGGTGGGCCGAGCGGCTGGGCTCGGCCGACAGGCCGGTGACGGTCGCCCAGAAGACCCGTGCGTCGCGGATCGCGTCGAGATCGAGCGAGGTCGCGGTGATGGTCAGGTCCGGGGCCTTGGGCTTCCGGTAGAAGTACAGTGGGAAGTCGTCGGGCGGGAAGATCTCGCAGAACGTCACCGGCGTGAGCAGGTCGGGTTCGACGCCGACGAACGTGTCGGAGACTCCGAGGCGGACGAGCTCGCGTTTGACGAACCGGCCGAAGGGATCGTCGCCGGTACGGGTGATGACGGCGGTGCGGTGGTCGTGGCGGGCCGCGGCGATTGCCACGTTGGTGGCGCTGCCGCCGAGGTACTTGCCGAACGTCTCGACGTCCTCGAGGCCCACGCCGTCCTGGAGCGGGTAGATGTCGACGCCGACGCGGCCGACCGCGATGACGTCGAAGATCCTGGGTGTGGTGTTCATACGACGGTGTAGAACTCTCTCGATCGGAGGGCCGTGGCATTCATGATATCCATGTCCTAACAAAATGACAATAGGCCATCGGGCTCGGTGTGGAGGGGCGTTCCGCGGCTCGCCACTCGAGCCGACGCGGCCGGTCTGGATGCGACCTCCGTGCTGCTCAGGGCGCCGGCACGAGGATGTCGCGCACGAGCGAGTCGAGCGCCGCGTCCGCCTCGAGGAACTGGCGCAGGGTGCGCCGGGTCGCGCCGAAGCCGGCGAACTCCTCGACGGTCATGCCGTCCGGCTCGTAGGCGCGGCCGAACTCCGGGACGCGTTCGAGCAGGGTCTCGACGATGTGCGAGTCGACCGGGCGGTCGATGCGGTTCTCGACGGCGATCCCGTTGGCGTTGATCCGCTCCTGCCACTCGAACGGCGGGGAGATGACGAGGTCGCCGCCCAGGAGTTCGGACCACTGCATGTGGTTGCGGAACGCCGCGGAGAGGATGCGCGACCGGTATCCGCGCTCCTCGAACAGCGCGTGCGCCCGCTTCAGTGCGGCGACGCCGGCCCACTCGAGATGCCCGGGGTCGATCAGCACACCGTGCTCCTTGACCCAAGCCTTGAGCCAGTCGTCCAGCCGCCCGCCCATGATGGTCACGACCGAGCCGAACTCGCGCTCGGGGAGCCCGGCGGCGCGACGTCGGTCGAGGCCGCGCTCGATGGCCTCGGCGACGGCGAGCGCCTGGGGCACCGTGAACGACACGGTCGCGTTGATGCTCACGCCGTGGAAGGTCGCCTCTTCGATGGCGCGGATGCCGACGGCCGTCGCCGGGATCTTGACGATGATGTTCTCGGCGAGCCCGGAGAAGCGCACGGCCTGCTCCACCAGGGCGGCCTCGTCGCGGTGGAGTCGCGGATCGGTCTGGATGGAGAGGCGGCCGTCGCGGCCTCCGCTGGCTCGGAAGGCCGGCTCGAGGAGCCGTGCTGCCTGGACGGAGAGTTCCTCGACCACCATCCAGCCGAGCTCCGACTCGCCGGCGGCGGGGTGCTCCTTGGCGAGCTGGGTGATGCGCGGGCTCCAGGTCTCCAGGTCGCTCTTGATGGCGGCCAGGGCGATCACGGGGTTGCACGTGGCGCCGACCGCTCCGAACTCGATCGAGCGGGCGAGCTGCCGCGGGTCCGCCGAGTCGTTCCAGAGGCTGGTGGGGGTGGTGTCGGCGGCGATGCGCAGTGGCAGGGTCTCGGAAGTGGTCGTGGGTGTGTCAGGCATGGGCTTCTCCGATGGTCTCTGGTCGGTGCGCCGTTGGCGCGGCACGCGTCGTCGCGTGACACTCCGGCAAGCGTAGATAGTATGTCTGGACAATACAACCTGGTCTGGGGCTGAGGTTCGTCACACGACCTGACATTCCTCGCCGATGGAAAGTGCTGATAATGTCTAGACATCGTGTCGCGAGGGTCGCGGCGGGAGGGAGCACCATGGCGGACCGGCAGCAGGCACTCCCGGTCGACCTGTTCGTCGATCTCGACCGGTCGGGACCTGTTCCGCTCTACTTCCAGATCTCGAGCCGGCTCGAGGCCGCCATCCAGGACGGCACGTTGCCCGCCGGGTCGCGACTGGAGAACGAGGTGGCGCTCGGCAGCCGTCTCGGGCTGTCCCGGCCCACGATCCGCCGGGCCATCCAGGAGCTCGTCGACAAGGGCCTGCTGGTGCGCCGGCGGGGAATCGGCACGCAGGTGGTACACGGCAAGGTCACCCGGAGCGTGGAGCTCACGAGCCTGTACGAGGACCTCGAACGGTCCGGCCAGGAGCCGACGACCCAGATCGTGTCGATGGAGGTCGGGAAGGCGGACGAGAAGGCGGCCGAGGAGCTCGGCATAGAGAAGGGGCGACCGGTGCTGCGCATTCGCCGGGTGCGTTCCGCGGACGGTGTGCCCATCGCGATCCTCGACAACACCCTGCCGGAGCAGTATCGCGATCTCGATGCCGACGATCTGGCCAAGTACGGTCTGTACCAGTTGCTCCGGGCCAGGGGGGTGACCATGCGGGTGGCGAAGCAGCGCATCGGCGCGCGGGACGCCACCGGTGTGGAGGCCGGGCTGCTCGATATCCCCAAGGGTGCGGCGGTCCTGACGATGACGCGCACGGCGTTCGACAACGCCGGTCGCGCCGTCGAGTGGGGACAGCACTGCTACCGCCCTGACCTCTACTCGTTCGAGATGACCCTCGTGGACCGCTGAGCGTTCGACGTTCTGGTCAGGGGCGCGGCGTGTCGGCCCGGGCGCGCCCGGTGGACTCCCTGACCACCAGTTCGGAGTGGGGCGTGACGGATCGCTCGGGCTGCCGCCCGTCGATCTGGGCCAGGAGGGCGCCGACGATGTCGCGTCCCTGGGCGGCGAAGTCGATGCGGAGGGTGGTCAGCGGGGGAGCGAAGTAGGCCGCGTCGGGGATGTCGTCGACGCCGGTCACGCTGATGTCGCGCGGCACATCGAGGCCCTGGCGCCGGAGGGCGAGCATGGCGCCGAGTGCCATCTGGTCGTTCGCGGCGACGATGGCGCTCGCGTCGAGGTGGGGGCCGAGCGCGGCGACGGCGTCGTGCCCCGACCGTGCGGTCCAGTCCCCGGCCACGATCCCCGCCGAGTGCAGTCCGCGGGCCGCGAGGGCTTCCTGGTAGGCCTGGGTGCGGTTGCGCGCCGCGGGCCAGGTGGCCGGCCCGGCGACGTGCAGGAAGGAGGAGTGGCCGAGCTCGGCCAGATGGTCCACGAGGGCCGGGAAGCCGACGCCGGTCAGCTCGGAGTGTTCCGTGGCGGTGTCGTCCGGCTCGCCGCCGAGGTAGACAGGCACGGTGAACCGTGCCGCCTCGATGGCCGCGGACATCTCGTCGGTGGAGGTCAGCGCCAGGATCCCGGCGAGGTCGTGCTGACGGAGCAGGTCGAGGGTGTCGCGGATCGAGCCGGGATCGCCCATGTCGAGGGTGAAGATGTCCAGCACGTACCCGGCCCGGCGGGCGGCGGCCGCTGCCCCCTGGGCGATGTTGCTCGGACCGTGCTTGTCGATCTCGTGCGTCAGGGCGCCGATCCGGTGCGACCGCCCCGTCGTCAGTGATCGCGCGGTGAGGTTCGGTCGGTAGTCGAGCTCCTCGAGCGCCGCCACGACCCGTTCCCGGGTGGCCGGGCGGATGCCCTGATAGCCCCGGAGGTAGCGCGCCACGGTCTGGTGGGAGACGCCCGCGGCCTTGGCGACGTCGTAGATGGTGGCCGGCTTGCCGTCGTCGCGCGGCGAGACGTCCACGGTGGTGGGAGAGGCCATCGCACGCTCCTTCAGGCGGGATCGGTGTCGGTCGGATCAGCGTAGCGCCGTCGGCGATCGCTTGACCCAGCATCATGTTACCGGTAACAATCGGATCACGAGCACTTGTTACCGGTAACATCCGGTCCTAGAGTCGCTTTCACGTCACCGACGACAGCAGAGACAACGGAGTACCTGACCGATGCACCCACGCCCCGCCCCCTCGCTCCCCACCGGAGCCCTGTTCGGCGTCGCCTACTACCCCGAGTACCACCAGCGGGACCGGATGCTCGAGGACCTGGACCTGATGGCGAAGGCGTCGATCACGGTGATCCGCGTCGGCGAGTCGGTCTGGTCCACATGGGAGCCGGAGGACGGGCGGTTCGACCTCGAGTGGCTGGCCCCGGTCCTGGACGCGGCGCACGAGCGCGGCATCGCCGTCGTGCTCGGCACCCCCACCTACGCCGTCCCGCCCTGGCTCCAGACGGCCCACCCCGAGATCGCGGCCGAACGCCGCTCGGGCGAGCCCGTTCCGTGGGGCGCGCGCCAGGAGGTGGACTACACCAACCCGACGTTCCGGTTCTACGCCGAGCGCGTCGTCCGGCGCATCGTCGCCCGCTACGCGGACCACCCCGCGGTCATCGGCTACCAGGTCGACAACGAGCCCGGCCTCGAGCTCTTCCACAACCACAGCGTGTTCACGCGGTTCGTGCGCGGGCTCAAGCGGCAGTACGGCGACGTCGACACCCTCAACCGCGAGTGGGGCCTGACCTACTGGTCCCACCGTCTCGCGGACTGGAGCGAGCTGTGGCGTCCCGACGGCAACTCCTTCCCCCAGTACGACCTGGCCTGGCGGCGGTTCCAGGCAGCCCAGACCACGGAGTTCATCGCCTGGCAGGCACAGCTCGTGGGGGAGTACGCCCGCCCCGAGCAGTTCGTGACCACGTGCCTGCAGTACCCGCGCCGCGGGCTGGACGACCGCGGCCTGTTCGCCGCGCTCGACGTCACCTCCGGCAACCCGTACTACGGCATGCAGGACCGCCTGGACGCCTCCCTGGACAAGCGCCAGCTCAACTACTGGACCACGACCGGTGTGGCCGGGCTGTTCCGGCAGGCCGACCGGCTCTACTCCTCGAAGCAGGCGCGGTTCCTGGTCACCGAGACCAACGCGCAGGCGATCGACGACTCGTCGACCAACTTCCCGCCCTACCCGGGCCAGCTCAAGCAGGCCGCGATGGCGTTCGTCTCCCGCGGCGCGGCCATGATCGAGTACTGGCACTGGCACACGCTGCCGTACGGCGCCGAGACCTACTGGGGCGGCGTGCTGCCGCACAGCCTGGTACCCGGCCGCGTCTACGACGAGGTGTCCGCGATCGGCGCCGAGCTGCGGCAGATCTCGCCGCTGCTGGACGGGTACGAGCCCGACGCCGACGTGGCGCTGCTGTGGTCCAACCCGAGCCGGTACGCGCAGCAGTACATGCCGCCGTTCACGATCGACGGGACACCGGACGAGGAGTCCTTCGAGCACACCTTCGACGCCTTCCACGCCGCCGTCGTCGAGACCGGCCGCCAGGCCCGCATCCTGCACCTGGAACAGGCCGCCGAGCTGGGCGGCGCCGAACTCGCGCGCCGCTTCCCCGTGCTCGTCGCGGCCGGCCTCTACGTCACGACCGACGCCGAGCTCGACCTGCTGCGGGACTACGCCGCCCACGGCGGCCACCTGGTGCTGGGTGTGCGCACCGGCTACGCCGACCACGAGGCACGCGCCCGCGTCGCCGTCGCACCGCCCGGCCTCGACGCCGCGGCGGGTGTCTCCTACGAGGAGTACTCCAACCTCGAGGACCCGGTCCCCGTGACCGGCTCGCCCCGGCTGCCGGCCGCGGACGGTGCGTCCGGCCGGTACTGGGTCGAGGGCCTGCGCCCCGCCGACGGCACCACCACGCTCGCCGGCTACGACCACCCCCGCTTCGGCGACTTCGCGGCGGTGACCACTCACGCTCACGGCGCCGGGCAGGTGACGACGGTGGGCTGCGTCCCCGACCGCGAGCTCGCCCGCGCGGTGATCCACTTCGCCGCCGGACCGGCCGGGGCCGACACGGACAAGCCGTCGGAGCTGCCGGTCACGATCTCCTCCGGCACCGTGCCGGACGGACGGCGTCTCCGCTTCCTGTTCAACTGGAGCTGGGAGGCCACGACCACGACGCTCCCGGACGACGTCGTCGAGCCGGCCACCCGGGACCACTTCCCGGCCGGCAAGGAACTGACGCTGGAGCCCTGGGGCTGTCGTGTCCTTGTGTCCGACGAGGTCGCGACAGGCGACGCCACGACCGGCGCGACCGCAGGAGGTGCCCGATGACCACCCTCACCCGCAGCCCCGGCGTGACACGAACCTCGGTGCCGGCGATCAGGAGGCAGCGACGCCGCTGGACCGGCTGGCAGTTCACCTGGCCGTTCGCCGTGGTGTTCGTCATCGCCTTCATCGCACCGCTGGGATACGCCCTGTGGCTGAGCCTCTTCCAGAACCAGCTCGTGGGCGGTAACGCCTTCGTCGGCCTGGACAACTACGTCCTGGCCTTCCACGACCCCGCCTTCTGGGCGAGCTTCGGCCGCGTGCTGCTGTTCCTGCTGGTGCAGGTGCCCATCATGCTGCTGCTGGCCCTGACCGCGGCCCTGGCGATCGACAGCGCCCGCCTGTACGCGACCGGGTTCTTCCGCATCGTGATCTTCCTGCCCTACGCGGTGCCCGCCGTGGTCGCCGTGCTGATGTGGGGCTTCATCTACGGCGACAACTTCGGCCTCACCGCGAGCATCAACGACTGGCTGGGCAGCAGCGTCCTGGCGCCGTTCGCCCCGCAGTGGATGCTCGTCTCCATCGGCAACATCGTCACCTGGGAGTTCGTCGGCTACAACATGGTGATCTTCTACTCGGCGCTGAAGACGATCCCCACCGACCTGTACGAGGCGGCCGAGATCGACGGCGCACGAGGCTGGCAGGTCGTCAAGGCGATCAAGCTCCCCGCGGCCCGTGGCGCGATCGTCATCGCCACGATCTTCTCGATCATCGGCAGCTTCCAGCTCTTCAACGAGCCGAACGTGCTGCAGCCCCTCGCCAGCAACGTCATCACCAGCTCCTACACGCCGAACATGTACGCCTACTCGCTCTCGTTCGCCGGCCAGCAGTACAACTACTCCGCCACCATCGCGATCATCATGGGCGTCATCACCGCGGCGATCGCCTACGTGGTGCAGCTGCGCGGTTCCCGGAAGGAGGACCGCTGATGGTCCGCAACCGACGTGTCATCCACCCGCGGGCCCGCAGGCCCTTCTCGGTCACCCGGCCACCGAGGTCGACGGCCCTGACCCTGCTGATGTGCCTGTTCCTGCTCTACGCCCTGGTGCCGCTCGTGTGGCTGTTCGTCAACGCCACCAAGACCCAGGCCGACCTCTTCTCCTCCTTCGGCCTCGCCTTCGGCGACTCCTTCGCCCTGTGGGACAACATCGCCCGGACGTTCACCTACGACGACGGGATCTACCTGCGCTGGCTCGGCAACACCATGCTGTACGTCGTGGTCGGCGCCGGCGGCGCCACCCTGCTGGCCACCCTCGCCGGCTACGGGCTGGCCAAGTTCCGCTTCCCGGGGCGCGCCGGCTACTTCGCCGTCGTGCTCGGTGCCGTGGCCGTGCCCGGCACGGCACTCGCCGTGCCCACGTTCCTGCTGTTCAGCCAGATGGGCCTGACCAACACCCCCTGGTCCATCATCATCCCCTCCCTCATCAGCCCCTTCGGCCTCTACCTCATCTGGGTCTACACGATCGACTCGGTGCCCACCGAGCTCCTGGAGGCCGCACGGCTCGACGGCGCGTCGGAGATGCGCACGTTCTTCACCATCTCCGTGCGGCTGCTGCTGCCCGGCATCGTCACCGTCGCGCTCTTCACGATCGTGGCCACCTGGAACAACTACTTCCTGCCGCTGATCATGCTCAGCGACCCGAAGTGGTTCCCCCTGACCGTCGGGCTCAACCAGTGGAGCGCCCAGGCCGCCGGCGTCGCCGCCGAGCCCATCTTCAACCTGGTGATCACCGGCTCGCTCGTCGCGATCGTGCCGATCATCGCCATCTTCCTCTTCCTGCAGCGCTACTGGCAGTCAGGCCTCAGCGCCGGGAGCGTCAAGCAGTAGACCGCTGCGCGACCACACGGGCGTCACCGCAGTCGCCCGGCACGACGAAGTGAAACAAGGAGTCATCATGTCCCGCACCATCCGTCCGGCAGCCCGCCGGACCGTCGCAGCCCTGGCGACGAGTCTGCTCGCCGCAGGCCTGCTCAGCGCCTGCGGCGGCGCCACCTCAGGCGCCGACGCCGGCTCGTCCGACCCCCAGGCATCGCTCGCCGACCTGGACGCCGCGCTCGAGGAGGGCGGTGAACTGACCTACTGGACGTGGACGCCGTCCGGCGAGGCCCAGGCCGAGGCGTTCATGGCCGAGTACCCGAACGTCACGGTCGACGTGGTCAACGCCGGCACCGCCACCGACGAGTACACGAAGCTGCAGAACGCCATCGCCGCCGGCTCCGGCGCCCCCGACGTCGCGCAGATCGAGTACTACGCCCTCCAGCAGTTCGCGATCTCCGACAGCCTGGTCGACCTGAACGGCTTCGGCCTGGACAGCCTCGAGGACCAGTTCACGGCCTCCACCTGGGCCCAGTCCACGGTCGAGGGCGGCCTGTACGGCCTGCCGCAGGACTCCGGCCCGCTGATCCTGATGTACAACAAGGACCTCTTCGACGAGCACGGCATCGACGTGCCCACCACCTGGGACGAGTACATCGCCGCCGCCCGCGAGCTGCACGACGCCGACCCGTCGGTGTACATCACCAACGACGCCGGCGACCCCGGGTTCGCCCAGCCCCTCATCTGGCAGGCCGGCGGGCACCCCTACACCGTCGACGGCACCACCGTGTCCCTCGACCTGCAGGACGAGGGCACCCGGCGCTGGGCCG
Source organism: Myceligenerans indicum (assembly GCF_016742955.1). Taxonomy (GTDB): domain Bacteria; phylum Actinomycetota; class Actinomycetes; order Actinomycetales; family Cellulomonadaceae; genus Myceligenerans; species Myceligenerans indicum. Next base: position 95,672 of record NZ_JABBYC010000002.1, on the reverse strand, counting down.
ACATGTGGAACCAGCTCCTCGAACCCGGACTCCTGGCCGACATCCCCACCTGGTCCGACGACTGGTGGAAGGCCCTGGGCAACGACAGCCTCGCCACCATCGTCACCGGCGCCTGGATGCCGGGCATCCTCGAGGGCTCCGTCCCCGAGGGGGCCGGCAAGTGGCGCGTGGCCCCGATCCCGTCCTACGACGGCGACCCGGTCACGGCCGAGAACGGCGGCAGCTCGCAGGCGGTCGTCAAGCAGTCGGAGAACCCGGCGCTCGCCGCCGCGTTCGTGCGCTGGCTCAACAGCTCCGAGGACAGCGTGAACGTGTTCCTGGAGTCCGGCGGCTTCCCGTCCACCACGGCCCAGCTCAACGACCCCGACTTCCTGGGTGCCGCACCCGACTACTTCGGCGGGCAGAAGATCAACGAGGTCCTGGTGCAGGCCTCCGAGAACGTCTCCACCGACTGGCAGTACCTGCCCTACCAGGTTTACGCGAACAGCGTCTTCCCCGACACGGTGGGGCAGTCCTACACCGAACGCGGTGACCTCAACGACGGCCTGCTCGCCTGGCAGGACAAGCTCGTCTCCTACGGCAACGCCCAGGGGTTCACCGTCAACAAGTGAGACCTCCGCCCGGACCGGTCCCCGTGACCGGTCCGGGCGGTGCGCGGGGTACCACGACCCCGCGGCGGGACGGCCACCGGCGGCCGTCCCCGGGCCGGCCGCCGACGGCGACGACCGGCCCGGCCGAGCGTGCTCCCACGCCTCGGCGACTCGATCCCGATCACCCCGACGGAGGGGACATGACTCGAACGAGATCACGCAGAACCATCACCGCACTCCTGGTCGCGGCCGCTCTCACGGGCATCCCGGCGCTCGCCGCCCAGGCCTACGTCCCGACCCCGCAGACGCTCTACGAGCTGCCCTCGTCCGAGGCGTGCCTCAAGGGCCGGGGCAACTGCGCCGTGTACCCGAAGGCGGCCCAGCTCCCGAGCGGACGCCTGGTCGCGGCCTTCGAGCGGTCGACCGTCGCGCCGTCGGGCAGCGCCGACGGCCAGACGATGCCCATCCACGTCAGCGACGACGACGGCACCACCTGGCAGGCGCTGACCGAGGTGCCCGCCCCGGCCTACCTGTCCTCCGATCCGAAGTTCGCGCCCTACACGAGCAACTGGACCAGCCCCTACCTCTACGTGCTGCCGCAGGACGTGGGGACCCTGAGCGCCGGGACCCTGCTGCTGGCCAGTGTGGTCTCCGGCGACGACCAGTACTACCTGGAGCACAAGGCGGCAGACCCGAACTGGGTGCCGACCAACGACGGCGACCGCGAGAACCTCGCGATCGCACTGTTCGCCAGTACGGACGAGGGCGCGAGCTGGGACGTGCTCGACATCGTCGCCCGGGGCGGCTGGCAGGGCGGCTCCGCCGGCGCCACCGGTGTCAACGTCGCCGACGCGAACACCTATGACCAGGTCGACCCCGTCTGGGAGCCGTACGTGATGGTCCGCGACGGGCAGCTCGTCGTGTACTACTCCGACGAGAACGACTACGTCGGCTACGACCCCGCCACCGGCGTCGCGCAGCTCGACCCGGACAACGACACCGCCACCGACTCGCACGGCCAGATCCTCGCCCACCGCACGTGGGACGGGACGAGCGCGCCATGGAGCGACCCGGTCGTCGACGTTCCCGGCACGACGACGACCGCGGGCGGGAAGACGCTGATCGGCGGTGGCCGACCGGGCATGACCACGATCGCCCCGACGTCCGACGGCAGATGGCTGCTCACCTTCGAGTACTGGGGCGGTGGGACGAACACCCGGTTCAAGACCGCGAGCGACCCGCTGCGGTTCTTCGCCGACGGCGACGTCGACGGGACGGGGGTCGACACCCTCGCGGTCAGCAGCGGCTCGCACCGGCTGGCCACGGGCGGCAGCCCGGTGCTGATCCCCCTGCCCGACGGGCGGATCGCGTACAACGCGAGCGGCAGCGGGAGCGTCTGGGTCAACCGCACCGGGTCGAGCACCGGCACGTGGACGGAGTACCAGACCACGGTGGGCGCCGGGTACAGCCGGACGCTGCAGTACGTCGAGGGTACGGGCCGCGTCCACATCCTCCAGGGCACCTGGGGCGGCCCGAACGCCGACGCCGTCATCCGGTACGGCGACGTCGACCTCGGGCGCTCCGCCGGCGCGTACTACCAGCTCGTCAACCGGAAGACCGGCCAGGTCATCGGCACGGGCTCGCACAGCAACGACGCCAACCTCGGCAACGGCGACGTTCCCGACGTGGTCCTGGAGGCGGCGGGGTCGGCGGCCGACGGCGACACGCAGTTCTGGCACGTGCTCACCAAGGCCGACGGGGCCGTGACCCTGCTCAACAAGTCCGGCGGGCGCGCGGCGGCCATCTGGACCGGCACGGCGTCGGCCGGTCAGCGGATCGGCCAATGGGTGGACGACACCGAGTCCGGGATCTGGGACCTCGTCACGACGGGCGACGGGTACACCCGGCTGCGCGCGGCCGCCGATCCCGGCCTGTACCTGACCGGGGCGAGCGCCGGGGCGCAGCTCACGCTCCAGTCGGCGGCGACCGACGGCTCCCAGGACTGGACGCTCGTCGAGCAGCGCCCCGAAAGCCTGGTCAACGGCAACAGCGGCAAGTGTCTGGACGTGGACGGGTCCTCGACCGCCGACGGCGCCAAGGTCCAGCAGTGGGCGTGTCACGGCGGGAGCAACCAGGCATGGCAGGTCGAGGAGGTCGCCGGCGGATACGTCCAGATCGTCAACGGCAACAGCGGCAGGTGCCTCGACGTGGACGGGTTCTCGACCGCCGACGGCGGCAGGGTGCAGCAGTGGACCTGCACCGGAGGAACCAACCAGCAGTGGCAGGTCCAGGACCTCTCGGGCGGGTCCGTCCAGGTGGTCAACCGCAACAGCGGCAAGTGCCTGGACGTGAACGGGTTCTCGACGGCCGACGGCGCCAAGGTCCAGCAATGGACCTGTCACGGCGGGAGCAACCAGGCCTGGCAGCGCGTCCAGTCGTCCACGAGGAGAGCGCAGACATGACACCACGACGCCGTCGGCGGGGATCCCTCACCCTGCTTCTCGTCGCCCTGGCCGCACTGGTGCTGGGCGGCATCGCGACGCCGGTCCCCGCTGCCACGGCGGCACCCGGCTCGACCTTCCGGAACCCCGTCGTGGGCGCGCCCAACAGTGCCGACCCGTGGCTGGGCTACTACGAGGGCAACTACTACTACGCGGCCACGACGTGGACGGGCAGCATCTACCTGCGCCGGTCGTCCACGCTCGCCGGCCTGAGCAGCGCCGCCGAGACCCAGGTGTTCCAGATGTCGCAGCCGAACGCGACGTCGAACATGTGGGCCCCGAGCCTGCACCTGCGCGGCGGGCACTGGTACCTGTACTACTCCGCCGGGCCGAGCTCCTGCTGCGGCGGGCAGCGCCAGCACGTCCTGGAGAGCGCGGGCACGGACCCGATGGGCCCGTACACCTACAAGGGCAAGCTCGACCTCATGCCCGACGACGGCTGGGCGATCGACGGCAGCGTCATGACCGTCGGCGGGACCGACTACTTCGTGTACTCCGCCTTCCCGAACAACGGCAGCTTCTCCACCGGGGAGAAGCAGAGCCTCTACATCACGCGGCTGACCAACCCGTGGACCGCCGAGTCGGTCGGGACGCTGATCTCCGAGCCCGAGTACTCGTGGGAGACACAGGGCAACCCGGTCAACGAAGGCCCGTACGTGCTGCACCACGACGGCCGCACGTTCCTGACCTACTCGGCCAGCTACTGCGGGACGCCGGACTACAAGATCGGCATGCTGGAACTGACCGGAACGGATCCGCTGGACAGGAGCTCGTGGACGAAGAAGCCCACCCCGCTGTTCCAGCGCAGCGACGCCAACGGTGTGTACGGGCCGGGCCACCACTCGTTCTTCAGCTCGCCGGACGGGACCGAGGACTGGATCATCTACCACGCCAACTCCTCGTCGTCGGACGGGTGCGGCACCACGCGGACCAGCCGGGCGCAGCGGATCTCCTGGAACCCGGACGGCACGCCGAACCTCGGCGTCCCCGTCTCGACCTCGACGGTGCTGGCCGGCCCGTCCGGGGAGAACGGCAACCCCGGCGCGGTGCCGGTGCGGCGCCTGCAGTCCTACAACTTCCCGGACCGCTACGTGCGGCACGCGGACTTCGCCGCACGGATCGACCCCGACGTCAGCCCGGCGCTCGACGGCGAGTTCCGTCTGGTCCAGGGCCTGGCCGACGACGGCTCGCAGTACGTCTCGTTCGAGTCGGAGAACTACCCGGGCTACTACCTGCGGCACTACGACTACGTGCTGAAGCTCGAACCGAACGACGGGTCGGCGACCTTCGCGCAGGACGCGACCTTCGCGCAGGTCTCCGGGCTCGCCGACTCCTCGTGGTCCGCGTTCCGGTCATACAACTTCCCCGACCGGTACATCCGCCACTACGACTACAAACTCCGCATCGACCCGATCACCACAGCCCTCGACCGTCAGGACGCCACATTCCGGATCGTCGACTGACACCTCCGGCCCACCTCTCGTGCGAGCGGGGCGGATGCCCGCACGAGAGGCAGGCGCCCATCACACAGAACCTCCGGAACAACGCAGCACCGGGGACGGGGGCGCACGGTGGCGTGCCGGAAGCGTGACTCCCCGAAACGGTCCATTCCCCCTGGCGGGCGAGCGCCCTACAATCGATCGGGCCGGGTACGCGTGCCCGCTCGTCGATCGGAGTCACCTCATGTCGTTCGTCACCCGCGGTTTCTCCGGCCGGCGCCGGGACGACAACCCGCGTCTCCCACCCGGCCAGACCCTCGTGAACGACTGGCCGGTCCTCAGCGCCGGCCCCACGCCCCGCGTCGGCACCGCGGAATGGGAACTGACCATCAGCGACGAGACCGGCGCCGACCACCGGTGGAACTGGGACCAGCTCCTGGCGCTCGGCGTGGAGGACGTCACCGTCGACATCCACTGCGTCACCCACTGGACCAGGCTCGACATGGCCTGGCGCGGCGTCAGCCTCGACCGGCTGTTCGAGAACGTCGAGTCCGGGCACGACTTCGTCATGGCGCACTCCTACGGCGGCTACACCACCAACCTTCCCCTGGAGGACCTCCTGGACGGCAAGGCTTGGATCGCCACGGAGGCCGACGGCGAGCCGCTCGACCCCGAACACGGCGGCCCCGCCCGCCTGCTCGTGCCGCACCTGTACTTCTGGAAGAGCGCGAAGTGGATCCGCGGCCTGACGATGATGCCCGACGACGAACCCGGGTTCTGGGAGCAGAACGGCTACCACTTCTACGGCGACCCGTGGAAGGAAGAACGCTACTGGTGAGCGCACAGCCCCTGGCGCCGCCCGGCGCCGCCCGCCCGCGAGCCGCCTGGCACGCGGCGACAGTCACCGACGTGCGCCGCGAGACCCCCACGGCCGTGCGCCTCACGCTCGACGTCCCCACCTGGCCGGGCAGCGAGGCCGGCGCCCACCTCGACGTCCGCCTCACCGCTCCGGACGGGTACCAGGCGACCAGGTCGTACTCCATCGCCTCCGCGACACCCGGGGGAGTGGTGGTGCTCGCCGTCGACGAGGTGCCCGACGGCGAGGTGTCGCCGTTCCTCACCCGGGAGCTGCGCAGCGGCGACCAGCTCGAGGTCCACGGCCCGCTGGGTGCGTTCTTCGTCTGGCGCCCGGGACAGGACGACCGCCCCGTGCAGCTCGTCGCGGGCGGATCCGGCGTCGTCCCGCTCTATGCCATGGCGGCCGCGCACGGCGCGACCGGGGACGGCACGTTCTTCCGGCTGCTCTACTCGGTCCGGCGGCCCGAGGACGCCTTCTTCTCCGACGAGCTCGCCGCCCTGACCGGACCCTCCTTCGAGCTCGACGTCGTCTACACCCGCGCGGCCCCGGAGGGCTGGGCCGGACCCGTGGGCCGCCTCGACAAGGGGGCGCTCGCGGCCGCCACGATCCCGGCCTCGCACCGGCCGCGCCTCTACGTCTGCGGTTCGACGCGCTTCGTGGAGACGATCGCGACCTGGCTGCAGGAGCTCGGGCACGCGGCGGCGGACATCCGCACCGAACGCTTCGGAGGTCTCTGACATGTCTTCTCACCTCGACGGCAACGCGCTCGCGGGGGCACTCTCGGACGTGTTCCAGGGCGACGTGACCGCCGCGTCCGCGCGATGCGCCGGATGTGGGGCCGTGTCGGTGCTCGCCGAGGCCATGGTCTATCCCGACGCGCCCGGTCTGGTCGTCCGGTGCGCGTCGTGCGACCACGTGCTGGCCACGATCGTGGAGGCCGGCGACCGCGTCTTCCTGAGCCTGTCAGGGATGAGCACGATCGAACTGCGTCGCCGTCCCTGACGCCGGTGACCGGCCGGCCGGGAGCGGCGGTCCGCACGGTTCGTCGTGCGCGAGCGGCGCGGTAGGTCCGTGGCCGGTACCCGCTCAGCGGGTTTGCGGGCCGTCCTCGTCGTGGTCGTGCTCCAGCTCACCGGTCAGGGCCGCGACCGGCACGGTGCAGGAGTCGCCCTGCCAGGCCTCGGCGCCCTCCTTGACCGCGAACCCGGCGATCACCAGGGCGGCCACCGAGTCGGCCCAGGTCCAGCCCAGCAGGCTGTTGAGCAGGAGGCCCGCGAGCAGCGCGGCGGACAGGTAGGAGCAGATCAGGGTCTGCCGGGAGTCGGCGACCGCGCTGGCCGAGCCGAGCTCGCGGCCGGTACGGCGCTCGAACCAGCTCAGGAACGGCATCACGAGCAGGCTGACGGCGGCGAGCGCGATGCCGACGGGGCTGTGCTCCGGCTCGCGCAGACCGGTCAGGGCGAGTGCGGCATCCACGGCGACATAGGCCGCCAGGGCGAAGAACGAGACCGCGATGACCCGCAGTGCGGTCCTCTCGCGGGCCTCCGGGTCGGGTGCGGCGAACTGCCAGGCGACCGCCGCGGCCGACAGCACCTCGACGACCGAGTCCAGGCCGAACCCGACCAGCGCCGCCGAGGACGCGACGCTCCCGGCGCTCAGGGCGACGATCGCCTCGACGACGTTGTACGTGATGGTGACGGCCACGACCCAGCGGATACGCCGCCGCAGCACCAGCACGCGGGCGGGGACGGCGGCGGTCATGCGCCGGCTCCCTCGAGACCGGGCCCGGGTCATCCCTTGACCCGTCGCATCGTCTGGTGGGAGGTGATGCGGCTGATCGTCGGGAGCCGGGAGAGGGAGTTGAGCAGGTGGGCCTCGTAGTCCTCGTGGTCGGAGACCAGGACGCGCAGGTAGTAGTCGGGCTGCCCGAACATGCGCCGCAGCTCGGTGACCTCCGGAAGGGCGGACGCGGCGGCCTCGAAGTCGACGAAGGTCTGCCCGTCGTTGATGGTCAGGTCGATGGCGACGATCACCTCGAAGCTGCGGCCCGAGGCCTTCGGGTCGATGTCGGCGTGGTAGCCGCGGATCACGCCCGCCCGCTCCAGGCGCTGCACGCGGCGCAGGCAGGGTGCGGGGGTCAGCGCGACGCGGCGCGCGAGTTCGGTGTTGCTCAGCCGCGCGTCGTCCTCGAGTTCGGCAATGATCGCATGATCCAGATCATCGAGACGAGTTTCGTTGCTCACGAAGGCATTCTAGGCGCATCGATCCGCAATCGGAGCGGGGATGGATCTCGGTAATGTTGCCGACATGCCAGAGCCCGCCGCCGTCGTCACCGATTCCGCCGCGTCCGGAAGGCCGGCCGAGGTGGCCGCAGGCCGGCGGACGGGACTGCTGGCGAGCACCGCGCTCATGCCGCTGGGCCTCGCCCTCGGGGTCCTCGTGGTCCACTCCGGGCTGGACTGGTGGTGGGCGCCGGCCATCGCGGCACTGATCCTCGCCGGCTCGCTGGAATTCCTCATGGTCGGCCTGCTGGCCGCGGCCGCGCCGTTCGCGCAGATCGCCGTGACCGCGCTGCTGGTCAACTTCCGGCACGTCTTCTACGCCCTCTCGTTCCCGCTGCACCGGGTCGGTGGCTACGGCTGGAAGGCGTACAGCACGTTCGCCCTGACCGACGAGGCCTACGCGCTGACCGCACCCGCCGAGTCCGAAGGGTGGAGCCGGGCCCGGATCCTCACCGTTCAGGCCACGATCCAGGTGTCCTGGGTGGCGAGCGTCACGCTCGGCGCCGGTCTCGGGGCGCTGATCCCGCCCTGGGTGGTCGGCCTGGAGTTCGCCGTCACGGCCCTGTTCGCGGTCCTGACGATCGAGGCGTACCGGGTCCGCGCATCGATCCCGCTGCCGATCCTCGGCCTGGTCTGCGCTCTCGCGGGACTGTTGATCTCACCCGCGAACATGCTGCTCATCGGGATGAGCCTGTTCGTCGTCGCCCTGCTCGCCTCCTACGGCCTGGCCGGGCGGCGGAGGGCGTCACGTGGCTGACCCCCGGTACCTCCTGACCGGTATCCTCGTCGCGGGTGCCGTCACCTGGGCCCTGCGCGCCGTCCCGTTCGCGCTCCTCGCGCCGTTGCGCGACAGCGTGCTCGTGACGTACCTGGGCGAGCGGATGCCCGTGGGCATCATGCTCATCCTGGCCGTCTACACCGTGCACGGCGTCGTCGCCGAGGACTGGCGGAGCCTGGGGCCCACCTGTCTCGCGCTGGCGGTCACCGTCGGCCTGCACCTCTGGCGGCGGAACCTCCTGCTCAGCATCTTCGCGGGCACGGTCGTCAACGTGGTCCTCCAGTCCCTTCTCGTGGCCCGGACCTGACACCTCGGGCGCCGGGCCGCGGGGCGGACGGGCCGCCGGGGCCGCGCGCGGTGGGAGTCCGCGCGCGGCCTCGGCGCTCCGGACCGCTCACGCCTCGGCGGCCCCGGTCATGAGGGCGACGGCCTCGGTCATGGTGTGCGACCGGGGCGTGATCGTCGCGGCGCGCCGGCCGAGGCGCTGGACGTGGATCCGGTCGGCGATCTCGAACACGTGCGGCATGTTGTGGCTGATGATGATCACCGGCACGCCCTTGTCGCGCAGGGTTCTCACGAGCTGGAGGACCTGGCCGGACTCCCGCACGCCGAGCGCCGCCGTCGGCTCGTCCAGGACGACCACCTTGGAGCCGAACGCCGCGGCCCGGGCGACCGCGACGGCCTGCCGCTGGCCTCCGGAGAGATTCTCCACGGGCACGGTGACGTCCTGCAGCGTCGAGATGCCGAGGTCCGTGAGGTGGCGCCTGGCTGCCTCACGCATCCCGGCCCGGTCGGTGAGGCGCAGCACGGACCCGAGGGGGCCCGGGCGCCGCACCTCGCGGCCGAGGTACAGGTTCGAGGCGATGTCCAGCGACGGCGCGACCGCGAGCGTCTGGTAGACGGTCTCGATCCCGGCGGCGCGCGCGTCCTGCGGACGCCTGAAGTGGACGCGTTCGCCGTCGAGCAGGATCTCGCCCTGGTCCGGGATCTCCGCCCCGGTGAGGCACTTGATCAACGTCGACTTGCCGGCGCCGTTGTCGCCGATGATCGCGAGGACCTCGCCGGGGAACAGGTCGAGGTCGACGCCGTCGAGCCCGACGACGTGGCCGTACGTCTTGACCAGCCCGCGTGCCCGCAGGACCGGGGTCGTGTCGGGGGCGGCGGCCGGGCGGTCCTCCGTGGAGGGGGTGTCGGTGGTGGTCACTTGCGCACCTTCCTGATCCACTGGTCGAGCGAGACCGCGACGATCACGAGGATGCCCACGGCCAGGGTCTGATAGAGCACGTCGAGCCCCGCGAGGGACAGCCCGTTGCGGAAGACCCCGACGATCAGCGCGCCGAGCAGCGTCCCCCAGACCGTGCCGCGCCCGCCGAACAGGCTCGTGCCGCCGATCACGACAGCGGTGATCGAGTCCAGGTTCATGTCCACGCCCACGTTCGGGCTCGCGGCGTTGGCCCGCCCGATCTGGATCCACGACGCCAGGGCGAGGATCGCCCCGGCGGTGAGGTAGACGCTCACCAGCACGCGGTTGACGCTGATCCCGGACAGCCTGGCGGCTTCCTTGTCGTCGCCGACGGCGTAGACGTGCTTGCCCCAGGCGGTGCGGGACAGGGCGAACGCCACGGCGAGGTAGGCGGCGAGCATCAGGAGCACGCCCGTGGAGACGCGCACTCCGCCCAGCGAGAACGTGCTGCCCGTCCAGGTGAGCGCGGCAGGCATGTCGCCGCCGCGGACCGTGGCCCCGTGCGAGTACAGCAGCGCCAGTGCGGTGAAGACGTTGAACGTGCCGAGTGTCGCGATGAACGGCGGCAGCCTGAACCGGGTCACCAGGAACCCGTTCAGGCCGCCGCAGGCCATCCCGACGACGAGCCCGAGGAGCAGGGCGAGTGCCGGCGGCACTCCGGCACTGCTCGCGAGCTGGGCCATCACCATCGAGGCGAGGACCATGACCGACCCCACCGACAGGTCGATACCCGCGGTGAGGATGATGAGGGTCTGTGCCACCGCGAGCGTTCCCACCACCGCGACCTGCTGCGTGATCAGCGACAGGTTCGCCGGTGCCAGGAAGCGCTCGTTGAGGAGCCCGAACACGATGACGGACAGGACGAGGACGATCGCCGGGCTCAGGGCGGGATAGCGGTGCAGCACGCCACGGGCGCGCTCGAGCGGGCCGCGCCGGTCGAGGAACTCCGCCGCCGGGTCGGCCTGGGGCGCGGTGGTGGTTGCGCTCATCGGCGATCAGCCCCAGCAGATGTCGGCGGCACCGGCCGCGTCGATCGACTCGACCCCGTCGACGGGCTCGTCGGTGACCAGTTCGACGCCGGTGTTGAAGAAGTCCAGCCCCTCGGTCGTCTCCGGCGCGGTGCCGTCGGCGGCGAGCTGTGCGATGGCCTCGACGCCGAGCTCGGCCATCTTCACCGGGTACTGCTGGCTCGTGGCGTCGATGACGCCGTCGCTGACGTTCTGCACACCCGCGCAGCCGCCGTCGACCGACACGACCAGGACGTCGTCCGCGGTCTTTCCCGCCGCCTCGAGCGCCTGGAAGGCGCCGTAGGCCGCGGGCTCGTTGATCGTGTACACGACATTGATGTCGGGGTTCTTCGCGAGCAGGTTCTCCATCGCGGTGCGGCCGCCGTCCTCGGCCCCGTCGGTGGCCTCGTGGCCCACGATCTCGTACGTGCCGCCCGAGTAGTCGCCGGTGGCCGCCTCGTCGCCGTTGGCGCCCGGGTCGGCGACGTCGACCCCCAGCCCCTCCAGGAAGCCCTGGTCGCGGTCGACGTCGACGGTGACGATCTTGTCGGCGAACAGGTCCAGCATGGCGATCGTGGCCTTCTCGCCGTCGAGCGCCCCCGCCGTCCACTGGCCGATCTTCTGCCCTGCCAGCCGGTTGTCCGTGGCGAACGTGATGTCCACGGCGTCGGCCGGGTCGGGCGGCGTGTCGAGGGCGATCACGTACAGTCCGGCGTCCCGCGCCGAGGCGATCGCGTCGACGACGGAGGGGCCGTTCGGCGTGATGAGGATGCCCGCGTCACCGCGGGCGATCGAGTTCTCGATCGCCTGGATCTGGGTGTCCTCGTCCCCGTCCTCGCGGCCGGCGGCCATGGTGAGCGAGACGCCGTGCTTCGCGGCGGCTTCCTCGGCGCCGTCCTGCATGGCGACGAAGAACGGGTTGGTGGTGGTCTTGACGATCAGGGAGACGCCGACGGCGTCGCCGTCGGTGCTGCCGCTCCCGCCGCCGCACGCCGCCAGGGCGAGGGCCGCGACCGTGAGGGTGCCTGTCAGCGCCGCGCCGCGCCGCCACCGGCGTCCGTTTCCGGTCTTCGAGATCATGAGGGTCATCGTCGAACTCCTATGTCCAGGGGCTTCACGCCCGACAACGTTGTCAGGACAATGTCTACCCTGGATGACGCGATAGGGTCAACCGACGAGACCGAGGAGAGACGTTTTCGTGACATCGATGTCAGACGACACTTCCATGCCCCCGACTGCCCGCCGTCCCACCATGCGCGACGTCGCGCAGCTCGCGGGCGTCGGCATCAAGACCGTCTCGCGGGTGGTCAACGGCGAGCCCAACGTCGCCGCCGGGACCACCGAGAGGGTGCGGCGGGCCGCTGCCGAACTGCACTACGAGCCCGACATGCACGCCGGGAACCTCCGGCGCGCCGACGGGCGGTCCCACACGATCGGCCTGCTGGTCTCCAGCGTGGCGAACCCGTTCGCCGCGCACGTGCACCGTGCGATCGAACGCGTGGCCGCCGAGCGGGACTACGCCGTCTTCGCGACCAGCCTCGAGGAGGACCCGGCGGCCGAGCGGCGGGCGATCGCGGCGCTCTCGCGGCGGCGGGTCGACGGCTACGTGGTGACGCCCGTCCAGGACGACCAGTCCTACCTGCGGGTGCACCTGGACCGCGGTACCCCGCTGGTCTGCATCGACCGCGAACCGGCCGGGATCGACGTCGACAGCGTCGTCACCTCCAACTACGACGGTGCCCGTGATGCGGTGCGCCACCTGGTCGCACACGGGCACCGGCGAATCGCGTTCCTCGGCGACCTCGAGCGCATACTGACCGCCCGCCACCGGCGAGCGGGCTACCTCGACGAACTGGCGTCCGCCGGGATCGCGCCGGACCCCGCGCTGGTCGTGCTCGACCTGCACGACGACGCGAGCGCCACCGCGGTGACCCGGCACCTGCTCGCTCTGCCGAACCCGCCCACGGCCATCTTCTCCAGCCAGAACCTGGTCACGCTGGGAGCGATCCGGGCGCTGCAGCAGCTGGGTCTCGAGTACGACATCGCGCTGGTGGGATTCGACGACGTCGAGGCGGGCGATCTCGTCAAGCCGCGGGTGTCCGCGATCGCGCAGGATCCCGACCGGGTCGGCAGGCTCGCGGCCGAACGCGTCTTCGCGAGGATCGACGGCGACGTGAGCCCCGCGCGCCGGATCGTCGTCCCCACCCAGCTCGTGGTCCGCGGTTCGGGCGAGATCCCCTGCCCCGGGGCGTGAGGCGGGCTCAGGTCTCGGGCAGGAGCGCGGTGACGACCGTCCTCGGGGACGTCACGGCGAAGTAGTGCCCGGCGCCGGCGATCTCGACCAGGGTCGCCGACGGCAGCCGGGACGCTGCCCAGCGGGCCACGCCGATCGGGACGTTGCCGTCCGCGGTGCCGTGCACCAGGGTGACGGGCTGCCGGACGGCGCCGAGTCCGGAGGGGAGGGGCCGGTGGTAGCGGCCGAGGTCCTCGATGCCTGCCCGGGCACCCTGGGCGAGGCCTGCCTCGGCGTCGGCCGCGGTGAGCTTCCTCGCGTCCGGGTCCGTCATGATGATGCGGTCCGCCTCGGGCCACGCGGAGAGGTTCGCCTCGCGGACGCGGGCGAACGGGCCGCGCCCTTCCAGCATCGCGGCGGCGAGTGCCGGGGCCCAGCGGCTGACGCGGTACAGCAGCGTGACGACGCCGATCCGGCCGGACAGCGCGGCTGCCGGTGCGCCGGGCACCATGCCGCACACGAGCACGACACGCGCGACGCGTGCGGGCCGGCGGGAGGCGAGCGCCAGGGCGTATCCGCCGCCGCCGGAGAACCCCAGGAGGGTCACGCGCGTGATCCCGAGCGCGTCGAGCAGCGTGATCGCATCGTCGTCCCAGGAGTGGAAGCCGTGGTCCGGTGCCGTCGACGTGCCGCCGAAGCCGGGCCGGTCAGGGACGACGACCCGCACGCCGGCGTCACGGGCGGCGTCGTGCAGCGGCATGAGCTGGAGCCGTGAACCGGGTGACCCGTGGGCTGCGAGCACCGGGATCCCCTGCGGGTCGCCGAACTCGCACCAGGTGATCGTCCGCCCGTGCGGTGCGGTGAGCGAGCGCGTGGCGGGCTGGGCGGTCATCCGGCCGTCGCCTCGATGCCGGCGATCAGCAGGCGGAGGCCCACCTCGAAGCGGCGGTCGTAGTCGTGGTGGTCGATGAAGACCGACGCGTCGCGGCGGGCCGCGGGCGCGGCCAGCAGTTCGAGCTCGCCGCGGCCGAGCCGGATGGCGATGTGCCCGGTGACGAAGTCGTGCACCGCTGCGTAGCCGTACGCGGCGGTCTCCGGGTCGAGGCCGGCGGAGGCGAGGGCCTCGACGACGTGGTGGGCCGCGTCGTCGGCGCCAGGGGCGTCGAGCGACGCCTGCCGGTGCGCCTCGAGGACGAGCGGGTGCCGCAGCAGCAGGTCCCGCAGGCCGTGCGCGAACACCGACACGACGCCCTGCCAGTCCCGCGGCCACTCCAGCCCGGCGACGGCGTCCTCCACGAGCTCCGCGATCATCGCGTGACGCAGGGCGTCGATGCCACCGCTGGCCCGGTGCACGGCCATGGGGGAGACGCCGAGCCGGTCGGCGAGGGCGCGAAAGGTGACGGCGTCGAGTCCGTGGTCGTCGGCGATGGTCGTGGCTGCCTGGAGCAGCCGGTCGTGGTCGACGGAGGATTTCCGCCCCGCTCTTGTCCTGCCCGTGGGGTGCGCTACCATCCCTGGACTATATCGTTACGTGTAACGAATTACCAGCGCGGCAGGAGTCCGCCGCGTTGCGAACCCGCAGAGATCGGACCCCGGTGAAGCCCGCACCTCACGACCCCGCACCCCGTGACCCCGCACCCCGCGACCTCACGGCACTCGAGCTGCGCGCTGCCTTCGAGCGACGCGAGCTCGGGGTCGTCGAGGTCGTCGCCCAAGCCCTCGACCGCGCCTCGGCAGACACCCTCGGCGCCTTCACGACGCTGAATCCCGAGCAGGCGCTCGCCGCGGCGGCGGCCGCGCAACGTGCGATCGACGACGGGACGGCCGGCCCGCTCGCCGGCGTGCCGACGGCGATCAAGGACCTCGAGCCCACGCGCGGGATCCGTACCACCATGGGCTCCGCGCTCTTCGCCGACTGGATCCCCGCGGTGGACGACACCATCGTGGCGACGCTGCGCTCGGCCGGTCTCGTCTCCGTCGGGAAGACGACCGTCCCGGAGCTCGGTGCCGCCTGCTACACGGAGCCCGAGGTCTCCGCGCCGAGCCGGAGCCCGTACGCGCCCGCCCTTTCCGCCGCGGGCTCCAGCGGCGGAGCGGCCGTCGCCGTCGCCGCCGGGATCGTGCCGGTCAGCCAGGGCAGCGACACGGCCGGATCGCTGCGGTCGCCGGCCGGCGCCTGCGGCGTCGTCGGCCTCAAACCGAGCCGCGGCCTGCTGACCGGCGGGCTCATCGGCGCGGACGGCCTCGGCCTGACCACCAAGGGGCCGCTCGCCCGCACAGTCCGTGACGCGGCGGCGCTGCTCGACGCGATGGCCGTGGCAGCACCCGTGGGCACGGTCCATCCCGCTCGCCGCGGCGGCTTCCTCGGGGCGTGCGACGAGCGGGCCGAACGTCTCGTGGTGGTGGTCGCGGAAGGATCGATCTCCGGGGGTGAGGTGGACGAGCGGATCACGCGCGCCTGTGCGGACGCAGGACGCGCCCTCGCGGGGCTCGGCCACCGCGTCCACCACCGGACCCAGCCCGTCGACGAGGATCTCGTCTCGGGCTTCTCGCGCATGTTCGGCGCTCTCGCGGCGGCCAAGCCGCTGCCCGGGGGCGACGAGGCCGAGCACCGGCTGCGGCCGATCGTGCGCCATCTGCGAGAACGGGCCCGGGCCACGGACTCCGGGGAGCTGGCGGCCTCGATCCTCACGGTTCAGGCCCGTGCCGCGGCCTGGGCGGAACGCTTCGGGGACGCCGACATCGTCATCGCCCCGACCGTCACCCAGCCACCCGTCCCCGTCGGAGCGCTCCGGAACGACGCGGACCCCGCCGCCGAGCTGGAGGCAATGACCCGGTTCACGGGCAACACGATCATCGCGAACGCCACGGGCTTCCCCGCGATCAGCCTCCCGCTCGGCTGGACCGACGACGGCGTCCCGCTCGGCGTCATGCTCACCGCCACATGGGGGCGTGACGATCTGCTGCTCGCCGTGGCCGGCGTCCTGGAGAACGAGCGTCCGTGGCGGGACCGCACCCCGTGACGGCGCCCGCGCCCGGACGCCGTGGACCACGCCGGAACGCACCGGCGGAACCACACCGAACGAAGGATCACCGTATGACGCCACCGACCGATGCCGCACCCGATGCCGCACCCGGTGCCGCACCGCTCGCCG
The DNA here is from genome assembly GCF_016742955.1 of Myceligenerans indicum. Classification (GTDB taxonomy): domain Bacteria; phylum Actinomycetota; class Actinomycetes; order Actinomycetales; family Cellulomonadaceae; genus Myceligenerans; species Myceligenerans indicum. The sequence continues at coordinate 79,585 of NZ_JABBYC010000002.1, read as the reverse complement.
CCCGCGGCCGGCGCACCGCCGTCACCGGGCTCGCCCTGGTCGTGCTCGCCGGTGCGGCGCTGGAGAGCTTCCTCCTGCCTGCCCTGCCGCACCTACAACGAGCGTTCGGGGTCGACGCCGCGACCGGCGCCCTCGCGCAGGTCGCGCCGCCCCTCGTGACCGTTGTCGTCACGCCGCTCGCCGGGCGGTTCGCCGACGTCCACGGTGCCCGGCGGACCCTGGCGGTGCTCGTGAGCATCGTCACGGCGGGCGGCCTCGTCAGCGCCCTCGCACCCGGCTTCCCGCTGTTCGTCCTCGGCCAGGCGCTCCAGGGCTTCGCACTCGGCGTGCTGCCGGCCGCCTTCGTCGTGGTGCGAGGCCTGTACTCGGACGAGGGGATCAAGACGGCGAGCGGCGGCCTGGTCGCACTCACGGTCGCCGGTGCCGGCCTCGGCGTGCTGGTCGCCGGACCGATCATCGAGGCGACGTCGCGGACGGTGCTCTTCGGGATCCCGACGGCGGTCGTCGTCGTCGGCTCGGTGGTGTTCTTCGCCTCCCGCGTGCGGCTGGGTACGCGCGAGCCGGAGGGTCCGACCCGCGTCGACTGGGCAGGAGCGAGCACCCTCGCGCTCGCGCTCCTGGCCACCGTCGCCTGGTTGGCGAGCACGTCGTCCGCGGGGTGGCTCGCGCCCGCGACTCTCGCGCTGTTCGTCGTTGCCGGCGCGCTCGTCTCCGGCTGGGTGCTCGTCGAACGCCGCGTCGCGCAACCCATGATCGACCTCGACACCCTCAGATCGCGTGCCGTGGGCGGCTCCGTGGCCGTCGGCGTCGGAATCGGCGCCGGGTATGCCTCCCTGGTGTTTCTCGTACCCCAGCAGATCTCACGGTCCGTCGAGGAGTCCGGACTCGGCGCGGGCGCCACGCAGACGGGCTTCTTCCTGGCGGCCGCCTTCGGCGCCGGGTTCGTCGCGTCCCCGCTCGCGGGCCGCGCCGCCGCACGCCTCGGCGTCCGGGCGGTGGGCGTGGCGGGGATGCTCGTCCTGGCCACCGGGGCGCTCGTCGCCGCCGTTTCTCCGGCCCCGGCCGCGATCGTGTGGGCACTGGTGTGCGCCGGCGTCGGTGCGGGATCGGCGTCGACCGTCGCCTTCTCCGCGGCCGCGACCGGCACGCCCGAGCACGAGGTCGGCGTGGCCACCGCGTTCGTGACGATCGGCCGTGCCGTCGGCGGGGCACTCGCAACCCAGGTGGTCGCCTCCATCGTCCCGGCGAGCGATCCCACCGGGTCCGGCATGCCGGGCACCGAAGGGTTCCGCGTCGCCTACCTGCTGGTGATGTGCATCGCCCTCGGCGGGGCCGCGACGGCGATGCTGCTGCCGAAGGACGCCCACCGGAACGCGCCGACGGCGGTGCGGGCATGACCGCGCGGCGCCCGTCGGCGTACGTCTCCGTGTTCGAGCTGTTCTCCGTCGGGGTGGGCCCCTCGAGCTCGCACACCGTCGGTCCCATGCGCGCCGCGCGGAGCTTCACCGACCGCGTCGCGGACGCCGGCCTGCTGGCACGGGTCGCCGGCGTCCGGTGCCGGCTGTTCGGTTCGCTCGCCTCCACCGGAGTCGGCCACGGGACTCCTGACGCGGTCGTCGCCGGACTCCGGGGATCGTCTCCCGAGACCGTCGATCCGGACGCGGTGCGCGACGCCTGGCAGCACTGGCCGGAAGGGACGGAGCTCGCGCTCGCGGGCCGGCATCCCGTCGCCTTCGCCAGGAAGGACATCACGTTGGAGCCCGGCACCCGCCTCCCCGGGCATCCCAACGCCATGACGTTCGTCGCGCTCGACGGCTCCGGGGCGGCTCTCGCGACCGAGACCTACTACTCGATCGGCGGAGGCTTCATCCGGCGCGAGGGTGAGCGTGAGGAGGCCGCCACGTCGCCCGCCGATCCCTTCGAGTTCGCCAGTGCGAGCGCTCTGCTCGAGCACTGCACGCGACACGGGCTGTCGATCGCCGAGATCGCCCGGGCCAACGAGGAGGCGCGGCGGCCGCGCGGCGCCGTCGACGCCGGGCTCGACGAGCTGTGGCGGACCATGAACGAGTGCATCGACGCGGGACTGAGCGCTCGAGGGGTGCTGCCCGGCCCGCTCGGGGTCGCGCGGCGCGCGGCCGCGATGCACGGCGAGCTCACGAGCGGTGCGTCCGCCGCGGCGCTCCCCGGCGAGTGGCTCGGAACCTTCGCTCTGGCCGTGAACGAGGAGAACGCGTCCGGAGGCAGGGTCGTCACCGCACCCACGAACGGTGCCGCCGGCGTCCTGCCCGCCGTGGCCCGGTACTGGGCGGACCTCGTGTGCGCCGACGCCGACCCTCGCGACGGCCTGCGGACCTTCCTGCTCACCGCGACCGCACTGGGGTCGCTGATCAAGGCGAACGCCTCGATCTCGGGCGCGGAGGGCGGATGCCAGGCGGAGGTCGGAAGCGCCTGCGCGATGGCCGCCGGAGGCCTCACCGCGGTCATGGGCGGCAGTCCCGCGCAGGTGGAGAACGCGGCCGAGATCGCGATGGAGCACCATCTGGGGCTCACCTGCGATCCCGTCGGCGGGCTCGTGCAGATCCCCTGCATCGAGCGCAACGCGGTCGCGGCCTCCACGGCGGCGACCGCGGCCCAGCTCGCCCTGCGCGGAGACGGGACGCATCGCGTGTCGCTCGACACCGTGATCGAGACGATGCGCCAGACCGGGGCGGACATGTCGGCGAAGTACAAGGAGACGAGCCAGGGAGGTCTCGTCGTCAACGTCGTGGAGTGCTGAGCGCAGCTCTCGCGGGAGCGCCACGCCGTGAGGCGCCGCCGCGCGGTCAGGGCCGGGCCGTGGCGGCATCGTGGGGCACGGCCGGATCCGGGACGGTGCATCCCGTCCAGGCGAAGTCGCTCCGGACCAGGTAGTCGGCCTGGGCCGAGCCGGCCGATACCTCGGCCCGGCGGGGCAGCCAGGTATCCGGGTCGATCAGCAGGTCGAGCCGCGTCACGTCGCCTCCCGCCGGCGACGGAGCCGTGGGCGTGATCCGGACGCGCAGGACGGGCCGTCCGTCGAGCTCGTCCATGAGGAGGCCGTCGAGGTGGCTGTCCGCGGCATCGAGCATCGGCAGGTCGAACACGGCCCGGACCGACACCTTCTGCAGCACGGCCAGGGGATGCTCGTCCAGCGCGTTCTTCGGAGCACTCACCGTGGACGGCCCGGCCTCGTCGGACCGCAGCAGCGACTCGCCGTCCAGCGTGGACCGGGTCTGCACGGTGCACCCCGTGCCGGACGTCGCCTTCGCTGCGCGGCTGAGCACCTCACCCGTCGTGAGCCCGGCAGGCGGCGCCTCGGACGAGGCGCCCGACCGGCTCGTGGCCGAGGGCGACCCGGGAACGACGTCCGGGGCGGGCGGGCAGGCCGCGTCCACGGCGAGGCCCACCACCAGTGCGGTGGCGGCCGCGGCCCCGGCGCTCCAGCCGAGGACGCGCCAGATACGCGTGCCGGAGCGGTCGGCACGGGCCTCCTGTCCGCCACCTCGCAGCACGATCTCGACCGGAGCCTGCGGCGGGGAGTCCTCGCGCAGGTCCGCGGCAGGTGTGCGCGTCCGCGACTCGGCGAACACCCGCGCCAGGTCGATCTCCGGATCGACGCCGCGCAGGGCGAGGCGGGCCCGGGTCAGTGCGTCCTGGTCCATGTCAGGATCCCTCCTCGTTCAGCCGTCCGTACGCGGCGCGCAGGCGCCGCCGTGCCCGGTGCACCCGGGTGGCCGCCGTCGCCGTCGAGCAGCCGAGGACCCGGGCGACCTCCGCCGTCGACAGCTCCGCGGCCGCGAGCAGCGCGATCACCTCACGGTCCGCAGGCCGCAGCAGGTCCAGCGCCCGGCGCAGCTCGTCGAGCTCACCGACCAGGCGGGTGTCGTCGTGCCCGGGAGGTGACGGATGGGTGCGCGCCCGCTCGGCCAGGGCCGTCCGGCGGTGCTGTGCGCGCAGCTGGTTCGCCATCACGCGGCGAGCCACGCTCAACAGCCACGCTCGTGGGTTGTCCGGCAGCTCACCCTTGCGCCACGCGATGGCGAAGACCTCGGCCACGACGTCCTCCGCCTCGGCGACGGGAAGCCGCGCGCGGGCATAGCGGTAGACGCCGTGCGCGTGCGCGGCGAAGAGTTCCTCGGTGTCGGCGGGCGTGAGCGGAACGGGGCCGACACGCCACGCCCCGGTGTTCGTGGCCAGGACGGGCTCCGGGATGGCGGGATACATGGTTCTGCCCCAGAGTGTCCGGCGGCGACCTGCTCATGACACGTCCCTGATGTCGCCCACGTCACAGCTCGTCGCTGTCATCGGCCTCCCCGGGACGCACACTGCCGCAGACGTGATCGCCTTCCTCACCCGTACCCGACAGACCGGCCCTGCGGTCGCGGCGCTCGCCGCGACGCTGCTCCTGGGCGGCTGTACCGACGCCACGGCCAGGGCTGCCGGCGGTGACCCGCCGGGACAGGACGGGACCCTCGCGCCGTCGTCGCCGTCGTCGCCGTCGTCGCCGTCGTCCCCGGACGCTCCGGCCGCGGACGACGCCGGCGCCGTGGGGGGCGCCGTCGGGGGTGCCGGCCGGGAGCAGGCCGGCGCCCTCGACCTCTCCGAGCACTCGACCGCCGACCCCGCGAGCAGGTGGGTGGTGGTCAACAAGCGCACGGCTCTCGACCCGCTCGACTACGAGCCCGACCTGACGACGGTCCGCGGCTACCTCGTACGGCCTGATGCCGCGGGGGATGTCGCGGCGCTGCTGGACGCCGCGGACGCCGACGGGGTGCACCTGACGCTGCGCAGCGCCTACCGCGGGTATGCCAAGCAGGCGGCCGTGTACGACGCGTGGGTGGCGCAGCTCGGGGCGGACGAGGCGGATGCGGTGTCCGCCCGTCCGGGGCACAGCGAGCACCAGACGGGCCTCGCGATCGACGTCGGCGGCTCCAGCAGGCCCGGGTGCGACTTCGAGGGGTGTTTCGCCGAGACGCCCGAGGGGCGCTGGGTCGCCGCGCACGCCGCCGAGCACGGGTTCCTCGTACGCTACCTGCCCTCGAACGTGGAGACCACGGGCTACGCGCCGGAGCCGTGGCACCTGCGCTGGGTGGGCGGGGAGCTCGCCGCCCACCTGCGCGACACCGGCACGACCACCCTGGAGGAGGCGTTCGACGTCCCCGGCGGCGGGTACGCACGCTGAGGCTCGAAGCGTCGTCAGGGCGCCGCCGGGTTCTGCCGCCGGGTTCGGGCGCCGGTGCCCGGCGGCTCCCGTCCGGCCGCTACGGTCCGCTCGCCGGTGCCCGGACGCAGGCGGGCGGCCACCGGGCGCGCCGCGCGAGGGCCCGCGCGCTCGTGGCGCGCGGGCCCTGCCGGTCGCGGACGGTGCCGGTCGCGGACGGTGCCGGTAGCTCAGGACCGGACGAAGCTCAGGAGCGCCTCGTTGACCTCCGCGGCGTGGGTGACCAGCAGGCCGTGCGGGGCGCCCTCGACCTCGACGTACGTCGCCTCGGGGAACGCCTCGTGGAACGGGCGGCCGGTGGCGTCGATCGGGAGGATGTTGTCCGCGGTGCCGTGCAGGATCATCGCGGGCTTGCCCGAGGCGCGCACGGCCGCGACGTCGTCCCGGAAGTCCTCGATCCAGGTGGGAACGACCGCGTAGGCGGCCACCGGAGCGCTGCTCGTCGCGGTGTTCCAGCTGGCGGTGACCGCCTCCTGGCTGATCCGCGAGCCGAGCGTCTCGTCGAGGTTGTAGAAGTTGCTGAAGAACTGCGTGTACCACGCGTACCGGTCGGCCCGGGCGGCGGCGGAGATGTCGTCGAACACGGACTGGGGCACGCCGGTCGGGTTGTCGTCCGCCGCCACGAGGAACGGCTCCAGCGAGGCGAGGAACGCGAGCTTCGCGACGCGCTCGTGGCCGTGGTTCTTCACGTACCGGGCCAGCTCCCCGGTGCCCATGGAGAAGCCGACCAGGATGACGTCGCGCAGGTCGAGCGTCTCCAGCAGCGTGTTCAGGTCGGCGGCGAACGTGTCGTAGTCGTACCCCGTACCGACCTTGCTCGACTGGCCGAAGCCGCGGCGGTCGTAGGTGATGACGCGGTAGCCGGCGGCGATCAGCTCGCGCGCCTGGAGCTCCCAGCTGTTGCCGTCCAGCGGGTAGCCGTGGATGAGGACGACCGGCTGCCCGGTCCCGTGGTCCTCGTAGTAGATCTCGGTCGTGGTGCTGTTCTCGGTGCCGACGCTGACGTATCCCATGATCGTTCCCTTCCAGGCTCCCGGCGGAGAACGGTCGTTCTCCGCCCGTGTTTGCTATCGTAGAGAACGATCGTTCTCCGCGCAAGCGGTAGCGGCAGGACAGTGGAAACCGATGAGGGAGAGGGGCGCATGATCGACGAGGCGACGGCCCGGGAGAAGGTCGTCCGGGCGGCGGACGAGCTGTTCTACACGCGCGGGGTGCAGGCGGTGGGCATGGATGCGGTCCGCAGCGCCGCGGGGGTTTCGCTCAAGCGCATCTACTCGCTCTTCGCCTCGAAGGACGAGCTGATCGTGGCGGTACTGCGGTACCGCACCGAGATCTGGGACGCGGGCCTGGCGGCGGCCGCGCTGCGCGCGACGACGGCGCGGGAGAGGATCCTGGCCATCTTCGACTTCCTCGACGCCTGGTTCCGGGAGCCGGAGTTCCGTGGCTGCGCGTTCATCAACACGCACGGCGAGCTGAGTGCGAGCTCGGACGCCGTGGCCGGCGCCGTGCGCGAGCAGAAGTCGGCGTTCCAGGCCTATGTGGCCGGCCTGGTGGAGGCGCTCGGGGCCCCGCCGCAGCTCGCACCGCAGCTCGCGATCCTGGCCGAGGGTGCCCAGACCACCGCGGCGATCGCCGGTGTGCCCGATGCCGCCCGGCAGGCGCGTGTTGCCGCGGAGACCTTGATCGATGCCGCGATGCGGTGACCTCGCCGCGCACCGGCGTCCAGAGGTGCCCGCGCGCCGATGAGTTCCTGCTGCCGGCGTCGTCGGTCCTGCATGGGAACACTCAGGTATGCCGCCATCACCTCGCTCGACGGCTACACGGCCGATGCCGACGGCGTGTTCGACTGGGCGCGGCCCTCGCCGGAGGTGCACGCCGCGGTCAACGAGCTCGAGCGCGAGACGCGCGTGTCGCTGCTCGGACGCCGGATGTACGAGGTGCTGAAGGTCTGGCAGGACGTCACCGACACGCTCGGGGAGGCGCCGGCTGCGCCCGTCGAGCGGGAGTACGCGGAGATCTGGCGGGGGTACGACAAGGTCGTCTACTCCACGACCCTGCCAGGTGTCGATACCCCTCGGACCCGGCTCGAGCACTCCTTCGACCCGGCGGCGGTGCGGGAACTGGTCGAGCGCACCGAGGGCGTGGTCACCATCGGGGGAGCGGGGCTCGCCGCGCACGCACTGCGCGCCGGTCTCGTGGACGAGGTGCAGCTCTTCGTCAGTCCGGTCGCGGTCGGCGGCGGGACGGCAGCGATGCCCGAAGGCCTGCGGCTGAACCTGATCCTGGACGGCGTCGACACCTTCTCCGACGGCGTGGTGCGCCTCGTGTACGGGACGCGCTGACGTCCTGGACCCGGCTCCGATCCGCCCGCATGCCCGGCTCGGTGATGCCGCGCGTGTGGCCGGAATCGTCGGGCGCGTGCTTGCTTCACCCGGTTCCAGGGGTTACGCCGGAGATATTTCTGACTATAGTCAGAGATCGTGAACCCGAAGAGCCAGATCCAGACCGTTCGTGCCTTCAACCGCGTCGTGACGGAGAGGCTGGGTGTGCTGGAAGACCGCTACCTCGCGCGCGACCGGCCCCTCGGCCTCGACAGGCTGCTGTGGGAGATCGGCGCCGCCGGCGTCGAGGTCCGTGAGCTGAGAACGCGGCTCGGCCTTGACTCGGGCTACGTGAGCCGACAGCTTCGCGCCCTGGAGAAGGAGGGGCTCGTCACCGTGTCCGCCTCGGCGCGGGACAGCCGCGTACGCCGTGCGGTGCTCACCCCGGAGGGCCTCGCCGAGCTGTCCGTCCTGGACGCGCTCTCGGACGACCTGGTCGAGTCGATCCTCGAGCCGCTCGACGAGCGCCAGCGGGACGAACTCGCGGAGGCGACCACGACGGTGCGGCGCCTGTTCACGGCCTCGGCGGTCGCGATCGCCCCGGCCGACCCGGGCGCGGCCGAGGCGCGGCGCGCGATCGAGGCGTACTACCGCACGCTCGACGAGCGGTTCGAGGGCGGGTTCCGGCCCGAGCTGTCCCTTCCCGCCGCCGACCAGGCGATGCGCCCGCCCTCCGGGCAGTTCCTGCTGGCGACGCTGCACGATCGCGCCGTCGGCTGCATCGGTGTCGCCGCGGACGGTGGCTCGCCCGCGGCGATCCGCCGGCTCTGGGTCTCGCCCGAGGTGCGCGGCCTGGGGATCGGGCGCCGGCTCCTCGCGGCGGCCGAGGACGCGGCCGCCGCGCTCGGGGCCGATGCCGTCCGGCTGGAGACCAACCGATCCCTGACCGAGGCGATCGGCCTGTATCGCGCTGCCGGGTACCGCGAGGTCACCTCGTTCAACGACGAGCCGTACGCGCACCACTGGTTCGAGAAGTCCCTGCGCGCGGACTCCGGAGCCGCGCCGGCCCGGGTCGGCTTCATCGGCCTGGGCATCATGGGGCTTCCCATGGCCCGGCGGCTCGCTGCCGGTGGTACGCCGCTGACCGTCTGGAACCGCACGCCCAGGCAGGCCGGGGACGGCCTCCCCGCGGACGTCCGTGTGGCCGGCAGTGTCACCGACGTCTTCGCCGAGTGCGAGACGGTCCTGGTGATGCTTCGCGACGAGGCCGCCGTCGACCAGGTCCTGCGCGGCGAGCCCGGGGGGCTGGCCGCGCTCGTCGCCGCCCGCACGATCGTGAACACGGGAACCCTGTCCCCGGAGTACTCCACGGCTCTCGCCCGCGAGGTGGAACACGCCGGCGGGAACTATGTCGAGGCCCCGGTCTCCGGCTCCCGGCTGCCCGCGCAGGAGGGCAGGCTGGTCGCGATGGTGGCCGGGGACCCCGATGTCGTGCGGCGGGTCGTCCCGCTGCTCGACCCCCTGTGCTCGCAGGCCGTGGTCTGCGGGCCCGTGCCCTCCGGGATCACGATGAAGCTCGCCGTCAACGTGTTCCTCATCGCCCTGGTGACCGGCCTCGCCGAGGCGTTCCAGTTCGCGCAGAGGCACGAGCTGGACCCGCACCAGCTGCGAGGCATCCTCGATGCGGGCCAGATGTCGTCCCCGATCTCCCGTGTGAAGACCGCCAAGCTCGTCTCCGGTGATCTCGACGCGCAGGCGGCGATCTCCGACGTGCACATGAATGCGCGGCTCATCGTCGACGCCGCCGCCGACGCCGGTGCGGCGGCACCTCTCAGCGAGCTGTGCCGGGCCCTGTACGAGGAAGCGGTGCGGCGCGGCGACGGTGGTCTCGACATGGTCGGCATCGTCCGGACCATCGCCGGATCCCGCGGTCAGGCCGCAAGCATGCCGGCGACGACGGCGCCGGCCCCGCAGCCGTAGACGTCGGCCGACAGCTCGGGGTTCCAGGCGCGCTGCAGGATGAAGCCCTGGATCAGGGAGAGCAGGGCGTGGGCCGCGGCGTCGGGGTCGACCTGGGCGGCGACGTCGCCGTCCTGCTGTCCCACCAGGATCCGTTCGCGCAGCACCGCGACCACCGTGGCGGCACCCTCCCGCATGGCCTCGCCCAGGGTCGGGTTGCGCAGCGCCTCGCCCCACGCCTGCACCGCCAGCCGCATGCGGTCGTCGGCCTGGTCGAGTTCGGCGATCGCCTGTGGCAGCGCGGCCACGAGCTCGGCAAGCGGTCGGTGGGTGCGCACCGCGTCCTGGACCACCTCCTGCACCGCGCCGATCGCCTCGAGGGAGATGGCGACGATGATGTCGTCCTTGCTGCGGAAGTAGCGGTACACGCCACCGGGGGAGAGCCCCGCCTCGTCGATGACGTCCTGGATCGACGTCTGGTGGAAGCCGTCGCGGACGAAGCGTCTGGCTGCTGCGGCCAGGATGTGGCGGCGTCGGGCGGCGAGGTACTCCGAACTGACCCTGGGCATGCGGACAGCCTATACAAAAAGCGAGCGTTCGCTCTTGACGCACGCGGCGACGCTCGACTAAAAAGAGTGAGCACTCGCTTTTTATCGCATCGAACAGAAGGAGGCGGCCGCCCATGCCGCACACCCAGGTGCTGATCGTCGGGGCAGGACCCACCGGACTCGTCCTGGCCATCCAGCTGCGCCGCCACGGAATCGCCTGCCGCATCATCGACAAGCACGCCGGAGTGCTGGAGCTCACCAAGTCCGCGGCCCTGCACGCCCGCACCCTGGAACACTTCCGGGACCTGGGCGTGGCGAGCCCGGTACTGGCCGAGGGCCAGCGGGTCGACGTCCTCACCCTGCGCACCGGCTACCGGGACCGCATCGCCGTGGACTTCCGCGACCTCGCCGACACCGCCTACCCGCACATGGTGGACATCCCGCAGGCTCGTACCGAGCACCTCCTCATCGACCGGCTCGCCGAGACGGGCGTCCACGTCGAGCGCGACACCGCCTGCACCGCCCTCGAGCAGACCGCCGACGGGGTGGTCGCGTCGGTCACCACGCCCGACGGCGCCACCGAGAGCATCGCGGCGGACTGGGTGGTGGGCTGCGACGGTGCCAGGAGCACCGTGCGCTCACTGATCGGCAAGGACTTCGTGGGCGCCGCCTACGCCGACGACTGGGTGCTGGGCGACGCGGTCGTCGACTGGCCCCTGCCCCGCAACGAGATGACCTTCAGCGGCGACAAGGACGGCATCTACGGCGTCTTCCCGCTGCCCGGCGAGCGACGCTACCGGCTGGCCTACACGCAGCGCCGCGACGGGGACGGCGCACTGATCGAGCCTGACCTCGCCGACGCCCAGCACGCCCTGGCGCGCACCGGCATCCGGGGGACGATCCGGTCGGTCGACCAGTTCTGGACCTTCAACCTCGCCCACCGGCAGGCCGTCGGCTACCGCCGGGGGCGGGTGTTCCTGGCCGGCGACGCCGGTCATGTGCACACCCCGTTCGGTGGCCAGGGCCTGAACCTCGGGGTCGGGGACGCGGTCAACCTCGGCTGGAAGCTGGCGGCCGTGATCGCCGGAACCGCGCCGGAGAGCCTGCTGGACAGCTACGAGGCCGAACGGCACCGTGTGGCCGAGCGGGTCGTGGCCTTCACCCACCTCGGGGCCCAGGCCATGCTCCTGCGCCAGGACCCTCGCCGGCACGTGCGCGACGCCGTCATGAAGGTGCTGCGCGCCACCCCGCCCCTGCGGCGGACGATGGCGCGCCGGCTCTCGCAGCTCGCCCACAGCTACCGGGGCACCCTCGCGGTCCGCGGGCGCGTCCGGCACCTGCGGGCGGGGGACCGGCTGCCCGACCCGGAGCTGTTCGACGGCGTCACCAACCGGGCCGTGCGCCTGCACGACACGCTGCCGAGCGACCGGCACACGCTGCTGCTCGCCGGGGACGACCGGGCTGGTCTGCAACGACCGGCCCGCGAGCTGGCTGCCCTGACCGAACGTCACCGGCCCGGCGCGGTCGCGGTGCGACTGCTGACGACCTCCTGGGACGTCGCGAGCACCACGGCGCCCTCGGGGCTCCCGGTGCTGCTCGACCGCGAACGCATCGCCGCCCCGCTCTACGGGCGCGGCATCACGGCCTACCTGATCCGGCCGGACCGGCACATCGGATACGCCGGGCCGCCCGATCCCGCTCGGATCCAGGACTGCCTCGCCCTGTACCTCGACCCTGTCCCGGCCGGGCACGCCGGCGCGGGTGCTCCTTCCCCGGCGGGCCGGTCATGAGGGGGCGCCGGCACGCACGGGGCTCGGAGGGCACGGTTGCCGTCGACCTGCTCCAGTCCACCGCCTACGCCGTCCGGGGTGACCGGACCGTGCTGGTGGACGCCGGGCCCGCCGGAAGCGGGCGGCGGCTGCTGCGCGGCCTGGCGCGGGCCGGCGTCGAACGGGAGGAGATCTCCCTGATCGTCCTCACGCACTGCCACCCCGACCATGCCGGAGGCGCCGCCGAACTGCGCCGGCTGCTGGGCGTGCCGGTGGCCGTGCACCAGGAGGAGGTTGACTGGGCCGCGGGTGGTCGCTCCGACTTCTACGAGCCGCTGCGGCCCTTCGGGCGCCTGCTGCGCCGGACCATGAGCCCGGCCTTCCCGGCGTTCCGGCCGGACGTCGTCCTGGAGGACGGCTTCGATCTCGGGGAGCACGGCGCGCCGCTGACGGTGCTGCATACCCCCGGGCACACGCCGGGCTCCGTCAGCCTGCTGCACCGGACCGGCCGCGATGTCCTGGTCGGTGACCTCCTGGCCGGCGGCATGCTGGTGCGTGACCGCCCGGCGCTGCCGTTCTTCGCCCAGGACACCGCCCAGCTCGCCAGGAGCGTGCGCGCCGTGCTGGCGCGGGAGCCGGGCAGGTTGCTGCCGGGGCACGGTCGTCCCGTGTCCGCGGACTCGGTGCGAGGCTTCGGTCGGATCGCGCGCCGCTGACCCCAGGGCTCCCGGCCCGTGCCGCGGCCCGTCCCGCCGTGGCCCGGCCGGGAGGTCACGCCGTCGAGGGCCGGAGCCGCAGTTCCTGCATCCCGCCGTCGACGGCGAGCGCGACGCCGGTCGTCGAACCGGAGGCCGGGCTCGTGAGGTAGGCGACGGCGTCGGCCACCTCGCCTGCGGCCACCAGCCGGCCGTGCGGCTGCCGGGCCTCCAGGGCGGCACGTTCCGCGTCAGGATCGGGCGCCGAGTCGAGCAGGCGGCCTACCCAGGGAGTGTCGGCGGTGCCGGGGTTGACGGCGTTGACGCGGATGCCCTCGCGCAGGTGGTCGGCGGCCATCGCGCGGGTGAGTGCGGCGACGGCGCCCTTGCTCGCGCTGTAGAGGGCGCGCTGGGGGAGCCCGGCTGTCGCGGCGATCGAGGACGTGTTCACGATCGAGGCCGAGGGCGACCGGCGTAGGTGGGGGAGTGCCGCGCGGCTGACGCGGGCCATGCTGACGACGTTCACGTCGAGCACGCGGTGCCAGTCGTCGTCGGTGTTGGTCTCGACGGTGCCCTGCGCGCCGATTCCCGCGTTGTTCACGAGGATGTCGATGCGACCGAACTCGGCGGCCACGCGCTCGACCCCGGCACGCACGCTCGCGTCGTCGGCGACGTCGACGGCGAGGGCGAGGTCGGCGTGCGGGGCGGTGTCGGGCCGCAGGTCGAAGACGGCGACGGCCGCGCCGCCGGCACGCAGCCGTGCGGCGATCGCGGCGCCGATGCCGGACGCGCCGCCGGTGACGATCGCGACGAGTCCGGTGAGGTCCTGGTTCATGGGAGGAGGTTCCTTTCCGAGTGAGGCTTGTCCGAGTGAGGCGTGCGGCGGTGCCGAGCGCGGGTCGTGTCCGGACCGAGCGCGATGTGTCCGCCCCCGCTCTCACGCGGCGACGACGCGCTGCCGTTGGCGGCCGAGCCCCTCGATCTCGAGCTCGACGACGTCGCCCGGAGCGAGGTAGGGGAAGCGGCCGGACAGCGCGACGCCCTCGGGGGTTCCGGTGAGGACGAGGTCGCCGGGCTCGAGGGTGAGCACCTGGCTGAGCTCGTACACGATCCGGTCGATGCCGAAGATCAGGTCACTGGTGCGGGAGTCCTGCCGGGGCTCGCCGTTCACGAAGCTCCGGAGCCGCACGTCGTCGGCGTGGACGTCGCCGGCCGGGACGAACCACGGTCCGGTCGGGCAGAACCCGGGGGCGCTCTTGCCCTTCGACCACTGGCCGCCGGAGACGGCGATCTGCCAGTCGCGTTCGGAGAGGTCGTTCGCCAGGACGTACCCGGCGATGTGCCTCCGGGCCTCGGCGAGCGAGGGCAGGTAGCTCGCGCGGTGCCCGATGACGATGCCCAGCTCGACCTCCCAGTCGGTCTTCGTGCTGCCAGGCGGGATGGCGACGTCGTCGAACGGGCCGACCACCGTGTTCGGTGCCTTCATGAACATCACGAGGTCCGTCGGCGGTTCCGAGCCGGACTCGGCGGCGTGCGCCGCGTAGTTCATGCCGATGCAGTAGACGGCGGAGGGCCGCGCGATCGGCGCGCCGATCCGCATCGCGGCGGCCTCGGGCAGCAGCGGCAGTGTGCCGGCCGCGAGTGCCGACCGGCTGCGCGCGACGCCGTCGGACGCGAGGAATGTGCCGTCGACGTCAGCCGTCAGGCCGCTCAGGTCGTACGCCTGATCGCCGTCGAACACGACGGGAGTCTCGGTTCCGGGGCTGCCGAGGCGGGCGAATCTCATGCTCTTCCTCTCCATCGAGTGGGCGGCGAACATCTGAACTCTTCAGAGACCGGTGCGCCGATTCCTGAAGATTCTTGCACAGGATCGAGTCCTTGACGCTCAAGACATCTGATGTCTATGCTCGGCCCGCCCACGAAAGGACGCCATGAGCACGATCGTCAGCGTTGACACCCGGGACATCCGCTTCCCGACCTCCCTCGAACTCGACGGGTCGGACGCGATGAACCCCGACCCCGACTACTCGGCGGCCTACGTCACGATTCGCACCGACGCCGCCGACGGCCTGGAGGGACACGCGTTCGTGTTCACGATCGGCCGCGGCAACGACGTCCAGGTCGCGGCCATCGACGCCCTGCGCGCCCACCTGGTCGGGCTCGACGTCGAGGAACTCCTCGCCGACATGGGGGCGGCGTCGCGACGCCTCACCCACGACTCCCAGCTGCGCTGGCTCGGTCCCGAGAAGGGCGTGATGCACATGGCCATCGGCGCCGTCGTCGACGCCCTGTGGGACCTGCGGGCCAAGCGTGCGGGCCGGCCGCTCTGGCTCCACCTCGCGAGCCTCGACCCCGAGGAACTCGTGTCGCTCGTCGACTTCCGGTACCTGACCGACGCCCTCACGCCCGACGAGGCCCTGGCGATCCTCCGCGACGCCGAACCCGGCCGCACGGAGCGCACCGCGCACCTGATCGAGACCGGGTATCCCGCCTACACGACGACACCCGGCTGGCTCGGCTACTCCGATGCGAAGCTGGAGCGCCTCTGCCGCGAGGCCGTCGCCGACGGTTTCGGGCAGATCAAGCTCAAGGTCGGCGCCGACCTCGACGACGACGTGCGCCGGCTCGGGATCGCCCGCCGCGCCGTCGGCCCGGACTTCCCCATCGCGATCGACGCCAACCAGCGCTGGGACGTGGCCGACGCGATCGCCTGGGTGAACGCGCTCGCACCGTTCGGGCCCGCGTGGATCGAGGAACCGACGAGCCCCGACGACGTGCTCGGCCACGCCGCGATCGCCCGGGGCGTCAGCCCCGTGCCCGTCGCCACCGGCGAGCACGTGGCCAACCGCATCGTGTTCAAGCAGCTCCTCCAGGCGGGCGCCATGCAGGTCATGCAGATCGACGCCACCCGCGTGGGCGGCGTGAACGAGAACATCGCGAACCTCCTGCTGGCCGCGAAGTTCGGGGTGCCGGTCTGCCCGCACGCCGGCGGCGTGGGCCTCTGCGAGGCCGTCCAGCACCTGTCGATGTTCGACTACGTCGCCGTGTCGGGCACCATGGACGGCCGGATGATCGAGTACGTCGACCATCTCCACGAGCACTTCGTCACGCCCACCGAGGTCGTGCGCGGCCGGTACGTCACCCCCATGGCGGCGGGCGCGGGAACCGAGATGCGACCCGCGTCGATCGCCGCCCACACCTGGGCCGGGGCGGACGTCGAGGCGCGGGCATGACGCGCGCTCCCGCCGTGACCGCACCCGAACGGCTGGGCCCGGTCGGCTTCGGCGCCGCGCCGATCGGCAACCTGTACCGCGAGGTGTCCGACGACGCGGCCGCCGCCGCACTCGAGGCCGCGTGGGAGAGCGGCATCCGCTACTACGACACCGCACCCCACTACGGGCTCGGCCTGTCCGAACGCCGGCTGGGCGCCTTCCTGCGGGCCCGGCCGCGCGACGAGGTCGTCGTCTCGACGAAGGTCGGCCGCGCGCTCGACCCGAACCCCCGGTTCACCGGCGGCGACGACCTCGCCCACGGGTTCGCGGTGCCGGACGACATGGTGCGCCGCTTCGACCCGAGCGAGGCCGGGATCCGCCGCAGCATCGAGGACTCGTGCCGGCGCCTCGGGCTCGGCCGGATCGACATCGCCTACCTCCACGACCCCGACGCCTACGACCTCGACCGCGGACTCGCCGAAGGCCTGCCCGCACTCGCACGGCTCCGCGAGGAGGGCGTGGTCGACGCGATCGGCATCGGCACCAACGACGTCGGCACCGCCGTACGGGCGGTGCGCGAGGGCGACCTCGACCTCGTCATGATCGCGGGCCGCTACACCCTGCTCGAACAGCCCGCCCTCGCCGAACTCCTGCCGCTGTGCACCGAGCGCGGCGTCGGCGTCGTCGCCGCGGCACCCTACAACTCCGGCCTCCTCGCCACCGACGAACCAGCAGCCGGCGCCCACTACGACTACGGCGAGGTGCCCGACGACGTCCTGCGCCGAGCCCGCGACCTCGCGGCGGCCTGCCGCCGCCACGGCGTGCCGCTGCCCACCGCCGCCCTCCGGTACCCGCTGCGCCACCCCGCCGTTCGATCGGTCGTGGTCGGGTCGGCCCGCGCCGGCTCGGTCCGGCAGAACGCCGAGCGGAGCCACGCCACGATCCCCGAGGAGCTCTGGTCGGGCCTCCGCGACGAAGGACTGATCCCATGACCGGCCGGGTGATCGACTCGCACCTGCACCTCTGGGACCTCCCGCGCAGCGACTACGCGTGGATCACGCCCGAGCTGGGGCCGCTCCACCGCAGCTTCGGCCCGGGCGACGCCGAGGTCGAGCTGACCGCCGCCGGCGTCGACGCCGCCGTGCTCGTGCAGGCCGACGACACCACGAGCGACACCGAATTCATGCTCGAGGTCGCCCGGGCGCACCACTGGGTCGCGGGCGTCGTCGGCTGGGTGCCGCTGGACAGCGAACCCGGCGCCGCCGCGGCGCTCGTGGCTCTCGAGGGGGAGCCGCTGCTGCGCGGCGTCCGTCATCTCGTGCACGACGACCCCCGTGACGACTTCCTCGATCTGCCCGACGTGCGCGCGTCGCTGGGCCGGGTCGCCGCCCAGGGCCTGACCTTCGACGTGCCGGACGCCTGGCCGCGTCACCTGGACGCGGCCGCGCGCCTGGCACGGGACCTCCCGGAGCTCACCGTCGTGCTCGACCACCTCGGCAAACCACCGGCCGGCGGCCACGGCCTCGGTGAGTGGCGGGCCCAGCTCGATCGCCTCGCCGCCGCGCCGAACGCCGTCGTGAAGTTCTCCGGCCTGCACCTGCCGGGCGTGCCGTTCACGGAGGCCGGCGTCGGCCTGCTGCTGGACGTCGCGCTCGAGGCGTTCGGGGCGGATCGCGTCATGTATGGCGGGGACTGGCCGATGTCGGTTCCTCACGGCGGGTACCGGCACACCTGGGACGTGATGCGAGCCTGCCTGGACCGGCTCGCCCCCGGCGAGCGGGACGCCGTCCTCGGCGGCAACGCCGAGCACATCTACGGACTCAACGAGATCTCAAGGAAGAGAAACCAGTGCTGAGCGGAATCTCCCCGGTCCTCGTCGGCGATCTCCTCGCCGCGCTCGACCACCTCGGGCACGGCGACGAACTGGTCGTGGCCGACGCGAACTTCCCGTCCAGGCGGCTCGCCCGGAACCTCGTCGAGACACCCGGCCTTGCGGCCGCCGACGTCGTCGCCGCGATCCGCACCGTCGTCCCGCTGGACGGCTACGACGGCGAGTCGGTGCTGCTGATGGCCGCCGAGGGCGGCGAGACGACCCCGGTGCAGAGGGACCTGGTGGCCGCCGCCGAAGCCACGGTCGAGCGTATCGGCGAACTCGAACGCCACGCGTTCTACGAGCGGGCGGCCCGCGCCGGGCTCGTCGTCCGCACGGGCGAGCTGCGCCCCTACGGGAACCTGATCCTCCGCAAGGGCGTGGTGAACGAGTACACGCCGCGGGAGGCCGCGCGATGAGCGCCGTGGCCGCCACGCCGCTGCTCGAGCTCGACGGCGTGAGCAAGGGTTTCCCGGGTGTGCAGGCGCTCGACGACGTGCGGCTGGACCTGCGCCACGGCGAGGTCCTCGCGCTCGTCGGTGAGAACGGCGCCGGCAAGTCCACCCTCATGAAGCTCCTGGCCGGCATCCACACGCCCGACGCCGGCACGTTCCGCCTGAACGGCCGCGAGCTCGCGATCGAGGGGCCGCGCCACGCGCAGGAGCTGGGCATCAGCATCATCCACCAGGAGTTCAACCTGATGCCCGACCTCACGGTCGCGCAGAACATCTTCATCGGCCGTGAGCGGCGGTCGGCCGGTGTGTTCCTGGACGACCGCGCTCTCAACCGGCGCGCCCGTGACCTGTTCGACCATCTGGGCCTCGCCCTCGACCCGGCCGAGCCCGTCTCCCGCCTGACCGTCGCCCGCCAGCAGATGGTGGAGATCGCGAAGGCGCTCTCGTTCGACGCGAAGGTCCTGATCATGGACGAGCCGACGGCGGCGCTCAACGACGCCGAGGTCGACGTGCTGTTCGAGCTCATCGACCGGTTCCGGTCGCCCGAGACGGGCGTGATCTACATCTCCCACCGCATGGAGGAGCTCTCCCGGATCTCCGACCGCATCACCGTGCTGCGCGACGGCCGCTACATCGACACGCTCGACACGGCGGCGACCGACCAGCGCGAGGTGATCTCGCTGATGGTCGGCCGCGAACTGGGCGGCGAGCAACGGCCCGCGCCGGTCCCGTCCGGCGCGGAACCCGTCCTCTCCGTGCGGGGCCTGTCGACGAAACACCTGCTGCGTGACGTCGGCTTCGACGTGCACGCCGGCGAGATCCTCGGGTTCGCCGGCCTGATGGGCGCGGGACGCACCGAGGTCGCGCGCGCGATCGTCGGTGCGGACCGGCGCGAGTCGGGAGTCATCACGGTGCACGGGCGTGAGGCGGACATCCGGAACCCCGCGGACGCCGCGCGCCTGGGCATCGGCTATCTCTCGGAGGACCGCAAGCATCTCGGCGTGCTCCTGGAACGTAGCGTCCGCGAGAACGTCGTGCTCGCCTCCCTCAGGGACTACGTCGGCGCGCTCGGCTTCGTGCGCGGCGGGCGCATCGAAGCCACCGGCCAGGAGTACGTGCGGAAGCTGCGGATCAAGACCCCGTCCACCGGGCAGCTCGTGCGCAACCTGTCCGGCGGGAACCAGCAGAAGGTCGTCATCGCCAAGTGGCTCGCGAAGGACTGCGACGTGCTGATCTTCGACGAGCCGACGCGCGGGATCGACGTCGGCGCGAAGGAGGAGATCTACGTGCTGCTGCGCGAGCTCGCCGACCAGGGCAAGGCGGTCGTCATGATCTCCTCCGAGCTGCCCGAGGTGCTCCGCCTCGCGAACCGGATCGCGGTCATGGCGGAGGGACGACTCACCGCCGTGCTCGACAACGCCGACGCCACCCAGGAGATCGTCATGGACCACGCCACCCGCTTCAGCGCCGAAGGAACCCTGCTATGAGCCCCACCAGCCTGACGACCAGCGAGAACGGCTCCGCCGCGGCCGGTTCCGCGCTCGATGCCGGCCCCGCGCGTTTCGCCCGCCTGCGCGGGTCGCTGCAACAGCTGCTCGCGGCCGCCAGCCTCATCGTCATCGTCGTCTTCTTCTCGTTCGCGAGCTCGCACTTCTTCACCGCGAACAACCTCGTCTCGATCCTGACCGCGGCGACGGTGACCGGCATCCTGGCCCTCGGCACGACGTTCGTGATCATCACCGGTGGCATCGACCTGTCCATCGGCACGGGCATGGTGTTCTGCGGCGTGATGGCCGGGGTGTTCCTCACCTACTGGGGGTGGCCCCTGTGGGCGGGCGTCGCGGCGACCGTCCTGTTCGGCGCCCTGCTCGGCCTCATCAACGGTGTCAACGTCTCGGTGCTCGGCATCCCGCCGTTCATCGCGACGCTCGGGATGATGCTCATCGCCGCGGGCCTGTCGCTCGTCATCTCGGGCACGAAGCCGATCTACTTCAACGACACCCCCGAGTTCCAGGACATCATGAACCTGTCGATCGTCCCGGGCCTGCGCTTCCCGATGGGCGTGGCGATCTTCGTCGTCATGATCGTCGCCGCCGCGCTGCTCCTGTCCAGGACCATCGTGGGCCGCTACGCGTTCTCGATCGGCTCGAACGAGGCCGCCACGGCGCTCTCGGGCGTCAACGTGCGGCGCTGGAAGCTCACCATCTACACGCTGTCGGGCCTGTTCGTCGGGCTCGCAGGCGTGCTCTCCGCCTCCCGCCTCTCCTCGGCGCAGCCGACAGGAGGGATGGGCCTCGAACTGGAGGCGATCGCCGCGGTCGTCATCGGTGGCACGTCGCTGCAGGGCGGCAAGGGGTCCATCGTCGGCACCGTCATCGGCGCGCTCATCATGGCCACGCTGACGAACGGCCTGCGCATCATCTCCGTCCCGCAGGAATGGCAGTCCGTCGCGGTCGGCGTCGTGATCCTCATCGCCGTCTACCTCGACATGCTGCGACGCCGGCGGGCCTAGACGTCCGGGCTCCCCGAGGCCCGGACCCGACCGATCCAGACCCATCAATCCACGACACAGCGAGATTCACAAGGGTGTGACCATGTTCCACAAGCACACGAAGTTCCCCCAGCGCGCCACCGGCGCCGTCGCCGGCCTGGCCGTCGCCGCGCTCGCCCTCGCGGGCTGCGCGAGCGACACCGGCGGCGAGACCGCCGCCTCGGGCGGCGACAAGCCGTACGTCGCGCTCGTCTCGAAGGGCTTCCAGCACCAGTTCTGGCAGGCCGTGAAGACCGGGGCCGAGCAGGCGGCCGACGAGTACGACGTCGAGATCACGTTCGAGGGGCCCGACACCGAGGCCGACGTCGAGCAGCAGATCCAGATGCTGCAGACCGCCCTCGACAAGAGCCCCGCCGCGATCGGCTTCGCGGCGCTCGACAGCCAGGCGGCGGGCCCGCTCCTGCAGCAGGCGAACGACCAGGGGGTTCCGGTCATCGCGTTCGACTCGGGAGTGGACAGCGACATCCCGCTGACCACCGCGGCCACCGACAACCTCGCCGCGGCCGCCGCGGCCGCCGAGCACCTCGCCGACGCCGTCGGGCACGAGGGCAAGGTCGCGATGGTCGTGCACGACCAGACCTCGGTCACCGGCCAGCAGCGCCGCGACGGCTTCGTCGACTACATGGACGCGAACGAGCCCGGAATCGAGATCGTCGACATCCAGTACGGCGGCGGTGACCAGGCCAAGTCGGCCGACCTCGCGAAGGCGATCCTCTCGGCCAACCCCGACCTCAAGGGCATCTACGG
Organism: Myceligenerans indicum; assembly: GCF_016742955.1. Classification (GTDB taxonomy): domain Bacteria; phylum Actinomycetota; class Actinomycetes; order Actinomycetales; family Cellulomonadaceae; genus Myceligenerans; species Myceligenerans indicum. Next base: position 58,219 of record NZ_JABBYC010000002.1, on the reverse strand, counting down.
CTCGAACGAGGGCTCGGCGATCGGCGTCGTGCAGGCGGTCAAGGAGCTCGGCATCGATCCCGCGACGCTCGCCGTCGTAGGCTTCGACTCCGGCCAGGCGCAGATGGATGCCATCCGCGACGGTCTCATGCTCGGCGCGATCACGCAGAACCCCGTCGGCATCGGCTACGAGACGGTCAAGGCAGCCGTGGAGGCGATCGACGGCAAGGAACTGCCCGAGACCATCGACACCGGCTTCTACTGGTACGACACGTCGAACATCGACGACGACGAGATCCAGGCCGTGCTCTACGAGTAGAAGGCGGACCCGGGGGCTCCGCGGCGGCTCAGAGAGCGCCGCGGAGCCACTGCTCCACCCCTGAGACGTGCACGATCGTGAGGGCGGACGCGAGGTCGGCGTCGCCCGCCGCGATCGCGTCCAGGATCGCGTGATGCTCCCGCAGCGTGCGGTCCACCGCGTTCTCCTGCGTGATACCGCGCCAGATCCGCGCGCGGACCGTGTGGCTCGAGAGGGAGTCGATGAGGCTCGCGAGGTACGTGTTGCCCGTCGCCTCCGCGATGCCCCGATGGAACTCGAGGTCGTGATCGACCAGGTTCTCCACGTCGGCGCCGTCGTCGACGCCCGCGACGAGCCCGCGGAGGCGCGTCAGGGCCTCCGCATCGGCGTGCCGCGCGGCGAGCGCGGACGCCGCGGGCTCGAGGATCCGGCGGACCGCGAAGATCTCGAGCACCGACTGGTCGTCGTGCAGATCGACGACGAACGACATCGCCTCGAGCAGCAGCCGGGGCTCGAGGCTGGTGACGTACGTGCCGTCGCCGCGGCGGACGTCCAGCACGCGGATCAGGTCGAGTGCCTTGACCGCCTCGCGCAACGACGAGCGCGACAGTCCGAGCCGCTCACTCAGTTCCTTCTCGGGAGGGAGTCGATCCCCGGGGGCGAGGTCGCCCGCCAGGATCATCCCCTTGATGCGCAGGATCGCTTCGTCGGTGACGGCCATGGTCGGATCGTATCTCCTTCCGCGCGAGACATCAGATCACCTGGCCTCCAGACATCCGATCTATGTGAGGGAAGAAGTGCTCTGATCGGTCCCATCATGGGAGATGTCTGCGGAAAGTTGCTCACGGAACACCTTAGACATCGGGTGTTTCATTGACAAAGCTCCGAACACGTTGCTTGAATGCCTGCGAGCGTCGCCCGCGTGCACGGGCGGCGTGACGAGGACGACGACGTCCCTGACTCGGAGGCCGAAGATGACTGACGAAGTACGGTCGTGCGCCCCGCGCGCCACACGCCCCACCCGCTCGGGCACCCTGCCACCACGCCGCGCCGGGCGGTCCGCGGCCGCGGCAGCACTGGCCCTTCTGCTCGGCACCCCGATGGTCGTGCTGCCCGCGCAGGCCGCCGAGGTCGCCGCGCAGGCGGACGCCGACCCCGACACGCTCTGGTACGACGAGCCCGCGACCGACTGGGAGACCCAGGCCCTGCCCATCGGCAACGGTGCGCTGGGAGCGATGGTGTTCGGGGGTGTGGCGTCGGAGCGGCTGCAGTTCAACGAGAAGTCCCTGTGGACCGGTGGCCCGGGGGCGTCCGGCTACAACTTCGGCAACTGGACCTCGCCCCGGCCCGGGGCCATCGACGAGGTCGTCGCCGCGATCGACCAGAACGGCTCGGCGAGTCCGACCTGGGTCGTGGGCAAGCTCGGCCAGCCCAAGACCGCGTTCGGTGCGTACCAGACGTTCGGCGACCTGCATCTCGACATGGCGGACCAGACGCCGTACTCCGGGTACCGCCGCGAGCTGGACATCGCCGAGGGCGTGGCGGCGGTGAGCTACACCCACAACGGTGTCCACCACACCCGTGAGTACTTCGCCAGCAACCCCGGCGACGTGATCGTCGGGCGGCTGGGTGCGGATCAACCCGGCGAGGTGTCGTTCACCCTGCGCTATTCGTCGCCGCGATCGGACTTCTCCGCGACGGCGGCGAACGGCCGCCTGACGATCCGGGGCACCCTGGCCGACAACGGGATGGTCTTCGAGTCCCAGGTGCAGGTGCTCGCGGACGGTGGTGCCGTCTCCAGCGACGGCGACACCGTGACGGTGACCGGCGCGGACAGCGCCACGCTCGTGCTCGGAGCGGGAACGGACTACGCCGACACCTACCCGACCTACCGTGGAACCGATCCGCACGCGGCCGTCACGTCGGCGGTCGACGCCGCGTCCGCGACGTCGTACGAGACCTTGCGCGCCGACCACGTCGCCGACCACAAGGCTCTGTTCGACCGCGTCTCCCTGGACATCGGCCAGGTCATGCCGGACAAGCCGACCGACGACCTTCTCGCCGCCTACACCGGCGGCTCGTCGGCCGACGACCGCGCGCTCGAGGCGCTGTTCTACCAGTACGGCCGCTACCTGCTGATCGCGTCGTCCCGGCCGGGGTCACTGCCCGCCAACCTCCAGGGCGTGTGGAACGACTCGACCTCGCCGCCCTGGAACTCGGACTACCACACCAACATCAACGTGCAGATGAACTACTGGCTTGCGGGCCAGACCAACCTGTCCGAGACAGCCGAGCCCTACCTGCGGTACGTCGAGCAAATGATGGCCCCGGGGCAGGTGACCGCCCAGGAGATGTTCGACTCGCCGGGATGGGTGGTCCACAACGAGACGAACCCGTTCGGCTTCACCGGCGTGCACACCTATGCGGAGTCCTTCTGGTTCCCGGAGGCCAACGGCTGGCTGGCGAGCCAGCTCTACGACCTCGCGACGTTCACCGGGGATCCCGAGGAACTGGATCGCACCTACCAGGTGCTGAAGGGGGCCAGCGAGTTCTGGCTGGCGAACCTGCGGACCGACCCGCGTGACGGCAAGCTCGTCGTGACTCCCAGCTTCTCGCCCGAGCACGGCGACTTCACCTCCGGTGACGCGATGGCCCAACAGATCGTCCACGGCCTGTTCACCGACACGATCGACGCGGCCACGGAACTCGGCGTGGATCCCACGCTCCGCGCGCAGATCCAGTCCGCCCTCGACGACCTCGACCCCGGGCTGCAGGCCGGCTCGTGGGGTCAGCTGCAGGAGTGGAAGGACGACCGGGACAGCCAGACCGACACCCACCGGCACGTGTCCCACCTCTACGCCTTGCACCCCGGTCACCAGATCCAGGCGGGCGGCGCGTTCGGCGAGGCCGCCGCTGTCTCGCTGAACGCCCGCGGCGACGGAGGCACCGGCTGGAGCAAGGCCTGGAAGATCAACTTCTGGGCACGCCTGCTCGACGGCGACCGCGCGCACAAGCTGCTGGCCGAACAGCTGCGCAACTCCACCCTGACGAACCTGTTCGACACCCACCCGCCGTTCCAGATCGACGGGAACTTCGGCGCAACCGCCGGTATGACCGAGATGCTGGTGCAGAGCCAGAACGACGAGATCCACGTGCTGCCCGCCAAACCCTCCGTGTGGGCCGACGGCTCGGTGACCGGCCTCAAGGCCAGGGGCGGCGCGACCGTCGACGTGTCCTGGACCTCTGCCGGTGGGACCACGGCCACTGTCACTCCCGCGATGTCCGGCGAGCTCACCGTGCGCAGCAGCGTGGTCCCGTGGCCGCACACGCTGGTCGACACGTCGACCGGGCAGTCCGTGCCGGGGACGGTGAGCGGTGACCGGATCACCTTCATCGCCACGGAGGGCCATGCCTACCGGCTCTCCGGCACCGCGTCCGCGGCACCGGCCGGGTCCGGCCCCATCGTCGGCGTGGGATCGAGCAGATGCGTCGACACGGCCGGAGGCAGTGGCGCCGGCGGCACCGACGTCGTCATCTCCGACTGCGTGGGCGCGGCGTCGCAGGACTGGCGCTTCGACCCGGCCACCAGCCGGATCGTGGGCGTCGACGGCAAGTGCATGGACGCGTCGGGCGGGTCGTCCGCGAACGGTACCCCCGTGATCCTGTGGGACTGCCACGCCGGTGCCAACCAGCAGTGGACGCTGACCCCGGACGGCTACCTCACCGGCATCGGCGGGAAGTGCCTCGATGCCCGCGACGAGGGGACGGCGAACGGCACGCGGCTGCAGCTGTGGGACTGCCACGGCACCGACAACCAGCGTTGGTCGACCGGCCTGGTGAACCCGGCGTCGAACCTCTGCATGACGGCGTCGGGCCGCGGTGGCGCGGCGCGCATCGAGAACTGCGACCGCGGGCCGGACCAGCGGTGGCTGCTGGGCGGCGCCAGTGGTCCGATCACCGCCGGTGGTGGTCTGTGCCTGGACGCGTCGGGCGGGTCGTCCGCCAACGGGACGCCGGTGATCCTGTGGACGTGCAGCGGCTCGGCGAACCAGCAGTGGACGCTGAACGCCGACGGTTCGATCACGGGTGTCGGCGGCAAGTGCCTCGACGTACCGGGTGGCTCATCCAACCCGGGAACGGAACTGGAACTCTGGACCTGCAACTCCTCGCTGGCTCAGAAATGGGTCATGTAGGAGGGCGGCGATGACGTCGTGGGTGCGCGACCGACGCGGTCACGCACCCACGACGTCGTGCGCCCATCTGTCGGCGGCGGCGGTCAGGGCTCGATCGTGTGACTGCCCTTGGCCGCACCCTGGTCGATCGTGGTGGTGTCGGCGGAGTGTGCCACCTCGATCCTGCGCGGCTTGGCCTCCTCGCTGACCGGGATGGTCAGGGACAGCACGCCGTCGGAGTACGAGGCGGAGATGCTGTCCAGCGCGAGCCCGCGCCCCACCGTGAGCTGCCTGGCGAACGTGCCCGTGGGCCGTTCACGGACCAGCCACTGCGCGTCGTCGCCGGAACGTTGCGTGCGCTCGGCGCGGATCGTGAGTGTCCGGTCCTCGACCGAGACGTCGATGGTGCCCGGGTCGACACCGGGCAGGTCCATGGACAGGACGTAGTGGTCGCCCGTGCGGAAGAGGTCCATAGGAAGCCCGCCGGCCTGCCGCGCGTTGCTCGCGAACGAGCCGAACAGCCTGTCCATCTCCTGGAACGGGTCCCAATAAGTAGCCATCGCGCATCACCTCCCACGTCGATGCGGCCCCGGCGGCTCCGGGGCCGCGGCGCTCGACGGCGGTCCTCACCGCCGTCCGGCTACACCATCCGTTCTAGCACTCCAACCTGGAGAGTGCCTGTCCGTCGTCCAGGGATTTCCGGCATTCGTCAGCCGTCCCGCAGCAGGCGCGCCACCAGGGCGGGGGACAGCCGGTGCAGGGCCGCCAGGACGCGGATCTTGCCGACGCGCACGACCGGACGGTTCCGGTCGAGTCCGCGCAGCAGCTCGGTGGCCGTCTGTTCCGGGCTGAGCTTCCCGCTGCCCCGCCCGGCCGTCATGGCCGTGTCGACCAGAGGCAGCATGGCCTCGGTCACCTGGATGCGCCGCTCGTCGTCGGCGAGCTGGTAGCGCAGCGCCGTGGTGTAGTTGCGCAGCGCGGCCTTGGTGGCGCAGTAGACCGGGGCCGACCGCTTGGGGGTCAGGGCGAGGGCCGAGGTGATGTTGACGATCGTGCCCCCGTGCGCCATGAGGGGCAGGGCCAGGGCGGTGAGCGTGACCGGTCCGGTCAGATTGGCGCCGATCTCCGTGGTCGTGTCGCGCAGCAGTTCGGCGGGCGAGCGTTCGGTCACCTGGTACTCGTACTGCACGGCCGCGTTGTTGACCAGGAGGCGGATCCCGCCCTTGGTGCGGAGCCGATCGGCCAGTGCGGTGACGTCGCTCTCCACGGCCAGGTCGCAGCGGACGGCCTCGATGCCCGTGAGGGCGTCGGCGGCCGCCAGCCGGCCCGCGTCGCGCCCGCAGACGACCACCTGCTCGCCCCGCTCGGCGAGCTGTCGCGCCAGGGCGAGGCCCACGCCCGCGGTGCCTCCGGTGACGACACTGACCCCTGACTGCCCGGTTCTGGACACGGGTGCCCTCCCATTCTTAGCATTACAAGACAGTGCTGTAATGTAATGGTGTCGATGTGAGCGTGACAAGTAGGGAGAGTCCTGATGTATGTCGTGATGAACATGCTGCAGTTCCAGCCCGCCTGGCTCCGGCTGGAGCGCGGGGAGCGTGCCCGGGTCTGGGAAGACGTCCAGGCCCTGGCCGCACGGGCGGAGGGGCTGCGGCTGCGCTGGTTCGACGCGGAGGCGTTCTGCGCCGACTACAGCGACATCCTGTTCGTGGAGACCGAGGACCTCTCGGCGTACTACATGTTCTGGGAGGCCGTCCGGGACACCGAGCTGTTCTCCGTGCCGTACGTCGAGGTCAAGCAGGTGGCCATGGGGATCGAGGACGGCTTCGTCGCCTACGACGCCGCCGTCGGCGTGCACGCGGGGGCGTCCCATGAATGAGCTGCCACCCGCGCCGGGCCGGCCACCCGCGCCGGGCCGCCCGCGCAGCGGAGAAGCCTCGGCGCGCATCCTGCGAGCCACGGTCGAACTCCTGGCGGAAGGCGGAGCCGCAGGAGTGTCGGTCGACGCCGTCGCTGCCCGTGCCGGTGTCTCCCGGCCCACGGTCTACCGTCGATGGGCGGGGCGCACCGAGCTGGTCGCGGCTGCGGTCCGCGACGCCTTCGCGCAGGCCAACCCGGAGGCGCCGCACACCGAGGATCCTCTCGCGGACCTCGTCACCGTGCTGTCCAACACGGTGTCCCTGCTCACCGGCACCGAGCTCGGCCGTGTCATCGCCGGGCTGGTCAGTGAGCTGCCGCGCTCACCCGAGCTCGCCGCGGCCCTGCACGAGGTGGAGCGGGAACGGCGCGAGGTGCTGCGCCAGGTGCTCCGCCGGGCGCAGGCGGAGCACCGCCTGCGCCCGGCCGACGTGGACCTGGCCGTCGATCTCCTGCTCGGACCGGTCTACCTCCGGCTGCTCGTCACGGGTGATCCCGTCCCGGCCGGGCTCGCGACCGAGCTCGCCGAGCTGGTCGTCGATCCGGCGCTGCCCGGTTCGGATCGTTCGGACGCCGGCAGGATCCCGAGCGACGGCGTGAACTAGCAGGACGCGCCCGTGCCCCGCTCGTCTACAGTCGACGACGTGATCTGGCTCTTCGACCTGGACAACACTCTCGTCGACCGGCAGGCGGCCTTCCGCGCCTGGGCTGCGGGCGAGGTCGGCGCACGCGGTGGTGACGACGCGGACCTCGCGGCGATCGTGGCCGCGGACGACGGCGGGTTCTCGCGCAAGGAGGACTTGGCCGCCGTCGTCCGGGAACGGCTGGGATGGGAGCTGTCCGTGCCCGAGACCATCGCAGCCTTCCGCGCGGGCATCCGCGCCAACATCGCCGCCTACCCGGGGGTCGCCGGGACGCTGGACACGCTGCGGGCGCGTGGCGAGAAGACGGCCGTCGTGACGAACGGGGTGGCGCACCAGCAGCGCGGCAAGCTCGCGTTGTCCGGGATCGACCGGAGGGTCGACGCCGTGGTGGTCTCCGGCGAGGTCGGTGTCGAGAAGCCGGACCCGAGAATGGTCGCGCTGGCTCTGGAGGCACTCGGGGAGACGGACGCACCACGGGACGCGGTGTGGATGATCGGCGATGCGGCACACGCCGACGTCGCCGTCGGGCAGGCCGCGGGCGTCCGGACCGCCTGGATCAGCCACGGGCGGGTCTGGGACGGTGCGGCCGAGCGGCCGGACATCGCGGCCAGGAGCACGGTGGCGGCGATCGCGGAGATCTCCCGGCGGTCGTGACTGTGTCCGGCGGCCGGCAACATCTGTACGGAGCCGTTCAGCAGCCGGAGTCGCGCCGCTGCTCGGGGTGGGCGGCGCCGCCGGCCATCCCTGACGAGTAGGCTCACCGGGTGCGCGACAACACGGACAGGACCAGTGGCCACACCGCGGCTCGCAACGTGCGGCGTGCATGACCGTCACGGTCCTGATCGACGGGATGAACGTCATCGGCACCCGGCCGGACGGCTGGTGGCGTGACCGCACCGGTGCCATGCGGCGCCTCGCCGCGCAGGTCGACCACTGGGCGCGGAGCGTCGACGACGATGTCGTGCTCGTGCTCGACGGCAGCCCGCGCGACCTCGGCGTCGTCGAACGGGTGCGTGTCGTGTGGGCGCCCGGTGGGCGCAACGCTGCGGACGACCGGATCGTCGAGCTCGTGACGGCGTCCGATGATCCGACGGCGGTGCGGGTCGTCACCTCGGATCGCGAACTGGCGGAGCGGGTGCGCGACCTCGGCGCGGACGTCCGCGGGTCCGGGGCCTTCCTCGACGAGCTGCCGGGGTGAGGCGCGGTCCCCGGTCCGTGAGGCCCGTCTGAGGGTTGCGGTGGGTGCCGTCGGTCGGCGTCGAACGCGATATGAGGCGAGATCTGTGCTGGCGATGCCGTTTATCCACAGATCTTCCTCTCCGGTCGCGAAGGGGTAATGCCAGGCATAGGATCGAACACAACGCAAGCAGGTGCGTGTGACATAGAGGTAAAGGCCTTGGCCGAAGCTTCGCGGCTCGAGAAGGAGGGGTGTGTCGTGTTCGACGACGGTGCTGGGCGCGCCCCTGCCTTTGACGTGTTTCCTGTCGGGGTCACTGAGGACCCGTTCGACGATGTGGAGATGGTGGACGAACTCGGGTTCCCGATGCCGGTGCCGGATCGTAGCGAGGAGGAGCTCGCGGCGATCCTGGCGACGAATCCGTTCGACGATCCTGAGGTGGCAGCGAGTGCCGCGCTGGGCCCGGACCGTCGGCCGGGCCAGGTGGTGGACCGGTCAACGTTCCTGCTGCGGGACATTGCCCGGATGCGTCCGGATGTGCTGTTGGCGGCAGCGCTGCGAGACGTGACCGGGGTTGACGACGCGATCGACGGCGAGGCCCCGGCTGCGGCGGGCGGTCTCGGTGCCCTGGACGACGGTGAGCTCCGTCGGGTCGCGGCGGGGTGGGAGCGGTTGATCTCGTGGGCGCGAGCCGGGCAGGCGCGGGTCGCGGCGGAGTTGTTGGCGCGGACGGAGGGTCCGTTGGGCAGGGACTCGGTGACCGGGGAGTTTTCCGACGAACTACGCGTGACCACCTCGGAGGCGTGGCAGATCGCGATGCGGGGCGAAGGGCTGGAGCTGTACCCGCTACTGGCCGAGGCGCTCTCGGCCGGGCAGGTGGATGTGAAGAAGACCGACACGTTCCTGCGTGCCGGAGCCGAGCTCACACCCGTCGAGCGGGGCGAGGCGATCCAGGACCTGCTCCCCGCCGCCCCCACGCGCACGTGGAAGTGGATCAGCGAGCAGATGAACGCCCGCGCGGCAACCCTGCACGGCAGGAAGGCTCGGCGGCGCGACATCCTGGACCGGTGCAACGTGTGGGCTGAGCAGGCCGGGCCCGGCCGTGGCCGGATCGTGGCGGATCTTCCGGTCGTGGACGCGGCCCGGACGTTCAACGGCGTCCAGGCGGCCGCCGCGGCCCTGAAGGACGTTCCCGGGGAGACCCGGCCGCTGGGCGCCCTGCGAGCTGCGGCACTGACCGCGCTGGTCACGGGTGACCTCGTGCTGCCTTGCCCGGACACGGTCGAGAACGGCGCCACCGACGGCGCCACCGACGCCATCGACCGAACTGGCGTCGTCGTCGACGACGGAACGAACGCAAGCGCAAGCCTGCCCGAACCGGCGCCGCTCGTCGAGCCTGTGCTGGACACCGACCTGATCCCCGTCCCGCACGACCTTTCCGGCGCCCGATTGACCGGCCCCGCGCCTACCGGCGCTGCGACTCCTGCCGATGCTGCGGCCGCCGGCACACGGGTACGAGTGATCGAGGTGCCCGCGACCATCAACGTGACCGTGCCTGCCACCATGCTGCTGAACCCGGTCGACATGACCCCCGGCGTTCTGGAAGGCCTCGGCCCGATCCCTGCCTCGGATGCCGCACGCATCGCCGCCGACGGCACCTGGCGGCGGCTGCTCACCGACCCGGAATCCGGCATCCTGCGCGATTACTCCACGCAGACCTACGCCCCGGGTGCCAGTCTGCGTGCCGCCGTCACTGCTCGGGACCTGACCTGCATGTTCCCCGGATGTGACCGACCTGCCCGCAGCGGCGGCAGAGCATCAACCGATCTGGACCACATCGAACCGTTCGACCACGACCACTCCCCGGGCGAGCCCGGCCAGACCCGTGCCATGAACCTCCATCCGCTGTGCCGGAGGCATCACAATCTCAAGACGCACGCGGGCTGGCGCGTCACGCGTGACCCAGTTACCGGGGCCACCCACTGGACCGCACCTACCGGCACCCGTACGGTCGTCGATCCCACCATCATCGACCCCACAGTGCGCTACGCACTCACCCGGGGCATGACACTCACCGAGACACCAAGCACCGACAAGACCGACACACCCCCAGCAGGTATGGGCCCGCCACCCTTCTGATCCTCGGGGGTCGGTGCCCGGAGCCACGTCCGCCGTGCTCCGCGCGCCAGTCCATCCGCGTGCGGCGTCAGCCGAGTGCGTCGTCGTCGGCGTGTGCGCCGAACTCGGCGACGCGCACCTCCGTGATCTGTTCGTAGCGGCTGATCCGGTCGGTCCACTCCGTGTCGATGCCGAACGCCGTCTGCGCGAAACCCACCCGCCCGATGGCCCCGGCCAGGCCCGGATCGCCGGGGGCCAGCAGCCGAACCGGCTCGTCCAGCGCCACGGTGTGCGGCGGCACGAAATGCTCGTCGGGCAGAACGGTGCGTGCATGGACGAGTGCGCCGACGGCGACCACCGAGCCGGCGCCCAACCGTGCCTGCTGCAGGACGGTTGCCGAGGTCGCCACGTAGACGCACCTGCCGACCTCGCAGCCCAGCAGCGTGGCGTGCGGTCCCACGAAGACGTGGTCGTGGACAACCACCGGCTGATCACCCGCGACCGTGGATGCGCGCAGCACCGCGTTCTCGCAGATCACCGCAGCCTCGCCGACCTCGATCCGAGCCCCTTCGGCATCGAGCACCGCGCCGTACATCACTCGCGCCCTCGGCCCCACACGGACATCACCGACCAGCGTGGCTGTCGGCGCGACGTAGGCGGTGGGATGGACCTGCGGCTCGTGCCCGCGGTGTCGGATGCGGATTCCCTGCGGTTCAGCGCTCACGAACGGATTCTCACCTGGTCGAGGGCGAACATGCTGGCGGATTTCAGACGCCGTGCTCACCGAGGTCCGAGCCTCCGCGATCCGAGGCTCCACAGGGCGAGGGCAACTGATGCGGCTCCAGCCCGTCCTGGTGGAGTCGTGTCGCCCGCGGCCATGTCCCGGTGAACCATGAGGCGCTCGCGGTGCATCGGAACCGACGGTCCGGTGCTGGTTCGACGCCCGGACCCGACGTTCACGCGGCGCCGACCCGCACCGGCATGAGGAGCGCGAGGGTGCTCTGGGTGTGCACGGTGGCAAGCCCAAGAGTGTCGCGCCTGCCGAGCGCCAGCCGGACGTCGGTGGCGCCGAAGGAGCGTACGGCGTCGGCCACGTAGCTGCGGTCGAAGGCGATGCCGCGCTCCGCGTCGCCGATCCGGAGAGCGCCCGAGTCCAGCCGCAGGTGGACGAGCTCGCGGGGTGACATCGGTGAGTGCTTCTCGGGCGCGACGCGCGCCAGCAGGTCGGGTGCGTTGACGACCACCGGTTCCCCGGCGCGGGACCGGCTGTCCGTGCGTGCGTTCACCGGTTGCCGCCAGTGCCGGGTGATCAGCGACTCGTAGTCGGGGTAGACCGCCTCCACCGGCGTGCCCTCGTCATCGCCGAGCGTGACGTGCTGTGCCGAGAGAGTCACGCTGACCTGCCCCGGTGCGTCCCCTCCCAGGAAGCCGTCCACCACCGCGGACGGAACGACGACTCTCACCGGCGGACCGGCCGTCTCCACCTCCGAGACCGTGCTGAGGGCCAGTCGATGTCGGTCGGTGGCGACGAGCCGGAGGGCGGTGCCTACGACGTCGAACAGCACCCCGTGCAGCGACTGCCAGGCAGGATGCTCGCCGACGGCGTGGCGCACCGCACGGAGCGCCACGCGCAGGGCGCCGGCGTCCACGGTGAGGCTGGTGGTCGCCGACAGGTGCCGGCGCGCCCCGTCGAGGTGCGCGGTCGCCGCGGCGAACTCGGCGTCGAGGTGTCGCTGATGGGCGTCGACGATCCGGCGCGCGGTGACGGGGTCGGCCGCCAGTGCGTGCGTGATGTCTGCCAGTGGCATCCTGGCGCGGCGTAGCGCGGCGACCAGCAGGGCGTGTTCCAGCTGGTCCGGCGTGTACCGGCGGTAGCCGGAGACCGGGTCCACCTGCGCGGGAGGGAGCACACCGGCAGCGTCGTAGTAGCGCAGGGCGCTGACCGGGAGGCCGGAGACGCGGGAGAACTCGCCGACGGTCAGCGTCTTGTCGTGGGGCACGGGGACAAGCATGGACCCTCGACCCGGTCGAGGGTCCATGCCCACGCCTGTCCCGATCCCTCATGGTTCTGCCGGAATACGTGCCGCGGGCGCCGGCTCCGGTACCTGCGGAGCGGCTCGAAGCCGCACCGCCGCCACAGCACACGCTCCGAGCACGACGGCGCACCATCCCAGAGCGATGCCGGAGGAGGTCCACTCGGCCACGGCACCGAGCAAGTTGTTGGAGATCACCACCGGCCCCAGCTGCGCCACCGCGACCCACGCCTGCACCCGGGCCAGATGCGTTCGCGGCGCGCTGCCCAGGACGAACGGCGCCAGATGAGCGACGGCAACCCCCGTCCCGGCTCCGAGAAGCATCGCTGCGCCGGCCACGAGGGGTGGGACCCCCGCTCCGGCACCGATACACCCCATTCCGACCGTTGCGGCAGCCAGGCCCAGCCCCACGGCCTTCCCGGTCCACAGCGACGTTCCGGTCCGCGCCACGACGAGCGCGGCGACGATCGACCCTGCCGCCTGGGCGCCGACCACCATCCCCGTCGTACCGGCACCCCAGCCGGAATCCCGCCCGAGCAGAGGGATCAGCAGCGACGACACCGGCAGGACGACGGCGGCCACGGTGCCGGTCAGGCCGAGAGCTCCCGGCAGGCCGCGGGTGCGGGCCACGACGCGACCACCGTCCGACAGGGACCGCCACAGCGCCTCGGCGGGCGGGCCCACGTCACGCCGGAGCCGGATCACCGCCAGCACGCCGATCACCGCGGCACCGCAGACGGCGTCGGCGAGGGCGATCGTCGGCAGGCCAACGGAGCCCACGAGGGTTCCGCCGAGCGGTGCGCCGGCAAGGAGGACCGCTTGGCCGAGCCCCTGGCGCAGGGCCATCGCGCGAGGCAGTCCGGCGTCGTCCACCAGGCGGCGCGGCATCGACCCGAGGGCGGGCAGGGAGAAGGCCGAGACGACGCCGGACGCCAGGCCGGCAGCGGCCAGCAGCCAGGTGGCCGGGCCGACGGCGCGCAGGGCGGCAGCGAGGACGAGGCAGGCGACGACCATGACGGACTCGGAGCACATGAGCAGCCGCCTGGCGCCGACGCGGTCGGCCACCGAGCCGCCGACCAGCACCAGCAGCAGCCGTGGCAGGCCTGATGCCGTCAGGACGAGCGCCGCGACCTGACCGCCGTGCGAGGCGGCGGCCCAGCCCAGGGCGAACCAGAGGACCGAGTTGCCGAGCTGGCTGAGTGTGCTCGCGGCGAGGAAGGCCAGCCAGGAACGGGGGAAGGGAGTGGACATGACGGTGAGCCTGCGGGGTCGACCAGGTCGAGGGTCAACGGCGGCGGCAGGTGCCGGGATCGGTGGGCAGGCCGTGTTGCTGGAGGTCGAAGGAACGCCGGTCTTCGTCAAACAGGTGCGCTTGACCGATCTGGAGCGGCGGCCGCAGAACCTGCACTCCACGGCCAATCTGTTCGACCTGCCGATGTTCTGCCACTACGGCGTCGGCACCATCGGCGGTCCGGGGTTCGGTGCCTGGCGGGAACTGGCCGTGCACACCATGACGACCGACTGGGTGCTCGCGGGCGACCACGAAGGATTGGGGGACTTCTACCGCCGGTTCCAGCGGGAGAGCCGGACGACCCCGTACCCGCAGCAAGCGCACCGCCGTCGTGCCCGCACAGGAGACCAGCACTCGCCGGTGAGGCGGTAGATCCACGAATGGCGCGGTCGACGGCGCTGCACCGTCATCTGACCTGTGGTGACGGCGCGTCGGAGGTCCGCCGAAAAGACCCGGTGCGCGCCTCCCGTCGCTGTACGGTCGCGGCGTGCTCACGAGACACCGCGCGGGCGAGCGCCCGCAGACATCTGATCAGGGTCCGCATCGCCAGGTCACCCAGAAGTCGGCCCCGGCGGTGTGGGGAGAGCTGGTGGCGCGGGTGTTCGCACTCGACGGTGTCCGTGAGGGGCGCAGTCAGGTGTCGCCGGCGTCGTCGCGGGCCGTGTTCCTCACGGAGCTGGAGGAGGAGCGTGCCGCGGAGACGAACCTTGCCCCCGGGCGACGGCTGGAGCCCGTCCACCTGCACGGCCTCACCGATACGAGCGTGCACCTGGTGCTGCCCCACGAACGCGGGGAGCAGTTGGTCGCTCTCGGCTGGGCCGAGCCTCACCAGTACGAGGACTTCGGCACCGAGTACATGATCTACGGCCCCCGGTCCCACGAGCATCGGCCGTCCCTCACCGTGCTTCGACCCGGGTGGCGGAGACCTCCGTTCGTGTGCGGTAGCCCAGGCGCTCGTAGACGGCGATCGCGCGGTCGTTCGTCGAGAACACATGCAGTATCGGGAGCAGGCCCTCATCGGCGATGCGCTCGGTTGCCGCAGACACGAGGCTCGTCGCGAACCCATGTCCCAGCCAGTCCGGGTGCGTGCAGACGGCGCTGACCTCGACCCAGCCGTCGGTGCGCAGGCGTTCACCGGTCATCGCGACGAGTCGTCCCTCGCGGCGGATGCCGAGGTGTCTGCCGAGTTGGTGGGTGCGGGCGGCGTACGGCCCGGGACGGGTCAGCGCTGCCAACGCGACCATCTCGCCGGCATCGGCGTCTCCGAGGTCCACGACCTCGGGCCGAGCGGGGGGCTTCACGAGCCTGGCCGCCGGATCCCAGAGCATCTGTCGGCCCTTTCCCCACAGCGTGGCGCGAAGGCCGGTGGGGACGCGCACCTCGGCGGCCTGCAGGAAGACGGCCGGTCCGTGGCCCGCGACGAGTGTCTCCAGGTCCGAGATCGCCTCGTCGGAGTCGTCCCGTGCGCAGATGAAGGGGCCGAAATCGGCGTGCATCCGGGCGGCGGCGGCGCGCACGTCCGCACGAGAGGCGAGCGTGGACGTCATCGACGCCCATGGCGCGCGATCCAGATCGGTGGTCATCGCGGTGCCTCCTGGCGGCGTGCCTCCACGGCCCGTACATGAAGCGACCGCTCGTCGAGCGCGGCTTCGAGATGTGCGAGGTGGGTCACCAGCGCGCGGTCCTCGGTGCCGACCATGCGGCGAAGCGCCTCGGCGACGGGCTGCCACGCGACGTGCTGCGCACGTGTCAGCAGCTGCTCTCCGGCGTCGGTCAGCGCGATGGTGCGTCGCCGCGCATCGGCGGGGTCGCGAGTGAACGCCACGAGCCCGGCATCGGCGAGCGTCCCGAGCGTGCGGGTGACCCCCGGCTGCGCGATGCCGAGATCATCCACGATGTCGCTCACGGTCGCACCGGGCCTCTCCGAGATCGAGACCATCACCGGGAGCGATCCGGCGGCGATGTGGACCCCGCTGGCGCGCAGGAACTCCGTGGTGTCAGCCTGCAGTCTCTCGCCGAGCCGTTTCAGACGGGTTCCCAGGGCAAGCAGGTCGAGGCGCTCAAGAGTCGAGGGCGTGTCGGTGGTTCGGTCTCGCATTCCCGAAACATAACGCGCTATCTATCTTCCTGGCAACGGGTGCGTCTTCTCGCGGCCGCGTGTGAAAACCCGTTGCTCCTGCAACGCGCCCGCTGCTACCTTCCGGGAGGCCGTGCGAGAGAACGAGGAGGTGGTACCCGTGAACGCAGTATCGACATGGGTGCTCCCCTCCAGGGCCACGGTCGGGCGGTAGGTCGTCCGGGAGCGCCGCACACGAGCACTCCCGAAAGGCACGACCATGCGATTCACCTCCGAACGACGCCTCGATGACGGCATCCTCGAGCGCGAGTTCACCCTGGGCGAGATCCCCGGCATCCTGTGGACATCCGGATCCGCGTCCGAGCCGGTGCCGCTGATGCTGGTGGGCCATCCCGGCGGCCTGCGGACGATGTACCCCCGCCTGGCGGGCCGCGCCCGGCAGGCCGTGACGAACGGCTTCGCCGCGGCCACGATCGAGCTCCCCGGGCGTGGCGACCGGCCCCGTTCACCGGAAGCCGAGCAAGCCCGCGCCGACCTGCGCCGGGCGGTGGAGGCGGGCGAACCGGTCGGCGACGAGATCGTCGACCGGCTGATCCTTCCCCTTGTCGAGCAGGCGGTCCCGGAATGGCAGGCGGCCCTGGACGCTCTTCTCGCGCTGCCGGAGACCGGCGGCCGGGTCGGGTACTCGGGCGGAGTGATCGCCGTCGGCGTCCGGCTGGCGGCGGTCGAGCCGCGCATCGCGGCCGCCGGCCTCTACGCCGGGAGCTTCATACCCCGCGCCACGTTCGACGACGCCCGCCTGGTCACCGTTCCCGCCCACGTCCTCCTGCAGTGGGACGACGAGTGGAACCCCCGCCGGCAGGCCCTGGACCTGTTCGACGCCCTCGGCAGCACGGAGAAGACCCTGCACGCCAACCTGGGCGGACACACGGGCGTCCCGCAGTTCGCGGGGGAGGAAGCGGCCAGGTTCTTCGCCCGGCATCTTCGCTAGGACCCGCCAGGGGCAGGGCGTGAGGCGGGTGGCGGCGTGCTCGCCGCCCGCTCGGCGAGAAGTGCGGCCAACCCGGCCTGGCCGTCAGGCGGGGACCTCGCCGGTGACCCTCAGAACGGCACGGCCGAGGGTGTGGCCGGCCATGTTGAACCCCAGGAACGCCGGGGTCGCCTCGGCGGGGACACCGATGGACTCGACGTCCAGGGCGTGCACCACGATGAAGTAGCGGTGCTCGCCGTGCCCGGCGGGCGGGGCGGCGCCGATGAAGCGGGCGGCGCGCGCGTCGCCCGGCAGCTGGAACGCGCCGTCGGGCAGCCCGGAGCCGGTGTCGTCGCCGACGCCCTCGGGGAGCTCGGTGGCGGAGGCCGGGATGTCGGCCACGGCCCAGTGCCAGAAGCCCGACCCGGTCGGCGCGTCGGGGTCGAAGACGGTGACCACGTAGCTCTTGGTGCCCTCCGGTGCGCCGCTCCACGACAGCTGAGGGGAGATGTCCTTGCCGGCGGGGACGCCGAAGGCTCCGGAGTACTGCGCCTCGGGCCACGCGTCGCCGTCGGTGACGGTGGTGCTGGTCACGGTGAATGCGGCCGCCTCGGGGAGGCGCGCAAACGGATCGTTCCCGCTCATGTGGTGAGTCCTTTCGTTCGGCGGAGCTCTTCCGGCTCCGGCGACTATCCGTATTGAGATCGACAGTAGATCAGATAATCGATTATCGCAACCATAGTCTATGATCGAGCGCATGAGCCGTACGGAACCTGCGATCCCCAAGCAGACACGTGCCGAGCGCGTCTA
Organism: Myceligenerans indicum; assembly: GCF_016742955.1. Taxonomy (GTDB): domain Bacteria; phylum Actinomycetota; class Actinomycetes; order Actinomycetales; family Cellulomonadaceae; genus Myceligenerans; species Myceligenerans indicum. The sequence goes on along the minus strand of NZ_JABBYC010000002.1, from coordinate 40,733 downwards.
CACCCTGATCCGCGAGGCGATCCTGCGCGGCGACTTCGGCCCGGGTCAGGCGCTCAAGCCGCAGGAACTCGCCGAGCAGCACGGGGTCAGCCTCGCCGTCGTCCGGGAGGCGCTGCTGCGCGCCGTCGGCGAGGGCCTCGCCGACCGGCACCCGAACCGCGGGTTCGCCGTGCCGGGCTTCTCGGACATGCGCTGGCAGGAGATCGCCGAGGCGCGACGCATCATCGAGCCGAACGTGCTGCGTCTGTCGGTCCGGCGTGGCGATCTGGACTGGGAGTCGCGGGTCCGCGCCACCCACCACCGGCTCACGCGCACGGCGGTGTACACGCCGGAATCGGGACAGTTCTTCAGCGACGAATGGTCGGAGGCGCACCGCGTCTTCCACCGCACTCTGCTCGACGGCTGCGGCAACCCGATCCTGCTGGATTCCTTCGACCGGCTGTGGACGGCGAGCGAGCTGGCGCGCCGCTGGTCGGTTCATCGCACCCCGGCACGCGACTTCGTCGACGAACACCGGCGACTGGAGGAGGCGGCGCTGGCACGCGACGCCGACGCCGCAGCCGCCGTGCTCGTGCAGCACCTGACCCTGACCGCCGCCGGACTGACCATCGATACCAACGAAGAGGCCTGATGCGCATCGCCAACCTTGCCGGACGTCTGCACCTGCTCACCGAGGCCGGCGCGATCGACGTCGCCGACGCCGGTGGCGGCAGGTTCGACCCCGATCCGCAGCAGATCTACTCGCAGTGGGCGGCCTTCCGCACCTGGGCGGACAGCGCCGAACTCCCGCCGGGCCGCCCCTACGACCCTGCTGACCTCGGCTCGCCCGTGCCGGCCCCGGCACAGCTCATCGCGGTCGGCCTGAACTACCGCGACCATGCCGCGGAGGCCGGGTTCGCCGAACCCGAGGGGCTGCCGCCGGTCTTCGGCAAGTTCGTCTCCTCGATCTCCGGACCCCGCACCGACGTCCGGCTGCCCGAGGGTGACGTGGACTGGGAGATCGAGCTGGCCGTCGTGATCGGCGCCGCCGCTTCGGCTGTCGCCGAGGAGCGCGCCATCGGGCACGTCGCCGGGTATACCGTCGCCCAGGACCTGTCCGAACGTCGCCTGCAGTTCTCCGGACCGGCGCCCCAGTGGGGACTGTCGAAGTCCTATGCCGGGTTCACCCCGTTGGGGCCATGGCTGGTCACACCCGACGAACTGCCCGATATGCTCTCCCTGACGGCTGAGCTCAACGGCGAGACCGTGCAGGACGGGAACACCGCCGACCTGATCCACCCGGTCCGCCGGCTCGTGGCCCGGCTCTCCGAGGTGGTCACCCTGCTGCCCGGTGACGTCATCCTGACCGGCACTCCCGCCGGGGTCGGCATGGGGCGCAAGCCTCCCCGCTACCTCAGGCCCGGCGACGTCCTGACCTCCACCATCGACGGCATCGGCACCCTCGAACAACGCTTCACGAGAGGGTTGCACGGCCCGACGCCGTGAACCGTCGGTGCGCCGCGGACAGCGGCCGGTGGGTCCGTCGAACGGTCGGCACGATTGGCCCGAACGGCCAGGGACCGATCGGCCCGTTCACCAGTCCACCGTCCGCCTACCGTCGCACCCATGCAGACACGTCTCAGCGTGCCCCAGGGCGCGGCGCTCACCATCGGTGCCATGCTCGGCACCGGCGTCATCTCGCTCCCCGCGCTCGCGGCGGGCGTCGCAGGCCCGGCGTCGCTCGTCGCCTGGGCGGCGCTCGTCCTGCTGTCGATCCCGCTCGCCACGACGTTCGCCGCGCTCGGCGCCCGCCACCCCGACGGCGGCGGTGTGGCCACCTACGCGCGTCTCGCGTTCGGGGAGCGGGCCTCCACCATGGTGGGCTGGGCGTTCTACGCGACCATCGGCGTGGGCGCCCCGGCCGCCGCGGGCTTCGCCGGCGCCTACGTGGCCGACGCGACCGGTGGCGGCACGTCGACCGCGCTGGTCACCACGGTCGCCATCATCGCGCTGTGCGCCGCGATGAACTGGTTCGGCCTGCGGGTGTCCGGGACGGCGCAGCTCGCGATCGCCGGCGCCGTGGCCCTCCTGCTCGCCGTGGCGGTCGTCGTCGCGCTGCCGCACACGGATCCCGGCAACCTCACGCCGTTCGCGCCCCACGGCTGGGCCGCCGTCGGGCCGGCCGCGGCCCTGCTGGTCTGGGCGTTCGCCGGGTGGGAGATCCTGGGCTCGCTGTCCGCCGAGTACCGTCGCCCCGCCCGCGACATCCCGCGCGCCACGGCGATCGCGGTGGCCACGGTCGGTGTGCTGTACCTGGGCGTCGCGTTCGCCACGGTGGCGGTGCTCGGCCCCGCCCCGGGGCCCGCGCCCCTGTCGGACCTGCTCGTGCTCGGGTTCGGGGAGTCGGCACGGCCGGTCACCACGGTGGTGGCAGTGCTCCTGACCGTCGGGGCCATCAACGTCTACTTCGCGGGCGGCAGCCGGATGGGCGCCGCCCTCGCCCGGGACGGAGGCCTGCCGGCCTGGCTCGCGTCCGAGCCGGGCCGGACACCCCGTCGCTCCCTGGCCCTCATCACCGCGATCGCACTGGGAGCGACGGCGGCGCTCGCCGTCCTGCGCCTGTCCACCGACACGATCGTCCCGATCGCCACGGCCACGTTCTCGCTGCTCTACGTGGTGGGTGCGGCCGCGGCGCTGCGGCTCCTGCCCCGGTGGGGCGTGGGCTGGTGGTGCGGGGCGGTGTCGCTCCTCGCGGCCCTCGGGCTGCTCGTGATGACCGGTCCGCACATGGCCGGCCCGGTGCTCGTCGCCCTGGGGGGTCTCGCCTGGACGAGCCGGCGCGGGCGCCGGGCACGGACGACGCCGCACCTCCCGGCGCCGGTGACCGGAGGGACGGCCGCCTCCGCGTCGGCTCCCGTCACGAACGCAGCAGCTTGCCCAGCTCCCGGACCCCTGGCCGGATCGAGCTCGTGACCGCACCGCCGAATCCGAGTGCGATCCCGTCGCGGTGCGGGCCCACCGCGAAGGCGCCGAGGGACTCCAGCGCCACCGACCGCCGTCGTGCACGAGCCACCAGGTTCGCCGAGCCGACCAGGGCTTCGGTGCGCAGGTAGGCCGCCACGTGCAGGCCGGCCGCCGACGGGACCACATCGAGGGGGAGCTCGGTGAGCGCGTCCATCAGGATCTCGTGCCGCTCGGTGTAGTGCGCGGACGCCTTGCGGACGTGCCGGGCGAGCAGCCCGTCGTCGATGAACCGCGCGAGCGCCGCCTGCACGTGCACGGCGCCGTGGCCGTCGGTGAGCTGCCGCGCGGCCAGCAGCGCGTCGCGGATGGACGACGGCGCCACCAGGTACCCGGCGCGCAGGCCCGGCAGCAGGGACTTCGAGAACGTGCCCACGTAGATCACGCGGCCGTCCCGGTCCAGCGCCTGCAGGGACTCCATCGGGCGGCGGACGCGGCGGAACTCGCTGTCGTAGTCGTCCTCGATGATCGCCGTGCCTGCTCGTGCGGCGTGCGCGAGGAGGGCGCGGCGCCGGGGGAGGGACAGCGGCATCCCGACGGGGAACTGGTGCGAGGGGGTGGTGTAGACGAGGCGGGCCCGGGCGGGGAGCTCGGACACGACCAGGCCCTCGCCGTCGACCGGCACGGGCACCACGTGCGCGCCGTGCAGCGCGAAGAGGTCCCGCGCCTCGGGATATCCCGGGTCCTCCACGGCGACGACATCGCCCGGCTCCAGCAGCACGCGGGCCACCAGGTCGATCGCCTGCTGGGTGCCGGTGGTGGCGATGACGTCGTCGGGCTCGGCGCGGACTCCGCGGGAGCCGGTCACGTACCGTGCGACCGCCTCGCGGAACCGCGGCAGTCCCGCCGGCCCGGCGTAGGTGCCCGACCCGGGACCACCCGCGCGCGACTCGGCGGCCAGGAGACGGCGCCAGGTGTCGAAGGGGAAGAGCCCGGCGTCGGGGATACCGACCCGGAAGTCGTGCGCCGCGGCGGGCTGGTCACCGCTCGTGGCGTGCGGGGTCCAGCGCCAGCCCTCCCGCGGGCGCAGGGCACCCGGGCCGCGCCGCCGGGGCGGTGCGTCGCGGGCCGCCTCGGTGGCGAAGGTTCCGGACCCGGTCCGGGTCTCGAGGAAGCCCTCGGCGACGAGCCGTTCGTACGCGGTGGCGACGCTGGCGCGTGAGACGCCGAGGTCCCGCGCCAGGTCGCGGGTGGAGGGCAGCCGTTCACCGGCCGGCACGCGGCCGGCGGTGAGGGCGGCACGCAGAGCCCGGTAGATGGCGTCGGTGCGCCCGGTCCGGTCACGGAGATCGACGGCGAGGTCCACGTCCTGAAGCTACCGGCCGGAGGCGATCCAGGGCCCCGTGCCCTCCGACCTGTCGATGACGCCGTCCTCGAGCCAGCGGACCCGGCCGTCCATCACGGCCCGGGCCAGGCGGGTGTCGGTCCGGTCCGTGGAGGACGTCAGCCCGCGGAAGCGCTCGGCCACCCGCAGGCGAGCCTGCTCGCAGAAGGCGTCGGCGAGCCGCACCGCGCCGGCGCCCGTGGCCGGGTCCTTGCTCCGCATCGCCTCCGCACGCGTGCACACCGCGGACATCGCGAACAGCTCGGCGCCGATGTCGACGATGCGTCCCAGCAGCGCCTGCTTGTGCTCGAGGCGCGCCTGCCAGCGAGCCATCGCGTAGAAGGTCCGCCGGGCCAGGGACCGGGAGGAGCGCTCCACGAAGCGCAGGTGCCGGGCCAGCCGCCCGAACTCGCGGTACGCGCGCGGCCGCGCCCCGTCGCCGGTCACCAGGGTCGGCAGCCACCGGGCGTAGAACCTGCTCGCCCCGACCGCCGCGTGGGCCCTGGCCAGCAGGTCGGCATCGCGCGAGGCGAGCTCGCCGGCGGCATCCAGGTGGACGTCCACCGCCTCACGCGCGATGAGCAGCCGCATGATCTCCGAGGAGCCCTCGAAGATCCGGTTGATCCGCATGTCCCGCAGCAGCTGTTCGGCGGGCACGGCCCGTTCGCCGCGGGCGGCGAGGGAGTCGGCCGTCTCGAACCCCCGGCCCCCGCGGATCTGGACCAGCTCGTCGGCGACCCGGTACCCCATCTCGCTCGACCACAGCTTGGCCAGCGCAGCCTCGATCCGCACGTCCTTCTGCCCGGCATCGGCGAGCGCCGCGGACAGCTCGAACACCGACTCGAGGGCGAACGTCGTCGCCGCGATGAACGCGAGCTTCGTGCCGACCGCCTCGTGCTCCCCGATCGGCCGGCCCCACTGGACGCGGTTCGCCGACCACTGACGGGCGATGCCCAGTGCCCACTTGCCCGATCCGGCGCAGGTCGCGGGGATGGAGAGCCGTCCGGTGTTCAGCGTGGTGAGTGCGATCTTCAGGCCCTGCCCCTCACGGCCGAGCCGGTTCGCGGCCGGCACCCGCACCTGCTGGAAGCGCGTGACCCCGTTCTCCATCCCGTGCAGCCCCATGAAGTGGTTGCGGTGCTCGACCCTGATCCCCGGGGTGTCGGCCTCCACCACGAACGCGGTGATGCCCCCGCGGCCGCCGTCGTGCGGCGGAACGGCCGCCATCACGACCAGGAGCTCGGCGATCGGCCCGTTCGTGGTCCAGAGCTTGGTGCCGTCCAGGAGGTAGGCGGAGCCGTCCTCGGTCGGGGTCGCGGTCGAGCCCATCCGGGCCGGGTCGGAGCCGACGTCGGGCTCGGTGAGCAGGAACGCGGAGATGGCGCCCTCGGCGCACCGGGGCAGGTAGTGCTGCTTCTGCTCGGGAGTGCCGAACATCTTCACGGGCTCTGGCACGCCGATCGACTGGTGGGCCGAGAGCAGCGCCCCCAGGCTCGGGTGGACCGAGCCGATCAGCATCAGTGCCCGTCCGTAGTCGACGAGCGAGAGCCCGAGGCCGCCGTACTCGCGCGGGATCTTCATGCCGAAGGCGCCGATCCCGCGCAGGGCCGCCACCGCGTCGTCGGGGATGTGGTCCTCACGCTCGATCCGGGAGCCGTCGATCGTCCCGCACACCTCGGTCAGCGCCTCGAGGAACGCCGCGCCGCGCTTCGCCTCGTCCGGGTCCGGCACGGGATACGGATGGATCAGGTCCAGATCGAAGGAGCCGAGGTAGAGGCCCTTGGCGAAGCTCGGTCGTGCCCACTCGCGCTCGCGGGCCTCCTCGGCGACCTCACGGGCCTTGCGCTCACCCGGTGTCGGGGACTGATGCGCGGCGTCGGCGCTCATGACGGATCCTCCCGATGGGCCAGTGGAACGGGACTCCTGCTCGCCGCGGCGCGACCGGCGCGCCGTGGGCCACCGACGATCACGTCTCGGGGATCGCGCCCGAGGCGGACTCCAGATGAGCGCGGATGAACCAGTGGAACTGCTCGAGGTCGTGCAGGTGCCCGATGAGCAGGTCGTTGGTGACGTCGTCGAGGCCTGCCGTCGCGTCGGCCGCCTTGCGGTGGGAGGAGATGACCCCGTCGTAGACGTGGTCGAGTGCGGTCAGGTGCTCGATCGCCGGAGCGCGCCCGAGCTTGTAGTCCTCCCACCCGCGGGCCGCCGCCAGCGCTCCTGGAGTACCGATGGGGGCGACCCCGAGGGTCGCGATGCGTTCGGCGGTCTGGTCGGCCATCTCGCGTACCGCGTCGACCTGGGGGTCGAGCATCTCGTGGACGCCGATGAAGTGGGATCCCACCACGTTCCAGTGCACGTGCTTCAGGGTCAGGTGCAGGTCGTTGAGGCAGTGCAGGCGGTCCTGCAGGATCTCGGCGACCTCGGCGCCCTCTTCCGGCGTCAGGGACGGGACGGTGTAACGCGGCAGCTTCGGGGACATCACGGGACCTCTTTCTCGGCCGGCTCGGCGGGCCGAAGGCGGCCCCGGGGCCTCTCCATCGTCACGCGCACGGCCACCGGTCGCCAGTGCGGGGTGTCACGCCGGAAAGGTCACCGTCCGCCGTCGGCGAACCCGGAAATTGAGCGGGGTCGACTCAAGTTGTACCGGGCGTATATCCGCTTCGAGGAGGACGAACATGACCACCACCCTGACCCGCTCCCCGTTCACCGAGGCCTGGATCCGTGATCTGCGGGCCCCGATCCGCACGAACGCCGACCGTGCGCGCCCTGCCGCGGACGTCTACCGCGACGGCGAGGACCTCGTCGCGCGCCTGGACCTGCCGGGGATCGACCCGGCCGAGGACGTCACGGTCGAGATCGAGGGCCGCAGGCTCGTCGTCCGCGGCGAGCGCAAGGACCAGCGCGGCGAGGACGCCGAAGGGCGCCGGATCTCGGAGGTCCGCTTCGGCGACTTCCGCCGGGTCGTCGCCCTGCCGAAGGCCGTGGACGGCGACGCCGTCCGCGCGTCCTACGACGCGGGCGTCCTGACCGTGACGGTCACCGGCGTCTTCGCCGGCACGACGCCCCAGCGCATCGAGGTCACCACGGCGGCCTGACCTCGCGCGCGACATCGAGAACACGACATGCGGCGACGCCCGGTCCATCGACCGGGCGTCGCCGCGTGCTCGCTGCTTGCGCCTACTCCCGGCGGGCGAGGTGGGGCACCACGAACCAGAGCACCACGAACACCAGACCGACACCGCCGGCGGCCGTCCAGGCCGCGACCGGCCCCACCACGACGTCGAACACCAGCAGCATCACGGCCGCCGACACGATCCCCAGCAGCGCGAGGCCCAGGCGTGCGCACAGGTCGGCCATCCGTACCAGCCACGCCCGCTTACGCCGCCGGAACAGCACCCGGTGGAAGGCCACGGGGGCGACGATGACGCAGGTGGTCAGCACCGCGCCGACCAGCACCCCCAGGTACAGGGCTCGCTGGTGGGTCTCCAGCGTCTCGAACCGTGCCGAGAAGGGCACGGTGAGCAGGAACCCGGTGAGGATCTGGACGCCGGTCTGCATCACGCGAAGTTCCTGGAGCAGCTCCTGCCAGTTGCGGATGAGCTGCTCCGGGGACGGCTTGTGGTCCGGGATCGGCATGATTCGACGGTAGCCCAGGGGCCCTGCCGTCAGCCGCTGACGCGAGGTCCCGTCGAGGCGCGGGGGACCAGCCGCGGCGTGACCACGTGGCCGCCCTTGGTAGTTCTGCCGTCGATCGCGGCGAACAGCAGTTCCGCGGCCTGCCTGCCCAGTTCCTCCAGCCGCATGTCGACGCTCGTGAGCTGGGGGCGCGCGTTCACCGCCAGGATCTCCCAGTTGTCGTGACCGGTGACGGCGACGTCGTCCGGCACCTTGCGGCCGGACTCGCGCAGCGTGTCGAGCACGCCACGGGCGATCTGGTCGCTGCCGCAGATGATCCCGTCGACGTCGGGATGCTGGTTGATGACGAGGCCGGCCGCCGTACGGCCCCACTCCTCGCTCCAGGTGCCGTAGAGCGGCTCAGAGGGGACCACCTCGGCGCCGTCGCGGTCGAGGACCTCCCGGGCCCCGGCGACCCGGTCATGGGCCGCGCCGTACTCCGGGTCGCCGGTCACCAGCGCGATGCGCCTGCGCCCGCAGGCGAGCATGTGTTCGGCGACCAGCCGGCCGCCCGCGACGTTGTCCGTGACGATCGATGTGTCACGCGGGTCGGTGGACGGGGCGTAGGCGTACACGACGGGAACTGGCAGCGTCCCGAGGGACGACCGGGGGTCCGGACGTGCCCCGACGACGATCAGTCCGTCGACGCGACGGCCCAGCAGCGCCTGGAGGTGGTACCGCTCACGAAGTGCGTCCCCGCGCGCGTCGCACAGCAGGACCGACGTGCGCCCGTGCCCCGCCGCGTCCTCGGCGCCCATCAGCGTCGGGATCGAGAACCGGCCGTCGAGGTCGTGGGTGACGAGACCGATCGTGCCCGACCGGCCGGTGAGCAGGTTCTGGGCCATGGCGTTGGGGGAGAACTTCAGCTTCTCAGCAGCCTCGAAAACCCGTGCGCGAGTTTCGGCCTTCACCTGACTGCGCCCGTTCAAGGCTTTCGAAGCGGTCGCGATCGAGACACCGGCCATCTGCGCAACGTCGGCAAGGGTGGCTTGTTTGCGCTTCTGCTCAGGTTTTCTGGGCATCCTGTCTCCTTGGTCGTGCCTCCGGCGACGACATCTTCGTTGGCCGTGACCAGAACTATACCTCTCGGCGATCGTGGATCGAAGGTTGACGCCATCGAGCGAAAGCTTCTACGATACCGAAAAGGCTTTCGGCCTAGACCTCACGAACGTGACAGGTTCGATGACGAACCACGAGGAGAGCACGATGACGTACCGGAATCTTCGACTGATGCGAGGTGCCGCCGCCGTGGCGGCGGCCGGCCTGACCATGACAGGTCTCGCGGCCTGCTCCGGCAGTGGGACCGCGGACCGGTCCACTGAGATGTCCGCGACCGGGACCGATGACGGGACGACCCTGACGATGTGGACCCGCGCGCCGCTGGAGCGCCAGGCCCGTACCCTCACGGACGCCTACAACGCGTCCCACGAGAACCAGGTCGACCTGGAGATCGTGCCCAACGACGACATGGAGGGCAAGGTCGGGGCGGCCGCCACCAACGGCGAGCTCCCCGACCTCCTGGCCGGTGACGTCGTGCGCCTGCCCTACTGGGTGTCCAACGGCTTGTTCACGGACCTCACCGCGCAGATCGACGGCCTGGACTTCGCCGACGACATCTCACGCGGGCACGTCGACGCCGGCACCGACATCGACGGCAACAAGCACACCGTCCCGTTCGTCACCGACATCTCGGTGATGGTGTGGAACAAGGACCTGTACCGCGAGGCCGGACTCGACCCCGAGCAGGGCCCGACGACGATCGCGGAACTCCGCGAGCAGGCCGAGGCGATCTCCGCCTTGGACAAGGACGGTGTCTCGGGCACCTACTACGGGGGCAACTGCGGTGGCTGCCTGGTGTTCACCTGGTTCCCGTCGATCTGGGCCTCCGGTGAGGAGGTGCTGTCGGAGGACGGTCGTGAGTCACTGCTCGCCTCCGACGCCGCGCAGGAGGTCTACGACACCTACGCGGCCATGAACGACGCCGGCGTCGTGGGCGCCGGGTCCGAGGAGGAGACGGGCGCCACCTGGACCGCACCCTTCTCCAACGGCAAGGTCGGCGTGATGCAGTACCCCAACACCGCCGTGTACGCCGCGAAGGAAGCCGGGATCGATGTCGGCGTCGGGGGCATCCCGGGCGTCGACGGGGGTCGATCGACCTTTCTCGGTGGCGACGCGATGGGCATCTCCAGGGACTCCGAGCACGTCGACCAGGCATGGAACTTCCTGGCCTGGATGATGTCCGACGAGACCCAGCTCGAGGTGGTCGCCAAGAACGGTGACGTCCCGGGCAGGAACAGCCTGCTGGACAACTCCTACGCCCAGGAGGACCCGCTGGCGCTGACCATGAACCAGCTCGTGGCCGACGGGCGGACCCCGGTCGCGGACTACTTCTCGGAGGCCTTCAACGCGGCCAACAGCCCGTGGCTGACGCTGGTCCGCAACGCCACCTTCGGCAGGACCGGCACGGTTGACGAGGACAACGAGGCCATCACGGCTGTCCTTGGCCAGTGAGATCCGCCCGCGGCGGGGGCACCGGCCCCCGCCGCCCCGGGCGGGAGCCCGGACACCTGAGGAGTGAACATGTCCACCACTACGTCCCCCCGGCCCGGCGTCGCCGCGGACATCCCCAGGCGCACGGGACGGCGCCGGCTACGGCGCCACCGCAGCGCCCTGCACGGGTGGTTCTACGCGACCCCCACCGCGGCGCTCGTCACCGTCCTGTTCCTGGTCCCGCTCGTCCTCGTGCTGTGGATGTCCGGCGCGGACTGGACGCTGCTGGGAGGGAACTCGGGCGCCAACTTCCCCGACAACTTCGTGGAGGTCGTCGAGAACCGGCTGTTCTGGCCGTCGGTCTGGTTCACGCTGAAATACACGGTGATCACCACGGCGATCCTGATCTCGATGGCCCTCGGGCTGGCGATGCTCGTCCAGGAGAGCACACGGTGGCGTGGGTTCCTGCGCACGGCCTTGCTGGTCCCCACTGCCCTGGGGCTCGCCTCGGCGTCGCTGCTCTTCTACGCCCTCTACTCCCCGCAGGTGGGGCCCGTCTCGCCGGCCCTCGACCGTCTCGGGCTGACCGACGCGAACGTCAACGTGCTCGGCACCACGGACGGCGCGCTGTGGTCGACGGTGATCCTCATCGTCTGGCGGTTCGCCGGGTTCTTCATGCTTCTGCTGCTGGTGGGCCTGCAAGGCATCCCGCACGAGGTGTACGAGGCGGCACGGATCGACGGGGCGCGGACCTGGCAGATCTTCGCCCGGATCACGCTCCCGCTGCTGCGTCCCTCCCTGGCGCTGAGCACGATCCTGTGCGTCACGGGATCACTGCTCGCCTTCGACCAGTTCTTCATCCTCACCAAGGGCGGCCCCGACGGGTCGACGATGACCGTGGTTCAGCTCATCTACAGCCTCGCGTTCGAGTCCAAGCGCGACCTGGGGATGGCCGCCGCCTTGTCCGTCATCGTGCTCGCCGCCCTCGTGATCATCAACATCGTCCAGCTCAAGACGCTGCGGCGCTCGCCGGACGAGTGACAGGAAGCCCATCATGACCCGACTCAACCGCATCATCGGCCGCACACCCTTCTACGTGCTGACCGGCGGGCTCGCCCTCATCTTCCTCTACCCCATCCTCTGGACCTCGGTGTCCTCGGTGTCCCCGCAGCCGGGCTCACGGCAGGTCGACGGCTTCGGCTGGGGCAACTACCGGACGCTGCTGGAGTACCAGGACGGCGTGTGGCACTACCTGGGCAACTCGGTCATCATCTCGGCCGTGGCCGTGGCCACGACCCTGGTGGTGGCCACCCTCGGCGGGTACGCCTTCGCGCGCTTCCGGTTCCCCGGCAAGGACATGCTCTTCCTGCTGACCCTCGCGATCCTCATGGTCCCCTACGCGACGGTGCTCGTCCCGCTCGTCATCTGGCTCAAGGCCCTCGGGCTCAACGACACGCTCGTCGGCGTCGGGCTGGTCCTGGCCGTCTTCCAGCTCCCCTTCGCGACCTTCATGATGCGCATCGCCTTCGAGGCCGTGCCGCGGGAGATGGAGGAGGCGGCGCTGGTCGACGGCTGCGGCACGTTCTCGGCGCTCTGCCGGGTGCTGCTGCACGTGGTCAAGCCCGGCCTGATCACGATCGGGCTGTTCGCGTTCCTCGCCGCCTGGAACGACTTCATGGTGCCGCTGTACCTGGTCAGCGGCGACAACCAGCCGCTGCCGCTCGCGCTGGTGAACATGCGGCAGCAGGTGATGGGCGTCATCGACTACGGGGCCACGCAGGCCGGCGTCGTCGTACTGACCGTGCCGTGCGTGGTGCTGTTCCTCGTGCTGCAGCGGCACTACGTCAACGGATTCATGTCGGGAGCTCTGAAGGGATGAGAATGACCACGACTGCGACGAGGCGACCCGCGCCGGTGGTTCCGGCCCATGGCGCCCTGCGCCCCCTCGGGCTCGACGAGGTCGAGTTGACCGACGGGTTCTGGGCCGAGCGTCAGCGCCGTAATGCCGAGGTGTCCATACCGCACTGCGACCGGTGGGAGACGAAGGTCGGCTGGATCGACAACTTCCGGCACGTGCTGGACGGGCAGGTGGAGCGGCGGACCGGCCGTGAGTTCGCCGACTCCGACGTCTACAAGCTGCTCGAGGCCATGGCGTGGGAGGCGGGCCGGTCCGGCGACGCCGAGCTCGACGCACGGATCGAGCAGATCGCGCTCCTGGTCGAGGCCGCCCAGGACGACGACGGCTACGTGAGCACCAGGTACGGCCGGCCAGGACAGGAACCGCGGTACTCCGACCTGGCCTGGGGGCACGAGCTGTACTGCTTCGGCCATCTGATCCAGGCCGCCGTCGCACGGCTCCGCACCGGGCACGACGACTCGGACGACACGCTGGTCCGGGTGGCACGCCGCGCGGCGGACCACGTCTGCGCGGAGTTCGGGCCGGGTGGGCGCGACGGAGTGTGCGGGCACCCGGAGATCGAGGTGGCCCTGGTCGAGCTCGCCCGGGCTACGGGCGAACGGCGGTACCTCGACCAGGCGCGGCTCTTCCTGGACCGCCGTGGCCGCGGCACGCTGCCCGACATCGAGTTCGGCCGCTCCTACTACCAGGACGACCGGCCGGTGCGTGAGGCCCAGGTGCTGCGCGGCCACGTGGTCCGCGCGCTGTACCTGGCGGCCGCCGCGGTCGACGTGGCGGTCGACACCCACGACGACGAGCTCCTGGAGGCGGTGCGGGGCCAGTTCGCCCGCACGCTGGCTCGCCGGACCTATCTCACCGGTGGCATGGGATCTCACCACCAGGACGAGGCCTACGGCGACGACTTCGAGCTTCCGGCGGACCGCGCCTACAGCGAGACGTGCGCCGGAGTCGGCTCGGTGATGGTCGCCTGGCGCCTCCTGCTCGCCACCGGCGACGTGAGCTGGGGGGACGTGGTCGAGCGGACGCTCTACAACGTCGTGGCCACCTCGCCCTCGCGCGACGGCGACGCGTTCTTCTACACCAATCCCCTGCACAAGCGGGAACCGGGGGAGCCTGCCGATCCGGACCGCGCCAGCCCGCGGGCGCTGTCCCGGCTGCGGGCGCCCTGGTTCGAGGTCTCGTGCTGTCCGACCAACGTCGCGCGGACCCTGGCCAGCCTGGCCGGGTACGTCGCGACCGTGTCGGCCGAGGGCGTGCAGATCCACCAGCACGTCGGCTGCCGGATCGCGACGACCCTGGAGAACGGCGAGGCCGTGCGGCTGGAGGTGCTCACCTCCTATCCGGACGACGGCTCCGTCGTCGTCCGCGTCCTGGAGGCGCCCGCCGGTGACCTGACGCTCTCGCTGCGCGTGCCCGAGTGGTCGGTCGGCCGGGCGACCCTCGACGGGCGCGCCGTGGACGGTTCGACGGCGTCGGTCCGCCGGAAGTTCGCGGCGGGCGACGAGATCTGCCTTCAACTCGACGTCCGGCCTCGTCTGACGGCCGCCGACGACCGTGTCGATGCCGTCCGCGGTTGCGTGGCCGTGGAACGAGGCCCCGTGGTCCTGTGCGCGGAGTCGGCCGATCTGCCCGCGGGGACGCACGTGGACCGGGTTCGCCTGGCCGCAGAGGCCGTACCCCGGGACGACAGCGGCAGCGGCGGCGGGGTGCGGGTGGACGGGCTCCTCGTCGAACGTGCCGACCGATCGTGGCCGTACGGACCCCCGGGGGACCCCGAGCCCGGTGATCGGGTGGAGCTGCGACTGGTGCCCTACCACGACTGGGCGAATCGCGGGCCGAGCACGATGCGGGTGTGGCTCCCGCAGGCCCGCTGACCCCGCGGAACGCCGACCACGGGCCCGGGAGACTGCGGCTCGGCAGCCGACGGCTCAGGCGCGGCCCCGGGCGAGGCGGGAGGGCCACCAGATCGCACGGCCGACGTCGTAGGACAGCGCCGGCACGAGCAGGGAGCGCACGACGAACGTGTCCAGCAGCACGCCGAACGCGACGATGAACGCGATCTGCGCCAGGAAGAGCACCGGGATCACGGCGAGCGCCGTGAAGGTGGCGGCGAGCACGAGTCCGGCGGACGTGATGATGCCTCCGGTGAGCCGCAGGCCGCGCAGCACGCCCTCGCGGGTGCCGTGGACGAGTGACTCCTCACGGACGCGGGTCATGAGGAAGATGTTGTAGTCGATGCCGAGGGCGACGAGGAAGACGAAGCCGAACAGGGGGACGGCGGGGTCGGCGCCCGGGAATCCGAGGACGTGGTCGAACACGACGCCGGCCACGCCCATCGCGGTGCCGAAGGACAGGACCGTGGTGAGGGTGAGCAGGACGGGGGCGAGGACGGCGCGCAGCAGGAGCATGAGGATCAGCAGGATGACGGCCAGGACCACCGGCACGATGAGGGTGCGGTCGCGGATCGAGGCGTCGTTGGTGTCGAGATCGGTGGCGGACTCGCCGCCCACGAGCACGCCGGGCAGGGCGGTGGCGTACGTGTCGCGCAGGTCGCGGATGGTCTCCTCGGCGGCTGCCGAGTCGGCGGCGTCGGTGAGGGTGCCCTGGAGCAGGACCGCGCCGTCGGAGACCACGGGTTCGGGTGCCGGGGTTCCGGGCGGGCCGAACGCGCCGATGCCGTCGGTGGTGACGGGAGCGGTCGAGCTGGGGGTGTCGGCGGTGACCGACACGGCGGCGATCCCGTCGTCCTCGAGCAGGACGTCGGCAGCCTCCTGCAGCTCGGCCTCGGGGGCGACGACGTGGACGGGGCTGCCGGAGCCCGCGGGGAAGTGCTCGGCGAGGCGGTCCTGTCCGGTGCGGGCCTCGGAGCTGCCGAGGACGAGTTCGGACTGGGGTACGCCCGAGGCCTGGAGCTGGGTGATGCCGAGGCAGCCGAGGGCGAGGACGGCGGCCGTGGTGACCCAGACGGTCCGTGGCCGGGTGCGGACCGCCCCGGCGACGCGTCCCCACAGGCTGCGGTCGGCGGCGCCGGCGGGTGCGGCGCCGGGGTCGTGCCGGGGGATCCGCGGCCAGAACGCCGCCCGGCCGAGGGCGAGCAGGATCGCGGGCAGGAGGGTGAGCGCGGCGAGCATGGCGAACGCGATCCCGATGGCGGCGACCGGGCCGAGCGTGCTGTTCGACCGCAGATCGCTGAGCAGCAGGCACAGCAGGCCGGCGATGACGGTGCTGCCCGAGGCGAGGATCGGTTCGAACGCTCCGCGCAGGGCGCGCCGGGTGGCGGTCCACCGGTCCGGGGTGTGCACGAGTTCGTCGCGGTAGCGGGCCACGTACAGCAGTGCGTAGTCGGTGGCCGCCCCGATGACGAGGATGAACAGGATGCCCTGGGTCTGCCCGCTGAGCAGGAGGACGCCCGTGTTCGCGAGCTGCCAGATCGTCAGCAGGGCGACGCAGAGAGCGAACAGGCTGGTGGCGAGCACGGTGAGCGGCAGCAGCAGGGACCGGTAGACGATCACCAGGATGACCAGCACCGCGGTCAGCGCGACGCCGAGCAGCAGTCCGTCGATGCCGGCGAACGCCCCGGTCAGGTCGCTCGCGAAGCCGGCCGGACCGGTGATCGCGACCTGGACGTCACCGGGAGCCGCGCGGGTCAGGGTGTCGCGCAGCTCGGTCGTGGCCTCGGCGATGTCGGCGGACCCGGACAGCGGTACGAACGCCTGGGCGGCGTCCCCGTCGTCGGAGACGATCGCGGGGGAGACGGTGCCGTCCACGGCGTCCAGGCTCTGCGCGGCGGCGAGGCCGCCGTCGATGGCGGCCACGTCGCCGTCGGTGAGGCCGGCCGGGGCGGTGAAGACGATGACGGCGGGGATCGCGTCGCCCTCGGTGAAGCCGGGAAGGAGCTCCTGGACCTGTGTGGCCTCGGCGGTGGTGGGGAGGTAGGCGGTGCGGTCGTTCGACGACACCTCGTCGATGCGGCCGAAGAAGGGCCCGCCGACGGCCGCGCCGGCGAGCCAGATCAGGATGAGCGTCGCGGGCAGGGTCACGCGGAGCCACCGTGGCACGCGGGTGGTCGGTGGTTCCGAACCGGCGCCGGGCGTCGTCGGGGCGAGCCGGCCGGTACCGGTGTGCTGGGGAGACATGGGGTTCCTCGTGGTCAGGGGCGTGGTGACCGGAGGATCACGCCGGTCACCGATTTAGCTAGCCAGGCTAGTGATCAGCATAGGGCATGGGGTCGCCCGGCTGCGCGGCCGGCCTCCGCCCGCGGCCGGCCCGACCCCCTGATTCCCGCGTGCGGCGGCACCCGACGAGTTCGCCGGGCGGTGAGCCCGGCACCGGGGTACTTTCGAATTCCGGCGCGTTCACGGGCGCCGCACATCATGTGAGGACCGTCGAGAGTAGGGCTGATCATGGACTTCTGGGATTTCTTCTGGTTGATGATCTACGCATTCTTCTTCGTGGCCTATCTTTTGGTGCTGTTCCAGATCGTCGTGGATCTTTTCCGCGACAAGGAACTCTCGGGATGGTGGAAGGCGCTGTGGATCCTCTTCCTCCTCCTCGTGCCGCTGCTCACGTCGCTCGTCTACCTCATCTCGCGCGGCCGGGGAATGGGGCACCGGCAGGCCGAGGCCGTGGTCGAGGCACGCCGGGAGACCGAGAGCTACATCCGTGACGTCGCCACGGCGTCCCCGGCCGACCAGATCGCAGGTGCGAAGGCGCTCCTCGACAGCGGCGCCATCACCCAGGCCGAGTTCGAGAGGCTCAAGGCGAAGGCGATGGTCTGAGGGCCGGCTTCAGCCGGCCACCGGACCGTGCCCACCGGACCGTGCCCACCGGACCGTGCCCACCGGGCGTGCCGCATGCCGCCCGGTGAACGGCGCACGGACGCGGCCGGTGGGCACGGAGAGGCAGGGATGTCATGAACGAGGAGGCCGCAGCGGCCGCGGGGGGTGTGCCACCCGATGTCGCCGCTCGTCTGGCAGCACTGGAACGGGAGAACGACCGGCTCCGGCAGCGCCTCGGCGAGACGCCCGCCGCGCCCCAGGACTCCCCCCGCGGTCCGGTCCGCCACCGCTCACGGGCATCGGCCGCCGTGATCCTGATCGCCCTCGGCGCGATCCTGGCCCCGGCCGCCGTCGTCTCGGCCTGGGCGGAGCGGACACTGACCGACACCGACCGGTACGTCGCGACCGTCGCGCCCCTGGCGGACGACCCAGCCGTGCAGTCTGCCGTCGCCGGCAGGCTGACCGAGGCCGTGATGGAGCGGATCGACGTGGACGCCGTCGTGGACGGCGTCGTGGACGGGCTCACCGACCGGGACCTGCCGCCCCGTGCGGCAACCGCACTCACCACCCTCAAGGCTCCGCTGACCAGCGGAGTAGAGTCGTTCGTCCGCCAGACCGCCGACCGCCTCGTGCAGAGCGACGGGTTCCGGTCCGCGTGGGACCAGGCCAACCGTGTCGCGCACGAGCAGTTCATCGCCGCCATGCGGGGGAGCGGGGGCGACGTCCTCCAGGTCGGCGAGGAGGGCCAGCTCACGATCCAGCTCGCCGGCCTGATCGACCTGCTCAAGCAACGCCTCGTCGAGCGCGGCTTCGGCCTCGCGGACAACCTGCCCACGATCGACGCCACGTTCACGATCGTGCAGACCACCCAGCTCGTCGAGCTGCGCAACCGCTACGCCCAGGTGGTGGCGCTGGGGACCTGGCTGCCCTGGATCGTCCTCGTGCTGCTGGGCGCCGGCGTCGTCGTCGCGGTGCACCACCTGCGCGCCCTGCTGGTCGCCGCCCTCACGCTCGTGGCGGCGATGCTCGTCCTGGCCGCCGCCCTCGCGGTCGCCCGCGGCCTGTACCTCGACGCGCTCGGCGGACAGGTCGCCCGGCTGGACGCCGCCGAGGTCGCCTTCGACCAGGTGGCCACGTTCCTGCGCGCCACCTTGCGCACCGTGGGGGTGCTCGGCCTCGTCGTCGCGCTCGCGGCCTACCTCGGCGGGGCCGGCGCCTCGGCACGGAGCCTGCGCGGTGGCCTCGGCAAGGGCCTCGCCGCGACCCGCACCTGGGCCGAGGGGAGAGGTGTGTCCTCCGGCCCGTTCGGCGCCTGGCTCGCCGGGCACCGAGGCTTCGCGCGCACCGTGGTCATCGCTCTCGCCGCGCTGGTCCTGCTGCTCGCCTCGAGTCCGACCCCGGGCCTCGTCATCGGCGTCGCCCTGGCCGCCGGCCTGCTCGTCATCGTGATCGAACTCCTCGCCCGGCCCCCGTCCACCGTCCGCGACGACCCGTCCTGACGCCGCCCCGCGTGCCAACCACCCACCGAAGGAGACATCGTGGCCGACAAGCCGAACATCCTCGTCATCTGGGGCGACGACATCGGGATCGCCAACCTCAGCGCCTACTCCGACGGCGTGATGGGATACCGCACCGAGAACATCGACCGGATCGCCGACGAGGGCGCACGCTTCACCGACTACTACGGCGAACAGAGCTGCACCGCCGGGCGGGCGGCCTTCATCACCGGCCAGAACCCCTACCGCACCGGCCTCACGAAGGTCGGCATGCCCGGCGCCAAGCTGGGGCTCCAGGCCGAGGACCCGACGATCGCCACGGCGCTCAAGGAGCAGGGGTATGCCACGGGCCAGTTCGGCAAGAACCACCTCGGGGACCGGGACGAGTTCCTGCCGACCATGCACGGCTTCGACGAGTTCTACGGCAACCTCTACCACCTCAACGCCGAGGAGGAGCCGGAACTGGACGACTACCCGACGCCGGGGGACTTCCCCGACTTCCGCAGGCGGTTCGGTCCCCGCGGAGTGCTGCACTCGTGGGCGAACGGCGACGGTACGCAACGGGTGGAGGACACCGGGCCGCTGACCCGGGAGCGGATGCGGACCGTCGACGAGGAGTTCCGGGACGCCGCGGTCGGGTTCATGCGCGACAAGGCAGCCGGGGACCAGCCGTTCTTCCTGTGGTTCAACTCGACGCACATGCACTTCCGCACCCACGGCAAGCCCGAGAGCAAAGGCCGGGCCGGCCGCTGGCAGTCCGAGTACCACGACACGATGCTCGACCACGACGACCTCGTGGGCACCCTGCTCGACGAGCTCGACCGGCTCGGCATCACCGAGAACACGATCGTCATGTACTCCACCGACAACGGCCCGCACATGAACAGCTGGCCCGACGCCGGGATGACGCCGTTCCGCA
The DNA here is from genome assembly GCF_016742955.1 of Myceligenerans indicum. Lineage (GTDB taxonomy): Bacteria > Actinomycetota > Actinomycetes > Actinomycetales > Cellulomonadaceae > Myceligenerans > Myceligenerans indicum. Next base: position 21,133 of record NZ_JABBYC010000002.1, on the reverse strand, counting down.
ACGAGAAGAACTCCAACTGGGAAGGCGCCTACCGCGTGCCCGCCATGGTGCGCTGGCCCGGCAGGATCCCCGCCGGGACGGTGCTGAACGGGATGATCAGCCACACCGACTGGTTCGTGACCCTGCTCGCGGCCGCCGGCGAACCCGCGATCGCGCAGAAGCTGCGCGAGGGCACGCAGCTGGCCGGGACCCGGTACAAGGTCCACCTGGACGGCCACGACCAGCTCGCCTACCTCACCGGCGAGAGCGACGAGTCACCACGCCGGCACTTCTTCTACGTGTCCGACGACGGCGACCTGACCGCGCTGCGCTTCGACAACTGGAAACTCGTCTTCCTCGAACAGCGCGCACGCGGCACCCTCGACATCTGGATCGAGCCCTACGTGGAGCTGCGCGTGCCGAAGATCTTCAACCTGCGCACGGACCCGTTCGAGCGGGCCGACATCACCTCCAACACCTATTTCGACTGGATGCTGGACCACGCCTGGCTGCTCGTGCCCGCCCAGGCGTACGTGGCCCAGATGCTCACGTCCCTCGTCGAGTTCCCCGCCCGCCAGAAGCCGGCCAGCTTCAGCATCGACCAGGTGGCCGCCAAGCTCCAGGCGGGAGTGGCCAGCGCATGACGACGCGGACCGGCGACCCCCGCACCGAGGACACCACCGCGACCGTGCGCCTGGACGGCGGAGTGTTCCGGATGGGCTCCGACGACCACTACCCGGAGGAAGCACCCGTGCACCCGGTGCGGGTCGACGGATTCCGGATCGACCGGTTCGCCGTGACGAACGAGCGGTTCGACGCCTTCGTCACGGCCACGGGCTACGTGACGGTCGCGGAGCGGCCGCTCGACCCGGCACTCTTCCCCGGGGCACCCCCGGAGAACCTCGTCCCCGGGTCCATGGTGTTCACCCCGACACCCGGCCCCGTCGACCTGCGCCATCTCAGCCAGTGGTGGACGTGGGTCCCGGGCGCGTCGTGGCGGCACCCGGAAGGACCCGGATCCGGGATCGAGGACCGCGGCGACCATCCCGTGGTCCAGGTCGCCCACGAGGACGCCCAGGCGTATGCCGACTGGGCGGGCGCCGTCCTGCCGACCGAGGCCCAGTGGGAGTACGCGGCTCGGGGAGGACTCGACGCGGCGGTCTTCACCTGGGGCGACGATCCCGGGCGCCCAGGTGAGATCCTGGCCAACACCTGGGACGGCCCCGACTTCCCGTGGCGGTCCACCGGGGAGTCCGGATGGCTGCGCACCGCGCCCGTCGGCTCCTTCCCGCCGAACGGCTACGGCCTGCACGACATGGCGGGCAACGTCTGGGAGTGGACCGACGACTGGTGGACCGACCGCCATCCCGACGCCGCACCCGAACCGTGCTGCGTGCCCGTGAACCCCCGCGGCGGCGACGCCGGCGCCAGCAGGGATCCGCGCCAGCTGCAGTTCGCCGTACCGCGCAAGGTCATCAAGGGCGGATCCTTCCTCTGCGCCGACACCTACTGCCTGCGCTACCGCCCGGCGGCACGCCGGCCCCAGGCCGTCGACACCGGGATGAGCCACGTCGGGTTCCGCTGCGCGCACATCGACGCCGCCCCCGACGTGCCGCCCAGCGCCACGCTCCTGGGAATGGTCCCGTGAGCACCGACGACCCGCTCCCGTCCTGGCGTCCCGGCCCCACCCGGGACGCCGTGCTCGGCTTTCTCCGGGACTCGGCGACGATCCCGGGCGAGGACCGGGTCGCCTACTTCGACAACGACGGCACGCTGTGGTGCGAACGCCCGACCTACGTGCAGTACCAGTTCTTCGTCGACGCGCTGCGGCGCCGCGTGCGGGACGACCCGGCGCTGGCCGACCGGGACGAGTTCCGGGCCGTGCTCACCCAGGATGCCGCGGCGGTGGGCGCGCTCGGGCTCGAACGGGTGGCGCTGGCGCTGGCCGGGCTGTTCGAGGGCCTGGACCCGGGGGCCTTCACGCGAGAGGTGCGTGCGTTCCTCCGCTCCGGCAGGCACCCGGCCCTGGACCGCCGGCTGGCCTCGACTCGTTACGCCCCGATGCTCGAACTGCTCCGGGCTCTGCGCGAGCGCGGCTTCGCCGTCGGCGTGGTGACCGGTGGCGGCACGGAGTTCGTACGCTCGATCAGCCAGGCGCTGTACGGGGTGCCACCCGAGCGGGTGGTCGGGACCATGATCGGCTACGAGCTGGGTCAGGACGCGAGCGGCCGTCCCGCCCTCCGGCGCAGCGCCCGGGTGCTGGGCGACGTCAACGAGGGCGGAGCCAAGGTCACGAACATCCAGACGCAGCTCGGCAGGCCCCCGGTGCTCGCAGCCGGGAACTCGGCAGGGGACCAGCAGCTCCTCGAATGGGCGGCGGCCGCCGCGGGCCCGCACCTCGCCCTCCTGCTGGACCACGACGACCCGGACCGGGAGTTCGCCTACGCGAGCCGGGCGGAGTCGTTCACGTCATCCGAGCCCGTCACCGCCACGGCGCGGCGCCTGGGCTGGACGACCATCAGCATGAAGCACGACTGGGAGTCCGTGTTCGTCGCCGACGACGGGCCCTGGCTGGGTACACCACCTTCACCCGCGCCGGAGGAACACGCCGCACAGGCGCAGGAGCACCGTGTCAGCACGACGGAACCCGACCGGAAACAGGAGACGAGCTGATGGCGGCTCAAGGACAGCAACCGCAAGGACCCCCACCGGGCACGAGCCGCGTGGACGCGCGGACCCTGTGGTCCGGCGGAATCGCAACGGCGGTGGTCGTGGCACTCATCGCCCTCGTGGGCGTGGTCGTCTTCCGCGGCGTGTTCGGTATTCCCATCCTGGCACCCGAGGGCGACGGCGTCTGGGGGGACGCCTCGACGACATGGCTCATGGTGGGCGCCGCCGTCGTGGCGTTGTGCTCCGTGGCCCTGGTTCACCTGCTGCTGCTCAGCACGCCGCGCGCCCTGTCGTTCTTCGGCTGGATCATCGGGCTGGCCACGGTGGTGGGCGGTGTCGCACCGTTCGTCACCGACGCCGAGATCGCGAGCAAGCTGGCCAGCGCGCTCATCAACGTGGTCATCGGGTTCGCGATCCTGGGCCTGGTCTCGGGCGTCGCGCGGACGGCGGCCGGCCGTGCCGCCCGCAACCTGTGAGGAGGGAAGCCATGGAAACATCGTTCGGTCCCGTCGAGCTGGTGGCACTGGCCTTCGACGATCCCCGGATTCCGCCGCCGGTCACCCGGGCGGTGCTCGACGTCGCGGGGACCGGTGCCGTCACCCTGCTGGACCTCGCCGTCGTCCGCCGGGGGGACGACGGCGAGCTCGTCATCCTGGAGGCCGAGGACCTCGCCGACGCGGCCGGTCTCGTCGCCGCCGAGCTGGCGGCGCCGGGCCTGACCGGCGGCGAGGATCTTCAGGAGATCGCCGCGGCGGTCGCCCCGGGAACCTCCGTGCTCGTCCTGGCGATCGAGCACACCTGGTCGCGCCGGCTCGTCGCGGCCGCGGACGCCGCCGACGCCGACGTGATCCTGTACGAGCGGGTTCCTGCCGCGACCGTCAACGAGATCGCGGCCCAGGCCGAGGTCGCGTCCGGCGCCCAGCGCTGAACCACCCACCACAGAACGGAGGAGCGACATGCCCCCCTTGCGACGTTTCGGCAGGCCCGGCCTCATCGGCACCGCCGCACGCACCGCAGTGATCGCCGGCACCGCGCAGGCGACCGCAGGTGCGGTTCGCCGGCGCCAGTCGCGCCGTGCCGAGGAGCGGTACGAGGCCCAGCAGCCCGAGGCCCAGCAGCAGGCTCCGGCCGCAGTTCCGGCTCCGGGCCCGGCGGCGGGCTCGGCGGCGGGCTCGGCGGCGGACTCGGTGAACGACGCGCTCCTGGCCCAGCTCGCCAAGCTCGGCGAGCTGCACTCCCAGGGCGTGCTGGACGACGCCGAGTTCACCGCCGCCAAGGCGAGACTGCTCGGCTGAGCGCATGGAGGACTCCAAGGAGGGTGCGCGCCGGGGGTGGCCCCTGGAGACCATCGCGGTGATCCTGCTGGCCGTCACCGCGGTCCTGACGGCGTGGAGCGGCTTCGAGTCGAGCAAGTGGGGCGGTGAGATGTCGATCGCCTTCTCCCGCGCCTCGACCCAGCGGATCGAGGCGTCGCGCTACGCCGCCTCCGCCGACGCCATCCGGGCGGTGGACCTGCAGGTCTTCGGCCTCTGGCTGCAGGCGCGGGCGGGCGGCGATGCGGAGCTGGAGGCCTTCGCCCAGGAGCGCTTCACCGACCACTTCACGCCGGCGTTCGAGGAGTGGATCGCATCGCGGCCGCTGCAGAACCCGGACGCGGCGGACAGCCCGTTCGCGCTGGACAGCTACCAGCCGCCGGGCCGTGTCGAGGCGGAGGCGGCCGACGCCCGCGCCGACGACTACTTCGCCCAGGCACTCGTCAACAACCAGCGCGGTGACAACTACACCCTGTTGACGGTGCTCTTCGCGCTGGTCCTGTTCTTCGGCGCGATCGTCACCCGGTTCAGTTCCCCGCGCCGTTCGTGGGCCGTGCTCATCGGCGCGTCCGGCCTGTTCCTGATCGGCGTCGGCTTCCTCATCAGCTTCCCGAAGATCGTCTGACGCAGGCAGGAACCGGGCCGACGGGCGCCCGTCAGAGCGCGGAGATCCCGTCGCCGATCATCTTCGCGCCGAGCACCAGGAGCAGCACGGCCATGACGGCGGTGTTGTTGTGGGTCAGCCAGCTCTTGAGGCCGTCGAGCAACGCTGTCGCCCGGTCACCGGTGAGGACGTAGACGGCCACCGGGGCGGCCACGCCCAGGCTCGCGACCACGGCGAAGACGACCGCGGCCCCCGCCTTGGCCGCGGGGTCGTCCGTGGCGCCGGCGATCGCGGCCGCCCCGGAGACGACCAGCAGGAGGTTCTTCGGGTTCACGACGGAGAGCAGGACGGCCAGGCCCAGTGCCCGGACCGGGGTGAAGCTGTCGATCGTGGTCATCCACCGTGGCATCGCAGGCTCCGCCCCCTCCGCAGGCCGGGCGCGCCACTGACGCGCGGCGGCGACCAGCAGGAGCACACCCAGGGCGAGCTTGGCCCAGCCGAGCCACGCGGGCGGGCCGGAGCTTCCGCCCGCCGCCGTACCGGCCAGCAGGGCGACGCCGAGCGCGACCACGCCCACCGCGAGGAACCAGCCGAGGAGGAAGGCGGTGGCGTTGGCGCGTGCGCGGCCGCTGGTGAGCATGAGCACGACCGCGACGATCGGGAGCGGGCTCACCAGCACGCCCACCGCGATCGGGAGTGACTGCCCCGTTGCGGCGCCCATGGTGTTCTCCGTCCGGTCGTGGATACCGTCACAGCAGGTGGAAGCTGCGCGCGACGGCGAGTGCCTCACTGCGGCGCGAGGCCGCCAGCTTCCCGTAGAGGCTGGAGACGTGGGTCTTGACGGTGTTCTCCGAGACGAACAGGGCATCGGCGATGTCCGCGTAGGTGGCGCCGCGCGCCAGTTCGTCGAGGACCTCACGCTCGCGCGGGCTGAGCGACGGCGGGCGAGGCACGGCGCCCGCGCGTCGCCGCTCGCGTGGCGTGGCCGTCAGGGTCGAGTAGCGCCGTGCGATGTCGGGCTGCCGGGCGGCCGCGCTCACGAGCTCCCGGATCCAGGGGCTGTCGCGGTCCTGGGCGAGCCGCCCGAGGAGCAGGTCGATCGGGGTGCCCTGGCGTGTCCAGCCGAGGAACGGCGTGGCGTTGCGGCGGGTCTCGGTGACCGACGCCGCCTCGGAGAGCCGTGCCTGTGCCTGGCCGGGCTCGCCCAGGGCGTCCAGGAGCTGGGCCTCGCAGGCCAGGGCGATGGCGTGGGTGGCGGGCTGGGAGTAGGTGGCGTCCGCGGCGGCGGCCTCGAACGCGGTCGCGGCCCGGCGGCGGTCACCGTCGCGGTCGGCGCGCAAGCCTTGGACCAGCGCGGCCTCGCCCACGGCACCGAGTGCGGCGAGTGCGGCGTGCTGGTCCCGGAGCGTCTCGCGGTCGTCGGCCAGGGACGCCACGAGGGCTTGCTCCACCAGCAGCGCGACGCGCAGATGGTCCGGCATCTGGCCGGCGGTCAGTTCCGGGCTCTCGCCGGGCGTCGCGAGGATACGCCGGGCCTCGGTGACCGCGCCGGCGAGCACGGCCCGCCGAGCGGCCGAGATCCGGGACCAGAAGCGGGTGCACAGGTCGGCGCTGTGCGGCGGTGCGTCGTCGTCGGCGGCGGCGGGGGACGGGACCGGCCCGGCCGACGGCGGGTTCTCTGACGGCGGGTCCTCCGGGAGGGCGAGCAGCCGGGCGAGCCCGGCGCGGGCCGCCACGATGCGCGCGTGCGGCCCGTCGGGGGCGTCCGGCGCGGCCGGCACCTGGCCGGCGAGCTCGACGCACGTGCTCTCCCGTCCCTGCATGTACTGGGTGAGGGCGAGGTGGCTCAGGGCGCCGGCCCCGAGGGACACGAGGCCTTGACTGCGCGAGAGGCTGATGGCGATCGTGAGGCTCGTCTCGGCCTCGGTGAGCTCGCCGAGCCAGTTCTGCGCCGTGCCCAGCTCGTGGGCCAGCACCGGGAGGGCCTCCGCGTTGTCCTCGCCCACCGCTGGGCGGGAGAGGGATGCGTCCAGGACCCGCTTCGCGTGGCCGGTGGCGGCGTACACGGGTTCGCGTCCCAGGGCGGCGCGCCAGAGGCGGACGCAGGCGATGCGCGCGTCGAGGTCCCGCTTGCCCCGTGCGGCGAGCAGCCGGTCGCCCCAGTGGCGTGCGCCCTCGACGTCGTCCCGCAGCCAGTGCCCGAGCGCGATGGGGAACCATGTGTCGGGACGTGCGTCGACGATCTCGGGGTGTGACCGGACGAACCCGGTCACCTCCTCGTTCTCGGCCTCGTCCAGCACCATGCGCACGCCGTCGCGCGCGAGCACGTCCGCGGCCTCCCGCGGGGCCTCGACGCGGAGGAGGCGCGAGAACGCCCTGCCCAGGCGTCCGCGCGCCACGTCGAGGCGGACGGCGCGGGTCACCGCCGCCCGCGCCCGCGCGGCATCGGCACCGTTCGCCGCGAGGCGCCGGCGGACCAGCTCGACCAGGTACGGGTGCACCCGGAAGCCGTCGTCCTCGCGGACGGCGAGCAGGCCGGTGCTCTCGAGCTCCGCGAGGATCTCCCCGGCACGCCGGTCGTGCGAGAGGTGGGCGGCGGTGTGCCCGGTGACGACGGGCTCGCCCGCGACGCACAGCAGCAGGTGCCTCTGGCGGGGGGTGAGCGTGGCGAACACCTCGTCGGCGACGTGGGTCGCGATCGGCTCCGTGCCGGCGGCCATGCGCCGGGCGGCGGACTCGCGGTCCCGGGCGGCACCGAGCGCGCGTGCGGCGAGCACGGTGGCGGCGCACCAGCCGTCCGCCCTCCTGGCCACGGCGTCGAGCACCTGGCGGTCGGCGCTGCGGGCGTGGGCGGTGACGAGCTCGTCGCTCTCGGACCCGCTCAGCCGGAGCAGATCCCCGCGCAGGTAGGTGAGGTTGCCCAGGAGCTCGGGGACGGGCCGGGTCAGTGCCAGTTCCTGGCGGCTCAGCAGCAGCATGCGCAGCGACTCGGGGTCCGAGCCGAGCCGCCCGTCGATCCAGCGCAGGGTGGTGGCGGGGAGCGTGTGCGCGTCGTCGACCACGATCAGGCGGGGCCCGGTGCCGCCGCCGGGCCGGGGCGAGGCGTCCACGACGCGGGCGAGCCTGTCGGGGGACCAGTCCGGGCCCGCCGGGATCCAGACGGCTTCCTCCGCCCGGGGCCGGGTCCCGTACCGGAGCCAGCCGGCGACCCCCATCGTCTTGCCCGACCCCACCGGCGCCACCACGAGCGTCACGGCGCAGTCCGTCGCGTCGTCGAGACGCTGCCAGAACCGGACACGTGGCACGTGCACGCGCGGTACGCGCGGCACGGGCGACGTGGAAGGCGGATCACCGGGCGTGGCGGTCTCCCGGCGCGCGGCGGGCGTGGCCGCCGGCAACGGGACGGTCCCGGGACGGTGCGATGCGGAATCCAGGAAAGAATGCACGGGCAGGCTCCCTCGAATTCGAGCGATCACCGTCGGGAATGCGATTCCGCAGACGATTTGCCGCCGCATTCCGGCAGTGACAGCACTGATCCGAGATTATGATTCGCCGCCCGATCCCGCGAGAGATAGCGTTACGGAACGGCCGTTCACGTCGTGTGCGTCCTGCGCGGTACGGCCGGCGAGCCCGGCCGGCCCGCGAGCGCCCGCACCGTGTCGATCGTGTCCGCCTCGGTGGCGGACTTGTCGTCGCGGTACCGCAGCACCCGGGCGAACCGCAGCGCGAGACCGCCGGGGTAGCGGGTGGAGCGTTGCAGGCCGTCGAACGCGATCTCCACGACCTGTTCCGGGCGCACGCGCACCACGTGGCCCTCGCGTCCGGTCTCGAGCGCGAGGAACCGGTCGGTCTGCCATTCGAGCATCCGGTCGGTCATCCCCTTGAAGGTCTTGCCGAGCATGACGAAGCCGTCGCCGCCATCCGGCCGGGGGTCGCGGGCACCCAGGTGGATGTTGGACAGCTTGCCGCGCCGCCGCCCGGAACCCCACTCGACGGCGAGGACCACCAGGTCGAGCGTCCTGACCGGCTTCACCTTGACCCAGCCGGCGCCCCGCCTGCCCGCGGCGTACGGCGAGCCGAGCGCCTTCACGACCACGCCCTCCTGGCCCTCGCCGACCACCCGGTCGAAGAATGCCGTGAAGGGCGCGGCGACGTCGTCGGCTCCTTCGGCGCCCTCCGCCCTCACCAGGCGGTTCACCGCGTGCGGGCCGGCGACGTGGTCGAGCACGACGAGCCGCTCCTCGAGCGGGGCGTCGATCAGGTCGCGGCCGCCGGCGTGCAGCACGTCGAAGAAGAACGGGGTGAGGGGGACGGCCCCGAGCGTGGGCCCGGTACCCGGCCCGCCGCCGGCCGCGGCGTCGGTTCCGTCCGTCTCGTGGGTCGCGGAGCGCGCCGCGGTCTCCTGGAAGGGACGGGGCGTACCGTCGGGGCCCAGCGCGATCGCCTCGCCGTCCAGCACCAGCAACGGCTCCGGGAGGTCACGCACGGCCGCCACGATCTCCGGGACGCGGCGGGTGATGTCGTCCAGGGAGCGGGTGAAGACACGCACCCGGTCGCCGGACCGGTGGACCTGGATGCGAATGCCGTCCAGCTTCACGTCGATGCAGGCACCTCCGGGCGGCAGCTTGGCGAGGGCGGCGGCGACGTCCGGCGCCGACTGGGCGAGCATCGGCCGCACCGGGCGGCCGACCTCCAGACGGAAGGCGGCCAGCGCGGCGAGCGGGTCGGGGGAGAGCAGGACGGCGCGGGCGACGGGCCCGGTGGCGCCCCGCAGCATGACGGCACGACGCACGGCGTCGGCGGGGACGCCGGCCGCCTCCGCGACGGCGTCGACGACCACCGAGTCGAGCGCGCCCTGGCGCAGCTCACCGGTGACCAGGGCGCGCAGGAACGCCTGCTCCTCGGCGGTGGCGGCGGCGAACAGAGCTGCTGTCGCCGAGGCGCGGTCCGTGTCCGAACCCGGTCCCGAGAGTGCGGACAGGGCGGCGAGTGCCGCGTCGACGTCGTGCAGGGTGAGGGTCGAGGACGTGGCGGGCGGCGGGAGTGCTCGCAGCGCGGCCCAGCCCAGGCCGGTGCGACGCTGGCGCAGCTCGCCGGACAGGTAGGCGGCGGCGATCTCCAGTTCGTCGGCCCTCGTGGCGTCCGCCGCGGCGGCGCCCGCGCCCGCCGCCGCGGCACCGCGCCGCAGGCAGCCGGCGATGGCCGCGCGCTTGGCGAGGCGGGATCGTGTGGCGGCGACGGCGTCCGACGTGGCGACGGCCTCGGCGAGCATCATCGATCCATGGTCTCTCACACCGGCCGGTAGCGGTTCTCCGGCCGTCCCGTCGCGCCGTACCGGGGCGCGACCTGGGCGCGTCCCTCGCCGACGAGGTGCTCCAGGTACCGGCGGGCGCTGACCCGCGACATCCCCACGGCGTCGGCGACCTCCGCCGCGGAGGCGTCCGCGTCCGCGGGCCCGCACAGGCGCGCGAGCGCCTCCTGAACCAGCGTGCGGCTGCGCCCGGACAGACCCTTGGGCGGCGCGGTGGTGCCGGGCCGGGGCCCGGCCAGGAGGGTGTCCACCTCGTCCTGGTCGAGCATGTCCCGTGCGCGGCGCAGGTCCTCACGGCGCTGCCACACCTCGTCCAGCCGGTCGCGCAACGCCGCGGACGTGAAGGGCTTGACCAGGTAGGCGACCACGCCGCCGGCCATGGCCTGGCGCACGCTGTCCAGCTCGCGCACGGCGGTGGTGGCGACGACGTCGATCGGCTCGCCCGGCAGGAGGCGCATCCTGCGCAGCACGTCGAGGCCGCCGATGTCCGGCAGGTGCAGGTCCAGCAGCACGAGGTCCGGTCGCAGGGCGGCCGCGAGCCGCAGCGCGTGGGCGCCGCTGCGCGCCTCGCCGACGACGACGAAACGGGGGTGGCTCTCCACGAAGCCGCGGTGCACGACGGCGACCGTGGGGTCGTCCTCGACCAGGAGGGTACGCGCGGGGGCGGTCACCGGGTGGCCTCCCGGGAGGCGGCGGGCTCCGGGGAGCCCGTGACCGGGGCCGGTACCGGCAGCTCGGCCGTCACCCGTGCCCCGCCGAGGCTGCTCGTGGAGATGGCCACCTCGCCTCCGCGACGGTCCACGACACGGCCCACCAGGGCCAGGCCGATGCCGCGGCTGTGCTCCCGGGTGTCGGGCGCCTTGGTGGAGAAGCCCGCCTTGAACACCTGCTGGTGCAGCGGCGCCGGTATGCCGGGGCCGTCGTCGTCCACCCGCAGGAGCAGGCGGGAGCCGTCCGCGTCGACCAGGACCTGGACCCGGCCCTCGGGGCCGGTCGCGTCGACCGCGTTGTCGATCAGGTTCCCGAGCACCACCAGGGCGTCGGTGTGCAGCGAGGAGTCCTCCGGGTCGGCGGGCGCGCCGAGCGCGGACCGCTCCTCGACATCGAGTGTCACGCCGTGCTCGCGCGCCGTGATCGTCTTGACCAGCAACAGCGCCGCCAGCTCGGGGGAGCGGACCCCTGGGGCGACGGTCGCCGCGGTGAGCAGCCCACCGTGGCCCGACCGCTCGATGAAGGCGATCGCGTCCTCGGTGCGGCCCAGCTCCAGCAGCCCCGAGATGACGTGCAGGGTGTTGGCGAACTCGTGCGACTGGGAACGCAGGGCCTCGGTGAGCCCGCGGGTCTCCAGCAGGGTCGCGATGTCCTCCGGTTCGAGCAGGTAGATGCGGCGCCGGACCAGGCGGGTCACCCACGCCGCGCACAGCACACCGACCACCGTGGCGGCGCCGAGCGTGACCAGGAGCCAGAAGCGGTCCTCCCGCAGATCGGCGCGCAGCTCCGACTCGAGGATCCCCACGCTGGCGGTCCCGATCACCGGGCCCGGCCCGGCGTCGCCGGCCGTGTCGCCGTAGATGGGCACCTTGACCCGCCACGACCTGCCGAGGGTGCCGGTCTGGGTGCCCGTCCAGACGTGCCCGGACAGCGGCACCGACGGGTCGGTCGACACGCGCCGCCCGATCTTGTCCGGGTCGGGGTGGGAGTAGCGGATGCCGTGCTCGTCGGTGACCACGACGTACGTGACGTCGGACGCGGAGCGGATGACCTCGGCGATGGGCTGGATCGTGGCCGCCGGGTCCGGGCCGTCGAACGCGTCACGGATGGCGGGCAGGCGCGCGACCGACTGGGCCACCCCGGTCATCCGGTCGAGGTAGGCACCCCGCAGCTGGCGTTCCTGCAGCATGGAGGCGACGACGCCGGTGGTGCACACGAGCGTGAGCACGATGACGACCTGCAGCACCAGCAGCTGCGCCCGGAGCGTCATCGCCCTTCTCACGCGTGCCAGTGTGCACCGGTCCCGGGCCGGTGCGGTAACCGGTCCGCGACCGAAACGACCACAACCTTCGATGCGACCAGAACCCGACGTCGCCGCGCGTCCCTTCCTACGCTCACGCCGCAGTGGACCGAGCACCGGCGACGAGGCCGGTGGCGGTGCACGCGAGAGATCTCAAGGAGGAGACATGCGCATCAACCGAACCGCGGCCGTCCCGGCGGGAATCGGCCTGGTACTGGCCCTCGCGGGCTGCGGCAGCCTGGCGCCGACCGACGGCGGCGGGGACGACGCCGCCATCGACGAGCTCAGCATCGTGGTCCCCGCGGCACCCGGCGGCGGCTGGGACCAGACCGGCCGTGCCCTGCAGGCCGACCTGCAGGCCGAGGGCCTGGTCGGGCGCGCCACCGTCACGAACGTCGACGGCGCCGGCGGCACCGTGGGCCTGGCCAACCTCGCCAACGCCACCGACCCGCACACCCTCCTGGTCATGGGCCTGGTCATGGTCGGCGCCGTCGAGACCAACGAGTCCCAGGCGCGGATCGAGGACACCACGCCGATCGCCCGCCTCACCGAGGAGCAGGAGGTGATCGTCGTCCCGAAGGAGTCCCCGTACGAGACCCTCGACGACCTGGTGCGCGACATCGAGGAGAACGGCAAGGACGTGACCGTCACGGGCGGCTCGGCCGGGGGCGCCGACCACATCGTGGCCGGCATGCTGCTCCAGGCGGCCGGCATGGCCGAGGACGAGGTCGCCGCCGGCCTGAACTACGTCGCCTACTCCGGTGGCGGGGAGTCCCTCGCGGCGCTGCTGGGCAACAAGGTCGACGCCGGCATCTCGGGAGTGGCCGAATACGCGGACCAGGTCCAGGCGGGTGAGCTGAAGGCGCTCGCCGTGTCCGGCGAGGACCGGGTGGCCGCGCTGCCCGACACGCCGACCATCACGGAGTCCGGGTATGACGTCGTGCTCACCAACTGGCGTGGCGTCGTCGCCCCGGGCTCCGTCGACGACGCCGACCGGGAGGCGCTGACCGAGGCCGTCACCGCGCTGGCGGCCTCGGACTCCTGGGCGGACACGCTGGCGGAGTACGGCTGGGACGACGCCTTCCTCGCCGGCGACGACTTCGACGACTACCTCACCGGGAACATCACCGAGATCCAGGCGGTGCTCCAGGACGTCGGGCTCATCCGATGAGCGGGCGAGCCACGCGCGAGCGGCCGCCGGCAGAGCACGCCACCGGTGAGCAACCGCCCGCGGCGCAGCACCGCCGGGGCGAGCTCGTCCTGGCCGTCACCATCGGAGCACTGGGCGTGTACGTCCTGCTCACGGCCGGGAGCATCGTGGTCCCCGGCTCCACCAACACGCTGGGCCCACGAGCCTTCCCCTATCTGGTGGGCGCCCTGCTCGCCGCTATCGGGGTGGTGCTGACGGTGCTCGTGCTGCGGGGCGGGGCAGGCCAGGCGGAGGAGGGCGAGGACGTCGACCCGGCGGTCCGCACCGACTGGCGCACCGTGGTCCTGCTCCTGGCCGCCCTCGTCGTGCACGTGTTCGTCATCAACGTGATCGGCTGGCCACCGGCCGCGGCGCTCCTGTTCGCCTCCGCGGCCGTCGTCCTGGGCGCACGCCCCTGGTGGCGTGCCGCGCTGATCGGGCTCGTGCTCGGGCTGACCATCCAGGCGGTCTTCGGCGGAGCCCTCGGGCTGTCGCTGCCGGCCGGCCCGCTGCTGGAGGGGGTGCCGTTCCTCCGTGGATGACTTCCAGGCCCTGATGGACGGCTTCGCCACGGTCATGCACCCGGTCTTCCTGCTGTACGCCCTGTTTGGGGTGTTCATCGGGACCGCGGTGGGCGTGCTGCCCGGGATCGGGCCCGCCATGACCATCGCGCTGCTGCTCCCGCTGACGTACAGCCTGGAGCCCACGGCGGCGATCATCGTCTTCGCGGGCATCTACTACGGCGGGATGTACGGCGGATCCACCACGTCCATCCTGCTGAACACGCCCGGTGAGTCCGCCTCGATCGTCACGGCGCTCGAGGGCAACAAGATGGCGCGTGCCGGCCGCGGCGCGGCGGCGCTCGCGACGGCTGCGATCGGTTCGTTCGTCGCCGGAACGCTGGCGACGGTGGCGCTCACGTTCGTGGCGCCGTTCGTCGCCCGGATGGCCGTGCAGCTCGGCGAGCCCGACTACTTCGCGCTGATGGTGGTCGCCTTCATCACGGTCGGCGCGCTGCTCGGCAGCTCCGTGCCGCGCGGCCTCGCGTCGCTCGCGCTGGGCCTGTTCCTCGGGCTGGTGGGCACGGACACCCTGACGGGGCAGCAGCGGTTCACGTTCGGCGTGCCCAACCTGGCGGACGGTATCGACGTCGTCGTGGTCGCCGTCGGGCTGTTCGCCGTGGGCGAGGCCCTGTACGTGGGATCACGGATGCGGCACGGGCCGCCGGAGATCATCCCCGTGGAGAAGGGCTGGCGCAGCTGGATGAAGCGCGACGACTGGCGGCGTTCGTGGAAGCCGTGGCTGCGCGGCGCCGCCGTCGGGTTCCCCGTGGGCACCATCCCCGCGGGCGGGGCGGACGTGGCGACGTTCCTCTCCTACGCCGCCGAACGGCGCCTGGCGGGCAAGGAACGGCGCGGACAGTTCGGCAGGGGCGCGATCGAGGGGGTGGCGGGCCCGGAGGCGGCGAACAACGCCGCGGCGTCGGGCGTGCTCGTCCCGCTGCTGACGCTCGGCCTGCCGACGACGGCGACCGCGGCGATCATCCTCGTCGCGTTCCAGTCGTACGCGATCCAGCCCGGACCGCTGCTGATGGTCAACGAGCCCGCGCTGGTCTGGGCCCTGGTGGCCAGCCTGTACGTCGGCAACGTCATGCTGCTGGTGCTCAACCTGCCGCTGGTGGGCATGTGGGTCCGGGTGCTGCAGATCCCGCGGCACTACCTGTACGCGGGCATCCTTCTGTTCGGTGCGCTCGGCTCGTTCGCCCTGAACTTCTCGCCGGTGGACGTGCTGCTCCTGGTGCTCGTGGGCCTGGCGGGCTTCATGATGCGCCGCTACGGCTACCCCGTGGCGCCGATGGTGGTGGGCATGATCCTGGGCCCGATGGCGGAGGACCGGCTGCGCCGCTCCCTCGCGATCAGCCAGGGGGACCTGAGCTACCTCGTCACCAGCCCGTTCGCCGTCCTCGCGTACGCGGCGATCGTGGTGGTCCTCGTGCTCGGCGTCTGGCTGCGGCGGCGGGAGCGGGCGCTGGAGGTGAGTCCGGCCGGCGTGCGGTGAGGGCGGGCGCTACGGCCGGGCCTGCCGCCGGGCCACGCGTCCCAGCTCCCGGGCCAGCTCGGCCGGGCGGGTCACCATCGGCCAGTGTCCCGAGTCGAGATCGACGAGGTCGACGTGCCGGGCGTTCGCGAGCTCGGGCACGTCGCCTCCGTCGATCCATGCCCGGGCCTGGGCGGGCGTGAACTCGGGGCACAGGACGGTGACCGGGACGTCGAACCGGCGCGCGTCGGTGAGCCGCACCACGCCCCGGGCGACGCCCTCGGGGACGGGGACGGCCGACGCCGCCAGCGCGGACCGGGCAGCCTCGTCCAGGTCGGCGGAGTCGGGCCCCTCGAAGGGTTCCCAGCCGGGAAACGGCATGACGCCGTCCGTGATCTCGAACAGGTCGGCGTAGAGCTTGCCGTCGTCCCAGGGGAAGCCGCCGATGAGGACGACGCCGGCCACGGCGTCGGGCCGCGCGTCGGTGGCGAGCCACGCCAGGGTGCAGGCCGCGGAGTGCCCCACGACCAGCGGCTTGTCAGGCGTCGCGTCCACGGCGGCCAGGACGGCCGCCACCTGGTCGTCGAGCGTGGCCGACACGGCCCCGTCGCCCTGGCCGGGAAGCGTGACGGGCACGGGCCGGTGGCCGGCCGCCTCCAGGCCTGGGACGACGTCGTCCCAGGCCGAGCCGTCGAGCCAGAGGCCGCCGATGAGCACGATGTCCATGATCTTCTTCTCCCGTGACAAGCCCGGCGAGGTGCCGGTGCCACCACCGTAGGACCAGATCCGGACGTTCTGCTTCCGGATTGCGGCCAAGGAGCCTAGCCTGCTGAGATGTCCTCCGACACCAGCCCCACCGCACGCGCTCTGCGCACCCTGGAGATCCTCGGGACGCGTCCCGGTGCGACGGCGAGCGAGCTCGCCGGGCGGCTCGGGGTCACGGAGCGGGCCGCGCGCCGGTACGTCGGGATCCTGCGGGAGGCGGGAATCCCGGTCACCTCGGCGCGGGGCCCCCACGGGGGCTACCGGCTCGGGCGCGGGACCCGCCTCCCGCCCGTCTCGTTCACGCAGAGCGAGGCGCTCGGCCTGGTCATGGCCGTGATCAACGGCGATCCGGACGCCGGGGGCGACGATCTCGTGGACGCCGCCCTGGGCAAGGTGGTCCGGGCCCTGCCCGCCGACGTCGGCCGCCAGGCGGCCACGCTGCGCGCGCACGCCTCCGCCACGCCCGACCGCTACGCGACCCGTCCCGACACGGCCGTCACCGGCGAACTGGTCGCGGCGATCGCGGCCCGCCGGCGGGTGGTGGTCACCTACCGCGGCGAGACCGGCCGCCAGTGGGTCGCCGAGGTCGACCCCTGGGCCGTCGTCGTGCGCTACGGGCGCTGGTATCTCCTGTGCCACTCCCACCGGTCCGACGCCGTGCGCACCTACCGCGTCGACCGGGTCCTGGACGTGGCGCACACCGGCCACGGTTTCGTGCCGCCCGACGACCTCGACCCGGTGGCGGCCCTGGAGGAGCACCTCGGCATCGGCTGGCGGTTCACCACGCGCGTCGTGTTCGACGCCCCGCTGGCCGACGTCGAACCCTGGGTCGGGGCGCACATGGGACGTCTCGAGGCGGCGGGGGACCGGTGCGTGCTCACGGGCAGCACACGCAACCCGGAGGCGTACGCGCAGGAGCGGCTGGCGCGGGTGCCGTTCGGGTACCGGGTGGAGGGCGGGCCCGAGCTGCGCGAGGCCGTCGCCGTGCTCGCCGAGCGGCTCACCGCCGCCCTCACCGGGCCCGCCGCCCGGCCGGCACCCGTCAGTGGCGGCGGTGATCGGTGAGCGGCCGCCGCGGACCGCGGCGTGGCGCGAGGCATCGTCGCCGTCTCCTCCAGGCGCGGGGCGACGTCCGCGCCGGTCCCGGTCCGGGCGCCGGGATGCCGTAGCGGGTCAGCAGCCGGCGCCAGGCACGATGGGCGACGGCGCTCTGCACGCGCTGCTCCAGCACCGCGGGCACGAGGGACTCCAGGACCTGGCCCGGTCCGTGCCCCAGAGGCCCCAGTGTCAGGCCGAGGTCCAGGGGGCGGGGGGAGAGAGAGACATGCCGTACCTCGAGCACATCTCGGTGGATCACACCCGGCTGCGAGCCGGGGTCCGGCCGGAGCCTCACTCCTTCACGATCGTCCCCGCCTGTTCCAGCACGAGCGGTGGCGGGGTCAGCTCTCCCGTCAGCGGAAACACCTCGACGGGCGTGTCGGAGACCTCCAGGAGCGTCCGGGGCGTCGGTCCCAGCCGCACCGGGTGCCGCAAACTGAGCGGATGCCGGGCCACCACGAGCAGATCCGCTTCGGCCGCGGCCTCGGTCAGGGCGCGGACCGGTTCGGCACGCATCACCGACGTGGTCACCACGACGTCCGGGTAGGCCGCCGACCAGTCCCGCACCATCGCCTCCAGCACGGGATCGCCCACGGCGGTCTCCGGCCTGCCGTCGCCGTCTCCCGTCGCGGGCTCCGCGACGGTGCCGGCGGGCTCCACGGCGTGCAGCACCCGCAGGGCGGCACCCCGGGCCGCCGCGGTCCGGAACGCGTGTGCGAGCAGTTCCCCCGAGATCGCGGACGACTTGACCCCGACGACGACGCGGCCGCGGCCTCTGTCGTGCCAGTCCGCCGGCACCACCACGACCGGCACCGCCGCGTGCGCGGCCACGCCCGCCGTCGTCGGCCCGGTGGCCTGGTGTCCCGCGCCCTGGAGGGCGAGCCGCCCCAGCACCAGCATGCCTGCCCTCGCCGACGCCGTCACCAGGTCGTTCACGCGCGGTCCCGTCCCCAGCAGCCATCCCACCTCGACTCCCGGCTCTGCGGCGCGGGCCGTGGACAGGGACCGGTCCACCGTCTCGCGCCCTTCTCTGTCCGTGTCGCCGGGGACGTGCACGAGGCGCGCCGCGGTGCCGCGGATCCGTGCCTCCTGCATCCCGTACCGGATGGCTCCCGTGCTGCGTTCGCTTCCGTCGACGGCTACGACGACCGGGGTGCGACGCTGGGCGGTGGTCATGACGGGCCCCTTCTGCTCGGCTTCTCCACGTCTCGACCTTGCCCATCGTGACCAGGAGAGGGGCAGGGCCGACGGTCACGCGCCGACGGGACCTTGGTCTCTGGGCCGGATCGGGCGCGCACCGATGAGTTCCGGGTGATCCGCTCGTCCATCCTCACAGCGCGTTGCACCACGGCCGTGGTGCCGACCAGCATCAGACAGCCACGACGACCACCCGGTCGCGATCACAAGGAGAATCCGATATGAGCACCATCGTCGCCACGCACTTCGTCTCGCTCGACGGCAAGGTCGATCCGACCGGCGGCGACCCCGCCCTGCACGACACGGCGTGGACCTTCAAGACGGTCGACTTCGTCCCCGAGGCCTACGATCTCAAGGCTCGTGAGCAGGAGGAGGCCTCCGGTCTGCTGTTCGGCCGGGCGAGCTACGAGAACTTCGCTCCGGTCTGGCCGAGCATGGACGAGTTCAAGCGTTACAACACCCTGCCCAAGTACGTGGTCTCCACCTACCTCACCGAGGAGGACCTGGTCGACAACTGGGGCGAGACCACCATCCTGCGCTCGCTGGACGATGTCGCACGGCTCAAGGAAGCCGGCAGCGGCGAGATCCAGGTGCACGGCAGCGTCAGCCTCACGCGTGCCCTGGGGGACGCGGGCCTGATCGACGCCTACCATCTGCTCGTCTTCCCGGTGCTCCTGGGCCAGGGCAAGCCCCTGTTCAGTGATGCCGACAAGCCGGTTCAGAAGCTCCGGCTGACCGAGCACGAGGTCTACGCGAACGGCATCCAGAAGCAGGTGTTCGAGGTCGAGCGCTGACGCCCGCCGTCAGGCCGACTGTCGCTGTACGACGGTCGACGCCGGGGTGACCGGCGCGCCGGGGTCGATGCCGAGCGCCTCGCGGGCGGCACGGCGCCCGAAACTCTCGCCGTCGATGTGCACGCTCGTGAGGGTGGGCCGCCACAGCGCGCCGTAGGGGCCGTCGTCGAACCCGATCACGGCGAGGTCCGCGGGTGCGGCCAGGCCGGCGTCGGCCATGGCGGCCAGGACGCGCAGCGCCGTCTCGTCGTCGAACGCGGCGACGGCGGTGACCTGCGGGTGGTGGACGCGCAGCGTGCGCACGGCACCGGCCGCCTCATGGGCGGTGGCCGGGACGTGCAGCGGGTGCAGCTCCTGTGAGCCGAGCTGGGACCACGCCTCGCGGGCGTGGCGCAGGCGGAGGCCGGCCAGTGGTTCGGCGGCAGCTTCGTCCGGCAGCGCGAGAGCGATCTGCGAGTGGCCGCGGGTGGCGAGGTGGGCGAGCTGGGTCATGGTGTGGGCGGCGAGCCCGTCGACCCAGCCGCCGTCGTTCCCGTTCCCGTCGGTGGCTGCCTGCTGGTACGGCCCCGCGAGGTCGACGACCGCGCGGGGCGCCAGGGTCGCGACGAACTCGGCCATGAGGGCGGGGCCGGCGCCGCCCGGGTGGACCACGAGCGTGTGCCCGTGGCGGGACAGCTCGTGGCGCATGCCCGTCACGAAGCCGTCCATGCTGTGCCCGGGGCGCAGGTCGCCCAGCTTCAGGAGCACGACGCGGCTGCTGCCCTCGCGCAGTGCCCGCGCGAGCCGGTGCGGTGAGTAGTCCAGACTGCGGGCGGCCTCGAACACCTTGGCACGGGTGTCCGCGGGGATGGTCTGCCCGGGGGTGTCGTTGAGCACGAAGCTCACGGTCGTGGGCGAGACGCCGCTCACGCGGGCGACGTCCTTCAGCGTCGCACGCCTCGCTCGCTCCATGTCCTGGGCCCCCTTCGGATCCTGCCGTCCCCGGTCCGTGTCCACTGCTCGTCCGGGCTCAGGCTAGTCTATTACTAATTCGATTTAGTGATCGCCTGACGACGCGAGGAGCACCACCATGAGATCCGTTCACGTGACAGCGCCGGACACGGCGTCCTGGGTCGACGTCGACCGGCCGGAGGCCGGGCCCGCAGACGTCCTGCTGCGGATGCGGGCGTGCGGTATCTGCGGGTCCGACGCCCTGTACACGGCCAACGGCGGTATCCCGCCGCGTCTCGGCGCCACGCCGCTGGGGCACGAGCCCGCGGCGGAGGTCGTGGAGGTCGGCGCCGACGTCACCGGGCTCGCCGTGGGGGACCACGTCGTCATCGACACGATGGCGCTGACCGACGGCCTGCTCGGGTCGGGCGGTGCGCAGGGCGGGCTCTCGGAGTACGTCGTGATCTCCGGCGCGCAGGCCGGGCGGCAGCTCCGGGTCGTGCCGAAGGAGATCCCCTGGGAGGTCGCCGCCCTGAACGAGCCGATGGCCGTGGCCTCCCACGCGGTCAACCGCACGGACCCGCGGCCCGGGGCCAAGGTAGTGGTGTTCGGCGCGGGACCCATCGGCCTCGGTGCCGTGCTCGGCTACCGGCGCCGGGGCGCCTCCCACGTCGTCGTGGTCGACATCCAGCCGTCCCGGCTGGACAAGGCCCTGCAGGTCGGGGCCGACGCCGTCATCAACTCCGCCGAGGAGGACGCCGCGGCCCGGCTCGTGGAACTGCACGGTGACGGCGCGACCGCCTTCAACCGCGGTGTGCGGCCCGGCACCGACATCTACCTCGACGCCGCCGGAGCCCCCGCCGTGCCGCGGACCGTGACGTCGATCGCGAAGCACGGGGCGACGTTCGGCATCGTGGCGGTGCACAAGAAGCCCGTCGAGCTCGACCTGGGCAGCATCCTGACCTCCGAGCTGAACCTCGTCTGGTCGATGGGCTACCCCACCGAGATCTTCGAGGTCACCGACGACATCATCGCCAACTGGCGCAGGTACGCGGTGATCGTCAGCGACACGGTGCCGTTCGACCGGGCGCTCGACGCGCTCGAGCTGGCGCGCACCCCGGGGGCGGCGGACAAGGTGGTCGTCACCTTCGGCTGACGGCGCGGGACCGGCCGCCCGCCACCCCGCACCGACCTGTCTCTTATACACATCTGACGCTGCCGACGATAAGGCTCGG
>NZ_JABBYC010000019.1 GCF_016742955.1 Myceligenerans indicum | reverse complement strand
CCTTATCGTCGGCAGCGTCAGATGTGTATAAGAGACAGGCCCACCACGGATCCACCCGCGCCGCACCCGGTCGGCATGGCAGAGCGGAACGGAGCGGCACGACAGAACGGCTCGGTCCGGGACCTCCGTCCCGGACCGAGCCGTATTCTCAGGCGTCGGTCACAGCAGCCCGAGGCGTGCCGCGCGGACAAGACGCCGGGGCACCTGCACCACGCCCCGGTCGGGGGTACCGACCTCGACGAGGCCGGGCAGGCTCGCCGTCCACCGCGAGCGGCGCGAGCGCGTCCGGGACCGCGACATCTTCCGCTTCGGCACCGCCATCAGGCGTTCCTCTTGCCGTGCGTGCCGCCGCGCCCGTAGCGCTGCCGGAACTTCTCGACGCGCCCGGCCGTGTCCACCACCCGGGAACTGCCCGTCCAGAACGGGTGGCTCGCGCTGGAGACGTCGACGTCGACCACCGGGTAGGAGCGGCCGTCCGCCCACTCGATCGTGTCGTCCGGACGGCCCGGACCTGAGGCAGCCCGACCGGCCAGCGTGGACCGTGTCAGGAACGCGAAGCCCGCGCTCCGGTCACGGAACACCACGGGACCGTACTCGGGATGGATGCCCTGCTTCATCGATCAGCCCTCCTCGTGCTCATGGTCGTGCCAGTGGTCGTGCTGGTGGTCGTGCTCATGGTCGTCGTGCCCGCCGGTCTCATGTTCCTCACCACCGCCGTGCTCGTCACAGTGGTCGCCCTCGTCCTCGTGCCCGCGCCCCTCGCACGCGCGCCGAGCGGCGCGACCGGGAGGGCTGCCCTCCCCACGGCTGCCCGTCGCGTGCGACGGCGGGCGGTGGGCAGGGCATTCATCGGGACTCCTTGAACTCGACGTGGCTCCGGACCACCGGGTCGTACTTGCGCAGCACGAGCCGGTCCGGGTCGTTGCGCCGGTTCTTGCGGGTGACATAGGTGAAACCGGATCCGGCCGTGGAGACCATGCGAATGATCGGGCGCAGGTCCGCGCGCTTGGTGGCCATCAGTTCTGCCTCGCCTTCCATCGGGGGTTGAGCTTGTTGATCACGAACGTCCTGCCACGACGGCGAACCACCTTCGCGCCAGGCTTGTCCTTCAGGGAGCGCAGGGAGGCGCGCACCTTCATCTCAGTTCTCCTTCTTCCTCGGTTCTGTCGCGGGACGGCGCGGCAGGTCGCGACACGGCCTGCCGGCTTCCGTTCAGCCGGGCCGCGCAGTTGCTCCGAGCCACGGGAAGGTCCGCAGTGACCTGCTGGACCCGGGCCGGCCAGGTCGTGGTCACCAGCTGGACTTGGTCACGCCGGGCAGTTCGCCGCGGTGTGCCATGTCGCGCAGCCGGATCCGGGACAGGCCGAACCTGCGCAGATAGCCGCGCGGGCGGCCGTCGACGGCGTCCCGGTTGCGGAGGCGGACGGCGCCGGCGTCCCGCGGCTGGCGTCGCAGCTCGGCGGCGGCGCCTACCGTCGCCTCCTGGGAGGCGGACGGTGAGGCGATCACGCGCTTGAGTTCCGCGCGGCGCTCGGCGTACCTGGCGACGACGGCTCGACGGCGTGCGTCGGCGGCGATCTTCGACTTCTTGGCCATCAGGCCTTCTCCCCTCGGGCAAGGATCTCGGCCATGACCACGTCGATACCCCGCCGGTCGATCGTCTTGATGCCCTTCGCGCTCACACGCAGCGTGACGTGCCGCCCGAGTGACGGCACCCAGTACCGCTTCCTCTGGACGTTGGGGTTCCAGCGGCGCCTGGTACGCCGACCGGAGTGCGACACCGAGTTCCCGAACCCGGGCTTGGTGCCGAGCACCTGGCAGACGGCTGACATTGCTCCCTCACTTCGCTCATGACAATCATTCTCAAACTAGGGGTACAGTACACCTACTGAGAACGATTATCAACTGTGGCGTGCGTCGCCTTCAGGAGTCCGCGCGCCGACCCCGAGGAGGTCTCGCATGCCCCGTACTCACCCCGCCGACCAGCGCGTCCCGATCAGCGTGCTCGCGTCCGTCGACCCCGTGCTGCGCGACTCCGCCGTGCTCGGACTGGTCGTCGACTCGCCCGGAACGGTGGCGCTGCGGCACGACATCCTCGCCGAGGAGGGCCTCGTCCGGCGCGTGGTGGTCGACGCGTCCGGCGTCGTCGAACAGGTGCTCGTGCCGCTGGAGCACGCGTGCCTGTCGTGCGCCGTACGGGAGGACGCGCTGCCCACGCTCGCCGCCCTGACCGAGGACGGCCGCTGGACCGACGTAATCATGGCGCTTCCCGTGAGCGCCGAGTCCCTGCCCGTCACCCGCGCCCTCGCCGGCGAGACGGTCCGCGGCGGCGTGCTGGACGGCGCCCGCATCGCGACGGCCGCGGCCGTCGCCGACGTGGAGACGTTCGAGCACGACCTGCTCGCCACCGACCTCCTCGCCGAACGAGGCATCGCCCTGACCCCCGACGACGAGCGCTCCGTGGGCGAGGCCCTGTCCGCACAGGTCGAGCACGCCGACGTGATCGTCGCCGCCGGCGAGGCGGCGGCCGCGCCCACCGGGTCCGGTCTCGTCGACCGGATCCGCGCCGAGGACTCGGCCCGGGTCGAGGGCCTGCACGGCATGACGGCCGCCGAGCTGGCCGCAGGCCGCCACGACCCGGTCCGCGGCGAGCGCCGCGCCAACCCTCTCGGTGCGCGCCGCTCACCCGCCCGGGCCCCACGCGCCACGGGCGACCGGAGCTGGACCCTGGAGCTGCGCTCCGACCGGCCGTTCCACCCGGAGCGGCTGCTGGACCGCATCGAGGACCTCGGGACGGGACGGCTGCGCAGCCGCGGTGTCTTCCACGTGGTGGACCGTCCGCTGTCGGCGTGCCTGTGGGACGGTGCGGGCGGCCAGCTCTTCATCGGCGACCTCGGCACCTGGGACGAAGCCGCGGCGGCCGCCGCGCCTCACACCCGGATCGTCGTCGTCGGATCGGTGGACGGCGACGTCGACCGGCACGTGGCCGACGACGTACGTCACGAGCTGGTCGACGCCTTCCACGACGCGCTGGCCCGGCCGGAGGAGATCGCGGACGGCGGCCTGTCCTGGCTCGGCCGCCAGGACGTCCTCAGCCCCTGGCTGGGCTCGCGCTCCTGAAGCTTCCCTGCGTGACGCGGCGCCGGGGCCGCCCGGACCGCGTCACGCCGCCCCACCCGGCTCGCCGTCGTCGTCCTCCGCATCCGGTGCGGCCTCCGGCAGCGCGTCGGTCCGGGTGTGGATCCGGACGCCTTCCTCGTTGAAGATGCTGATGACGTCCGCGGGCCGGCCTCCGGCGGCGCTCATGGCGTGCGGGACGCCGGTGTCGAACTCGGCGGCCTCGCCGCGGGTGAGGACCAGATCCTGCGCCCCGAGCCGCAGGCGCAGCCTGCCGCTGAGCACGTACAGCCACTCGTAGCCGTCGTGCACGCGCTGGTCGGGCAGGGCCGCCGCAGGCGGGTAGGTGATCCTGTACGTGTGCACCGGCGAGCTCTCCGGCGCGAGCGGGGCGATGACCAGGCCGTCGCGGCGGATCACCGGCCGGCGCACCCGCGGGTCGGCGTCCTCGGGCGGCAGCAGGTCGTCGACGCGGATCCCGAGCCGGCGGGTGAGTGGCAGCAGCAGTTCCAGGCTCGCCTGCCGCTTGCCGGACTCCAGCCGCGAGAGGGTGCTGGCCGACATGCCCGCGCGGGAAGCCAGCTCGTCCAGGGTCCAGCCCCGCGCGCGGCGTGCGGCGCGCAGCCTCGGACCTACCTGCCGCAGTTCGTCGCCCATCGCCCCTCCTTGCTGATTCTGCAAGACTTCTTGCAGACAGGCTAGCCCGCCGGAGATGGTGGCCGCATGAACGAGACATGGGATGTGATCGTGGTCGGCGGCGGCGCCGCGGGACTGTCGTCGGCCCTGATGCTGGGCCGGGCCCGGCGCCGGGTCCTCGTGGTGGACTCCGGGAGCCCGCGCAACCGCTTCGCCGCGCACATGCACGGCGTGCTGGGGAACGACGGCGCAGACCCTGCCGACCTGCTGGCCCGCGGACGCCGCGACGTGGCGCGCTACGGCGTCGAGGTTCGTGACGGCCGGGTCGCCGGTGTCGACGAGGCCGACGGCGGGCTGCACGTCGCCCTCGACGACGGGACCCGCCTGGCGGCGCGAGCACTCGTCGTCGCCACGGGGATGACCGATCTGCTCCCGGACGTGCCGGGCCTCGCCGAGCGCTGGGGCAAGACGGTCCTGCACTGCCCGTACTGCCACGGCTGGGAGGTCCGCGACCGGCGGCTCGGGGTCCTCGTGGCCTCACCGGTCGACGTGCACCGGGCGCAGCTCGTGCGGCAGTGGAGCGACGACGTCGTGGTGTTCGCCGCCGGAGCCCTGGAGCCCGACGTCGCGGCGCGTCTGCGCGCCCGCGGCGTCGAGATCGTTCCCTCGGGTGTGGCCGAGGTGTTCGGTGAGAAGGACACGATCACCGGGGTGCGCACGGACGACGGCAGGGTCGTCGAGGTGGACGCGATCTTCGCCGGCGGAAGCCCTGTCCCGCACGACGCCTTCCTCGCCCCGCTCGGCCTGTCCCGGTCGGAGACGCCCATGGGGAGCTTCCTGGAGGTGGACCGGACGGGCAGGACGAGCAACGAACGCCTCTGGGCCGTGGGCAACGTGGTCGACCCCGCCGCGACCGTCCCCATGGCGGCGGGAGCGGGCACGGCGACCGGCGGCGCCGTGAACCTGGCGCTCGTGACCGAGGACTTCGACCGTGCCGGGCGCGCCGCCCCTGGCGGCGCGCTCACCGGATCGTGAGGCCCGGCACGGCCGAACCCGGGACGCCCCCGCCGGGTTCGGCCGTGCCCGGACCGTCAGGCCCGGAGGATCACGCCGGGACGATGTTGACCAGCTTCGGCGCCCGGACGATCACCTTGCGGATCTCGCGGCCCTCCAGGAAACGCACCACGTTGGGCTCGGACAGCGCGGCGGCCTCCAGGTCCGCCTCGGACGCGTCCGCCGCGACCTCCATCTTGGCGCGCACCTTGCCCTTGACCTGGACCACGCAGGTCACCGTCTCGGCCACCAGGTAGGCCTCGTCCGCCACGGGGAACGGCTCGTGCGCCAGGGACTCGGGGTGCCCCAGCTGCTCCCACAGCTCCTCGGCGATGTGCGGCGCCAGCGGTGCCGTCATCAGGACCAGCGGCTCGACGGCGGCACGCGGCACGGAGTCCAGCCCCGTCAGGTGGTTGTTCAGCGTGATCAGCTTGGCGATGGCCGTGTTGGGACGCATCGCCTCCATCTCGGTGCGCACGTCCGCGATGGTGCGGTGCAGCACGCGCAGGGTCGCGCCGTCGGGGGCGTCGCCGGACACGGTGACCTCACCGGTCTCCTCCGAGACGACGTTGCGCCACAGCCGCTGCAGGAACCGCTGCGAGCCGACGACGTCGCGCGTGTTCCACGGCCGGGACTGGTCCAGCGGGCCCATCGACATCTCGTACAGGCGGAACGTGTCGGCGCCGTACGCCTCGTACATGTCGTCGGGCGAGACGACGTTCTTCAGCGACTTGCCGATCTTCCCGTACTCACGGTTCACCGGCTGCCCCTGCCAGGTGAAGCCGGCCTGCTCGTCGCCCTCGACCTCCTCGGCGGGCACGTAGGCGCCGCGCGAGTCCGTGTAGGCATAGGCCTGGATGTAGCCCTGGTTGAACAGCTTGCCGAACGGCTCCAGGCTCGACACGTAGCCCAGGTCGAACAGCACCTTGTGCCAGAAGCGCGCGTACAGCAGGTGCAGCACGGCGTGCTCCACGCCGCCCACGTACAGGTCGACGCCACCCGCCGGGCCGGACGTCGCGTTGTGCCGCGAGCCCATCCAGTACTTCTCCAGCGCCGGGTCGACGGCGTGCTCCGTGTCCGACGGGTCCAGGTAGCGCAGGTAGTACCAGCACGACCCCGCCCAGTTCGGCATGGTGTTCGTGTCGCGGCGGTACGAGCGCGGCCCGTCGCCCAGGTCCAGGGTCACGTTCACCCAGTCCTCGTTGCGGCCCAGCGGCGCCTCCGGCTCGGAGTGCGCGTCGTCCGGCTCGAACGTCCGGGGCGCGTAGTCCGGCACGTCGGGCAGGTCGACCGGCAGCATGCTGTCGGGGACGGCCACCGGCCGGTCGTCGGCGTCCCACACCACCGGGAACGGCTCGCCCCAGTACCGCTGCCGCGAGAACAGCCAGTCGTTCAGGCGGTAGGTCGTGGTGCCCTGTCCGACGCCGTTCTCGCCCAGCCAGTCGATGATCCGGGCCTTGGCCTCGTCGACGCCCAGGCCGTCCAGGCTCAGCACGTCGTTGGACGAGTTGATCGCGACACCCTCGCCGGAGTACGCGCCCTCGAAACCGTCGGGCAGACCATCGGCCGGGGCGACGGTGTAGATCACCGGCAGGTCGTAGGCCCGCGCGAAGTCGTGGTCGCGTTCGTCGCCGCCCGGGACTGCCATGATGGCGCCCGTGCCGTAGCCCATCAGGACGTAGTCCGCGGTGAAGACCGGCACGTGCGTGCCGGTCACGGGGTTGACGGCCAGATGCCCGGTGAAGACGCCGGTCTTCCTGCCCGCGTCGGCCTGGCGCTCGACGGCGCTCTTGCCCGAGGCCTCCCGGCGGTAGGCGGCCACGGCCGCGGCGGGACTCTCGTGGCCCCCGGTCCAGGCGCTCCTGGTGCCGTCCGGCCAGGCGGCCGGGACCTCGTCCAGCAGCGGGTGCTCCGGGGCGACCACCATGAAAGTGGCACCGAACAGCGTGTCGGGGCGCGTGGTGAAGACCTCGATCTGCTCGCCCGCGCCCGCCGCGTCGTTGTCGGCCGTGCCGACGACGTCGAACCGCACGTGCGCGCCGTTCGAGCGGCCGATCCAGTTGCGCTGCATCGCCTTGACCTTGTCCGGCCAGTCGATCAGCTCCAGATCGTCCGTCAGGCGGTCCGCGTAGGCGGTGATGCGCATCTTCCACTGGCGCAGGTTCTTGGTGAACACGGGCATGTTGCCGCGCTCGGACCTGCCCTCGCTCGTGACCTCCTCGTTGGCCAGCACGGTACCCAGGCCCGGGCACCAGTTCACCGGCGAGGAGTCGACGTAGGCCAGGCGCTGGGCGTCCACGACGTCGCGCCGCTCCGCCTCGCTCAGGACCGCCCAGACCGCGCCACCGGCGTTGTCGCCCTCGTGGCCGGGCACGGGCCGGTTGCCGGCGGCCAGTTCGTCGCGCAGCTCGGAGATCCGGCGGGCACGTCCCCGGCCGGTGCCGCCCGGGGCGGGCTCGGCGCCGGCGTCGTACCAGGAGTCGAAGATCTGCAGGAAGATCCACTGCGTCCAGCGCACGTACTCGGGGTCGATCGTGGCGAAGGAGCGGCGCTGGTCGTGGGCCAGGCCGGCACGGCGCAGCTGGCGCCGGTAGGTGACGATGTTGCGCTCGGTGACTCCGCGCGGGTGTTCCCCCGTGGCCACGGCGTACTGTTCCGCCGGCAGGCCGAAGGCGTCGAAGCCCATGGTGTGCAGCACGTTGTCGCCGCACATGCGCTTGAACCGGCCCATCACGTCGGTGGCGATGAAGCCCAGCGGGTGCCCCACGTGCAGGCCCGCGCCCGAGGGGTAGGGGAACATGTCCATGATGAAGTACGGGCTGCCCGAGGCGGCGGTGCCGCCCGGCCCGTCGAGGGCGCCGGACGGGTTCGCGGCGTGGAACGTGCCGCGCTCCTCCCACCGGTCCTGCCAGCGCAGTTCGATCTCCTGCGCGAGCGCCGGGGTGTAGCGGTGTCGGGGCCCTTCGGGCATGCTCGTGGTGCGTTCAGCGGCGGGGGTTGTCACCCGCGGGATTCTACCGACCGCCCGGGGTTCGGACTCGGCGGTGTTCACGGTGCTGCTCGTTGCCATCGGTCGCTGCTCTCCGTCGTCGTGCGCTTCTTGATCGGGTCCGGGCACGAAAAAGCCCCCGCGCTCCGAGGAGCGAACAGGGGCGGCCGCACCGGGTGTGCCCGATCAGGGGCGGAGCCGATGCGGCTGTATAAGCAGCGAGCGGATGGACCTCACACGGACAGGATGCCAGGCCGGGCGGCGAATGGCCAGCCTGTCCGGGCCCGCCGGTACCTACCGAGGGGCCCGGACGAGGTGATCGTCAGGTGGTGATCGTCAGAAGGAGCGGACCAGGTCCTGGCCGACGGCGAGCAGCAGCCACCCCACCGCGACCACGTAGCCGATGATCAGGATGATCGTGCGGTTGGCGACCAGCGCGTCGCGGAGGCCGGCGCCCATCGGCAGGTCCCCGCTCTGCGCACCACGCACGATCTGGTACCACAGCAGCGGCCACATGATCGTCCACACGACCATGCAGTAGGGGCACAGCGCCACGATGACGTAGAAGCTCGACCACATCAGGAAGAAGACCAGCGCCTCGCCCAGCACGGTCACGACGAGCAGTGACATCCAGTACCACCGCGGCAGGCGGGCCCCGGTCAACAGCACCACACCGGTGGTGATCACCACCGGGAACGCCGCGACACCGAGGTACGGGTTGGGGAAGCCGAGGAGCGCGCCCTGCCAGGAGTCCATGGCGGCGCTGCACGTGACGAACAGGTTGAGCGTGCACGACGCCGCACGCTCCGGCTCGATGAACCCGAGATACTTCTCCCACGCGAGGCCGAACGACCCGGCGAAACCGATCGCCCCGAGGACCAGCAGCAGCACCGCCATGGTCCGCGCCCCGAGCGGTCGCGGCCCGGCGTACGAGGCCGTGTCGCCGGCCAGGTCGTCCGCAGCATCATTGTCCGACGACGCGACGGCCGCCCTGGTCTTCTCATTCACAAAATCAACATACCGCCCCACCCTGAACCCGCGCTGGGAGAACCCGCTGGAGAAGTCGGCTCCGTGAGGCCGTGCGGGCGCCGTCGGACGAGCGCCGCCACCGTGTCGTTCACCGCCATGTCGTTCACCGCCGTGTCGTTCACCGGCAGGGCCGCCGAACCGAGCCCTCGGGCCCCGGACAGGCCCTCGTCAGTCGCGCTCGACCCAGACCCGGGAAGCCGCCAGGAGGCCCAGGTCGGCGGAGCGGGCCGCGGGCTGCGCTCCCGTCCACTCCACGTGCAGGGTTCCCGCGAACTCGCGCCGTGCCGTGACCGAGACCCGGGCATCGAGGCCGAGGCCGAGCTCGTCGAGGTACCGCAGCGCCTCGGGATCGGCGTCCGAGATCCGCACGACGACGCCGGTCTCCCCCGCCGCCATCTCCGACATCGGCGCGGCCTCGGGCCGCACCACGGAGCCGTCGGCGGCCGGGATCGGGTCACCGTGGGGGTCACGGCCCGGGCGCCCGAGCCGCACGTCGAGTCGCTCGACGAGCCGGTCGCTGACCGCGTGCTCGAGGACCTCCGCCTCGTCGTGCACCTCGTCCCAGCCGTAGCCGAGCTCGTTCACCAGGAACGTCTCCAGCAGCCGGTGACGCCGCACCATCTGCAGCGCGAGCAGGCGCCCGGACTCGGTCAGCTCCACCGCTCCGTAGGGGGCGTGGTCCAGGAGCCCCTGGTCGCAGAGCCGGCGGACCGTCTCGGAGACCGTCGAGGCCCCGACCCCGAGCCGGTCCGAGAGCTGCTTGGAGGTCACCTTCTTGGTGGACCACTCCTGCTCCGACCAGACCGCCTTGAGATAGTCCTGCGCCACGGGCGTCAGCTCGGCGGGCGCGGTCGGCGTGGAGGAGTTCACGCCCCGAGCCTATCGGCACAGGCCATACGGCCCCTGCCGCTCAGCGCGGCGTACCCGGACGCACCGGTTCGTACCCCGGGAGCGGCCAGGCGGGCGGCATGGGCTCCCAGTCGCCCACGGTGGCCGACCGGTCCGGGTCGACGGTGACCTCCCTCAGCTGCGTGAACGACCGGGACACGGTGTCGAACCGCAGAACCGTCATCCCCGCCGGGTACTGGAGCGGGCCCACCGACAGCTTGCCCAGGCTCGCCCCGCCGGTCGTGGTGTTCACGTACCGGAGACCGTACCCGATGGCCTCCGGGCCGATGCGCTTGTGCATGTGGCCGCTGATCTGGAAGGGCACGCACCCGGACCGCAACCCGGCGTCGCCGACGGCGGGATTGTGCACGAGCAGGAGGTCGACGCGTTCCCCCGCGTCGCGCGCCTCACAGGCGACGTCGCGCAGGCGCTCGCCGGCCTGGGCAGGAGTCTCCTCCCTCACGGCGGTGGTCCCGGCGCCGATCCGGGTCTCCAGAGGATCCCGGTCCCCCAGGATGCGCATTCCGGCGACCTCGACGACGGAGCCGTCGAGCACGGTCTCCCCCTGGGACCGCTCCGCGGCCGAGATCAGCAGGGAGTCGTGGTTGCCGTCGGCGACGACGAGCGGAACGTCGTCGGGCACGGCACTCGAGAACGAGTCGACGCACACGTTCTCCACGTCCGTCCCGTTGATCGTCGAGTCACCGGCGTTGAGCACGAGACCGGCGCCGGAACGCGCCACGGCGGTCCGCAGCAGCGGAGTCATGCCGGTGTTGCAGTGCAGGTCCGAAACCAGCAGGACGGTGAGGGTGTTCTCCGGCGGTTGCGGGGGGCCGTCCGGCAGGGTCGTGTCCGCAGCGTCCGCGCCGTCGGGCACTACCGGAGCCGCGACATCGGCGGCCGCGCGCTCGCGGGCGTCGGCCTCGTCCCATGCCGCCTCCAGGTTCTCCCTGCCCGCGGTGTAGTAGCCCGAGTTGTTCCGGTAGAGCCCGACGAGCTGGCCGGAGTACGTGTCGATCACGCGGGCGAGGCGGCCGGTGAGCGTGGCGCCTTCCAGCGCGGTGCCGGCGAACACCATCGAGGCCTCGGCCGGCTCGCTGGTCCGGCGCGCGGGAACGCTCCCCGTGGAGGTCGCCCAGACGGCCACGACCAGCATCGCGGCACCCGCGATCTGCCAGGTGCGCGGTGCGATCGCCGCTGCCAGCTCGCCGCGCCGGCGCGCGCCGAGAACGGCGCGCCCGATGAGGAAGGCTGCCACCAGGACGGCGAACGCTCCGACGGCCCGGATCACCGCGTCCTCGATCAGCGCCCGCGCGGCGGTGTCGATCGTCTGCTGCGGCGAGTCGAAGAACTGCAGGTAGGAGTCGAGGTCCTGGCTCATCGCGGTGAGCGTCCGGGGGGCATCCACGGCGGTCAGGTCGGCGGGGATCTCCTGCACCGTCACCGACACGCCGAGCCCGAGGGGCAGCGGTGACGTCGAGACGATCCGGCCCAGGGGCCCGAGATCGATCACCAGGTGCGGGCCGCCCGTGACCTCGTACACCGCCTGGTGCGGGCCGAGGCTCAGCTCGGCGCGGGCCGTCGTCGCGCCGAACCCGACGCAGGCCGTCAGGGCGGCGACGACCGCGACGACCCACCGCGCCCAGCGTGACGGCATGTGGTTCTGATCGTGCATCGTCTCAACCCTATGCCCGGGCGCACCCAGCTCCGGCACCCGTCCACGGCTCGGGCGCCCGCCCGCGTCCGAACGTGACCCCCCTGCCGCCGGCCCCGCCGGCGGGCCGCCCCGCCGGCCGTGCCGGCCGCTCAACCCGTGCGCCGCTCCTTGGCCGCGTCCACGCTGCGCCTCAGGGCTTCCATCAGGTCGATGACCTTGCCGCCCTCCCCCTCGCCGGCCGCGGCCTCGCCGAAGGTCGCCTCCGCGTCGATGACGTCGCCCTGCTCGATCTTCGCGTCGATCAGGGCCCGGAGCTGGACCTGGTACTCGTCGGTGTGGTCGCCGGGCGCGAAGTCCGACTCGAAGCTGGTGACGAGCTGCGCCGACATCGCCAGTTCCTGCTCCGTGACGGCGGCCGGCTCGTCGAGCGAGCCGAACGACGGCTCACGGATCTCGTCCGCCCACAGCAGCGTCTGCAGGACGAGCACCTCGTCCCGCACCCGGAGGGCGGCGAGCCGCGTGCGCTGCCGCAGCGCGAACTTCACGATCGCCGTCCGCTCGGTCTCCTCGAGCGTGCGGCGCAGCAGGACGTACGCCTTGGTGGAGGTGGAGTCGGGCTCGAGGTAGTAGGTCTTGTCGAGCATGATCGGGTCGATCTGGTCGCTCGGCACGAACTCGACGACGCCGATCTCGCGGTCCTTCTCGGCCGGGAGCGCCGCCAGGTCGTCGCGGGTGATGACCACGGTGTGCTCGCCGTCGTCGTACGCGCGGTCGATGTGCTCGTACGGCACGACCTCGCCGTCGAGCTCGCAGACCCGGCGGTAGCGGATGCGCCCGCCGTCGGCGTCGTGCACCTGGTGCAGGGGCACGTCGTGGTCCTCGGTGGCGCTGTAGAGCTTCACCGGGACGTTCACGAGCCCGAAGGAGACGGCGCCCTTCCAGATAGCGCGCATACCCCGATGGTGCGCCCGATCGGGCGGGGGCGCGAGAAGTCCAGGTCAGCCGCGCCGTCGGCTACCGGCCGACAGGGCCGGTCACAGGCCCTGGTGGTCCAGGTGGGCGGCGAGCTCGGCGTTGGTCGGCTCCACCAGGTGCGTGCCGTCCGGGAAGACGAGGACGGGGATGGACTTGCGGCCCGAGATGTCCTCGGCCTCGCAGGCGCGCCCGGGATCGCACTCGAGATCGACGTAGTCGAAGTCGACGCGGCGGATGTCGAGCACGGCCTTGGACCTGCGGCAGTCCCGGCACCACGGCGCTCCGTACATCGTTAGCCGGTCGGGCCGGCGGTGCGCGATGTCCGCGACGAGAACGGAGCTGCGTTCTGACAAGTTCACGGGCGACGAGCCTAGACCCCGGACACCCACCAGAAGGTAAAGTTCAGGCAACGATTGAGGATTCTCAAGATGTGAACCTCGTCGCACCTGCGGACCATGAAGGCATGACCGGCCCTTCCGGGATGGACGCCCTTTCCGGTGACACCACCGTCACCGTCGACGGCCGCCGCCTGCGCCTGTCCAACCTCGGCAAGGTGCTGTACCCGGCCACGGGCACCACGAAGGGCGAGATCCTCCACTATCTCGCGCAGGTCGCACCGGTGATGCTGCCACACGTCACGCGGCGTCCGGCCACTCGCAAGCGCTGGCCGGACGGCACCGGCGAACAGGCCTTCTTCCAGAAGAACGCCGGCCCCGACACGCCGTCGTGGGTGGCGCTGCACCGCATCCGGCACAAGACGTCGGTCAACGAGTACGTCCTGGTCGACGACGTCGCCACCCTCGTGTGGCTCGGCCAGACCGCGACGCTGGAGCTCCACACCCCCCAGTGGCGCGTCGGACGTACGGGCATCGAGCTGCCGCCCGACCGCCTCGTGCTCGACCTCGACCCCGGGCCGGGCGCCGGGCTGGCGGAGTGCGCCCAGGTCGCCCGTTGGGCACGGGAGGTGCTGGCCGGGATGGGCCTCGACCCGCTGCCCGTGACCAGCGGCTCCCAGGGCATCCATCTGTACGCCGCTCTCGACCGCCGGTACGCCGGCACGCCCGCGGAAACCCCGTCGCCGTCCGCGCCCGGCGCCCCGCCGACGTCTGCCGACGTCACCGCCGTGGCACACGAGCTCGCCCGGCACCTGGAGGCCGAGCACCCCGACCTCGTGGTCAGCGACATGAAGAAGTCCCTGCGCGCGGGAAAGGTCCTGATCGACTGGTCGCAGAACAACGGCGCGAAGACGACCATCGCGCCCTACTCCCCGCGCGGCCGCGAGCGCCCCTGGGTGGCCGCACCGCGGACGTGGGCCGAGCTGGACGACCCGGACCTGCGGCAGCTCGAGGTCCAGGAGGTGCTCGACCGCGTGGCGGGCGACGGCGACCTGCTCGCACCGCTGCTGCGGGGGCACCACGACGCGCTGGAGCCGACGGCCGAGCGCATGGCCGCGTGGTCCCGTCTCGCGGAGTACCGGGCGAAGCGTGACCCGGGGCGCACGCCGGAGCCGTTCGGCGGGAGCCCGGCGGCCCCGGCCGCCTCGCCGTCGTACGTGATCCAGGAGCACCACGCCACCCGCCTGCACTGGGACTTCCGTCTGGAGCACGACGGCGTGCTGGTGTCCTGGGCGCTGCCGCGCGGGGAGCCGACCGACCCGGGGCGCAACCACCTCGCGATCCAGACGGAGGACCACCCGCTGGAGTACGGCGCGTTCGAGGGCACGATCCCGCGCGGCGAGTACGGCGCCGGTGAGGTCACCATCTGGGACTCCGGCACCTACGACCTGGAGAAGTGGCGCGACGACGAGGTGATCGTCGTCGTGCGCAGTGCGCGTCGGGGCGCGAGGCGGCTCGCCCTGATCCGCACGGGCGGACGCGGGGCGGGCGATGCCAACCAGTGGCTGATCCACCGCACGAAGGCCCAGCCGAGCGGAGAGCCGCCCGCGACCGGACCGGGGCCCGCCAGGGAGGCAGCGGCGGCGGCAGCGCCGGACCCGGCGCCCGCCTCCGGCACGCACGCCGGCGCCGGCGGTCTGCGCCCGATGCTCGCCACGCCGGCGGGCCCGCGCGAGCTGCTCCGCCTGGATCCGGACGAGTGGGCGTTCGAGATGAAGTGGGACGGCTTCCGCGTGCTCGCGCACGTCGCGGCCGGGGGTGACGTGAGGTTGGTCAGCCGGGCCGGCCTCGACATGACCGCGACGTTCCCGGAGTTGCGGGCGCTCGGGGATGCGGTGGGCCCGGAGGACCGGCCCGCGGTGCTGGACGGCGAGGTCGTCGCCCTGGACTCCGACGGACGGCCGAGTTTCCGACGGCTCCAGCAGCGCGCCAACCTGTACAAGGGCCGGGACGTGGAGCGGGCGCGGCGGCGGGTCGGGGTCGAGGTCTTCCTGTTCGACGTGCTCCGTGCGGGCGGAGCGGACCTGACCGGCGAGCCCTGGTCGGCGCGGCGGGAGGTGCTGGAGCGGGTGGTCTCACCGGGCACGCTCGTGCACGTCCCGCCGGTGCTCGAGCTCGACGCCGCCGCCGCGCTGGTCTCCTCCCGCGACCTGCGGCTGGAGGGCGTGGTCGCCAAGCGCCGCCGGTCGCGGTACGCGCCGGGGCGGCGGTCCCGCGAATGGCTCAAGGTGAAGCACGTCGAGTCGCAGGAAGTGGTGGTCATCGGCTGGAGGCCGATGCACGCCGGCACCGGCCGGCCGGATCCGTCCGCCGCCGGGGCTCTGCTCCTGGCCGTACCGGAGGCGAGGTCCGGGGACGGTCCGGACGCGGTGCCGCGGCCGCTGCGTTTCGCGGGGCGGGTGGGCACGGGCTTCACGGAGAAGGAACGGCGTGAGATCGCCCGGCGGCTGGACCAGATCGGCGTCCGGGAGCCGGCCGCCGCCGAGGTGCCGGGCCCGGACGCCCGTGCCGCTCGCTGGTGCGAGCCGATCCTGGTGGGCGAGGTCGATCACGCGGGCTGGACCGCGGACCACCGGCTGCGCCACCCGGTCTGGCGCGGCTGGCGGCGGGATCGTTCCCCGGACGACATCTCCCGCTGAGCCGCCGCTGACCGGCGTGGCCGCCAGGGTCTTCCCCCCGGCGGCCGGAAAGACTCAGCCCAGTTCGGCCTCGCTGCGCAGGATGCAGAACTCGTTCCCCTCCGGATCGGCCATCACGACCCAGCCCGTCCCCGGACCGTCGACCCCGCGGTGGTCCTCGACCTTCGTCGCGCCGAGCCGGAGCAGCCGCTGGTACTCGGCGTTGCGCTCGCCGGACCGGGGCCGCAGGTCGAAGTGAAGGCGGTTCTTGACCGTCTTCCCCTCCGGCACCTTGATGAACACGATCGGGACCCGGCGCCCCTTCGGGTCCTGGATGTAGCACTCCTCGTGGTCCGGTGCGTTGGGGTCGTCCGGGTCGTCGGCGTAGCCGAGCACGTCCTTCCACCACTCGGACAGGGTGTAGGGGTCGTGGCAGTCCACGGCGATGTGCGAGATGAAGGCAACCATGTGCTGAACTCTCCCATCGATCGACGCCCGCCGTGAAAATGGACCCGCCGCCCGCGGCACGGCCCTGACGGGCCGACCACTGGCAGCGGGCCGGGCACCGGCAGCGGTCCGGGCACCGGCAGCGGTCCGGGCACCGGCAGCGGTCCGGGCACCGGCAGCGGTCCGGGCGCCGGCGCGACGGCCTCGGCGCACCGGCGCACCGGTCCCGGCGGGACGGCCTCGGCGCACCGGCGCGGGTCTCGGCACGCCGGCGACGGTCTCAGCGCCGCGCCGACGGCCACGGGGCGAGCTCCGGGAGCGGGACCTCGGCCCCGTCCCGCGTCGCCCGGACCTGCCGGGCCGGCTCGCGTCCCGCCAGCCAGGCGGCGACGTCGATCGGGGCGCCCGACACGACGGTCTCCCCGCCCGGCGCGGACCGGTCCGTCCCGGCCCCGCCACCCGCGACGTCGTCGAGCACGACGCCCTCCGGGAGACGCACGCCCAGGAAGTCCCGCAGGTGCTCCTGGAGCTCGTCGTCCCAGGTGTCGAAGCCGATGCCCAGGTCCGCGTCCACGCCGTGGATCCGCACCTCGCGCCACCAGGCCAGCAGGCAGCCGGTCACCGGCCCCTCGCGGTACGAGGTCGGGGCGTCCCACAACGGCGAGCCCGGCTCGGGCCACGCCGCCGCGAGGCGTTCGCGCGCCGCCGCCAGCGCGGCGACGTGCTCGGCCGGTGTGCGGGTGGATCCCGCCTCGATCGCGGCGTTGCGCCCCTCGACCCCGCCGTCGTAGGGCGCGATGCGCTCGGAGCGGGCCGCGTACTCGGCCTGCCGGGCGAGCGCCTGGGCGACGCCGTCCACGTGGGCGAGGACATGCCCCCGGGTCCAGTCCGGCAACCCGGACGGTTCGCCGACGGCGTCCTCGGGAAGGACCCGGACCGCCTCGATCAGCGCGTCCAGGGCCGCGAACGAGTCGGCGCGGGCATGCTCGGTCAGGGCGGTCCCGGTCGGAGTTTCTGTCGTCATCGCTGCTCCCGTGTCATGTTTCTTGGTGGATCGGATCGGAGGTTCGCACGCCGGCCGCGGGTTGGAGGCCGCGGGTTGGAGGCCGCGTCAGGAGGCCCGTGGCGTCCGTGCTGAAGGAGGTGACGGTCGCCATGAGCCTGCTGACGCCGGATCGGTCGGGTCACGGCCAGAGGAGGGTTGTGGTCCAGCCCGTCTCGGTCTCTCGGTACAGCAGCCGGATGTGGGGGCCGTCGTCGGGTGCCTGCCAGAACTCGACCTCCGTGGGGGCGAGGACGAAGGCGGTCCATTCGGGAGCCACCAGCCCGGGGTCCGCCGTCACGGCGGCGAGGGCGGCGGCGAACGCGGCGTCGTACTCCGCGAGAGAGCCCAGGGGTTCGCTCTGGCGGTTCACCAGGCCCGCGGCGCGGGAGGCATCCGGCCGGGCCAGGAAGTCGGCCCGGCTCGCCGCGGGATCGGCCGGGCCCGCGGTACCCGTCACCTTGACCTGCCGGCCCAGCCGCGGCCAGAGGAACGTCATCGCGGCGTGCGGGTTGGCCTCCAGGTCTCGGCCCTTCGGCCCGCTGCACTGGGACGCGAACCACCAGCCCGCACCGGTGACGTCCTTCAGGATCACCGCACGCGCGTGCACCTCGCCGGCGACGTCGGCTGTCGACAGGACCGTGGCGTGCGGAGCCTGGACGCCACCGGAGATCGCCTCGTCGAGCCAGGCCGTGAACAGCTCGTGCGGCGTGGCCGGGACAGCCGCGGGGTCGAACGACGGCAGCCCGGGACGGGGGAAGGTCTCCAGCGCGCGCAGCCGTTCGCGCAGGGTGGTGGGCTCGCTCATGCGGATTCTCCTCGGCGTCGGGGGCGGCGGGTGACGGACCCCGGGTCGATGCCGGACGGCGCACCGGCGGGGGATACGCCCTCCGGCGACGCGGCGTCGGGCTCGGCGGGCCGGAGCGCGGCGACATCGGGCTCGGCAGGCCCGGACGCGGCGGCGCAGGGTGGAGACGCCTCGGACACCTCACCGCCGAGTCCGCCGCTCGCAGGCCCGCCGCTCGCAGGTCCGCCGCTCGCAGGCCCGGCACTCGCAGGCCCGGCACTCGCAAGGTCGACGCTCGCAAGTCCGCCGCTCGCAAGTCCGCCGCTCGCAAGTCCGCCGCTCGCAAGTCCGCCGCTCGCAGGTCCGGCACCGTCGGATGCGCGGAGCAGCGAGAGGAACCCGCGCACGGCCGCGTGCATGGCGCCGGGGTCCCCGGTCGCCCGGGCGAGGACGTACCCGCCCTGCACGATCGCGACGGCGGCGTGCGCGCGGTCGCGGGCGGCGGCGGCGCCCAGGCCGGTCTCGCGGAAGGTGGCGGTCACCTCGTCCAGGAGGTCGGTGAAGTACTGGGTGACGACGGCGTGCAGGTCGCCGTCGTCCATGACGGCCTGGTCGCTTGTGAGCCGGCCGACCTTGCATCCCGCGAGCGCGTCCCGCCGCCTGCCGACGTAGGCGCCGATCCGCTCCAGTGCGGCGGAGTCGCCGCGCAGGTCGGCACGGGCCTTCTCGACGGCGTCGGCCGTGGTGGCGGCCACGCCGGCCACGGCGAGATCCCGCTTGGTCGGGAAGTGGTGGTACAGGCTGCCCTGCCCGACGCCGCTGGCGCTCATCACCTGCCGAGGGCTGGTGGCTCCGACACCCTGGCGGGCGAAGAGCTCCTGGGCGGCGGCGACGAGGCGAGCGCGGGCCGACCGGAGTTCGGCGTCGGCTGAGCTGGTCCGGGACACGACGCCACCATACCTACCTCCAGGTATGGTGGCAACGACACGTGCCCCGGACTCGCGTTCCCCCGGGGCCGTGACGATCAGAACAACGTGAGCACACCCAGCACGCCCACCGCGAGACCCAGCGCGAGCGAGACCAGGATCAGCACGGCGTGCACGGTGAGGAATCTGGTGGCACGGCCGGAGTCGTCGCGTGAACGCGGGTCGGCCGCGATCCGCTGCCAGAAGCGCGGCCAGATGAGCAGGTTCCATCCGGCGGTGACGATGAGTACGACGGACCAGGCGACAGGAAGGTTCACACGGGCAAGTATCGCGCCACGCGCTCCAGGTCCGCCCGGGGTCGGCCCGGGGCCGGCCCCGGGGTCCACCCCGGCGCGGGCATCGCTCCCGCACCCGTCGCCGAGGAGGACATCCAGGTAGTGTCGCGGCCATGGCCATGACCGTGCGCCGCGTCACGTATGAGGACCAGCCCGAGTACCAGCGCCTCGGCTCCGAGGCGTTCGGCGGCGGACCACGCCCGGTCCCGGCACGAGAGCTGTGGGAGTCCGCGCCGGACCGGGAGTGGGGCGTGTTCGACGACGGGGCGCTCGCGTCCCGGCTGCGGGTGTACGGGATCACGTCGTGGTTCCACGGCGGGCGCATCCCGACCGCCGGGATCGCAGGTGTCGCGGTCGAACCGGAACGCCGCGGCAACGGACTGGTCGGAGCGATGTTCGACGCCGCCCTGGCCGAGGCCCGCGAGCGCGGCGAGGCGATCTCCACGCTGTTCCCGAGCGCCCCAGGCATCTACCGCCGGCTCGGCTACGAGGTGATCGGCTCCTTCGACGACGTCGACGTGCAGCTCGACCGGGTCGCCCGCACAGGACCGCCTGCGGGGGTCACCACGCGACGGGCCACCGTCGCCGACGTCGAGGCGATCACCGCGGTGCACGCCGCCTGGGCGTCCGGGCAGAACGGCCCGCTCAGCCGAACGGAGCAGCCGTTCTGGACGCCTCCGGAGAAGTACGTCGGGGACTACACCGGGATCACGCTGGCCGTGCAGGACGGCGTCGTGTCCGGATTCGCCAGCTGGATCCGCGGCACGGGCGACAACCCGGCGGACACGATGATGGAGGTCGACGACCTGATCGCGCTGACGCCGGAAGCGGCTCGCGCGCTCTGGCTCACGCTCGGCACCTTCTCGACGGTGGTCGGGACGGCCCGCGTGGCGACGTCGGGCAGCGGTGCCGGCATGGACCCGGCCTGGCTCGTGCTCCCGGACCTGCGCCTGCGGCGGGTCGCGGAGCGCCCGTACATGCTCCGGGTCCTGGACGTGGAGCGTGCGCTGGAGGGCGCGTGGCTCGCCCCGGTGGCCGGGGACGTCCCGTTCGCGGTACGGGGACCGGAGGTGGGCCTGTCGGGAGCGTGGACGATCGAGGTCTCCGGCGGTGTGGCGCATCTCGAACGAACGCCTGTCGACCTGGCCGACGCCCACCACGACCGCCCCGTGCTCACGGCGAACGGGCTGGCGCTCCTGTACGCGGGAGCCCAGTCGGCACGGAACCTGCGCCTCGCGGGACACCTGGAGGGCCCCGAGACGTGGGACGGGGCGCTGTCCGCGATGTTCTCCGGTCGTCAGGTCCACGTGCGGGACTACTTCTGATGCGTACCGCCACCCGCACCTTCCGCCTGATCACCACCTGGCGCGTCCCCGCACCGGCGGGCCAGGTGTGGGACATCCTCGCCGAGCCCGGATTCACCTGGCCGGACTGGTGGCCGAGCCTCACCCGGGAGTCGTCCGGCGCCATCACGGGGCCCGACGGGTACGGCGGCGCCGGGTCGTGGGCGCGCCTGCGGGTGCGGAGCCCGGTGGGCGCCGCCCTGGTCATCCGCCTGGATCTCGTGGAGTCGCGCGCGCCCGGCGCCGACAGGTCCGGACGCGCGAGGCTTCGGGTGTCGGGGGACCTGCGCGGCGGGGCGTCGGTGCTGGTCTCCGAGCAGCCGGGCGATCAGTCGGAGGTTCGTCTCACCTGGGTCGTCACCCCCACACGCGGATGGACCGCACGCGCCGCCCGGCGGGCGCCCGCCCTGTGCGAGTGGTCCCACGCCCGGGTGATGCGTGCGGGCGAACGGGGCCTGGTGCGGCACGTGCTTAGCACGTCATCGTGAGCGACGTCACCGCCATATCCCTGTGACCTGCACCACCAACTTTGTTCCAGTCTTCACAAGCGACCTACAGTGGAGCGCGTGAACTTTCCGCGCACCAATGAGAAGCCCCTTGCGTCCGACGTCGACGTCGCGCTGATCGGCGGCGGCATCATGAGTGCCACGCTCGGCGCCCTGCTGTCCGTCCTCGAACCGACCTGGCGGGTCGGCATCTACGAGCGGCTGGACGACGTCGCCCAGGAGTCGTCCAACCCGTGGAACAACGCGGGCACCGGCCACGCCGCCCTCTGCGAGCTGAACTACACGCCCGAGCGCAAGGACGGCTCGATCGACATCTCCAAGGCCGTCAAGATCAACGAGCAGTTCGAGACCTCGCGCGAGTTCTGGAACCACCTGCTCACGGCCGGCCTCATGGAGGGCACCGACTTCATCAACGTCACCCCGCACATGACCTTCGTGCGCGGGGAGAAGAACGTGGACTACCTCCGCCGCCGCTGGGAGACCCTCCGCGAGCACCCCCTCTTCGAGGACCTGGAGTTCACCGACGACCCGTCCGTGGTCGCGCAGTGGGCTCCCCTGCTCGTGCGCGACCGTGACGCCGGCGAGCCCGTGGCCGCCACCCGCGCCGCGGCCGGGACCGACGTCGACTTCGGGGCCCTCACCCGCAAGCTCATCGACCTGCAGGTGCGCCAGGGCGCAGACCTGCACACGAACCACGAGGTCACCGGCCTGAAGAAGGAGCGCGACGGCCGCTGGCGCCTCTCGCTGCGCGACCGCGGCTGGAACGCCGAGACCCGGGGCCGGACCGTGCGGGCCCGCTTCGTGTTCGTCGGCGCGGGCGGCGGCGCCCTGCCGCTGCTGCAGGCCGCGGGCATCAAGGAGATCCGCGGCTACGGCGGCTTCCCGATCTCCGGCGAGTTCCTGCGCACCTCCAAGCCTGAGGTCGTCGCCGACCACCACGCCAAGGTGTACGGCAAGGCCGAGGTCGGCGCCCCGCCGATGTCCGTGCCGCACCTGGACACCCGTGTGGTGGAGGGCAAGAGCTACCTGATGTTCGGGCCGTACGCCGGGTTCTCCCCGAAGTACCTCAAGAAGGGCAAGTACCTCGGCCTGATCACCAGCCTGCGGGCGCACAACCTCTTCTCGATGCTCGGCGCGGGCCTGAAGAACCTCGACCTGACGCAGTACCTCGTGGGCCAGGTCGCCGCCGCACCGGAGACCAAGTTCCACGAGCTGCAGAAGTTCCTGCCCACCGCGAAGCCCGGTGACTGGGAGAAGATCACTGCCGGCCAGCGCGTCCAGGTCATCAAGTGGGTCAAGGGCAAGGGCGGCGTGCTGGAGTTCGGCACCGAGGTCATCGCCGCGAAGGACGGCTCGATCGCCGGCCTGCTCGGCGCCTCGCCGGGCGCGTCCACCGCGGTGTCCGCGATGCTCGGCGTCCTGGAGCGGTGCTTCGCGGACCGTTACGAGGACTGGAAGCCGCAGCTCGCGACGATGATGCCGTCCCTCGGCGGCGAGGTCGCCCCGATCACCGACGACGTCGCGTTCGCGGGGGCCGACCGGGTCGCCGCTCGCTGAACCGGGCCGCCGCTCGCTGAACCGGGCCGCGGCGGCCCGCGCCGCGGCCGTCGTTCTCCCCGCCGGGAGGATCGACGCCTCCCCTCCGGTGTAGAACGGGGATGTGGACCCCGTCGTCGTCGGCTACCTGCGCGAGCAGGCCGACACGCTCCGCGGCCAGGAGGAGGCCGTTCGCACCGACGTGCCCGACAGCATCCAT
Source organism: Myceligenerans indicum (assembly GCF_016742955.1). GTDB lineage: Bacteria > Actinomycetota > Actinomycetes > Actinomycetales > Cellulomonadaceae > Myceligenerans > Myceligenerans indicum. The sequence continues at coordinate 45,058 of NZ_JABBYC010000019.1, read as the reverse complement.
CAGGCCCGCGTCGCCGTGCGCAAGATCCGCAGCGCCCTGCGCGTCTTCGCCGCCGACGAACCCGGCGCCGGGCCCCTCGACGACCGGCTGCGGGAGTGGGGCCGCACGCTGGGCCGCGCCCGTGACGCCGAGGTCGTCCGGGAGCTCCTGCGAACCCGCGCCCGCATGCTGCGGGCCGACGACGGCAGGACCCGTGCGGCTCGCGAACTCGCAGACCGGCTCGACCGGCAGCTCGCACGGGAGTACGAGGGCGCCCGGACCGCCGTACTCGACGTGCTCGGCACCCCCGAGCACACCGCGCTGCTCGCCGAGCTGGACCGGTTCGCCGTGCCCACCGAGGAGGAGGCCAGTCACCTCGTGGCCGCCGCGCGGGGTGCACGCAAGACGTTCCGCAAGCGGGAGCGCAAGGCCGGCCGGCTCTCCGGGCCCGACGCCGATCGCGCCTGGCATCGCGCACGGCGTGCGGCCAAGCGCGCACGCTACGCGGCCGAACTGGTCCGGGACGCGGTACCCGGCAAACCTGCCCGCACCTACCGCGACCATGCGAGACGTCTCAGGAAGGCGCAGTCGCGCCTGGGCGCACGCCAGGACGAGGTGGCGCTGCGGGGCTGGCTCGCGCGGCAACGCTCCCGCGCACGCGACGACGGGGAGGACCTGACCCCGTACGACGTCCTGCTCCACCCCGACACCGCCTGACGGCCGCTCACCCCCACCCGCCGACGACCGGGCGCGGTCCGGCACCGCATCTGCGGGAACCGGCCCGGCTCCCGCGAGCGCGGGATCCGGGCCGATCAGGGGTTGCCGCTCCCGGGAGACCGGTGCTGTAGTGAAGGCATGGCTCGCGTGGTGGAGTCCGACTACCTGGTCGTGGGCGCCGGGGCCGCGGGCATGGCGTTCGTCGACGCGCTCGTCGGTCACGACCCCACCGTCCGGGTCGTGCTCGCCGACCGGCGGCCGGGCGCGGGCGGGCACTGGCTCGACGCCTATCCGTTCGTGCGCCTGCACCAGGCGTCGCCCTTCTACGGGGTGGCGTCGACGCCGCTGGGCACCGGGCGGCTGCAGACCGAGGGCCCGGAGGCCGGCCTGCACGAGCGCGCCACCGGCTCCGAGATCGTCGCCTACTACGCCCGCGTGCTCCAGGACACGCTGCTCGCCTCCGGCAGGGTCGAGTTCTACCCCGGCCACGAGCACCTCGGCGGCGGGACCCTGCGCTCGCTCGACTCGGGCGAGAGCGTCGACGTGCGGGTGCGGCGCCGCGTCGTCGACGCCCGCTACCTCTCGCCCGACATCCCGGCCACGACCCCGCCGCCGTTCGCCGTCGGCGAGGGCGGGAGGGTCGTGCCGGTCGGTGAGCTGCCGGCTCTGCGGCTCCGTGAGGCGCCCGCACGCTGGGTCGTGGTCGGCTCCGGGAAGACGGCGACGGACGCGTGCATCTGGCTGCTCGGCCAGGGGGTCGACCCCGATGCCATCTGCTGGGTGCGGCCGCGTGACCCGTGGATGCTCAACCGCGCCGTCATCCAGCCGGACCCGGCGACCTTCGTCGGGATGGCCGCCGACCTCCTGGGCGCCGCGGCCCTGTCGTCCTCGCCCGACGATCTCCTGCTGCGCCTGGAGGACCTCGGCATCCTGCTGCGTATCGACCGCACCGTGACTCCGACGATGGCCAAGACGCCGACCCTCGCGCAGTGGGAGCTCGACCAGCTCCGCACGATCGAGAATGTCGTGCGGAAAGGACACATCCGGCGCGTCGAGCACGACCGGCTGCTGCTCGACGACGGCGACGTGGTCACGGGGCCCGGTTCCGTCGTCGTGCACTGCGCCGCGTCCGGGCTGAAGTACTCGCCGCTGGTCCCGATCTGGGGCGAGACCATCACCCTGCAGCCGGTCCGGGTGGGGTTCCCGTGCTTCGGGGCCGCGCTCGTCGGGTTCGTCGAGGCGAGACGCCGGGACGACGCCGAGAAGAACGCCCTGTGCACGCCGACCCCGTACAGCAACACACCGGCCGACTGGATGACGATGCAGGTCCTGGGAAACCGCGCATCGCTGCGGCTCGGCGCCGACCCGGAGGTCAGGGCGTGGTCGAACACCACCGTGCTGAACCCGTCACGGGTGGGCCCCGGCGACGCCGGGCGGGCCGACGTCGCCGAGGCCGCCGCGCGGCTGAGACGTAACGCTCCGGCGGGGATCGCGCGGATGGCGGAGTTCGCCGGGATGGCCTGAGCTAACGGCTCTCCCCCGCCCGCACGGTGACGATCCCCACCAGGATCAGCACGCCGCCGGCGAGCTGTACCGGCGCCGGCTCCTGGCCCAGCAGGAGCCAGGCGGCCAGCACCGCGAACATCACCTCGGTCAGCCCCACGAACGACGCGAGCCGCGCACCGAGGCGGCGGCTCGCCGCGATACCCGTCGTGTACGCGACGGCCGCGGTGACGACACCCAGGCCGAGCACCGGGACCCACCAGGGCAGGGTGAACCCCTGGAACCGCACGACCTGGTCCGCGACCCGTAGCGGCACGATCCCGACGAGCCCCGCGACCAGGAGCGACATGCCGCCGGCCAGCAGGCCGCCGGAGGCCAGCGCGACAGGCGGCAGCCCCGTCGGCCGTGCCGACATCAGGAAGTATCCGGCCGCGCCCACCATCGCCCCGAGCGCCCAGAGCACTCCGGGCACGCTGATGCCCTCGCCTCCCGCGAGGTCCAGCACCAGGACGAGCCCACCCAGCGCCACGACGCCACCGATGCACGTGAGCGCGCCGGGGCGCCGCCCGTGCCGGGCCCACATCCAGCCGACGACGGCCACCGGCGCCATGAACTCGATGAGCAGCGCCACGCCGACGTCCAGGGAGGACACCGCGTAGAAGAACGTGAGCTGGGTGCCGGCCACCGCCACCATGCCGTAGGCCACGAGCGACCAGACCTGGTCACGCAGGCTGGACCACCGGCCGCGCAGCGCGAGGGCGGCCGGAAGGGCGAGGACGGCTCCGCCGATGAGCACGCGCGCGGTGACCGCGGCACCGGCCGTCCAGCCGGCGTCGAGCAGGCCGCGGGCGAACGGACCCGACAGGGAGAACGTGGCCGCTGCGACAAGGGCGAAGACGATACCGGTCGTCGCCTGTGCTCCCGGCACCGTCCCGGCGGGGTGCGGCGACTCCTCTCCGGCCGCCGCCGGGGATGGGCCGGCCGCGGCGCGCGCCGGCGGGCGGACGGTCGTCGTCCCCGGGAGCGTCGTCCCCGGGAGCGTCTGCGCCGCGGTGGCGCGCTCTGCGGCCGCAGGGGCCGGGCCGGCGCCGGGGACACCCGTGTCATCAGTCATATCCGCCATGACTCATGACCGTAAGTGGCTGCGCGGTAATGTGTCAACATGCTTTTCGAGCATGACACCGAACCGAACCTGAAAGCCGCCGTCGCCCTCGTGAACTCGGCCGAGCCGCCGCGCACGCTCGAGACGGCCGGTGACCTGGACGCCTTCTACACGGCACACGGCTACACGGTGCGGCACGACGGGGACGAGGCGGAACTGGCCGCCGTCCAGGCGTTGATCCCGCGCCTGCGCGAACTCCTGACCGCGGACCGCGACACGGCCGCGGCACTGGTCAACCGCATGCTCGCCGACGCCTCGGCCGTCCCCCGACTCGTGCGCCACGGCGAGACCGACTGGCACCTCCACTCCGTGGCCGACGACGCCCCCTTCGCCGTGCACATCGCCTCGGAGACGGCTCTGGCCGTCGCGGACCTGATCCGCTCCGACGAGATGTCCCGCCTGTCGGTCTGCGTGGATCCGGCGTGCGAGGGGCTGGTCCTCGACCTCTCCCGGAACCGCTCGCGCAAGTTCTGCAGCACGCGGTGCAGCAACCGCGCCGCGGTGGCCGCCTACCGCGACCGCTTGCGCGCCTGACGGTGGGTAGTCTGCGCTCCATGACGCTGCGTATCGCGATGTGGTCCGGTCCGCGCAATCTGTCCACCGCGATGATGCGCAGTTTCGGGAACCGGGCGGACACGTCCGCCGTCGACGAGCCGCTGTACGCGGCCTACCTGGACGCCACCGGGATCGACCACCCCGGCGCCGCCGAGGTCATCGCGTCCCAGTCCCCCGACCCGGCCGCCGTCCTGCGTGAGCTGACCGTCGGCGCGGTCCCGACGGCCGTGCAGTACCAGAAGCACATGACGCACCACGTGCTGCCGAGCACGCCGCGCGAGCCGCTCGCCCGGCTGACCCACGCGTTCCTCGTCCGCGACCCCGAGCGCGTGCTGGTGTCCTACGCGAAGGTGCGCTCGGAGCCCACGCTGGAGGATCTCGGGCTCCCCCAGCAGCTCGAGTTGTACGAGCGGTTCGGCGGCCCGGTGGTCGACGCCGCCGACGTGCTGCGCGACCCCCGCGGCACGCTGGGCGCACTGTGCGCCGCGCTCGGCCTGGAGTTCGACGACGCGATGCTGTCCTGGCCGCCCGGCCCCCGCCCGGAGGACGGCGTCTGGGCGAAGCACTGGTACGCGGGCGTGGAGGCGTCCACCGGCTTCGCCTCGGAGTCCCCCGGCACCGGCGACCCGTTGCCGGAACGCCTGCACCCGCTGCTGGAACGCTGCCTGCCGTACTACGAGCGGCTCGCTCCGTACGCGCTGCGCCCGTGACGGGCCGTGCCCGACTCCACCCCACCACGAGAGGAACCCATGCTGCAGACCTTCGACGAGCGCAACCGTGACCTGAGGGTCTGGATCAACGGCCGGCTCACCCACCGTGACGAGGCCCGTGTCAGCCCGTTCGACTCCCTGGTCCAGGGCGGCGACGGCGTCTGGGAGGGGCTGCGGCTGCACGAGGGCCGCATCTTCGCGCTGGACGAGCACCTCGCGCGGCTGCGCCGCTCGGCCACAGCCCTGGCGTTCACGCAGATCCCCACCGACGAGGAGATCATCGCCGCCGTCCGGGAGACGCTCGCGGCCAACGACATGCGCGACGACGTGCACATCCGCCTCACGCTCGGCCGGGGCGAGAAGATCACCTCCGGCATGGACCCGCGGCTCAACCAGGCGGGCCCGACCCTGATCGTGCTCGCGGAGTTCAAGCCGCCCGTGTACGACGCCGGCGGCATCACCCTGGTCACCTCGTCCGTGCGGCGGCACCGTGCCGACTCGCTGGACCCGAAGATCCACCACAACAACCTCCTCACCTCGATCCTGGCGAAGATCGAGGCGAACGTGGCCGGCGCGGACGACGCGCTCATGCTGGACGACGCCGGCTTCGTCGCCGAGACGAACGCGACGCACGTCTTCCACGTGTCGGGCGGGGTACTGCGCACCTCCACCACCCGCGCCTGCCCGGAGGGCATCACCCGTGCCACGGTCCTGGACCTGGCGACCGAGCTGGACATTCCCGTCGTCGTCGGCGACTTCTCCCAGACGGACCTGTACACGGCCGACGAGGCCTTCGTGACCGGCACCATGGGCGGCCTCGCGCCGGTCCTGTCCGTGGACGGCCGTCCGATCGGGGCGGCGAGCGCGGCCGACGGCGGCGCCGCGTCCGGCCCGGGCCCGGTCACCGCGCGCCTGACGTCGGCCTACGCCGACCTGACCGCGACGTCGGGGACCCAGGTCTGCTGAGCCGGCACGAGCGGGCCGGTGTCCCGGTCCGCCGTGGCCCGCGGCCCGTCACCGGCGGGTCGCGGCCGCCGGGCACCGCGCCCGGCGCGCGGCCTCCTGCCCCCTACTCGTCGTCGGCCCTCCCGGCGCCCACGATCGCCGGGAGGGCCACCCGCTCCCAGCCGGCCGCGGAACGTGGGCGGAAGAAGCCCAGGTGGCCCACCCGGTCGGAGCCCATCTCGGCGGGGGTGACCTCGCGGTGGGTCAGGGGCGCGCCGGTGTACCACCGCTCCATGGCCTCGGTGGTCTCCTGCCCCACGAGCTCGTCGTCGGTCATGTGCAGGGACACGATCGGCAGGTCGACCTTCGCGAAGGCGTCCGCCGCGTGCGGGAACTCGCCGAGGAGATACTCGGGGTGCCGCGCCCAGCGCAGCCACTGCCGCATGACCCCGGCGGGTGCGTCGCCCATGAACCGCATGCGCTTGCCCGGGTAGTAGCCGGCCATCCGGATCACCGCCGGCATCAGCACGCGGAACGCGAACGGCGCCGCCCACGCCATGCGGGAACCGCTGATCTCGACGTGGGGGTTCCCTCCGGCCACGAAGAGAGCGCGGTCCACGAGCTGGTGGTTGCCCAGGCCCAGGATCTGGCTGCCGAGGCTGTGGCCCACGTAGGCGACGGGGGTCCCGGCCGCACGCCCCGCCGCCCAGGCGACGACGTCGGCCGCGTCCCCGGCCCAGGCGATCAGGTCGGCGTCGACGTCGCGCAGGTGCCGGCCGCCGGAGGACCGGCCGAGGCCCCGGTAGTCAAACGTGACCGCGCGGATGCCGCGCCCCGCGAGCCAGCTTCCGAAGGCGGCGTAGAACGACGCCGGCGTGGCGAAGGCCGGTGCGATCACCACGACCACGCGCGGCTCACCCGCCGGCTCGAACGTACTGACGGCGAGGTCGTAGCCATCGCGCGCGGAGACGGTCTGACGGACGGGCTCGCCGCCCGCGGCTTCGGTCGTCACCCGGCCAGGCTACCGCGAACCTGAGACGCGGAGTACCGGTAACTCGCCTCGCCGCCCACCGCCGCCCGTCCCCGCCCGCGCCGGTCTCACAGCGACTTGAGGATCTCCTCCAGGCGGTCCTTCGCGTCGCCGAACAACATGGTCGTGTTCTCCCGGAAGAACAGCGGGTTCTGCACGCCCGCGTAGCCGGTGGCCATGGACCGTTTGAAGACCACGACGTCGCGCGCGTGCCACGCCTGCAGCACCGGCATCCCCGCGATGGGCGATCCCGGGTCCTCCTGCGCGGCCGGGTTGACGGTGTCGTTGGCGCCGATCACGAGGACGACGTCGGTCTCGGCGAAGTCCACGTTGATCTCGTCCATGCCCTCGACGATGTCGTAGGGCACCTTGGCCTCCGCGAGGAGCACGTTCATGTGCCCGGGCAGCCGCCCGGCCACGGGGTGGATCGCGAAGCGCACCCGCACCCCTCGCCCGATGAGCTTCGCCGCCAGGTCCGCGACCGGGTACTGCGCCTTGGCGACGGCCATGCCGTACCCGGGCGCGATGATCACGCTGCGGGCGGCCACGAGCTGGTCCGCCACGGTGGGCGCCGTGGTCTCGCGGTGTTCGCCGCCGGGCCCGTCCGACGACGACGGCCCGGCCTTCTGACCGAACCCGCCGAGGATCACCGAGACGAACGAGCGGTTCATCGCCCGGCACATGATGTAGCTGAGGATCGCACCGGAGGACCCGACCAGCGCGCCGGTGATGATCAGCAGGTCGTTGCCGAGCATGAACCCGGCCGCGGCCGCGGCCCAGCCGGAGTAGGAGTTCAGCATGGAGACGACGACGGGCATGTCTCCCCCGCCGATCGCCGCGACCAGGTGCCAGCCCAGCGCGAGGGCGAGGACCGTCATGAGCAGCAGCGGCACGACGGCCGCCGCGCCGCTCGCGGGCCCGACGACGGTCAGGTACCAGGCCAGCAGCCCGGCGCAGGCCACGATGACGCCGAGGTTCAGCCAGTTGCGCGCGGGAAGGGTCACCGGCGCCGACTTCAGCCTCCCGGACAGCTTCCCGAACGCGACGAGCGACCCCGTGAGCGTCACGGCGCCGATCAGTACCCCGAGGTAGATCTCCACGGCGTGCACGGTGTCGGCACCGGCACCGGAGCCCGCGTGCCCCAGGGGGTAGGACGTGAGGTAGGACCCGTATCCCACCAGCACCGCCGCGAGCCCCACGAACGAGTGCAGCAGCGCGATCAGCTCGGGCATCTGCGTCATCTCGACGCTGCGCGCCCGCCAGGTTCCCACGGTCGCGCCGACCACGAGCACCAGCAGGATCAGGGCCGCCGTCACCCCGGCGGGCCGCTCGGAGCGCACCAGCGCGAGGGCGATGGTCGCACCGAGCGCCAGCGCCATCCCGGCCATGCCGAGGTTGACGCCCCGCCTCGCGCTCTCCTGCCGGGACAGTCCCGCCAGGGACAGGATGAACAGCACCGCCGCCACGACGGAGGCACCCTGTACCAGTCCGGTCGTCGTCATCGCGCGCTCCCCTCGGTCGCACCGGCGGCGCCGGCATCGTTCCTGGCCGTCGTGTCGCCGTCGTCGTCCGTCCTGCGGAACATGCGCAGCATCCGCCGGGTCACGAGGAACCCGCCGAACACGTTGACGCTCGCCACGGCCGCCGCGATGGTGGCCAGCACGGTCACCAGCACGGACGACGATCCGATCTGCAGCAGCGCGCCGACCAGGATGATGCCGGAGATGGCGTTGGTCTGGCTCATCAGCGGCGTGTGCAGCGCGTGGGTGACGGACCGGATCACGTAGAAACCGACGACGATCGCGAGCGCCAGCACGGTGAAGTGCCCGACGGTCTCGGCGGGCGAGGCGGCCACGGCCAGCCCGCCGAGCACGGCGCCGGCCACGGCGAGCGCTCCGTTCAGCCAGGCTGGCCGGCGGCGGGCGGGCGCTCCGGCGCCGGGCGCCGCCCCGGGTGCGGCCTCCTCGGCCTGCGGTGTGGCGGGGGCCGGCGGCCCGGCGCTGACCTGGACCGCGGGCGGTGGCCAGAGCACCTCGCCGCCGCGGGCGACGGTCATGCCGCGCTGGACGACGTCGTCCAGGTCGAGCCGGACCTCGCCGTCCTTGGCGGGGGTGAGCAGGGTGAGGAGGTTGGCCACGGCCGTGCCGTACAGCTCGGAGGTGTGGCGCGGCATGCGTGCGGGCAGATCGGTGTAGCCGAGCACGACGACGCCGTTGCCGGTCACGACGCGTTCGCCCGGGACGGTGAGCTCGCAGTTCCCGCCGCCGGGGGCGGCGAGGTCGACGATCACGGAGCCGGGCCGCATGGCCGCCACGGCCTCGGCGGTGAGCGTGGTGGGCGCGGTGCCGCGCACGAGGGCGGTGGTGACGACGATGTCGGCCGCGGCGGCCTCGCGGGTGTACAGGCGCAAGGCGGCTGCGAGCTGCTCCTGCGTGAGAGGGGCGGCGTAGCCGTCGGCGCTGACCTGCTGCTGGGCGGCGGGTTCGGAGACGAACTCGGCGCCCATCGACTCGATCTGCTCGGCGACCTCGGGCCGCACGTCGAAGGCGCGCACGCGTGCGCCGAGGGCGGTGGCCGCGCCGAGGGCGGCGAGTCCGGCGACGCCGGCGCCGATCACGAACACGGTGGCCGGCCGGGTGCTTCCGGCGGCGGTGACCTGGCCGCCGAACATGCCGGAGTACTCGGCGGCGGCTTCCACGATCGCCCGGTAGCCGGCGACGTTGGACAGGACGGACAGGACGTCGAGGGACTGGGCGCGGGAGATGCGCGGTACGGCGTCGAGCGCGAGCGCGGTGATGCCGCGGTCGGCCAGTGCGCGGACCCGGTCGGGGTGGGCGGCGGGGGCGAGCCGGGACACGAGCATCGTCCCGGGGCGCATCCGCTCGGCGACGTCGTCGGGCACGGTCGTGCAGACCACCACGTCGCACTCCCAGGCGGCGGCACGGTCGGACACGACCTGGGCGCCGACGTCGCGGTAGGTGTCGTCGGGGAGTCCGGCGGCCGTTCCGGCGCCTTCGGTGACGACGACGTCGTACCCGAGGGCGCCCAGTTTCTGGACGGCCGATGGTGTCGCGGCGACCAGCGGGCCGGCGTCGTCGGGGATGCCGATCTGCATCGTGCCTACCTCTCGTCGGTGGGGTCTGTCCGGCCCTCTTCGCGGGCGCGGCGGGGTATGGGGAACGTGACCGGCAGCCGGGCGGGGTACCGCAGCCACGGGGACGGCGCCCATTCGAGGTCGGCCGGGTCCCCGTCGAAGGACACGTGGAGCTGCCGCACGAGTGTCTCGGCGGCGATGCGCGCGATCACGCGGGCGAGCCGGGGCGCGGGGCAGGCGTGCGGTCCTCCGCCGAAGGAGAGGTGGGCGCGGTTGCCGACCTCCTCCCACGGGTCGTCCGGGAGGATCGCCGGGTCGTGGTTGGCCCCGTGCACGGACATCACCACGGCCTCGCCCTTGCCGATGAGCTTGTCGCCCAGCACGACCTCACGGGTGGCGTACCGCGGCACCATGTTCGGGTTGGGCGTGGACCGCCACAGCACCTCGTCCAGGGCGTCGTCGATGTTGAGCCGGCCGCCGCGCAGCCGGTTGGAGAAGCGTTCGTCGGTCAGGACCAGGGTGAGGGTCTGCGCCACCCAGGACAGCAGGGACGTGCTCGCGATGGAGGTGAGGGCGACGAGGGTCTGCGCCCGTTCGAGGTCGTCCTGGAACGCGGGGTGGCGGGCCAGCACCACCGCGATGTCCTGGGTGCTGCGCTCCCTGCTGCGGGAGACGTGCGCACGGACGATCCGGCCGAGCTCCTTGCGCAGTTCCCGCGCCTCGGGGCCGGTCTCGAACATCGACTGGATGATCTCCTGCATGCGCTGGGCGTCCTCCGGGTCGTACCCGGCCAGCTCGGACATGACGAGGAAGGGGACGGCGGAGGCGTACTCGGCGACGAGGTCGGCGCGTCCGCGGCGCTCGAACCGCTGGATGAGCATCGTGCACAGGCGTCGCACGGCGACGGCCGTGCGGATCTCGTCGACCTGTTCCAGGGCGTCGTCGATCGGGGCGCGCAGGCGCATGTGTTCCCGCCCGTCCTGGTGGATCGCGGTGTGCTGCGGGGTGCGGGAGATCAGCGTGCGCAGCCCGGAGTGCGGTCCCAGCAGCTCCTCGTCGTGTCCACGCCAGGTGGCGGGGTCCTTGACGAAGGTGCGGTCGTCGCGCATGACGGCGACCACCTCCGCGTGGCCGAGCACGAGCCAGCCCGGCACACCCGGCTCCAGGTCGATGGGCGCCACCGAGCCCCAGCGCTTCCTGAGGCGCGAGTACACCTGCGTCGGGTCCGCGGCGGCGGTGGTCTCGGCCAGCAGTGGCCGGTCGTGCACGTCCTGGAGCCGCAGCGGCTCCGCGGCCCGCGTCGGTCCGGTCGCTCGGCCGGCTCCGGCACGGTTCAGGTCGTCGTTCAGGTCGTGGTTCAGGTCACCGGTCGCGGCGGTGCGTCCGGGTCCGGTCATCCGCCCGAGTTCGGTCATGGTCGTTCTCCGTCTCTCGGCAGGCAGAGCATCAGGGTGCGGCGGTGGGCTCTCACGGTGACGGGAAGCGGGCCCACCCGCTCGCCGTCGGCGAACATCACCAGGTCCTCGTCGGCCTCGACGCGCACCGCGGCGGCGCGCAGCGCGCGGACGCCGGGGCGGCCGAGGTGTTCCCCACGCTTGATCGGCCGGTTCAGGCCGATCAGCCCGAGCCGGCCCACGGCCTCGACGAGCGTGATGTCGAGGAGCCCGTCGCGTGGGTCGGCGTCGGGCAGGATGGGACGGCCGCCGCCGTAGTAGCGCGTGTTGCCGATCGCGAGCAGATGACCGGGCACCTCCGTCACCGTGCCCCCGCCCGGGGAGGCGCCGGCCCGCGGACCGCCGTGGTCCGGTGGGTCGACCACGAGCCGGTACCGGTGCGTGCGCAGCCCGAGCAGTTCCAGGTAGGTGCCGACGGTGTACCGGGCGGCCCCCTTCGGCCGGCGCAGGCGGTTGATGCGCTCGTTGGCCCGCGAGTCGAACCCGGCGCAGGCGATCGTCGCGAAGGGCGTGACCGTACCGTCGGCGCCGGTGATTGTGCCGGTGTCCACGAGGCGGCGGTCGCCGTCGAGCACGACGTCGGCGGCGTCCCGCGGGTCGGACGGGATGCCGTGCATCCGGGCGAGATCGTTGCCCGTCCCCCCGCCGAGCACGGCGAGCGGCACACCGGTACCGATCAGCTGCGGCAGCACGGCGGCCACGGTGCCGTCCCCGCCCACGACCGCGACCGCGTCCGGACCGGCCGCGACCGCCTCCTTCGCCAGCCGGGACGTGTCCTCGGGCCCGGCGCCCTGATAGGTCCGGACCGTCGCGCCGCGCTCGGTGAGCCTGCCGGCGACGATGCCGGCATGCTCGGCCCCCGCGCCGCGACGCGCCGCAGGATTGACGAGCACCGCGATGTGCCCGCTGTCCTCCATGTCCCCTCCCGGGTGGACCTGGTCAGTTGATGCCCCTTGTGAGGGCTCTCGTGGATGTTAGCGGACCGAGGACCAAAATCCGGTCGCCCGCAAGTCACGATCCGGACAGGATGCCGGTTCGGGGTTCGGCGACGTCAGGACGTCCACCGAAGCGGACCACCGGGAACGGATGCCGCCCTGGGGCGCCGCGCCCCGACGGCGAGGAACCCGCGGCCGGGGGGACGGTCAGCGAACCGGCTCGGTGAACAGCCGCCCCCGCAGACGGAGCGCCCACGGCGCCCGCATCGGGATCGGCAGGCCACGGTGCAGGACGGTGACCGACACCGCCAGCGCCAGCAGGCCGAGCACCCACCCACCGGGGATGTCGCTGATCCAGTGGTAGTCGACCCGAGCCATCACCCACCCGCAGGCGAGCGCCACGAGAGCGGACGCCACCATCCAGGGCGCGAACCAGGCACGCCGTGGCCACAGACCCCGCTCGCCGATGAGCAGGATCCCGGCCATCGCCCAGGTGTAGGTGGCGTTCGCGACATGGCCCGACGGCCAGGCCCGCCCGCCACCGTGCAGCACGTCCATCCCGGTGTACGGCATCGTGCGCCCCAGGCCGAACTTGATCGAGTAGCCCACGACCGCGATGACCGCGAGCCCCGCCACCACGGAGACCAGCGGCCGCCAGTCCCGCCCCCGCAACGCCAGCCAGCCGCCCGACAGGAACAGCACCGGCAACGTGAACAGCCGCTCACCGGTGACACTGGCGAAGGCATCCAGCAGCCACTTCCACCCACCCGCCGGGAGGTGGGCCTGCGCCCACAGATGAAAGTCCCAGTCCGCCGAGACGAACACGCCGGACACCGCCACCTGCCAGGTGCCGAGCGCGAGCAGCACCGCGGACACGCCCCCGACCCACACCATGGCCCGCGGAACACCGTTCACGCGCCCGATCCTACGGCCCCGGCCCGACCGGCCCGACCGGTCCGACACGGCGGCGGACCCGACGGCCGGCCCCACCAGGACGCCTGCGCCCCGCCACGCCGCCGGCCGCGCACTACGCCGGCCCGTCCGGCCGCCGCTCCGGAGGAAGGAGCGCACCGGGATTCATGATGGCGTCAGGGTCCAGCTCCCGCTTGATCGCACGCAGGACGCGCAAGCCGTGCTCCCCGATCTCCCGCTCCAGCCACGGGGCATGATCCGCCCCGACACCGTGGTGGTGCGAGATCGTCCCGCCCGCCGCCATGATCGCGTCGTTCACCCGCGCCTTGACCGGAGCCCACGCGGCAGCCATGTCACCGCCCAGCCCCGCCACCACCGTGAAGTACAACGACGCCCCCGTCGGGTAGACGTGCGACACATGGCACAGGATGCGGTACCGGGCGCCCGCCGCACCGAACCCCTCCGCCAGCGCGCCGGTCACCGCCGCCCGCAGCACGTGCAGCCGCGACCAGGTCGTGGCCGTCTCCAGGGTCTCCACGAACACCCCGTGCTCCAGCAGCGTGTCCCGCAGGTACGGCGCCCCGAACCGGCCGTGGTCCCAGGCCTCCGCCAGCTTGCGCGACGCCGGCCGCCCGCCCGCCGCCCGCAGCACGGCGACCGTCGCCTCACGCCGCGCCCCAGCCGACCCCGCGGGCCCCTCGTGCAGCACGACCGCCGTACAGCCCTTGCTCAACGCCTTGCCGATACTCCCCACCTGCGCGAGCGACACGGCCGTCTCCGCCTCGTCGGACAGCCGGATCACCGTCGGCCCCGTCCCCGCCTGCACCACCCGGCGCAGCGCGTCCGCACCGGAGCGGAAGTCCGAGAACGTGAACGCGTCGAAGCACCGCTCCACCGGGGTCTCGTGCACCCGCAGCCGCACCTGCGTGATGACACCGAACACCCCCTCCGACCCCAGGAACACCCTCGCCAGATCCGGCCCCGCCGCGGAACCCGGAGCCCGGCCGAGATCCAGCGTCCCGGTCGGCGTCACCACCCGCAGCCCCGTCACCATCGCATCGAACCGCCCGTGACCGGCCGAGTTCTGCCCCGACGAACGCATCGCCGCGAACCCGCCCAGCGAGGCGAACTCGAAGCTCTGCGGAAGATGCCCCAGCTCGAAACCACGCTCCGCCAGAGCCGCCTCCGCGGCCGGCCCGCGCGTACCCGCCCAGAACGTCGCCTCACCCGACACGTCGTCGAGCACCTCCAGGCCGGCCAGCCGGCGCAGATCAACGCTGACCACGCCGCGATGACCCCCCGCCTCCGGAGCCAGCCCCCCGGTCACAGCCGTCCCGCCCCCGAACGGGACCACGGCGAGCCCACGCTCGGCGGCCACCCGCAGCACCGCGGCCACCTCCTCCTCACCTCCCGGCAGCACGACCGCACCCGGCACGGCCTGCCGGCGCTCGCGGCGGCGCACGAGATCCGGGGTGGACTTGCCCCCGGCGTGCAGCACGCGGGTGTCATGGTCCGTGCGGACGTGCTCGGCCCCGACGACGGCCGCGAGCGCCTGCTCGTCGGCCGGGTCGAGCGCCGGGCCGGTGAGCTCGACCTCGGCGAGCCCGATCGTCCCGGATCGCCGGGGCTTGTGCCCCAGCACGGCGGTGAGCAGGAGCTTGACGCCACCGGGCAGCTTCTCCGCGGCCCGGGCGGGGTCGCCCCAGCCGTCCCAGCGCATGTCGAGGAGTTCACTCTTCTCGGTCATGCATTACAGTGTTACACATCATGTCAGTTCGTAACGCACTGCCCGAGGGCCCCGCCGTCGACGCCGGACCGCCGGGCCGCGACCCCTCCTCCGACACCATCGGCCTGCGCCTCCTCGAGGCGGCCGCCCACCTGGTCGCCACGCGAGGCCTGAAGGGGCTGACGATCGCCGAGCTCGCCAGGGAGGCCGAGGTCAGCCGCCCCACCGTCTACCGCCGGTTCCAGTCGTCCGACGACGTCGTCCGCGCACTGCTCGGTCACCGCGCCCAGCGGCTCGTCGCCCGGGCGAGCCGGCCTCGCGCAAATGGTCCGGGAAGTGATCCCGGCGGCGGCACCGGTACACCCGGCCGCACCGAGATCGTCGACGGCGTCCTGGCGTTCGGCGACCTGTTCCGCGCCGACCCCGTCTTCCAGCGCCTGCTGCGGCACGAGCCCGAGGTGTTCACCCGCTACACCCTCCAGCGCATCGGCCGGTCGCAACGCGTCATCCACGAGTGGATCGCCGCGGCGCTCGGCGCCGCGCAGCCCGGCGGGACGGTTCGCGCCGGGGACACGCACGACATGGCACTGATGGTGCTGATCATCTCCCAGGGCGCGCTGCTCTCGGGCCCGACGGTGGCCGACCTCGTCGACCCGGAGACCTGGCGCGCCGAACTGTCCCGCGCCCTCGACGCCTACCTGCGGCCATGACCCGCCCCCGGCCGTCGACCGCGCTCCACGCCGCGCGGCGCGCCCGCGAGATCGACGAGCTGGCCTCCACCGAGGTCGACGTGCTCGTCGTCGGCGGAGGCGTCACGGGCGCGGGGGTGGCGCTCGACGCCGCGGCGCGTGGCCTGTCCGTGGCGCTCGTGGAGGCGCGCGACCTGGCCTGGGGAACGTCCCGGTTCAGCTCGAAGCTCGTGCACGGAGGACTGCGCTACCTCGCGACGGGCGACATCGGCGTCGCCCGCGAGAGCGCCCGCGAGCGGCACCTGCTCATGACGCGGATCGCCCCGCACCTGGTTCGCCCGCTCGGCCAGCTCGTTCCGGCCGTCCCCCCGGTGTCCGCCCGGCAGGTCGTCACCTCCGCCGTCGGCATGTCGCTGGGCGACGTGCTGCGCCGGGGCGCGGGAACGCCGTCGTCGGTCCTGCCCTCGTGGCGGCGCGCGAGCGCCGGGGAGGCGCTCCGCCTCGCACCCGCTCTGGCGCCCGGGGGCCTGCGCGGCGGGATCCTCGGCCACGACGGACAGCTCGTGGACGACGCCCGGCTGGTCGTGGCCCTCGCCCGCACGGCGGCCGGACTGGGCGCGCGGGTGCTGACCAGGCTGCGGGCGGATCGGATCCGGTCCGACGGCGCCGATCTGACCTGCGCGATCACCGGCGAGGGCCTGAGCGTCCGGGCCCGCGTGGTGGTCAACGCGACCGGTGTCTGGGCGGGCGCGGTCGACCCGTCGGTGCGGCTCCGGCCGAGCCGGGGCACGCACGTCGTCATCCCTGCCGAGCGCCTGGGCAACCCGCGCGCCGGACTGATGGTTCCGCTGCCGGGCTCGGTCAGCCGTTTCGTGTTCGCCCTGCCGCAGCAGCACGGCCGGGTGTTCGTGGGGCTGACGGACGAGGAGGCGCCCGGTCCGGTGCCCGACGTCGCCGAGCCGACCCCCGCGGAGGTCGACTTCCTGCTGTCGACGGTCTCCCGCGTGATGGAGGTGCCGCTCACCGGTGACGACGTCATCGGCGCGTACGCCGGGCTGCGCCCGCTGGTCGACACCGGCGGGCCGGGCGACGCCGGACGCGGCACCTCCGACGTGTCCCGACGGCATCTGGTGGCCGTGTCGGAGGGAACCGGCGCGGTGAACGTGCTGGGCGGCAAGCTCACCACGTACCGCCAGATGGCGCAGGACGCGGTCGACGCCGCCGTGCGGCACGCGAGCCTTCCGGCCGCCGGGTGCCGCACGCACACGCTCCCGCTCGTCGGAGCGGACGCGGCCCCGGGGACGACGACGGCCGACAGGACCGCGCCCCCGTCCGGGACGGACGAGAGGCTGTGGGCCGGGGTCGTCGCACGGCACGGCGCGGAGGCGGGCCGGGTGGTCGGTGCCGCACGCACGCGCTCGGCCGCGACGCCCGTCGGGCACCTGCGGATCGCGCGGGCGGAGATCGAGTGGGCGGTCACCCACGAGGGTGCGCTGGACGCCGACGACGTCCTGGACCGCCGCACCCGCATCGGCCTGGTCCCGTCCGACCGGGCGGCCCTGGCCGCGGAGGTCTCGGAGATCGTCGCCGAAGCGGCCGGCCGGTGACCGTTCAGCTCAGGAGGTGAAGGTTGGGCTCGCGGGCCGCGTCGGCCAGGTCGGCGAACTGGATCACCGTACGGCCCGCTCGCCGCAGGAGCTCCGCGCCATGGCCCTCGACGAACAGCGCGGGCTCCGACCAGGCGTACACGATCCGCCCGATCCCGGCGGCCAGGATGTGCTCCGTGCACGTCACCGCGCGGGACGCCCGCTTGCTGCACGGTTCGAGCGACGTGTAGATCGTGGCGGTCCGGAGCCGGAGGCGGTCATCGCCCGTCACCTGGGCCAGCGCCGCCTCCTCGGCGTGCTCGGTCGGGCCGTGCCGGCGCGACCAGCCGCGCCCGAGCTCCTCGCCGTCGTCGGCCACGATGATCGCACCGACGCTGAAGGCCGTGTCCGACGGCGGACACCGCCGGGCCAGCGCGATCGCCTCGAGCAGCAGCTCACGATCGGCGGACGTCCCCCGCGCGGCGCCCGCACCGCTGCCGGTCACGGCGCGGCCCCCGGCCTCGCGGCCGCGTCACCGGTGACCCGGGCGGATTCCGGTGCGTAACGCAGCAGGACGAGGTCCCCCATGGGCCGGGCCTCGAGCAGCTTCATCGGGTGGGCGGAATCCTGCGGGAACATGCCGGGCCCGGCGAACCGGGGCGCGGCGGCGTCCCCGATGAAGAAGGGCGCGAGCACGACGTGCAGTTCGTCGACCAGCCCGGCGGTCAGGAACAGCGTGTGGACCCTGCCGCCGCCCTCCACCATCAGGCGTTCGACGCCGCGGCCGGCAAGGTCGGCGAGGATCGCCCCCGGGTCGATCCGCGGCCCGAGGGCCACGACGTCGGCCGCACCGCCGAGGCCGGCGCCCACCTGCCGCGCGGCCACGTCGGTCGTGTAGACGACCTTGGCGGCGTCCCCGCCGAAGAACCGGGCCCCCGGGTCGAGCCCTCCGCCGGCCGTGACCGTGGCCTTCAGCGGCGTGGCCGGCCGCGAGCCGGCCGCTCGCTCGGCACGGCGTACCGCGGAACGCACCTCGAGGCGGGGGTCGTCCGCCCGGATCGTGCCGGCGCCGACGAGGATCGCGTCCATCTGTGCGCGCACGGCGTCGACACGGTCGAAGTCCGCGGCGTCCGAGAGCAGGAGCCGCTCCGGTCCGGCGTCGTCGATGTACCCGTCGAGAGACGCCGCCACCGACATCAGGACGTACGGGCGCGGGGGCATGGCCTCAGTTTCTCAGGCGGCGCCGCGCCAGGCCCTGTCGGGTGGCACCAGTGATTCACCGCACTTTTGTGACCTGCGAATATCACGGCGACATAACCATTGCCGGGCCCCGTGTGAAGCTCTCGTGCGACCCGGGCACGAGACGGTCTGATCGCAGGGGCACGACCATAGGATCGTGGGCAATGTTGCGATTTCAGGGGGCTCAGGGCGCACCGTACGGTGCCGTAGCGGGACGGGGGCTGCCGGACGCGGGCGCGCTCCCGGCGACGGACCCGGCGCAGCGCGCGGCGGCCGCGGAACCCGCCGGCGCACGCCGCGTGGCCGACGTCGTCGGCCGCGTCCGCACCGATCTGCGTTCCGCCAGGAGCGGCGCCGTGGCGCAGCCGTGGATCGCTCCGGCGACCATCGGCGTCGTCCTGGCACTCACGTTCGTCTGGATGGTGCTGCAGGTGGTCAGCGCCGGGCCTCTCGTCGCCGCGGACGCCGCCGCCCGTGAGTGGGTCTACGCCCACCAGGCACGGGGCGGGATGGCCACCTTCCTCGAGGTCCAGGCGTTCGTCACGGGCGAGCGCTGGGCGACGGTCCCCGTCGTCATGGGCGTGGCCGCGCTCGTCGCCCACCGCCGGGGCCGGATGCGGCCCCTGTACGCCGTGATGGCCGGGCTCGTGACGATCGGGGCGATCGGCTACCCCGTGAAGTTCGGCCTGGGCCGCTCCAGCCCTGTGACCGGGATCGACATGCTGCATGCCGGAGGGCAGGCGTTCCCGTCCGGGCACGCCGCCAACACGGCGTTCACCGCCACGATGGTGGTGTTCCTGCTGTACGGGTCGGCAGGGCTCCGCCCGGACCCGCACCGGCTGCGCCGGGGCATGGCCGCCGTGGCCGCGCTGCTCGCCGTCAGCGGCCCCCTGGTGGCCTGGATGGGCTACCACTGGCTCAGCGACATCCCGGCGGGGTGGCTGATGGGCTTTCTCGCCGTGTGCGTCTCGCTCACCGCCCTGCACTGGCCGGACCTCGCCGCCACGCGCACGGACCCCGCGTCCGAGCACCCGGCGTCGGCACCCCCCGAACTCACCTGATCAGAACTCACCTGATCAGCCGCGCCCGGCGGCGCGCGATCACGCTCAGCAGCCACCCCGCCGCGAAGACCCCCGCCCCGAGGAACACGATCGTGGCGAGCACCGGCGCGTACCCCCGGGCGGCGGCATCGAGGAAGGGGTACGGGTACCAGCCGTCGAGGCTGCCCCGGACCAGTGCCCACGCCGTGTAGGCGAGCGGGTAGAGCAGCCACACGATCAGCGTGCGACGCGTCACCGCGACCTGCGGCGGATCGAACAGCCAGTCGATCAGGGCAGCGACCGGTATCAGGTAGTGCAGCACGACGTTGCCCCACGGGGTCGCGGTCAGGGGAAGCCCCTCGATCCCCGCGAGCAGCGTCGCGAAGATCACCCCGGTCATCGAGATGTAGAGGGTGGCGGCGCCGCGCAACGCCTGGACGACGCGGTTGCGCGGAACCTGGGGCCCCCGGCCGAACGCGCCCAGTCCGATCAGCACGAGGGCGATGAGGACGTTGCTCTCGATCGTGAAGTAGCTGAAGAAGTTGTACCAGGTCAGAGTGCCCCTGTCGGCGAGCACGGCGGCGTCCGCCACCACCGCGCAGAGCCCGAGGAAACCGACGACCAGCCTGGAGAGGCCCAGCACGAGGGAACGGTTCACGGCGTCACACTAGACGAGTGACCGCGATCCGGCTCGCCGGCCGCCCGGTCACGAGCCGGAGGATCCGCCCCCCACCGTGCCGACCGGGGTCTCCTTGCCGACCTCGGTCGTGAGGGAGACGTCGAAGCCCGCGGGGACCTCACCGCTCAGCGCCTGCAGGAGCGAGCCGCCGGAGGGGACCCCGCCCGGCGCCCGCACCGTGACGTTCACCTTGCCGAGCGTGACGACGACGCCTGTCACCCTGGCCGACGGGGTGTCGGCGAGCCACTCGTCGGCCGTGGTCCGCACGCGGTCCTCCCACGCGTGGATGTGGTAGGTGGCGACGGTGTTGGCGGCCAGCGGGAAGGCGATGAGGACGGCCAGGACCGCGAGGGTGAGACGGGCGCGCCGGGTCACCACGCCCGTCGGCTCCAGGGACTCTCCGGCGTAGCCCAGGGCGGTGAACACCAGGGTGCCGGTGAGCACCAGGGCGATGAGGTTCGACAGGAACAGGAACAGGGCGCCGAGAGCCAGCGTCCACTCCCCCACCCCCGCACAGACACCGACGACGGCGAGGGGCGGCGCCAGCGAGATCGCGATCGCCACACCAGGGAGCACCGCCGACAGGTCACGCCGCGCCTGGGCGATCGCCCCGGCGAACCCGGTCGCGACCGCCGCGACGAGGTCGTACATCGTCGGCGACGTCCTGCCCGTGATCTGCGCGTTCGTCGTCACCTCGAACGACTCGAAGGCGAACTGGGCGAACAGCGCGCCGATCCCCACGACGAGGAGCGACCCGAGAACCGTCACGACCAGGGACCGGCCGATCCGGCGCTTCACGAGCCCCAGCGCGATCCCCATGATCGGCCGGGACAGCGGCGCGATGATCATCGCGCCGATCACGGTGGCGGTCGAGTCCGAGAGCACCCCTTCTGTGGCGATCACCCCTGACAGCACGAGCATCGTCCAGAACCCCGACCGGTTCGCCCGCGCGTCGCCGGCGGACAGGTCGAGCTCCTCGGTGAGCTCTTCGAGCGTGCGTCGCTGGGATGCCGGGATGACCGCCGACCGGAGTTCGGACCACATGATCCCGAGTATCGGCCCGGATCGCCCGGAGCGCAGGGCGCTCGCGACGTGCCGCACCGCCAGGCCCGGGCAGGCGGCGCAAGGGCGCGCCGCGGGCCGGTCAGTCCGCCTCGGCGAGCAGGTCGCTCACCCCGGCGCGCAGGGTGGCGCGCGCCTCCTGCGGGTCCCCGAGGTACCCGCCGACCATGGCACCGTCGCGCATCGCCATCCAGCGGCGGCCGGCTTCCACCGGATCGGGATGCCCGGCGGCCCGCAGCGCCTCGGTGACCGCGCCGAGCAGCCAGTCCCGGTGCGCGCGCACCGCACGGCGCACGGGGCTGGACGGGTCCGGGTACTCGGCGGCGGCGTTGATGAACGCACAGCCGCGGAAGGCCGGTTCGCACAGCGTCTCCCCCAGCAGGTCGGTCACCGTGGCGAGCCACGCCTGCGGGTGCTCGGGCGACAGCGCGCCCGCGCGCGTGCGCAGTGCCGCGTCCGTCGCCTCGATATAGGCGACCACCAGGGCTTCCTTGCCGGCGAAGTGCCGGTAGAACGTCGCTCGTGTGACCGACGCCTCGTCGACGACGCGCTCCACGCCCACGCCGCGCACGCCCTCCGCGTAGAAGAGGTCGGACGCCGTGCGCAACAGGCGCTCACGTGCGGCGGAGGGGCGCGGCGCCGTCGTGGTCGGCGCACCGGGCGAGTGCGTGGTCATGCCTCCACGGTAGCCGCGTCTCCTTGACAAGGCGGCACCGCGCAGGGTGTAGTAAGGCACGCAAGGTAGAACGACCGTTCTTTCTACTATATTCGGAGGACTCATGCCCGCCATCTACACCGCCTCGGCCATCGCCACCGGAGACGGCCGCGACGGCCACGCCGTCACCTCGGACGGCCTGCTCGACGTCGACCTCGCCATCCAGAAGGAGCTCGGCGGAGCAGGCGGCAAGACGAACCCGGAGCAGCTCTTCGCCGCCGGGTGGGCGGCCTGTTTCCACAGCGCCCTCAAGGCCGTGGCCCGCCAGGAGAAGGCCGGCATCAGCGACACGGCCGTCACCGCGGAGGTCGGCATCGGCCCGAACGCCGTGGGCGGCTTCGCTCTGGAGGCCGTGCTCACGGTCGAGATCGGCGGCGTGGACCAGCCCACGGCCGAGCGCCTGGTCGCGGCGGCGCACGAGGTGTGCCCCTACTCGAACGCGACCCGCGGCAACGTGCCCACGGAGATCAAGGTCGTCACGGCCTGACGACAGCGGGGAGTGCCGCACGCTTGGCACACTTTTCCTGGACGGTCCGGTTGCCCGCACCCCTCGGCGGGTGCAGGCAACCGCCCTGCGGGAACTCAGTAGGCCGTGATCGCCGTCTCCTTGACCGACAGCCAGACCCGCCGGCCCGGCGCCAGGCCCAGCTCCCTGGTCGCGGCCGGGGTGACGTCGGCGATCAGGTCGTGGCCGGCATGCACCTGCAGCCGGACCGCTCCCCCGTGCGGAGCGGCGCTACGGATCGTGCCGGACCACCGGTTGCGCGCCGAGCCGTCGGGTTCGTGCAGGGAGACCGCCACGGCCGACGGCGTGAACGCCCGGAACCGGTCGCCGTCACGGATCACGTTGAGACCCACCAGCCGGGCGACGTGCTCGGTGCGCGGACGCGCGGCGACCTCGGACGGCGGCCCCACCTGCATCAGCCGGCCGCCGTCGAGCACCGCGACCGTCGTGGCCAGGGTCAGGGCGTCGATCGCGTCGTGCGTGACCAGGACGGTGACACCCCGGTACCCCGCGAGATGCCCGGCGAGCTCGACCCGCAGCGCCGCGGCGACACCGACGTCGAGGCCGGTGAAGGGTTCGTCGAGGAGCAGGAGCGCGGGGTCCGCGGCCAGCGCCCGGGCGATCGCGACCCGCTGCGCCTGGCCACCGGACAGCTCACCCGGCCGGCGGCCGGCGAGGCCACCGACCCCGAGGCGATCCAGCCAGTCGCGCGCGACGGCGCGCGACGCCCCCGCCGCGACGCCCCGGGCACGCGGGCCGAACGCCACGTTCTCCAGCGCGCTGAGGTTGGGGAACAGTCGCTGGTCCTGGAACACCACGCCCACGTGGCGCTCCTGCGGCGGCACCCCGGTCAGGTCGGCCCCGGCCAGCCACTGCTCTCCCGCCGCGGGCTGCAGGCCCGCGAGCGCCTGCACGAGCGTGGTCTTCCCCGCCCCGTTCGGGCCGACGACGGCGACGACGTCCCCCGGACCCGCGGTCAGCTCGACGTCCAGGCGCCCGGGGACCGTGAGGGTGGCCGCCAGCCCGCCGGCTCTCCCGGGCGACACGTCCCTCATGCCGTCACCAGCCACCGGTCCCGGAGCGCGACGAGGACGCCCACCGACACCGCGAGCATGATCAGGCTGAGTGCGAGCACGGCGTCGGTGTCGGACTGCCGCTCGACGTAGATCAGGGTCGGCATGGTCTGGGTGATACCGGGGTAGTTGCCGTTGAACGTGATGGTGGCGCCGAACTCGCCGAGCGAGCGGGCCCAGCCCAGGACGAGGGCAGCGGCGATGCCGGGCAGCGCGAGCGGCACCGTGACGCGGCGGAAGGTGAGCCAGCGGGAGGCGCCGAGGGTCGCGGCGGCGGCGTCGTACCCGGAGCCGGCGGCGCGCAGGCCGCCCTCCATGCTGATGACCACGAACGGCAACGCCACGAAGACATGGGCGAGGACGACACCCCAGGTCGTGTAGGGGAACGCGAAGCCGGTCGTGGCGAGCAGGGGCTCGCCGAGCAGCCCGGAGCGGCCGAAGGCCGTGCGCAGGGCGATGCCGGCGACCACCGGTGGCAGCACCATCGGCACGATCACCAGCGACCGGACCAGGCGGCGGCCGGGGAAGTCGACGCGGGCCAGCATCCAGGCGAGCGGCAGTCCGAGCACGAGGCAGATCACGGTGGCCGCGGTGGAGGTGATGAACGACAGCCACAACGCGTCGGCCACGGCCGGGGAGCCCGCGGCCGCGGCCAGGCTCGACGGATCGGTCGCGACCACCATGGTGACCAGCGGGGACACGAGCAGCAGCACCGCGACCACGGCGGGGAGGAGCAGCACGAGCGGCGGCCGGCCGAGGGAGTCCCGCGCCCGGCGCCGGGGACGTGGGACGTCGTGGGCCGTCGCTCCCGTCATGGCCGGGAGAATCCCGCGGCGGTGAGGACGGCCTCGCCCTCGGGGCCGGTGACGAAGTCCGTCCACGCGCGCGCGAGTTCCGGGTCGTTCGCCCCCGCGAGGGCCGCGATCAGGTAGGAGTTCTGCTCGCGTTCCGCCCCGGGGATGTCGACGGTGGTGACGGCGTCGCCCGCGGAGGCGGCGTCGGTGGCGTACACGAGGGCGGCGTCGGCCTCCCCGGAGACCACCTTGTCGAGGGTGGCGCGCACGTCCTCCTCGAGGCTCGCGGGCGTGGCGGAGATCCCGGCGTCCTGCAGCACGGTGCGTGCCACCCTGCCGCAGGGGGCCTGGTCCGCGCACCGCACCCAGGTGGTCCCGGCCAGGTCGCGCAGTGATCCGATGCCGGCGGGATTGTCCCGCGGGGTCACGATGACCAGCGTGTTCGTCGCGAAGACCGTGGGGGCCGCGGCGGCCCCGGCGTCGGTGGCGATCGTCATCGCGTCCTCGTCGGCCGTGGCCAGGACGCTCCCGGGCGCGCCGTCCGCGGCCTGCTCGGCGAGATCGGTGCTCGACCCGAAGGAGAACTGGACGTCGGTGCCGTCGTGCGCGGCCTCGAACCGGTCGCCGAGCTCCGTGAACGCGTCGGTGAGCGAGGCGGCGGCGAGGACCTGGAGCGTGTCCTCGCCGCGAGCGGGGCCGCATCCGGTGAGCACGGCGGCGACGAGCGGCACGGCGGCCAGTCCGGCCGCGACCCGCCGGACACGCGGCGCCGCGGACCGCCGGGCGCGCGAGGCCGGGCCTTCCTTCCCCGGGCGGTTCATCGGGGGCGCTCCACGACCACGTTCGTCGCCTTCACCGAGGCGATCGCGCGCACGCCGGGTGTGAGCCCGAGCTCGTCGGCGGCCTCGGCGCTCATCAGGGAGACCATCCGGTAGGGGCCGCAGACCATCTCGATCTGGGCCATCACCGCGTCCCGGACCACGCGGGTGACCAGTCCCGTCATCCGGTTGCGGGCGCTGACCGACCCTCCGCCGGTGCGGGCGTGCTCGCCTGAGTCGACCAGCGAGGCGGCAAGCTCCGCCAGGCCGGCGCCCGGGACGACCGTGCGACCGTTCCGGCTCTCGCTCGTGACGCGCCCGGCATCCACCCAGCGTCGCATCGTGTCGTCGCTGACGCCGAGCAGCTCGGCCGCCTCCGCGATTCGGTACTCCATGCCGCCGATGATGCCGCAGTTGCGGACCGAAGTCCATGATTCTTGCCGCATCTGCGGATTACGAACATTTCGCGATTCACCCACGGCGGGGGTTGGCACTTGCGCCGCAGGTCGATACTGTCGAATGGTGGACGCGGAGACGAAATCGACCCTGACGGTGTTCCTTCTCGACGATCACGAGGTGGTTCGTCGCGGGGTCGCCGCCATGCTGACGGCCGAACCGGACATCGAAGTCATCGGCGAAGCAGGCACGGCGGCCCAGGCCTTGGCGAGGGTGCCCGCGCTGCAGCCGGACGTCGCCGTTCTCGACGTGCGGCTGCCCGACGGCGACGGCGTCCAGGTCTGCCGTGCCCTGCGCTCCCAGGTGCCCGACGTCGCCTGCCTCATGCTCACGTCCTTCGCCGACGACGACGCGCTGTTCGACGCGGTCATGGCCGGCGCGTCGGGGTACGTCCTGAAGCAGATCCACGGTACCGACCTGGTCTCGGCGGTCCGCACCGTCGCCTCCGGGCAGTCGCTGCTCGACCCGGCGACCACCGCCCGCATGCTGCAGCAGATCCGCGACCGGGCCGCCCGCCGTGACCCGCTGGCGGCACTCTCGGAACAGGAACGCCGCATCCTGGACCTGATCGGAGAGGGACTCACCAACCGTCAGATCGGCGAGCGGATCTTCCTGGCGGAGAAGACGGTCAAGAACTACGTCTCGACCATCCTCACGAAGCTCGACATGCGGCGTCGCACCCAGGTGGCCGCGCTGTCGGCACAGCTCAAGGCCGAGTCGAAGGCGGAACAGGAAGGCTGAGGGGCGCCGCGGGGAGATCAGGGGCGCGGCACCGCGGACGTCCTGGCGACGCCGGGCACCCTCCGCCGGGCAACATCGCTCCGCCGGGCATCGTCCAGCCGGGCATCGTTCAGCCGGGCATCGTTCAGAGCGAGGCGGTCCACTCGATGACCGTCCCGCCACCGTCGGCGGAACGCACGTCGCACTTCCCGCCCAGCCGACGGGCGCGCTCGGACAGGTTGGCCAGGCCGCTGCGCCTGGTCCCGTCGCCGATCCCCACCCCGTCGTCGGCCACGACGAGCCTCAGCTCGCTCTGCGTCACCGACAGGGCGACGTCGACCTTGTTCGCGTGCGCGTGCCGCACGACGTTCGCCAGCGACTCCTGCACGACGGCCGCCACGTCCTCGGCCATTCCGGCGGGGACGTCGGTGTCGACCAGTCCCTCGAACCGCACCGCGGGAGTGAAGCCCAGCTGGGCCACGGCGTTCTGGGAGATCTCGGTGATGCGGGAACGCAGCCCGTCACCCTCCGCGCCTGTCCCGGCGGTCTGCAGCGCGAAGACGGTCGACCGGATCTGCCTGATGGTGACGTCGAGATCGTCCACCGTCTGCTCGACCCGGCGCGCGACATCCGGCTGGTCCACCAGACGTACCACGCTGATCAGCGTCATCGCGTTGGCGAACAGCCGCTGGATGACCACGTCGTGGAGGTCACGCGCGATCCGCGCACGGTCGTCGACCAGTCCGAACTGCTCGGCCCGGTGGCGGGCGTCCGCCAGCTCCAGGACCAGGGCCGCCTGATAGGCGAACTGCTGGAGCATCCGGACCACCTCTGACGCGAACGGCGTGCTGCCCGGGTCCTTGGCCACCACGACGACGCCCCGCACCTGCTCGGCGCCGAGGGGTATCAGCACCGCCGGCCCCCCGGGGAGCCGCTCCACCAGGGGAGCCGACTCGTCGATGCCCTGCAGCATGTTGACGATGATGGGTTCGCCGGTGGTGTACACCTTGCCCACCAGGCTGCGGTCCACCGGGACCCGGAGGCCCGTGAGCTCGTCGTTGCCGTCGGACGCCGACACCATCATGGTCACGCCCGCGGCGTCCGGTACCGCGACGGCCGCGACGGATGCGCCTGCCATGTGGCGGGTGCGGGAGACGAGAAAGCGCATCGCATCGGCGGTGGGCATGCCGGACAGCAGCTCGCGCGCGATCTCGCCCGAGGCGTCGAGCCACTCCTCGCGGCGCCGGCTCTCCTCGTAGAGCCGGGCGTTCTCGATGGCCACACCCGCGGCGGTGGCCAGCGCGGTGATGATCAGCTCGTCCTGCTCGTCGAACTGTCGCCCGCCGTTCTTCTCCGTCAGGTAGAGGTTGCCGAACACCTCGTCGCGGATCTTGATCGGCACGCCCAGGAAGCCGTGCATCGGCGGGTGCCCCTCGGGGAAGCCGTACGACTCCTCGGCGTCCTGGATCTCGTCGAGGCGCAAGGCGTGGGGCTTGTCGATGAGCAGACCGAGCAGCCCTCGACCGTGCGGCCACTCGGCGATCCTCGCGATCTCCTCCTCCGACAGCCCCACCGGGATGAACTGCGCCAGCTTGCCGTCGGCACCGATCACACCGAGCGCACCGTACCGGCAGTCCACCAGAGAGATGGCCGCCTCGACGATACGCCGCAGCACGGTCTCGATCTCGAGGTCGCGCCCGATGGACACGACCGCCTCCAGCAGAGCATGCACGCCGTCACGCGCGGTGAGGACTGCCTCAAGCCTCGCCTGTAGCTCCTCGAGCAGCTCGTCGAGCTGCATCCTGGGGAAAAGGTGCTGCACGATTCTCGTCCCATCCCGACACGCCGCCCGACCCGACGACACCTCCGACTTTGCCATCGACACCGGCCCCTGTCCACGGCATCCCGCGTTCCGACCCGAACGGGGTCAGATCCAGGACGATGCCGATGGAACATGCCGGGTGAACCTTCTGCTTCACCCACCCTGATCGGTTCGTTCGAACGGTCCCACAGATAGGGACCTTCGCCCCGCGACCGGCCCGCGCGGTCTCCCTATCGTGACTGTAAGGAGGGGAGTATGCCATGGGTACGACGGTTCGTCAGCTGATGTCACGCCAGGTCGAGGTCGTGGAACCGGACACGACCTGCCTGGCCGTGTGGGAGTACCTGACGCGGAGCGGATCCGGCCTCGTGGCCGTCGTGGACGATCTCGGCAGGGTGCACGGCGTCGTGTCGCAGTCCGACATCGCCCTGGCGTGGCTGGCCCACTCCAAGGACCTGCTGCGGATGACCGTCCTGTCGATCCTCACCGGAAGGCTCCGGCCCCGGGTGAGCGTCGACACCTCGGTCAGCCGGGCCGCGCGGATCATGCTCGACTCCCAGCGCGACGCCCTGCCCGTGCTCGACACGGACGGCGCCCTGATCGGCGTGGTGACCCATCGCGACATCCTCGGCGTCGTGGCCCGCGAGGCCGACCCGACGCGAGAGACCGAGGATGACACCGACCCCGCGCCGGTCTCGAACGGCAGCCCTCACCCCGCCCGATGAGCGTCGTCGAGGCGGCGGGCCTCTCGTCCGACCAGGCGGCGGCACGGCTCGCACGCTCGGGACCCAATGCGCTCCCGGCCCCGCCCCAGCCGTCGGCGGTCGGCCGTTTCGTCGGCCAGCTCGTCCACTTCTTCGCGCTCATGCTGTGGGTCGCCGCCGGTCTGAGCCTCCTGGCGGGCATGCCGCAGCTGGGCGTGGCGATCATCGTGGTCGTGGTGCTCAACGCCGTGTTCGCGTTCGTGCAGGAGCGGCGCGCCGACCGCGCGGCCGAGCGCCTGCGCACCCTGCTGCCGCTGCGCATCACCGTGCGGCGCGACGGCCACCGCACGCGCATCGACGCCACCGAGGTGGTCGTCGGGGACGTGCTGCTCCTGGAGGCCGGGGACCGGATCCCCGCGGACGCGACCGCGACGGAGGCCGTCGGCCTGCGCGTCGACACGTCCCTGCTCACCGGCGAGAGCGAACCGGCCGACACCGCCGTGGGCAGCGCCCTGCACGCAGGGACGTTCGTGACCGAAGGAGAGGCGGCGGCCGAGGTCACCGCCACCGGCGCCACGACCCGGCTGGCCTCGATCGCCCGGCTGACGGCCGGCACCCGGCCACCGGCCAGCCCGCTGACCCGCGAGCTGCGCCGGGTGGTCCGGGCGATCGCCGTGATCGCCGTCGGCGTCGGCGGTCTGTTCCTCGTGATCGCGACGGGCGTCGGCATGCCCGTGTCGCACAGCGTGGTCTTCGCCGTCGGCGTGACGGTGGCGCTGGTCCCGGAGGCCCTGCTGCCCACCGTCACGCTGGCCCTGGCCTGGGGAGCGGAGCAGATGGCCGGGCGGCAGGTGCTGGTCCGCCATCTCGACGCGGTGGAGACCCTGGGATCCACCACCGTCATCTGCACGGACAAGACCGGGACGCTCACGCTGAACGAGATGACCGTGGTCGAGGTGTGGACACCCGCAGGGACCGCGACCGTCACGGAGCCCGGCCACGACCCCACCGCGCCGGTCACGTACGGCGGCCCGGACGGTCAGGACGCGGTGCGACGGCTCGCCCGGGCCGCCGCCCGCTGCTCCACCGGGTACGTGCGGTTCATCGACGGCCGCTGGGTGCCGCACGGCGACCCGATGGAGGCCGCGCTGGACGTGCTGGCCCGACGCACCGGCGTCGACACCGACCGCGACCGGGCGGACGGCACCATCAGGCGCCGGTTCCCGTTCGACCCGAGGCGGCGCCGCATGTCGGTGCTCGCGGGCGACGAGGTGATCGTCAAGGGAGCGCCCGACGCCGTCCTGCCCCGCTGCAGCGACCCGGGCACCGCCGCCGCGACCGTCACGGCCCTGGCCGCACGCGGGCTTCGCGTGCTCGCCGTGGCGGGGCGGACGGCGGCGCGGGAACCCCGCGACGCTGCCGAGGCCGAGACCGGACTGCGGCTCTACGGCCTGGTCGGGATGGAGGACCCGCCACGACGCGACGTCGGGCCGTCGCTCGACTCCTGTCGCCGGGCCGGCATCGCCGTGGTCATGGTCACCGGTGACCACCCGGCCACCGCGCGGGCCATCGCGAACGAGGTGGGACTGCGCACGCCGGACGGCGCCGTCGTCTCCGGCGCGGACCTGCCCGCCGACGACGAGGCACTGGGCCGGCTGGTGAGCGACGGCACCGTGATCGCCCGGGTCTCGCCGGAGGACAAGCTGCGCATCGCCCAGGCCTTGCGGTCACGTGGCCACGTGGTGGCCATGACCGGGGACGGCGTCAACGACGGCCCGGCCCTGCACGAGGCCGACATCGGCATCGCCATGGGCCTGTCCGGGACCGACGTGGCACGGGAGGCGGCCGACCTCGTGCTGCTGGACGACAGGTTCGCCACGATCACGAGCGGCGTCGAGCACGGCCGTGCCACCTTCCTCAACATCCGCCGGTTCCTGACCTACCACCTCACGGACAACGTCGCCGAGCTCACCCCGTTCGTCATCTGGATGCTGTCCGGCGGGAACTTCCCGCTGGCGCTCGGCGTGCTGCAGATCCTGGCGCTCGACATCGGCACCGACACCTGGTCGGCCGTCGCCCTGGGCGCCGAGCCGCCCGGCAGGCGCGTCCTCGAGAGGCCGCCCGTCACCGGGCGACTGCTGAACCGCTCCGTGGCGCGCCGGGCCTTCGGCATCCTGGGACCCACCATCACCCTGGTCTCGCTGGCCGCGTTCGTCTCCTCGTTCGCCGCGGCCGGGTGGCGGCCGGGCGAGCCCTTCCCCACGGGGTCCACGGCCCTGACCGCGTCCGGTGCCGCGTTCCTCGCGGTGGTGATCGGCCAGGCGGCCAACGCCTTCGCCTGCCGCAGCTCGACGCGGCGGCCCGGCACGCTGGGCTGGACGACGAACCGGCTGCTGCTCCCCGCCGTCGGCATCAGTCTGCTCATCTCCCTCACGGTCCTGTACGTGCCACCGGTCGCGACCGTCCTGGGCCAGCAGGGGCCGTCACCGGCGGGATGGCTCGTCGCCCTCGGGGCGGCGCCGGCGGTGCTCGGCGTCGACGCCCTGGACAAGGCGATCCGCCGGAGCAGGAGCCGGTGAGCTCATCCGCGGGCGGACGCCCCGACGCCGCCCGGCCCCTTTCCCGCGTGCCGCACCTCGTGGGGCTCCTGTCCGGGATGGCGGAAATCGTCGTCCGGGCCGCCGAAGTGCTGGACCACCGCATCGGATCCCGGGAACACCAGCGTGGTGCGGCCCGAGTCCGACCACTGGACGAGATAGGGCGGACTCCCGTCCGGGCCGCGGACCTCGAGCACCTCGCCGTCCCGGACCGGCTCACCCAGCTCGTGGCCCTGGACCACGAGCCGGTCCCCCGTCCTGGCCCACATCGATCCGCCCTCCCCCGCACCTCCGTGCCCGGCCGGTCCGCGGACCGCGGACGGCCCGGTGCGGTGCTCGTGTTCCCGGGCTCCTGTTCCCAGGCTCCTGTTCCCGTGCTCCTGTTCCCAGGCTCGCCGGACCTCCGGCCCCGGCGACACGGCCGGAGGTCCGCACGCATGAGGACGAAGGGCCCTCGACGGGAAGTGCGACCGGCCGGCGGGAGCACCGCGGGCACGCCATGACCGGCCGGCGGGCCGAAAGTCCCGAGATCGCGGCCTCTTCGGCACTACGAACGCGAGACGGGTGATGTGACCGTGTTGGCATGGAACGAACGAAAGGAACCACCACACCACTCCCTCGCGTCCGGCACCTCCTCGTGGTGTGCGCCCATCCGTACGACGCCACCTTCGCGATGGGTGCGGCCGTCAGCGCCTTCGCGGACGCCAGGACGTCCGTCGACGTGCTCTGCCTGACCCACGGCCGCCGGCCCGACCGGGGAACCACGCGCAGGCTGGCCCGGGCACGCGATCTCGGGGAGGCCGCACGAGTCCTCGGCGCCCACGAGGTCACGTTCCTCGAGCACGACGCCGGCGAGCTCGCCGCCGTGCCCCTGGAGCACCTGACCGACGAGATCGTCCTGGTCGCCGACGCCGCCGACGCGCTGATGGTCGTCGACGCCCGCGGACCCGAGGCCCATGAGGACCACGTACGCACGATGCACGCCGCGTTCCAGGCGGCCGAGATCCTCGACGACCCGCTCTACGGCTGGACCCTCGTCCCCCCGCCGCCCGGCGAGGACGACCCGGGCAGCGATATGGTGGTCACGATCGAGGTGGATCGCGACCGGCAGAGCGACGCCATCGACTGTCACCGTGACCTCCCCGCGGACGATCCCATCCGGGACCGCTGGCGTGCACACCGGGGACCCCGCGAGCACCTGACGGTCCTGCGGCCCGAACGCAGCCGGGAAGCCGCGGGGAACTCCGGCACGACTCAGGCACGTGACCACAGCAGTGAACGGAGCCGGGCATGACCGACCGGATCAGCAACGGCCAGATCGTCGTCGGCGTCGACGGCTCCTCCGACAGCGGCGTCGCGCTCGACTGGGCTGCCGCCGAGGCGCACGCGCGCGCGGCGGGCCTGCTCATCGTGTACGGCCTGCACGTGCCCCTGACCGTCGGGCCGTACGGCACCCCGTCGATCATGCCGGCGATGGAAGACCTGCGGCGCTACGGCGAGGACGTCCTCGCCGACGCCACGCGGAGGGTGGCCGGGCAGGCCCCGGGTGTCGAGGTCGAGACCTGGCTCGCCGCCCACCCCCCGGCCGAGGCGCTCCTGCAGGCGTCGCGTGACGGCGCGTCGCTGGTCGTGGTCGGCACGCGCGGGCTCGGCACGGCCGCGGCGATCGCCATGGGCTCGGTGAGCAACCAGGTGGCCACGCACGCGGCATGCCCGACGATCGTGATACCGGAGCCCGAACAGGCCCCGCCGGACGACGGCTCGATCGTCGTCGGGGTCGACGGGTCGGAGCACGGCAGTGCCGCCCTGCGGTTCGCCCTGCGTGAGGCGAGCCTGCGATCCGCGAAGGTCGTCGCGGTGCACGCCTACCGGGCACCGGCGCCGCCGTTCACCTTCTTCAACCCGGCGGGCACGGATGCCGCGGCCGAGGCCGAGCGGCAGCACGCCCAGTCCCTGGTGCGCGCGGAGGCATCCGTGGACCAGGCGGTCGCCACCGCGGCCTCGGAGACCGGGGTCGAGGCCGACGTCACCGTCCGGATCACGGAGGGCAGGCCCGCGGACGTGCTGATCGACCAGTCCCGTGACGCGGCGCTCACCGTGGTGGGCACCCGCGGGCACGGCGAGCTGCGGGCCGTCGTGCTCGGATCCGTCAGCCACGCCGTCGTCTCCCACGCCCGCCGCCCCGTCGCGGTCGTCCGGGCCGACGCCGCCTGAGGTCGATCCGCGCAGAAGGCCGATCCGCGCAGACGTCGGCGTGTCAGAAACGGCCGCCGACGCCTCAGCGGAAGCGGGCCGCGGCCGCGACGCCCGAGGCCGGGATGTCATCCATGCTGAGCGCGACGAGCTGCAGGGCGGCCCGGTACTTCCGGGCGTGATGGCCGCAGAAGTACAGTTCACCGCCGCGGTCGAGCAGGACGCGGAGGCGGGCACGCATGCCGCACCGGTCGCAGGTGTCGATCTGGTCGGGCAGAGCACGCACGTGGCCGGAGATGCCACGTACACGGGACCACAGCGCCATCACGTTGCCTCCTCCGTCGTCGGCCGGCCACTTCGACACTGTCCCGGCCCGGCGAGAGCATCCAGGGCCATTGGTCCCTCCCGGACGGGCCACGGTGCCCTATCCGCCTGCCGACGCCGATGGTGCCCTGGTGTTCATGACGCAACTCACACCCGTGCACCCGGCCGTCGTCCGCCTCGACCGGATCGCCGGGGCGATCTTCGACCTGGACAGCGTGGTGGCCACGACGGCCTCGGCGCACGCCCGGGACTGGACGCGGATGTTCGACGCCGCGGCCTACCCGGCCACCGTCCAGCTGATCCGCGACCTGCGCCGGCACCGGGTCCGCACCGCGATCGTGGCGGCCGGCAGGCACTGCGAGAAGATCCTCGCGGCCGCCGGCGTGACGCAGTTGTTCGACGCCTGCGTCGACGGCATCGATGCCGACAGGTGGGGCACACCGGGAGGACTGGGACCGACGACGTTCGAGCTGGCCGCACAACACCTCGAAGTCGCTCCGTCCCGCTGCGCCGTCGTCGAGGAAGGACTCGGCGAGGCCCTCGACGGACTGAGGGACTTCGGCATGGTGATCGGCATCGACCGCACGGGCGACCGGACCGCCCTCCTCCACGAACACGGAGCGGACGCCGTCGTGCACAACCTCACCGAGGTACGCCTGGCCGATCCCACGACTCCACCGAGTCCGAACATGTGACGAAAGGCCCTAAAGAATGCCGCCGTCGCGGTACAGCCTGAGGGGGAACGAAGGAGGTGATCGAGCATGAGCTTGATCAAGCGGGAATCTCGGGCCACCACGCCGCACGACCTGTTCGGGCGCTTCGACACGATGTTCGACGAGTGGGCGCGGTCCCTGCCGTTCCGCCGGGGCAGCGGGCAGGAGCTGCGCTGGCCGTTCCGCGACGACATGATCCGTGTCGACGAGTACCACGACAAGGACGCACTGGTCGTCCGCGCGGAGATCCCCGGGACAGACCCCGAGAAGGACGTCGAGGTGACCGTCGGCGACGGCATGCTGCGCATCTTCGCCGAGCACGAAGTCGAGGAACGGGACGAGCAGAAGGGCTATCTCAGGCGCGAGCTGCGATCGGGCAGCTTCAGCCGGACGCTCCCGCTCCCGGAGGGCGTCTCCGGAGACGACATCGCGGCCTCCTGCAAGGACGGCATCCTCGAGATCCGGATTCCCCTGCCCGAGACACCGGAACCTGCCGAGGCGAAGCGGATCCCCGTTGCCAAGGGATGATGTGGCCGTTCACGACCCCGAGACAAGAAGGATGACCCCCCGGGCCCGGTCCACGACCGGTCCGGCGTCGAACATGCGAGGACGACGGAGCATGACCGAGATCAGCGAGGGCGAGACGACACTCGAGCGGCTGAGCGCCGAGGAGTGTCACGCGCTGCTGGAGACGATCCCCATCGGAAGGATCGTGTTCACCGAGAACGCCCTGCCGGCGATCCAGCCCGTGAACTTCGTCCTCGACGGGACCGACATCGTGGTCCGGACGCGGCGCGGCTCGAAGCTCGTGGCAGCCGCGCATCATGCGGTCGTCGCGTTCGAGGTCGACGACTACGACCCGGACCTTCGGACAGGATGGTCCGTCGTGCTCATCGGCCGTGCCCGCGTCGTGCGCGACGAGGGCGAGCTGGAGCACCTGCGCAGGCTGCCGCTGGCGACGTGGGCCACCGGCGACCGGCCGCACTTCATCAAGGTCGAGCCGAACATGGTGCGTGGCCGCCGCCTCCGACGGGTCGGGACGCATCCTCCAGCGGCCGGCGAGCGGTCCCCGCAGGTGGAACAATCGAGGGATGGCCAGGATCCGAGCGCTCCACGGTGACATCACCGCACAGCGTGCCGACGCCGTCGTGAACGCCGCGAACCGCGCGATGCGTGGCGGAGGCGGGGTCGACGGCGCGATCCACCGGGTGGGCGGCCCCGATGTCCTCGCCGACTGCCGCCGGCGATTCCCGGCGGGGCTGCAGACCGGCAACGCCGGCTGGACCACCGCCGGGAACCTTCCGGCGCAATGGGTGATTCACACCGTGGGGCCCAACTGGAACCGCGGGGAGCGGGACCCGCAACTCCTCACGTCGTGCTATCGCCGCATCCTGGAGACCGCCGACGAGCTGGGCGCGCTGACAGTCGCCGTCCCGCTCGTCAGCGCCGGCAGCTACGGCTGGCCGGTCGACGACGCCGTCCGCATCGCCGTCGAGACCCTTACCACGACGCCGTCGCAGGTCGAGGAGATCACACTGGTCGCGTACACGCCGGGGCTGCACCGCACGATCGAGTCGCGGCTGCACCGGTCCGCCGCATGAGGCCGCGAAGGATCCGCCGCCCCTCGGGCCAGGTCCCGAGCCCGCTCGCGTCGTTCAGGTGGCCGGCGCCCCCGATCTCGATGAGCTCGGCACCCCACGTCGCGGCAAGTTCTCGCGTCCATTCCGGGGTCGCGTAGGGATCGTCGTTCGACGCGACGACGGTGACCGGAACCGGGAGCCGGCGACGGACCGTCCGGAAGCCTCCCGCCGTCGCCGCGGCCGGGAACACCGGACCCGACGGATCGGGGACGGCTACCAGCAGGGCTCCGACCACCGGGCCCGGCCCCTGCCCGACGAGCCACGAGGCAGCGGTGAGACAGCCGAGACTGTGCGCGACCAGTGTCGTGGGGGTTCCCTCCGCGCGCGTCACCTCCCGGCCGCCCGGTCGGCCACGCCGACGGCAACGGCACGACGCCCGCGCGCCCGGTGGCGGGCCGCCACCACGAACGCGTCGATCACCGGATGCGGCTGGGTGTCCGCGAGCTCCGGCTGGAACGCGGTGCCCAGCCAGAACGCCTCCCCGGGCAGCTCGACGACCCGGGGCTCGCCCTCAGGGCTCCGCGCGGACACCACCAGTCCGGCCGCGACCAGGGGTTCCGCATCCGCGGCGGTCAGCCCGAAGGAGCAGTGGAACCGCTCGAAGCTCTGCTCGCCGAGGGCGGCCACCGCCCTGCTGCCGGGGACGACGTCGATCTGCCCGCTGTGACCCTTCAACGAGCAGGCGAGCTCCGTGATGAGCGCCGTCGACGACGGAGCGGCCTCCCGGGCGCCGCGGCTCTCGGCATGGTGGGCGTCGACGCCGACGACGGTGCGCGCGAACTCCAGCACCATGTGCTGATACCCGCCGCACGTTCCGAGCAGCGGCGTCCCGTCCGTCCGGGCATCCCGGATCGCCTCGACGACCCGCGCCTCGTCCGCGTACGGGGAGCCGGGGACGACCCAGACGCCGTCGAACGCGGAGGCTTCCCCGGGCACGAGCTGGTCGGTCGGGAGCCAGTGCAGGTCGACGTCGTCGTACGCGGACACGATCCGCGGGATCTGCTCGTGCGCGCGGACCGCCGTCGAACGGTCCCCGACCAGGGCTATGCGTGTGGGGTTCATGTCCCCATGCTGTGCGCGCACGGGGTATCACGTCCAACGATGATTCCTGATGCGACGATCGCTTTTCCTGATGGCCGAGGGATACTGACCGCGTGGACACACGCGCCCTGCTCAGCCTGACCACCGTCGCCGAGACCGGTTCGTTCTCCCGTGCGGCCGCCGCGCTGGGGTTCACCCAGTCAGCCGTCTCCCAGCACGTGGCCGGCCTCGAGAAGGCCGCGGGCGCCCCGCTCCTCACCCGCCGCCCGTCGGTCGCCCCGACACCGGCCGGCCGGGAGTTCCTGCGGCACGCCCGGCAGATCCTGGCCCACGAACAGGCCGCGCGGGCCGCGGTCACCCGGCTGACCGGGCGCGACGCGGACCGGCCCGTGTCCGTGAGCAGCACGCCCGCGACCGAGCACCTCGTGCCGACGGCCGGCCCGCTGACCGCCGTCGTCGTGCACGACGCCGCGACGGCGTCCGCCGCCCTGGCGTCCGGAGGCGCGGACGTCGCCGTCGTCGACGGGATCGCCGCGCCGCGCGACCCGCTGACCGGAACGGACACGGACCTGATCGTCAGGCTGGTGGCGGAGGCGCCCGTCGGGGTGCTCCTGCCGGCCGACCATCCGCTCGCGCGGCGTCGGGTGCTCGATCTGGCCACGCTCACCGACACGCGGTGGCTCGACACGACGAGGACCCGGTGCGCGACGTCGGACCTCTCCGCCGCCGCGCGGCTCCGGCTGCGTCGCGGCGCGGTCTACTCCGGCAGCTCGACGGACACGGTGGCATCGCTCGTGCGCGCGGGCCACGGCCTGCACGCCGCACCGATGTCCGGAGCCCTGCCCGACGACGACCCCGCCGCACCCGCGCCCGACGGGCTCACGGTCGTTCCTCTCACCTCGCCCCGGCTCGTCCACCGGATCGAGGTACGCACCCACGCCTCGGCGCGGCCGGCCGTCCTGAGGCTGGCGGAGGCCGTCGGGTCGCCGGGCCGAGGAACCGGACGCCCGGCGCTCTGACCGCGGGGAGCGTCGTGGCGGCGGCTCAGGGCACCGCGCGCAGGTGGCCCGTCCGCCTGCTCTCGAGCCGTTCGAGGGCCGCCGCACTCGGGGCGTCGGCCGGGAGGTGAACGACCACGCGCTGGGCGTCGTCGGCGGAGAGTTCGAGCACCTCGTACGCCAGGCGGAGCTCACCGGCCTCGGGGTGGTGGAACCGCGTGATGCCGGTGGCCGCGGCCAGGCCCGGGACGGTCTCCACGCGCCGGGTGAACTCCGTGCCGGCCGCGACGGTCAGCTCGTCCGCCAGCGCGGCGACGTTCGGGTCGGCGCGGAACGGGCCCTGCTTCAGAGCGGCGACCGTCTGGTCGGCGCGGTCTCCCCAGTCCGGGTAGCAGATGCGGGCGCGGGGATCGGTGAAGACGAACCGGGCGAGGTTGGCCGGGGCTCCCTCGTCGAGAAGGCCGGTCGACCCCATGAGACGGCGGTACCCGTCGGTGCAGGCCAGGATCTCGGTCAGACGGTTCAGCACGACGGCCGGAGCGGGTTCGAGGTGGTCGAGCACGGCGCGGACGGACGGCCGTACCTCGCGGCTCGGCAGGGTGTCTCCCATGCAGCCGAACGCGCCGTCGCCCGTCTTGATGAGCCGGTACAGGTGGACGCGCTCACTCGGCGTGAGCCGCAGCGCGTCGGCGAGGGCCGCCAGCACCGGCGGTGACGGGCGGCGGTCACGCCCCTGCTCGAGACGGGTGATGTACTCGATGCTCACGCCGGCGAGCGTGGCCAGCTCTGCCCGCCGCAGGCCCGGCGTCCGGCGGCGCGGCCCCGCCGGCAGGCCCACCTGCGCCGGGGTGACCGCCTCCCGGCGGCTCCGGAGGAACAGTCCCAGCTCGTTGTCGCTCACCCTGGGCACGGTACAAGGCGGGCCCGCCGGAA
Source organism: Myceligenerans indicum (assembly GCF_016742955.1). Lineage (GTDB taxonomy): Bacteria > Actinomycetota > Actinomycetes > Actinomycetales > Cellulomonadaceae > Myceligenerans > Myceligenerans indicum. The sequence continues at coordinate 5,995 of NZ_JABBYC010000019.1, read as the reverse complement.
GGGTGGCCGGGTCAGTACCACCATCGGCCCGGCCTTCCCGGCGGTCCGCGCCGAGCCCAGGGTGGAGACGCGGCGGCCGACCGGTCGCCCGACCGGAACCCAAGGAGAGACATGTCCCGGCTCAAGCTCGCGGTGATCGTCGGCAGCGTCCGGAAGGGGCGGTTCGGCCCGGTGGTGGCGCGGTGGATCGCCGACCTGGCGGCACAGCACGGCGCCTTCGAGGTAGATGTCATCGACCTCGCCGACGCCGAACTGCCGCTGGAACTTCCGGCCACCCCGCCCGCGCTCGACCCGAACCCGCCGCGGCCGGACGGCATGACGGACCTCACGCGGCGCCTCGGCGCGGCCGACGCCTTCGTCGTCGTCACCCCCGACTACAACCGCAGCTTCCCGGCAGTGCTCAAGGCGGTGATCGACTGGCATGTCACCGAGTGGGACGCCAAGACCGTGGGCTTCGTCGGTTACAGCGGCACGAGCGGCGGCCTGCTCGCCATCGAGTCGCTGCGGCAGGTCTTCAACGAGCTCAACGCGCACACGGTCCGCGGCTACGTCTCGTTCCCGCGCTACTACCTGATGTTCGACGAGCACGGCGACCTTCGGGAACCGGAGGAGCCGACGGGCGCCGCGAAGGCCATGCTGGACCAGCTCCACTGGTGGGCACGCGCCCTCACCGACGCACGGTCCACGCTGTCCCGGTCGTGAGGAGCCGCCGTTCCGCCGGTGCCCGGACCCTCCAGTACGCCCGCACCGGCGAAACGGCCGTCCCGCCGGGCCTCGGGCACGGTCCGTCAGGCGCCGGGAGCGTGCTCGACCAGTTCCTCGGCCGCCCTCAGGCTCCGTGCCGCTTCGGCCGGTGCGATCCGGACCAGGGCGAAAGCAGCCACGACCAGCCCGGTGACGACGTCGGTGAGCCGGTCGCGGTCCTGCCCCGGCACGGCGGGCAGGCGCGCGTCGACCCCCCGGGCGAATGCCGTGCGCAGTTCCTCGCGATACTCGTCGATCACCCGGGCGATCTGCGCGTCGTGCGCGATGGGGGCGCCGGCGGCGTTGATGAGCAGGCAGCCGTTCACCGCGGACATCGACCCCACCCCCTTGAGCGCCCTGCCGAGCCCCTGGAGGTACTCGGTGATCGCGCCGGGTGCGACGACGTCCTCGCACAGGGGCCGCAGCCGCGGGCGGATCACCTCGTCCAGGTAGCTCTGCACGACGGCGTCGAACAGCCCGCGCTTCGAGCCGAAGGCGTTGTAGATGCTCGACCGGCTCAGGCCGGTCGCGTTCTCCAGGGCCGGCACGCTCGTGTCCTCGTACCCGTGCTCCCAGAACAGCGACCGCGCCGAACGCACGACCACCTCACGTTCGAACGCCGGGGTCCTGGCCATACGCGTGACCTCCTGTGACGAAGACAGCTTTCCGGAACGACCTGTCCAGTATATATTGGAAGGGTCGTTCCAGAAACAAGACCTCTCGACCGGGAACCCCGACAGAAAGCGATCCAGGAGCCATGACCGAGTTCACCAGCACACAGATCCAGCTCGCCGCCCGCCCTCACGGCTGGCCCACCGCGGACGACTTCCGCACCGTCGAGGTCGTCCACGGCGACCTGGAACCGGGTCAGGTGCGCGTGCGCAACGAGTTCGTCTCCGTCGACCCGTACATGCGCGGCCGGATGAACGACACCCGCAGCTACGTGGCGCCGTACGCGATCGGCGGCACCATCACGGGCGGGGCCGTGGGCCGGGTCGTCGAGTCCGCGGCACCCGAGGTGCCCGTCGGCGCGGTCGTGCTGCACCAGCACGGCTGGACGGACACCGTCCAGGCCGACGCCGCCACGTTCCGTGTGCTCCCGGAGATCCCGGGCATGCCGCTCTCGCTGCACCTGCACGTCCTCGGCATGACGGGCCTGACCGCCTACGTGGGGCTGACCACCATCGCCGGGCTGCGCGAGGGCGACACGGTCTTCGTCTCGGGCGCCGCCGGCGCCGTGGGAACCGCCGTGGGGCAGATCGCCAAGCTGCTCGGGGCGAAGCGCGTGATCGGCTCGGCCGGCTCCGCCGAGAAGGTGAAGCTGCTCACCGAGAAGTACGGGTACGACGCCGCGTTCAACTACAAGGACGGGGACGTCCGCGGCCAGCTCGCCGCCGCCGCACCCGAGGGCATCGACGTGTACTTCGACAACGTCGGCGGCGACCACCTGGAGGCCGCGCTCGCCGCGTTCAACGACGGCGGACGTGCCGCGCTGTGCGGCGCCATCGCGATGTACAACACCACCGACCGCGTGCCGGGCCCGGACAACCTGGCCAACATCATCACGCGCGGGCTGACCCTCAAGGGGTTCACGCTGGCGTCCTACCTGCACGTCGCACCGGAGTTCCAGGAGAAGATGACTCCCTGGTTCTCCGGCGGGAAGATCGCGTACGACGAGACGATCGTCGACGGCATCGAGAACACCGTCGACGCGTTCCTCGACATGATGCGGGGCGCCAACACGGGCAAGATGCTGGTCCGCGTCTGACCACCGAGACTCGCCGCCCGGGTCCCCGGGCGGCGCGCACGGACCAGGCCTGACCGTAGGACGAGGTCAGCCCTCAGGCAGTGCGGCCGCACTCCGCAGCCGGCGCAGCATCCTCGGATCCTGGAAGCCCACCGTGCGCGCTGCCGACTCGACGGTCGCGCCGTGGCCGATGAGCTGTTCGGCCCGCTCTCGCCGCAGGATCTGCTGGTAGCGCAGGGGCGTCAGCCCGGTGGCGCGGGCGAACTGCCTGGTCAGCGTCCGCTCGGAGACTCCGGCGTGGGCGGCCAGCTCAGCGAGCGGGAGTGCGCGCGTGAAGTGGGCGTCGATATGGTCCTGCACGCGGTGCACGGTGTCGTCGACGTGCGAGCGGTGTCGCAGCATCGCGCTGGCCTGCGGGTCGGCACCGTTTCGGCGGGCGTGGACCACCATCTCGCGGGCCACCCGTGCAGCGAGCGCCGGACCGTGCCGCGCGGCGAGCAGGTACAGCGAGAGGTCGATCCCGCTGGCGATGCCGGCGGAGGTGACGACGCCGTCGTCGGTGGTGAACAGGACGTCGCGCACCACCCGCGCCCTCGGGTACCGGGCGGCCAGGCGGTCCTGCACGGCGTGGTGCGTGGTGCAGCGCCGTCCGTCGAGCAGCCCTGCCTGACCCAGCGCGTCCGATCCCGCGCACACGCTGGCGACGGTGCCGCCCGCCGCGTGATGCGCGGCAAGGCGTTCCCGCACCGGCTCGCCCAGCCGGGGCCATGTCACCGGGTCGTTCCCGATCCGCCATCCGGGGACGACGACGAGGTCGCGGGGGCACAGGGCCGGCCAGTCGGAGCCCGCGACCAGTGGGAGGCCCTGCGCCGAGGGCACCCTTCCGGCGTCGGGCCCGGCTTCTCCCGAGACATAGTGCAGGTCGTGGCGGTGACCGAGGTCCGTCGCCGTGAAGAACGCCTGCGCGGGGCCCGCCAGGTCGAGCAGATGGACCCCGGGCAGGAGCAGGAAGACGACAGTGGTCACCCCGCCGATGGTGCCACCTCGGACAGCGAGGCGGCCTCCGCCTCCAGCTCGGCGACGGTGGCGATCCGCGCGAAACGGTCGCGCAGGACGGTCTCGGTACGTTCGAGGATGTCGGCGGCGCTGAACGGGCCCAGCGGGTCGGTGCTCGTCGCGTCGCTGACGAACGTCAGGTCGTAGCCGAGGTCGGAGCCGATGCGCGTGGTGGTCTCCACGCACTGCTCGGCCCGGATGCCGCAGACGCGCAGCTCGGTCACGCCGTGGGCGGTGAGGATCTGCTGCAGGTTGGTCGTGGTGAAGGCGTTGTGGGACGTCTTGTGCAGCACCGGCTCACCGGGCAGCGGGTCGCTCAGTTCCTCGAACAGCCGGACGTGACCGGACTCGGGGTCGAAGGGGCCGCCAGATCCCGGTTCGGTGTGCAGCACCCAGACCACCAGGTCACCGGCCGCGCGGGCCAAGGAGACCAGCCGGTTGACGGGTTCCGCGACACCGGGGTTGAGCGTGTCGGCCCACAGCGGGCGCACCCGGAAGGACTCCTGGACGTCGATGACGATCAGTGCTCGGTTCATGGCTCCAGTCTGTGCCCGACGTCCTGCCGGCGGGAGGCCCGATCCGGGCGCCTGGCGGACGGATCCGGTCAGGACAGGCGCGTACCCGACCCTGCTGGACCGGCCGCGGGCCCGCCGCCCTCGTGACTGCCGAGGTGCCGCAGGAACCAGTCCCGCGCGAGCTCGGCGACCTGGTCGAGCGCGCCCGGCTCCTCGAACAGGTGGGTCGCTCCGGGGACGACGGCGAGTTCGCACCCGCCCGGCATCGCGGCCTGGGCGCGGCGGTTGAGGTCCAGCACCATCCGGTCATGCCCACCCACGATCAGCAGGGTCGGTGTGGTGACGAGCGCGAGCCGTTCCTCGGCGAGGTCCGGTCGGCCACCACGGGAGACCACCGCCCCGACGTCGACGCGAGGGTCGGCCGCGGCCCACAGTGCCGCGCCCGCCCCGGTGCTGGCTCCGAAGTACCCGATCGGCAGGGCGGCGGCCTCCGCCTGGGTGCGCAACGAGAGGGTGACCTCGACCAGCCTGCGGGCGAGCAGCTCGACGTCGAACACCCTGGCACGGTCGAGTTCCTCGTGTGGCGTGAGCAGGTCGAACAGCAGCGTCCCCAGCCCCGCCTCGTGGAGTCGCGCCGCGACGTAACGGTTTCGGGGGCTGTGCCGGCTGCTGCCGCTGCCGTGGGCGAACACCACGATGCCCACCGGAGTCTCCGGGATCGTGAGATGCCCTGCCAGTCGCGCCTGGTCCGCCAGGACGTGCACCTCGTCGTCGACCAGAGGCGGGTCGTCGGGTGCTGCGGGCCCGGGCTCGGCGGGGGCCGTCGGTGGATCGGCCGCGGACGGCGGTGGATCGGCCGGTGGCAGGCCGGCCTCCGCCGGTGGCGGATCGGCGTCGGCCGGTGGCGGATCGGCATCCGCCCCTGGTGGGTCGGCCTCCTGCGGCCGAACGGCGACCTGCGCGGTTCCGCGCCGCCTGGCCCGGTCGAGGAGCTCGGAGACCTCCTCGTCCGAGGTCTGCCGGAAATCGCGGTACCACTGGCCGACCGACATGAACCTGGCCGGCTCGGCCAGGCACACCACCTCGTCGGCGTCACCGCGCAGCGAGCGGACGGCGTCGGTGGAGCCCACCGGCACCGCCAGGACCACTCGGCGGGCACCCTGCGCCCGTGCCACCTGGCAGGCGGCACGGGCGGTGGCCCCCGTGGCCACGCCGTCGTCGACGACCAGTGCGGTCCGGCCTGCCAGCCCGATCCGCTCGTGCCCGCCACGGAACCGCTTCACGCGGCGGGACAGCTCCGTGCGTTCGACCTGCTCGGCCTCGGCGAGTTCCTCGGCCCCCAGGTCCACGCGCCGCACGACGGCATCGTTGAGCACCAGGACGCCGCCTTCACCGACGGCGCCCATGGCCAGCTCCGGCTGATAGGGAACACCCACCTTGCGGACCACGATCACGTCCAGTGGCGCGTCCAGCGCGTTCGCGACCTCGAACGCGACCGGGACGCCACCGCGCGGCAGCCCGAGGACCACGACGTCCTCGGCGCGCAGGGGTTCCAGGCGCCGTGCCAGCCGGCGCCCCGCGTCGGTGCGATCGCTGAACAGCATCCTGATCCGCCTCCCCTCCAGACTATCGTCCGGGAGGCGGGTCGCTACCCCGCCGGAGCCGTCTCGGCCTGACGACGGACCCGGTCCAGGACCGGGGCCGGCGCCCCGACGTCATCCGGACGGGCGCGCTCGGGCATGTCGGCAGCGTGTGCGAGCCTCAGGGCCACACGGGCCCGCCGTCACGCCAGACGACACCGCGGTTGGTCAAGTCCCAGGTAGTGGTGTAACCGTTTCGTAATCCTTCAGGTTGTGGGTGGTCAGGCGGCAGTGGGGAGTACAGGCTGGTCAGAGTTGGTGGTGATGGCGGTGGTGGTGTCCTCGGGGGTGGT
>NZ_JABBYC010000018.1 GCF_016742955.1 Myceligenerans indicum | reverse complement strand
AGATGTGTATAAGAGACAGGTCGATGCCCTCGGAGGGCCGAGACGGGGGGTCTGGGTGGTGGTCACAGGATCGATGTCTCCCTGGCGTAGCGCCTCTGGACCAGAGTCGCGATGACGACGAGGACGAATCCGACGACCGACTGGAACAGCCCGATGGCGGCGGTGGTCCCGAAGTCCCCGAAGGTGCGCAGTGCGCGGAACACGTAGGTGTCGATGACATCCGTCGTGGAGAAGAGGGTTCCGTTGTCGCCGACGATGGCGTAGATGGTCCCGAAGTCGCCGTAGAAGATCCGCCCGACGCCGAGGACGAGCAGGATCGCCGCGGTGGGCTTGAGCAGCGGCGTGGTGATGCGCAGCGCCATCTGTGCCCGGCTCGCGCCGTCGATCATCCCGGCCTCGTAGACCTCCTCGGGAATCGCCGTGATGGCGGCGAGGAAGATGACGCTCATGTAGCCACCGAGCTGCCAGACCTTGACGACGGTGAGGATCCAGGGCCAGGGACCGGGCTCGGTGTACCAGGACGGCTCGGGCAGCCCGAGCGTTCCCAGGAAGTCGTTGACCAGCCCACCACGGCCGCCCGGCCCGGCGAGGAACGCCTGCAGGAAGATGCTCACCACGATCGGCGAGACGAAGTACGGCACGAAGATCACCGACTGGAAGAACCCCTTCGTGACGCGTCCGCGGATCTCGTTGAGCATCAGAGCGAGCAGGATGCCGGCCCCGAGCGTCGCCGCGAGGAACAGCACGTTCAGGAACAGCGTGTTCCACATGATGCGGCCGGCGTTGCCGGACGTGAAGAAGAACTCGAAGTTCTGCAGTCCCGCCCACGGCGAGGCGAAGACGCCGTCGGCGACGTTGAAGTCCTGGAAGGCGACCACCAGCCCGGCCATCGGGCCGTAGGCGAAGACGGCGAGCAGGACGACGGCAGGAGCGGCGAGGATCACCAGGCCGTAGTCCCGGCCGCGCCAGGTCTGGCGCGCCCCCTGTCCCGCGGACGGGCGGGCCGCCGTGTCCTCGGTCGCGCGCTCCTCGCCCGCGGTGCTGATCTCTGTGCTCATCCGCACCCACCCCCTGGGCAGGGGCGGAGCGGCGACCTGGTGTCGTCCTCACGTGGTTCCACGGCGGGCTCTCTTCGTCGTCGAAGGCCGGCGGGTGCTGGCTCTGACGGGGAGGTTAGAGGGTGCACTCGGTTGCCGTCAAGAAAACTCTGCAAGCGCGTTCCGTGTGTCCGCACGCCTCGGAACGCCGTCCACGCACTCCACGATGCGCCATCTGACAGGGATCACGCGACATCGACGTCAACCACGCCAGGTCCTGAGCGAACCGACGCCGGGCCAGCTTTCCGTTCATCGTGAATCTGTTTCACCATCTTGCCGCAGTTTCACCGCGCGTGTAGCCTCGCGTGCCGTGAGCCCTCTGCACGTCACGCGCACCCCCGCGCCGCCGCCGGCGCGAGGCACCGTCCTCGCGCTTCACGGAATGATGGAAAGCGGGCCGACGCTCCGCTCGGCGGCCGATACGTGGGCCGCCGCGGGGTGGTCCGTCGTCGCACCCGACCTTCGGGGGCACGGGCGCTCCCCACGATGGGACCCCGCCGACCGACGACACCCCGGCGACCGGCTCGCGCAGGACGTCGTCGACCTCCTCGACGACCTGACGGGCGAGCGGGCCGGTCACGGTCCGCTGGTGCTGTTCGGGCACTCTGCCGGAGGCGGGGTCGCGGCGGCCGCCGCGGTGCGGCGCGCCGGCCTCGTCGACGGCGTCGTCCTCGAGGATCCTTTCTGGCGGCTACCGGTGACGCGCCACCAGGACCCGGCCGTGGCCAGGCAAGCACACCGCGGCCTGGTGGACCGGCAGGCGATGACGGCGTCGGAGCTCATCTCCTGGGGCCGGTCGCGGCACCCCGGCTGGGATCCCGCCGAGCTCCCGGAATGGGCCGCGGCACAGCACGACGCCGATCCGGCACTCGTCCGCAACGGCGACGTCATCCCGACGCCGCCGTGGCCGCAGCTCCTGGCCGACCTGGCCGGCGCGGACGTCCCCGTGCAGGTCGTCACGGGTTCCGGTCCCCTTGCCGGTATGACCGTCGAGCATCGACGGCTCCTGGTCGCGCGCGGGGCGCACCTCGTCGTCGTTCCCGACGCGAACCACTTCGTGCGCCGCGACGCTCCCGAGGCGTTCGCCCGAGCGACGACGGCGTTCCTGGAGCGCGTCGCCGCACGCTGACCCGGCCGCGTCACAGCGCTGGAACGCGGCCGGGTAGTCACGTGAACTCGGTCAGTTGAGCATCAGCACGACGGCGTCACCCGCGTCGGCCGCGGCGGTGAAGAACCTGCCAAGACCCTCGTAGGCGTCGGCGAGCGCGTCGAGCCGCTCCTCCGGCGGGTGCTCGGTCGGGTCGGGGCAGCCGTCGCAGACGGCGGCGGCGTACAGCGGAGCCAGCTCGTGGAACGGCGTCCCCGTCAGGAATGCGGCAGCCGTGGCGACGTCGTCGGACGGGAGCAGACGGGCGGTACCGATCGCGCCCGGCACGCCCAGAGGTTCACCGCCCTGGACGACGTCGACCGCCAGCCCGCCGTGCTCACGCAGGAGGCCGTGCAGGCCGCCCCACGTGAGACCGATCGTGAAGTACGGCGCCTCCGCGGGCGGCAGCTCACGCTCCGCCCAGTCGTCTGCGAGTGCCTGGACGTGTGAAGCAGCCCAGCCGTCGTCACCGGTGGCCCTGGCCGCGTCGTCGACGCCGAGTCGTGCGTATTCGCAGTGGACGCCACTCAGCGCCGCTGCGAGGCTCGGCCTGTTCCCCTCGTGAATCCCCATGGCCGGGCACGCTAGCGACTCGGGTCACACGATGGGTCGGGCATAACGAACAGACCAACAGCAACGCCTCTGAACGCCGCCAGGCTCCACAAGAACTTCACATCTGGAACGGTCGACGAATCGGCTTCACGGGACGCACACCGGACCAACCGGTCACCACCGTGTGGGAATCCCGTAGGAGCCGCGCGCTCAGCCGCGCACCCGCTCACCCCGCAGCCGGACGTCGTCCCCCGACATCGCCGCGGCGAACTCGTGCGGGGTGCGCTCGTCGACCCAGCGCAACGTCGCCGCCACGCCGTCGGTGACACCACCGGCGCCCGCTCCGACCGAGCCCTCGGGCGCGAAGGTGAGGCCCGCGTCCTGCGCGATCGCCGCTCGTACCAGCGCCACCACCGCGGGCAGCTCCTCGAGCCCCTCGCGCACGCCCAGCGCCTCCAGTGAGGCGCGGTCCGAGGCGATGTGCGTCGGCTCGGGCCCGATCCAGAGGGTGCGCCCGTTGACCTGTCCGTTGCCCGCCCCGTATTCATCGGCCAGCACGAGTTCGGCCACCTGGCCCCGGCTCAGCACGGCGACGACATCGTCCACGGACGACACCGCGCCCTCGTCACGCCCGAGCCCCTGCCGCAGGCCGGCGAGCACGCGTTCGCGGCGCCGCTCCCGGTAGCTGTCCAGCGCCTCGCCGACCCGGTCGGTGAAGGCCCCGCCGCTCGCGGCGCCGCCGGCCGGCCCGCCTCCGACCGTCGCCGGCGCGCCCCGCACACCGCCGGGGATGTCGATGCAGGTCTCGGACACGGGACGGCACATGTTCTCCCGCACTCCCGACACGGTGCGCGTGTCACCCGTCAGGACCACCAGTTCGGGGGCGGACGCCTCCACCTGCCGCTCGACCTCCTTGGCGATCGCGGCCGCGTTCCGCTCCCACGAGTCCTCGGCCCGGGACTCGATCTTGGCGCGTTTGGTGCCGGTCGAGCTGGCCTTGGCGATCTCGTCGTCCGGGGCGGCGTACTCCTCGTACACGCGGCCGCCGACACCCGTCCGCGTGAAGTCCGCGCCCTTGCGGTCGACAGCGACCACCAGCAGCTCCACCGACTCGTCCGCGGCGCGGACCACCTGGAGCAGCTCAGGCACGTTCGACCACGAAGCGACGTCCACCGTCGGCGCCTCGTACAGCACCCGGTCCACGAGAACGCCCGTGCCGTCCGCGATGACGACCCTGCCGTGCAGGCCCGGCTCCCACGTCGGACGCCGGGCCGAATCCTGCATGCCGTCCAGGACGCCGTCAGGGGCGCCCTGCGCCGCGAGCGACTTCCGCGCCGCCCGCCACCGGTTCGCGACGTCGCGGTCCGCGACGGCCTTGTCCGACGGGGTGGCATCGAGGTACACGGTGGCGAATGGTCCCGAGTGCCCGAGGAGCGGCTTGAGCCAGTCGATCTTCATTCCCGCCTCCTGGTCCGAGGGTGATCCTCACAATCCATCCAGCCTCCGCTGAATCACCGGCGGACGCCACCCCTGGACCAGGATTGCCCCGAGGAATCTCGGGACGGGCTGCGCGGAGCCATGTGCCACCTGCGGCTCCGGTCAGAACACTTCTCTTCAAGCGTAGGTATCGAGCTCCGGCATCGTCTCACCCGCGTGCTCGCGCGCGATGAGCTCGTGGCGCCTGATGACCTCGCTGACGATGAACTGCCGGAACTGCACCGCGAAGTCCGGGTCGAGGCCGGAGGCCTCCGCGATCTCCGTGAGCCGGGCGATCTGCTGGGCGTCACGCGACGGATCCGCGGGCGGCATGTTGCCGACCGCCTTGAGCTCACCCACCTGGCGGGTCAGCTTGAAGCGCTCTGCCAGCAGATGCACCAGGGCGGCGTCGATGTTGTCGATGCTCGCGCGCAGGCGGAGGATCTCCGAGGGCATTCCCGAGGCAGCAGGATCCGAGGTCATGGAGACGAGGCTAACCCGGGCCACCGCGCGGGGCGCCTTCGTACCGGCCACCGGACGCGCGGGGATCCCGCCACGGGACGCTCGCGACGCATTGACAGGAGCGCAAGTTCTGTAACGCCCGGTGGCGGGGGTAAAGTCTTTCTCGCGCTTGCGCACTGGAGCCCGGTGCGCGGGAGCTGTATCCCACCCCCTGATACCGCGGAGCTCACCACAATGACAGTCGTCTCCACACCGGCCATGGTGGACGTGCCCGAGGGCACCAGCATCAACACGATCCTGCGGGAGCGTGTGGCCAGGTCCGGTGGAGAGACCCTGATCGAGCGCCGCGACACGCCCCGGGGACCGTGGGTCCCGGTCACCGCCCTGGAGTTCGAGCAGGAGGTCCTCGCTCTGGCCCGTGGTCTGATCGCCCGTGGCGTCGGCGTGGGCGACCGTGTCGGGATCATGTCTCGCACGCGCTACGAGTGGACGCTGCTCGACTTCGCGATCTGGGCGGCCGGAGCGGTCCCCGTGCCGGTGTACGAGACCTCGTCGGCCGAACAGGTGCGGTGGATCTGTTCCGACGCGGGGGTCCGGCTGGTCTTCGCCGAGACCGCCGCGCATGTCGCGACGATCGAACAGGTCCGCGACTCCCTGCCCGCGTGCGAGGACGTGCTCGTCATCGAGGACGGCGCCGTGGCCGCGCTCCGCACCGCCGGCGCGCACCTGCCGCTGCTGGCCGTCACCGAGCGGCGGGACGCGGTGCACCGCGACGACCTCGCCACCATCATCTACACCTCGGGGTCCACGGGCCGGCCCAAGGGCGTCGAGCTGACGCACGGCAACTTCGCGCACCTGACGATGAACGCCGCCGTGGCGATCCCCGAGATCCTCGACGCACCCGGGTCACGGACCCTCCTGTTCCTGCCGCTCGCGCACGTCTTCGCGCGCTTCGTGGAGGTTGCCGCGTTCGCCGGGAACTCGGTCCTCGGCCACGCGCCCGACATCAAGAACCTCGTCGGGGATCTCGGAACGTTCGCGCCGACGTACCTGCTCGCCGTCCCGCGGGTGTTCGAGAAGGTGTTCAACTCCGCCGAGGCGAAGGTCTCCGGATCACGTCTCAGGAGCCGGATCTTCGCCTGGGCCACCGACACCGCCGTGAGGTACTCCCAGGCGCTCGACACCGCCTCCGGACCGGGCCCCCGGCTCCGCCGGGCGCACCGGGTCGCCGACAGGCTCGTGTACGGCGCGCTTCGCACCGCCATGGGCGGGCACCTGCAGTGGGCGGTCTCCGGTGGGGCGCCGCTCGGTGAGCGGCTCGGGCACTTCTTCCGCGGTGTCGGTATCACCATCCTGGAGGGGTACGGACTCACCGAGACCACGGCGCCGGCAACGGTCAACCTGCCCCGGCACACGAAGATCGGCACCGTCGGACCGCCCCTGCCGGGCACGTCGGTCGCCATCGCCGACGACGGCGAGGTCCTGCTCCACGGGCCGCACATCTTCCGCGGCTACCACCACCAGCCGCAGCTGACCGCCGAGGCCGTGAGCGACGGCTGGTTCCGCACGGGCGACCTCGGCACGGTCGACGACGACGGCTTCCTGCGCATCACGGGACGCAAGAAGGAGATCATCGTCACCGCCAGCGGCAAGAACGTCGCCCCCGCGGTCCTGGAGGACCGGCTGCGGGCTCATCCGATCGTGAGCCAGGTGGTCGTGGTCGGTGACCAGCGCCCCTTCATCGGCGCCCTGGTCACCCTCGACGCCGAGATGCTGCCCGGATGGTGTGCCGCCCGCGGGCTGCCGAACCTGAGCATCGAGGAGGCACGGGTCCACCCCCAGGTGCTCAAGGCTCTGGACGCGGCCGTGCGGCACGCCAACGAAGCGGTCTCCAAGGCCGAGTCGATCCGCAAGGTCAGCGTCCTGGACTTCGACTTCACGGAGCAGAACGGCTACCTGACGCCGTCGATCAAGGTGAAGCGCGCCAAGGTCGTGGCCGACCTCGCCCACCTCGTCGACGAGCTCTACGAGGCAGGACGCCCCGAGGCTGCCACAGCGCGCTGAGCAGGGCCCGAGGCCGGTCTACCTGCGGCCGGCCCAACCCGCGCGGCCGGGGCAGGCTCGGACGCTCGTCCCGCGGGACCTCAGGCGCTCTTCTCGCGCGGCTGACGGCCCCGGACCGCGGTGCGACGCGGGACCACGGTCGGGTTGACGTTCTCCAGCACGACGTCCCGGCTGATCAGCACGCGTTCGACGTCGTCGCGGCTGGGGACGTCGAACATCACCTGCTGCAGGACTTCCTCCATGATGGCGCGCAGGCCGCGTGCCCCGGTGCCCCGCAGCAACGCCTGGCCGGCGATGGCGTCGACGGCGCCGTCCTCGAACTCGAGCTCCACCCCGTCGATCTGGAACATCCGCTTGTACTGCTTCACGAGCGCGTTGCGCGGCTCGGTGAGAATACGCACCAGTGCGTCCCGGTCGAGCGGCGACACCGACGCGACGACGGGAAGACGCCCGATGAACTCAGGGATCAGGCCGTATTTCTGCAGGTCCTCGGGCCGGACCTCGGCGAACAGGTCGTCGTCGGCCGCGGTCTCCATCGGGGCGGCGAACCCGATGCCACGCTTGCGGGCGCGGGAGGCCACGATGTCGTCGAGTCCGGCGAACGCTCCGGCCACGATGAACAGCACGTTCGTGGTGTCGATCTGGATGAACTCCTGATGCGGATGCTTGCGTCCACCCTGTGGCGGGACCGATGCGCTCGTCCCCTCGATGATCTTCAGCAGGGCCTGCTGCACACCTTCCCCGGACACGTCCCGCGTGATCGAGGGGTTCTCCGCCTTGCGGGCCACCTTGTCGACCTCGTCGATGTAGATGATCCCCGTCTCGGCCTTCTTGACGTCGAAGTCGGCGGCCTGGATCAGCTTGAGCAGGATGTTCTCGACGTCCTCACCCACGTACCCGGCCTCGGTGAGCGCGGTGGCGTCGGCGATGGCGAAGGGGACGTTGAGCATCTTCGCCAGCGTCTGCGCCAGATAGGTCTTGCCCGTACCGGTGGGGCCGATCAGCAGGATGTTCGACTTCGCGATCTCCACCTGGTCGGCGTCTTCCTGGCTGCCGGGCGCCTTGGGGCCACTGCTCGCCTGGATCCGCTTGTAGTGGTTGTAGACCGCGACGGCCAGGGCCCGCTTCGCGGACTCCTGGCCGATGATGTACTGCTCGAGGAACTCGAAGATCTCGCGCGGCTTGGGCAACTCGGTGAGCCCCACCTCGGCCGCCTCGTTCATCTCCTCGTCGATGATCTCGTTGCACAGCTCGATGCACTCGTTGCAGATATAGACGCCTGGGCCCGCGATCAGCTTGATGACCTGCTTCTGGGACTTGCCGCAGAAGTTGCACTTCAGCAGCTCAGCGCCGTCACCGATACGCGCCACGTATTCGTCTCCTCGCTCCTGCGCTCTTCCGAGCGGTCCGGGCTCTGGTCGGGCGATTCTGTCTCTGCGGGAAAGCTTCCAGATCTCCAGGTGGGGCCGCAGGCCCCAGGTCTACCTACCATTGCACACCACCGGGGGTCCGGTTGTCAGCCGGTCTCACGGCGGGTCGTCCAGGTGAGGTGCGATTCTCACCGACACTCGCAAGATTGCCATGATTTCAGCGGCGTGTCTCGTTTTTCCTCTGGCCTGCCGCCGCGCCGTCCCGATCTGTCCCCGCGCCGCGCGCCGGGGCGGTGGGGCCCGCAGGTCCCCGCCGCCCCGGCGGTGTCCGCCACCGCGGGCGCTCCACGGCTCAGGAGGCCGTGAGGGCCTGCGCCTTGCGCGACTCCAGGACCTGGTCCACCAGGCCGTAGTCCTTGGCCTCGGCGGCCGTGAGGATCTTGTCGCGCTCGATGTCGTCGCGCACCTCCGCGACGGTCTTGCCCGAGTGGCGGGCCAGGGCGTCCTCCAGCCACTCGCGCATCCGGATGAGCTCGTTCGCGTGGATCTCGATGTCCGACGCCTGCGCGTAGCCGCCGCCCTCCATCGCGGGCTGGTGGATGAGCACGCGGGCGTTGGGGAGCGCGAGCCGCTTGCCCTTCTGGCCCGCGGCCAGGAGCACCGCCGCCGCCGAGGCGGCCTGCCCCAGGCAGACCGTCTGGATCTGCGGCTTGATGAACTCCATCGTGTCGTACAGGGCCGTCATGGCGGTGAACGAGCCGCCCGGGCTGTTGATGTACAGGATGATGTCGCGGTCCGGGTCCTGGGACTCCAGGACGAGCAGCTGCGCCATCACGTCATCGGCGGACGCGTCGTCCACCTGGACGCCCATGAAGATGATGCGGTCCTCGAACAGCTTGGTGTACGGGTCCTGGCGCTTGAATCCGTAGGCGGTGCGCTCCTCGAACTGAGGCAGTACGTACCGGCTGGAGGGCGCGCCGTGCGGCAGGCCGATACCGCCGGGCCGGCCGTACGAGCCGGCGAGGCGCTCGGCCGCGGCCAGGAACTGGGCTTCAGGGCTCACTGTGGTCTCCTCGATCCTCGAAGTTTTCTCGGCGTCGTCAGGACGCGCTGTTCATGCCGCCGCCGCCGGCCAGGGCCGCGTGCTCGACGACGTGGTCGATGAAGCCGTACTCGAGCGCCTCCGGCGCCGTGAACCACTTGTCCCGGTCGCTGTCCCTGGTGACCTGCTCCAGGGAGTGGCCGGTCTGCTCCGCCGTGAGTCCCGCCAGCACCTTCTTCATGTGCATGATGAGCTCGGCGTTGATGCGCACGTCCGTCGCCGTGCCGCCGATACCGCCCGACGGCTGGTGCATCATCACCCGGGCGTGCGGGGTCGCGTAGCGCTTGCCCTTGGCTCCCGAGCTGAGCAGGAACTGGCCCATCGAGGCCGCCATGCCCATGGCCACGGTCGCCACGTCCGGCTGGACGAACTGCATCGTGTCGTAGATCGCCATTCCCGCGGTGATCGAGCCACCGGGGCTGTTGATGTAGAGCCAGATGTCCTTGGTCGGGTCCTCGGCCGCGAGAAGCATCATCTGGGCGCAGATCGCGTTGGCGTTGTCGTCACGCACCTCCGAGCCGAGCCAGATGATGCGTTCCTTGAGCAACCGGTTGTAGATCGAGTCGTTGAGGCCGAAGTTCGACCCCTCCGACCGCGCCACCGGCCCAGCGTCTGTCCGCAGATCGTTCACGTCCCACTCCTCAGTGTCCGGCAGGTTCCTGCGCAAGCATGTCGATCGACCCTAACGCGCCCGCAGGCGCCGGAACTCCCTCGTAGGCCTGCGTTTCGCCGACAGCGCACGTGCGCTGCCCTGGGCGTAACCAGGCGGCCCCTGCCCACGCCGCGAACCCCTCGCCGGGCAGGCTTCCCCGGCACGACGGCGCCCGGGGCACCCTCCCGACGGAAGGCACCCCGGGCACGACCATGCACGAGCTGCTGGGGCGGCGCGGACCGGCCCGGCCGGGTCTCACCACGGGCATCCCGCAGCACAGGCCCGCCACGGGACGCGGCCACGCCAGACATCAGGACGCGACCACTTCCGCGACCATGACGGCCATCGGACCTATGAACGCGTCCGTACCGGAGGTCAGGCCTTGGCCGACTCCTGCGCACCGTCGGCCTCGGCCTCCGCCTCGCCCGCGGCCTGAGCCTCGGCCATGGCCTGCTCCAGCGCGGACTGCTGCTCGTCGATCTCGTCCGAGCCGATGAACTCGCTCAGGTCGACGGCGGCGCCGGCCGAGTCCTTGACCTCGATCTGGCGCAGCGCCACGGCAAGCGCCTTCGACCGCGCGACCTCGCCGACCATCGCCGGGATCTGGCCGCCCTGCTCCAGCGTCTGGATGAACTCCGACGGCTCCATGCCGTACTGGCGCGACATGCTGACCAGGTACTCCACGAGCTCACCCTGGCCGACCTTGACCTCGAGCTTCTCGGCGAGCGTGTCCAGCAGGATCTGGTTCTTCAGAGCCTTCTTCGCGTCCTCGGTGACCTCGGCGCGGTGCTCGTCGTCCTCCAGGCGGCTCTCCTGCTCCAGGTGCCGGTGCACCTCGGCGTCGACCACGCCGGACGGCACCGGAACCTCGACGGCCTCGAGCAGCTTCTCCAGGAGTGCGTCGCGCGCGGCCACGGCCTGGTCGGAGCCCTTGCCCTGGGCTGCCTGCGACTTCAGGTCCTCCGTCAGCTCGGCGAGCGTGTCGAACTCGGAGGCGAGCTGGGCGAAGTCGTCGTCCGCCTCAGGCAGGTCACGCTGCTTGACGCTGGTGGCGGTGACGGTCACGTCCGCCTCCTCGCCCTCGTGGTCACCGCCGGCGAGCGGCGCACGGAACGTCGTCGTCTCCTCGGCCGACAGGCCCGTCAGGGCCTCGTCCAGACCCTCGAGCATGTTGCCCGAGCCGATCTGGTAGGAGACGCCGGAGACCGAGTCGACCTCCTCGTCGCCGATCTTCGCGGTCAGGTCGATGACAACGTAGTCGCCCTCGACCGCCGGACGGTCCACGCCGACCAGCGTGCCGAAGCGCTCGCGCAGGGCGTCGAGGCGCTCGGTGACGTCCTCGTCGGTGACCTCGGCCGTGTCGACCGTCAGATCGATGGTGTCCAGCTCGGGAAGGTCGAGCTCCGGCCTGATCTCGACGTCGGCCGTGAACTTCAGCTGGCCCTCGCCGGCCTTGGCCGGGATCTCCGTGACGTCGACGGACGGCTGCGCGAGCGGGCGCAGCTCGTTCTCGGTGAGCGCCTGACGGTAGAAGTCGTTGAGGCCGTCGTTCACGGCGTGCTCCACGACGGCGCCCCAACCGACCCGCTGGTCGATGATGCGCGGGGGGACCTTGCCCTTGCGGAAGCCGGGAATGTTCACCTGCTCCGCGATGTGCTTGTAGGCGTGGTCGATGCTCGGCTTGAGCTCGTCGTAGTCCACCTCGACAGTCAGCTTGACCTTGGTGGGGTCCAGGGTCTCGACGGCGCTCTTCACTTCGTTGGTCTCCAGATGATCGGTGGTGCGCTCACCCGGTACCTGGGACGTGAGGAACTCACGACGGCAGGAGCCACCTGGCGGGCGCGGGGATGCAGGATCGTGCGACAGATGCACGGCAATCCCGATCATCGTACGCCCCAGCGCGCCTCCTGCCGAATGCGCGGGCCGGAACGGGTGACACGCCCCGCGCCCACGACGGCGGAGCCGCTGTCACCGGGAGGGCCGACGACGGCGGAGTCGCCGCCGGCCCTCCCGGTGTCCCGGCTCGGGCAACGGCACGACGCTGGTTTGCGCGTGTCCCCGCGGCGGCACACGATGCGCACATGGACGAGCTGAACCGGGCGATCATCGAGCGCCTGCTGCGCGACGGTCGCGCCACGTACCAGGAGGTCGGCAACGCCGTGGGACTGTCCGCGCCGGCGGTGAAGCGGCGCGTCGACCTGATGCTCGCGCGCGGCGAGATCGCCGGGTTCACCGTGCACGTCACACCGGCGGCCATGGGCTGGACCCTGGAGGGCTACGTCGAGATCTTCTGCGACGGGATCGTCGCCCCCGCCGTGCTCCGACGGGACCTGGCACCGATCCCGGAGGTGGTCCGGGTCGCGACGGTGGCCGGCGACGCGGACGCCATCGTGCACGTCGTGGCCGCCGACATGGCAGGCATCGAACGCACCGTGGAACGGATCCGGTCCGCCGCGCACGTCGTCAAGACCCGGACGTCGATAGTGATGTCACGGGTGGTGGACCGGCCCGAGGCGTGAGCGCCGGCGTCCGCACGGCCGGTCGTCCGAGGGTCTCGCGGCCCATGTCGAGGGGACCAAGGACCCTGCGGTGGCGTCGTCGGCAGCAATAGCGTCGGAACCACCAGGCCGTCGTCGGCATGCGTCCCCGGCATGCCCGGGACGGCTCCGTTGCCGATGCAGGGAGCGGCTGTCATGAGTGTCAACCCGAGAGACCACGACCGGGTGTTCCCGGTGCGGCACCCCGGCCCGGATCCGGTCCCGGCGGCCCGGCTCGCCGAGTGGGCGGCCGCAGGGATCATCACCCGGGACCAGGCCGATCTCATCGCCGCCCACGAGCTCGCGCAGGCAGAACGGCGTCCGGCGCCCCGAGGCGGTCCGTCACTGCTCGCCGAGGCGCTCGGCTATGTCGGCGGTGTGGTCATCCTGGTGGCGGCCGTGCTGCTCGCGACCGAGTTCTGGGAGCAGCTCGGGACGGGCGGGCGCCTGGTCGTGGTCGGTGCCGCGGCCGGCACGATGCTGGTGGCCGGCGTCGCCGTGCCCCGGCGGGCCGGTGAGCAGGGGCGCCGGCTGCGCGCGGTGCTCTGGGCCGGCGCCACGGTCGCGTTCGCCGGGTTCGCGGCGCTGCTCGCGTCCGACGCCCTGGGCATGTCCGGTGACGACGCCACGCTCACCGCGGCCGCGGCCGCCGCGGCCGTCGCCTCGACCCTCTGGTGGCTCCGGCCGACGGGGCTGCAGCACCTCGTGGCTCTTCTGGCGCTGGCCGCCACGGTGGCTGCCACGGTGGCGAAGGTGACCGACGCCGACTACCTGCCCGGCGTCGGCGTCTGGACGGTCGGCCTGGCGTGGTTCCTGCTCGCCCGGGCCGGACTGCTTCGTCCGCGCGAACTGGCGCTCGTGCTCGGGAGCGCCCTCGCGGTGTTCGGGGCGCTGATGACGCTGCCGACCGACGGCGGGATCGCGCTGACCCTGGTGACGGCGGTGGCGATCGTCGCCGCGGCCGTCTGGACGACCGACCTGCCCCTCCTGGGAGTGGGGGCCGTGGGCCTGCTCATCGCGCTGCCGAACGCCGTGCAGACCTGGTTCGGCGCCACGTTCGCCGCCCCGGTGGCGCTGCTCGGAGCCGGCCTGGTTCTGGTCGTGGCCGCGCTCTGGATCGCACGACGCCGGCAGCGACCCGAGCGCGCCGGCGAGCCGCCGGTCGGCGCACCGGGAGACTTCCTCGCTCCGAAGGTCACCGCCACCGAACACGCGAAAGGCGATGAACCATGACCTCCGTCGACCGCCCCGCACGCTGGGTGCCGGCAGTACTCGGCACGGTCGTGCTGTTCGCCGGATGCAGTTCGTCCGGGGACACACCGAGCGCGTCCCGTACGGACCTCTCCGGCACGAGTCTCCCGCGGTCCAGCGAGTCGGCCGGCCCGGACCCGTCCGACCTCACCACCACGATCGACAACACGTACTGGCCGATGGAACCGGGGACCAGGTGGGTCTACCGCGAGGTCGACGAGCAAGGTCAGGAGCTGCGCGTCGTCGTCACCGTGACGAGCGCGACGAAGACGGTCGCCAGCGGTGTCACCGGGCGTGTCGTCCGGGACACCGTCACGCGGGACGGGGAGATCGTCGAGGACACCTTCGACTGGTACGCGCAGGACTCCAGGGGGACGATCTGGTACCTGGGTGAGGACACCGCGGAGTTCGAGGGTGGCAGGGTCGCCTCCCGAGAGGGCTCCTTCGAGGCCGGGGCGGACGGCGCTCTGGCGGGCGTCATCATGCCGGGCGACCCTGCCGTCGGGATGGCCTACCGCCAGGAGTACCTCCAGGGCGAGGCCGAGGACAACGGCGAGGTGCTCAGCCTCGACGAGCAGGCCGACGTCCCGGCCGGGCATTTCGACGGCGCACTGCTGACCAAGGACACCATCACCATCGAGCCGGACGTGCTCGAGTACAAGCTCTACGCACCGAGGATCGGCCCGGTGCTGACCCTGGGGGTCTCGGGAGGCGGTGGCCGCGAGGAACTCGTCGAGGTCACCTCGGTCCCGGCGGACACGGCGGACTCCGCGGGATCCACACCGCTCGGCGAGGAGTACGGCTGATCCTCCTTCCGCAGGCGTCCGGCGAGACCGGTTCTGCCTGGGTTCAGTGACGCCGGCCGCACCGCGACACCGTCCCGAAGCACCTCCGGCGAGTGAACCGGTTCGGCAGCTCCTCGCCGAGAAGCCGGCGCAGCAGCCGATATCGCTGCAATTACCAGGGTATTGCAGCGAACGGCGTTCGAAGCTAGCGTCTCGGACCGAGCCGCGATCGTCGAACCGGTTCACACGCTGAGTCCAGTCTCAACGAGGAGATGCAATGCGAAGAGTCCTGTCCCGAGCCTGCGCGCTCGCCCTCGTGGTGGGCGCCTCCCTGGCCCCGGCACTCCCGGCGGAGGCCGCCGGCAACACCCTCACCGTCGACGTCGGCAACGTCGTCCGTCCCGTCACGCACGTCGGCTCCGGTGGCCTGTACGGCGTCGGTTCCGACACCAAGCCCACCACCGACCAGCTCCTGCCGCTCAGCCCCATCAGCTTCACCCAGCCGCCGCCCGGCACCACGCACCTGGGCAACGGCGCCACCGAGCCGTGCTGCGACGCGCTCGACGTGGCCGGGAACATCACACGCGCCGGCGCGCAGCAGTTCATCCGGATGCCGGACATCTACCCCACCTTCCCGTACGAGTGGCAGGGCTGGACGGACTGGGAGAACAAGGTCCGCACCATGGTGCAGGACCGCCTGGACGCCACGTGGGCCACGAACATCCAGGGCTGGGAGATCTGGAACGAGCCGGACTGGACGTGGGACACCGCGGCGGCGGGCAGCTTCAACGACGGCTGGACCCGCACCCACCGGCTCATCCGGACGATGGACACCGTGACGCCGATCGTGGGCCCCGGCTACGCCACCTACAACCACGACCGGATGCTGGCGTTCCTGACGAACGCGAAGAACACGAACACGGTCCCGGACGCGATCGTCTGGCACGAGCTGGACGACATGAACTGGAACTCGTTCGACGAGCACGTGGCCGACTACCGCGCGATCGAGAACCAGCTCGGCATCAGCCCGCGCCCCATCGCGATCAACGAGTACAACTCCTACAACCAGATGGACATCCCCAGCGTCGCCGTGCACTGGATCTCGGTCCTGGAACGGTACGGTGCGCGCGAGGCACACCGCGCCTACTGGTTCGAGGCCGGCACCTTCGACGGCCTGTTCACCCTCGACGGCCGGCCCACGGCGTCCTACTGGGCCTACCGCTGGTACGGCGCCATGGCGGGCAACGTCGTGCGGACCACGCCGCAGAGCTGGCTCGACGGCGTCGCCTCGTACGACTCCACGCGCAAGATCGTCAACGTCGTCCTCGGCGGTGACAGCGGGAACAACGCGGTGCGGATCAACGGCCTGTCCTCGTTCGGCTCCTCGGTCGACGTGACGGTCAGCTCGGTGCCCGGCTCCGGCCGCCACACCTATGTCCCGGCCCCGACGGTCATGTCCACCTCGACCATGTCCGTCTCGGGAGGCAGTGTCACCGTGCCCGTCGACGGCATGACCGCCGAGGGCGCCTACCAGGTGGTCGTCACCCCGGCAGGAGGCCCGACGTCGTCCTGGCAGCAGACCTACGAGGCGGAGAACGCCACCGTGGTCAACGCTCAGACCCGCTCGTCGTCGGGTGCGTCGAACGGGTACTACGTCGGCGGCATCGACGGCTCGGCCGACATGCGCTCGGACAGCTTCGTCGACTTCACGGTCAACGTGCCCACCGCCCGCAGCTACACGATGACGATCCGCTACGCGAACGGCACCGGGGCGACGTCGACCCACGGCCTGGCCTACAACGGCGGCGCCTGGTCCACCGTCTCCTACCCGCCGACGGCGGGATGGGCACAGTTCTCGACGGTGAGCGTGACGGTCGACCTGCACGCCGGGTACAACATGATCCGCCTGGCCAAGGGGTCGCCCTACTTCAGCGGCGGCACCGGGTACGCCGAGCTGGACAGCATCCGCCTCTCCTGAGGAGACCTGCCACGGCGAGAGCCGGGGCCGCGGAGACCTCGCGTCTCCCCGGCCCCGGCCGTCTCGTCTCCCGGCCCTCTTCCCGGGCACCCGCGCCTCCGGCGACGGCGACGGCGACGGCGAGAAACCAGGACCCGGCGTCCGGCAGGCGTCACGACGCGGCGGAGCCGCCGGATCCCCGTGCGGCATCGCCCGCCCCCGTTCGAGCAGGCTCCGCGGACTCCGTCGCCCCGCCCGGCGGGGGCGTCGTCAGGCCACCGGCCGGCCCGCCGAGCGCCCGCAGGGCGTACAGGATGGTCGCGAGGTCGACGAGCTCCTGCACGAGGGCGCCGGCCACCGCCGGGATGGCCCCGGTCATCGCGACGAGCATCAGTCCCACGCTCAGCCCGATGCCGATCCAGATCGCGGCGAGGGCGACGCGCAGGGTGTGGCGGCCGATCGAGACCGCGTCGGTCAGCTTGGCGAGCGAGTCGACCAGGAGCACGACGTCGGCGGCGTCCCCGGCCGCGGTCGCGCCCCGGGCACCCATCGCGACCCCGACGTCGGACGCGGCGAGCACCGGGGCGTCGTTCACGCCGTCGCCCACCATCATCACCGGCCGGGGCTGCAGCTCGGCGGCGAGCCGCACCTTCTCGGGCGGCAGGAGCTCCGCGTGCACCTCCTCGATGCCGACCTGCCGGGCGATCGACTCCGCCGTCGGCCGTGCGTCGCCCGTCAGCATCGTGACGTGCTCGACGCCGTTCGCGCGCAGCCAGGAGACGACGGCCGGCGACTCGGGACGGGGATCGTCGGCCAGCACGACGCTGCCCGCGAAGCGGCCGTCGACCGCGACATAGGCGGCGGCCTCCCCCGCACCCAAGGCGGCATGTTCCGTGTCCGGTGCCAGCGCCGCGACGTAGGCCGGTTTGCCCACGACGACGGTCCGGCCACCGACCGACGCGGTGACCCCGTTGGTGGCGACCTCGCCGGCCTCCTCGGCGGCCACGAGGTCCAGGCCCCGGTCCGCGGCGGCGCGGCGGATGCTGTCGGCGAAGACGTGCGACGAGTACTGCTCGGCGGACGCGGCGAGCAGGAGCACCTCGTCGGCGGTGAAGCCGCCGGCCGGCCGCACGCCGACCAGGTCCGGGCGGCCCTGTGTCAGCGTCCCGGTCTTGTCGAAGGCGGCCGACCGCAGCCGCGCGAGCTGCTCGATCACGGTGCCGCCCTTCATGATCACGCCGGTCTTGGCGGCCCGGGAGAGCCCGCCGAGGAAGGCGACGGGCGCCGCGATGAGGAGGGGGCAGGGAGTCGCCAGCACGAGAACCTCGGCGAACCGGGTCGGGTTGCCCGAGAGGGCCCACGCCGTGCCCGCCAGGACGAGCGAGACGGCGGTGAAGGGGACGGCGAACCGGTCGGCGAGCCGGACGACCGGGGCGCGCGACTCCTCGGCCTCCTCCACGAGCGCGACGATCTGCTGGTACTGGCTGTCGGCGCTGCTCCGGACAGCCCGCAGGCGGACCGCCCGGGTCCCGTTGATCGCTCCCGACAGCACCTCGTCGCCCGTGCCGCGCGTCACCGGCAGGCTCTCCCCGGTCAGGGAGGACTCGTCGAACGTGCCGCTGCCACCGACCAGCACCCCGTCCACGGGCACGATCTCCCCCGGGCGCACGAGCAACACGTCGCCGACCTCGACGTCGTCGACCGCCGTGTCCCGCACGAGGTTCGAGTCGGTCGCCTCCGGGCTCGCCAGGACGTGCGCGGTGCGCGGAGAACGGTCCAGCAGAGCGGTCAGGTCGCGCTTGGCGCGCCGGGCCGCGAAGTCCTCGAGCGCCTCGCCGCCCGAGAGCATCAGCACGATGATGAGCGAGGCGATGTACTCCTCCACGGCCAGGGTCGCGACCATCGCCACCACCGCGAGGATGTCGAGCCCCACGTGCCCGTGCAGCACGTCGCGCACCATCCCGACCAGCGTCCAGGCCACGAACACCGCCACGTAGGCGGTCACCACCCACCGGACCGCGGCGGGTTCGCCCGCGGCGTGCAGCACCAGCGCGGCCAGGGCCACGAGAACGGTGATCGTGATCTGCGGGTAGCGCGTCAGCGCCCGGATGAACCGCATGGCCTCAATGGTGCCCGGCGGCGCCCGGGTCCGCAGCACCGGCCCCGCAGCTGCGGGCGTACTCACCGGGGGCGAGTCCGATCACGCGTACGAAGTCGCCGGTGAAGTGCGCCTGGTCGTAGTAGCCGACGGCCGCCGCCAGCCCCGCCAGGTCCAGGCCGGGATCGCGGCCCAGCAGCTCGGCGGCGAGGTGGATCCGGTGACGCTGCAGCACCCACTTGGGGCTGACACCCACCCAGTCGGCGAACAGGCGCTGCAGCGTGCGCGGTGTGGTCCCGAGCTCGGCGGCGAGCGCCGTGACGGTGCACCCGGGCGCGGCGTCGGCGATGACGTCGAAGGCCTCGCGGAGGGCGGCGAGGGCGGCGGCCGACCGCGGCGTGCGCACCCGTTCGGCGGCGGCACGGAGCAGCGGGGTGACGGTGGCGACGGCCGCCTCCGGTCTGCCTGCCGACGCCTGGTCGAGCGACTCCGCGGCGGCAGGATCCGCCGCCGGTCCCAGGAACCGGGCCGGCTCGACGGTGCCGCGCCGGCCGGCGTCCGCACGTCCGAGCAGAGTGCGGTAGCCACCGGGGCGCAGCTTGGTCCCCACCACGCCGCCCGCGCCGGAGAGCGTGCGCTCGAAGAGGCCGGCAGGCATGGCGTAGGCGAGGAAGCCGCCGTCCTCGGCGACGACGTGGCCGACGGGATGCGGCATCACGGTCTGGGTGAAGGAGACGCCGTCGGGCAGGTCCCAGGTGATCACCCAGTGCCAGTCGACCAGATCGGCGAGATCGGGCGCGGGCGCGACCCGCACCAGCGAGAGCCGGTCGCGCGCGCGGACCGGGTTCACGATGCCGAGGGTGGGCCCGGACCCGAGCACCTGGTCCGCCCCTGCCGTCCTGTCGAACACCTGTCGCATTATTCCAAGAGTGGCGCGGCCGGGCCACGCCAGGATCGAGGACATGAAGAACTCGGCCCTGCATCCCAACATCTCCGTGTCCGACGCCCGCGCGGCCGTCGCCTTCTACGAGGCGGCACTGGGCGCCGAGACGCTCTACGTGATCACGGCCGGTGACGTCGTGATCCACTCCGATCTGGTCCTGCGGTCCGCCGCCGGGGAGTCGACGTTCACGGTGGCGGCCGCGTTCCCGCCGGACTCGGTCGCGCCCGAGCCCGGTGCTCCGACGCCGGCGAGCTTCACGGTGCCGGTCACGGACACCGACGCCGCCTACACCCGGGCCGTCGATGCCGGGGCGACCGGCCTCAGCGAGCCCGCGGACTGGTTCGAGGGTTTCCGGCAGGCGGCCGTGCGCTGCCCGTTCGGGCACCGCTGGTACTTCGTCACGGTGGACGACGCCGTGAGCGCCGCGGACGTGCAGCGCGCGAGCGACGCGTGGGTCGCGGCACGTGACTGAGCCACGAGGGAGGACAGGGCCTCCCCGGCAGATCGTGCCGGGGAGGCCCTGCCTCCGGGGTGCTCCTGCTGACGAGCCGGGGCTACGTCACAGGCGCGGGTCCTCCCGCACCGCGAGGGTGCTGAGCACGGGAGGCCGCTTGCCGGTCTCGCCGACCAGCTCGACCGTCAGGTCACCGCCCGTGTGCCGGACGGTGGCGGTGTGCCGGTCCGCGGTCAGCGCACCGACGTGGGACCGCACGTCGTGGTCGTAGAGCACGACCTTGCCGTCCACCAGCACGTCGATGCTCCGCCTGCCGAGGTCGATCCTGCTGATCTCCGCCAGGCCGAGGTCGATGCGGTAGGTGCCCTCGGGGACGTCCTTGAAGACGTAGCCGAACGTCTTGCCCGTCCGCTCGGTGCGGAACAGCTCGTCGTCCTCGGTCCCGTCGATGTCGGCCCGGGTGGCGCGCCGCACGCCGCCGACGTGGCCCCAGCCGTCCGGGTCCTTGTCCAGCGACTGGTCCGCCGACCAGACGAAGCCGTCCGCGCCGGCCAGGCCGTGTCCACCGACGTCGACCCCCAGCCAGTAGGCGGACGTCGCGAGCCGGGCACGCTCGTACTGCTGCGGGACGCGTCCCGCGTTCGAGGAGACGAGCACGTCCCCGACCTGCACGCCCGGACCGGCACCGGTGTTGTCGACCGACACCGTGACGGTCGTGGACTCGCCCACGGCCAGCTCGACCCCGCCCTCGGCGGCGTCACCGGCCAGCGACAGCCAGGGCAGGTCGGCGGCCTCGTGCCCGTCCTCGCCGTCCCGGCGCTGCTCCGTGAGTTCGACCCCGAGCGGGGCGGTCCCGGAGTTGGTCACGGTGAGCTGGGCCGTCGCGGTCCGGTCCTGGTCGAGGAACCACTCGAGGTCGTCCCCGGAGATCTCGGCGACGCCCGTGGCCAGCGCCGTGTCCAGCACCTCGGCCGCCCCCTTCTCGGCGACGGTCACGGTCGAGTCGTCCGCCTCGTAGTTCGGCGACCAGACGCTCACCGTGCTGTCGCCGACGAGTGCCTGGGCCTTCCACAGACCCTGGGCGTTGGAGGTGATCGTGCGCGTGCCACCGTCCGGGCCCGTCAGGGTGACGAGCGCGCCCGCGATCGGCTTCCCGTCGTTGGCGTCGGTGACCTCACCCTCGATCGTGCCCGACGCGGGCAGGACGTACTCCAGCCCCATCCCGGCCGTGAGCTTCGGCTCGTCGAACGAGTACTGGCTCGCGCGCAGTCCGTCGAGGCTCTCGACGCCGATCGTCGCCGACGAGCCCCGGGTGCGGGGGTCGGACCCGCCGAAGCCGTCGCCGTAGCCGATCTGGATGCGCCCGTCCTCGACGAGGGTGACCGAGAAGCTCACGCGTGCCGACCGGTCGTCGTTGAACGTGACGTCCCGGTACTCGACGATCTGGGCGTCGAGCCCGTCCACGGTCGTCACGCCGACGTAGATCCGCGCCTCGTCGTCCACGAGCAGGTCGTCCCAGAAGGGGTAGATCGCGTCCGCCGGCCAGCTCGTCGGGAGCGCGGTGTTGCGTGAGTCGGACCGGGCGCGGTCCAGGGTCAGCATGCCGTTCTTCGCGACGCACGCCCCGTCCCACGCGGTGTCGTAGAACGGGAGGTCGAACCCGAACCACAGCACGCCGCACCCGTAGCGTCCGGACCAGCCGGTGTCCGTGGTGCCCTGCCGGTACAGGCCGGTCGTCTCGTGCACCTCGTACCCGCGCTGTGCCCCAGCCACCGGCACGTCCTCCGGTTCCGGCTGCTGCGGCTCGGGCTCCGGCCGCTCGACGGCCCGTGGGTCGAGGGTCACGCGAAGGGCCGCGACGCTCGGGGCACGCAGCCCCAGGGCGCCCTTGAGCTTCACCGTCAGCGGACCGCCGGAGTGCTCGACGACGGCGGTCTGCCAGTCGGCGGTGTTCCGGCCGGCGGTGCCCGCCACGTCGTAGGCGTACCGCGTGAGCGAGTCGTCCACGAGCACGTCGAACACGCGCCGGCCCGGGGCGACGCGCTGGATCTCCGCGAAGGCGAGATCCACCCGGTAGGTGCCCTCCGGCGCGTCGCCGAACTCGTAGGTCAGGTCCTGGTGCCGCGCGGTGCGCTGGGACCGGAACAGGGTGTCGTCCGTGGTGCCGTCCACCGCGGAGCGGGTGGAGATCGTCCGTGTCCGGCCCCGGTACCCCCACGAGCCCTTGCCGAGGGGCTGGTCCGCCGACCAGGAGAAGCCGTCGCCGTCGGTGAACGCCCCGCCCGCCGCGTTCACGGCCACCTGGTACTCGGTGGTCGTGAGCGTGACCGGGATGTACTCCTTGGACTGCCGGCCCGCGTCGGACGTCACGAGGATGTTCGCCCCGAGCACGCCCGGATCGACGTCGTCGGAAGAGACCTCGACCTCGACCGTCGTCGACTCACCCGGCGCGAGCGTGCCGCCGGTCGTCGACAGCGACAGCCACGGCAGGTCCGTGACCAGGTCGTCCTCGACGTCCACGAGCAGGATCTCGTCGGTGAGCTGGTCGGTGGCCCACAGCGCACCGGTGGCGTCCGTCGCGAGGCCGCCACCCTGCAGCGGCCGCTGACCGGGGAACCACCAGGCGTTGACCAGCGAGCAGTCCACGGGGTCGACCTGCAGGAGCCGGGTCGGCCGGTTCGACGCCAGGTCCGTGTACCAGAGGGTGTCGGACGCGGCGTTGTACGCCAGGCCCATCGCCTCCGGCAGCGGCGGCGAGCAGTACGACAGGAACTGCCCGGGCGTCTCGTACGACGTGCCGGCCACGGTCCCGATCGCGCCGACACCTCGGCCGCCCACGTAGAAGACGTCCAGCGCCTCGTTGTACGCCAGCCCCGTCAGCTGCGTGTTCGACCACGCGCCCTTGATCTGGCGCGTCTCGGCACCCGTGTCACGGTCGAAGCAGTGGATGAAGCTCGCCGGGCTGTCCTCCAGCTGGCACATGTCGCCGGTGCGGGTGTCGAACGCCATGTCGAACGCCCGGTAGTCGGGGTTCCAGTTCGCGGCGAACTCCTTGCCGGTCTTCTCCCCCGTCACCGTGTAGGCGGTGTTCGTGCGCGCGTTGTAGTCATGGACCCACACGTCGCCGTCGTACCCGAGACCGGACGGCTCCTTCTCGTCCAGGTCCCCGTCCAGCGTGATGCGGGTGATGACCTCCCCGCCGGAATGGGTCCCGACCTCGTCCGACGACGTGGCGACATCGTCGCCGGTCTTCTCACTGCCGGCCTTCTCGTCGCCGGCGGCCGAGGACTCGTAGCCGGCCTCCGCCGCGGCGTCGTCCCAGACCGTCATGTCGATCGTGCTGTCGGTCCCCGCACCGGTCCGCGTGACGGCCTCACCCGTGTCGAGCTCCGGGTGGCGCGCCACCTCGCCCAGGTCGAACGTGACCGGGGCCGAGCCGGGGTTCGTCAGGGTCAGCGAACCCTTGCCGTTCTGGCCGGTGCCCAGCACCACGTCCAGACCGTCGGCCGTCAGGTCGGCGATCCCGGTGGTGAGGCGCACGTCGACCTCGGTGGCCGCGTACAGGTGGTCGAGCGAGAACTCGTAGGTCTCGGTCACGTAGTCCGGCGCGGAGACCGTCATCGTGTAGTCGCCCACGGGAAGCTGACGGTGCATGACGCCGGTCGGCGTCGTCGTGAGGCTCTCGACGAGACCCTCGTCGTCGGCGATCGCGATCGTGGCACCCGCCACGGGCAGCCCGTCGTTCTCGTCCACGATCGTCGAGTCGACGAACCCGAAGTCCGGCAGGTCGTAGGTGACGACCAGCCCGTCGTGCAGCGTCGGGGAGTTCTCCGAGAACCGGATGCCGTCCACGCCCGCCCAGCCCTGGATGCCGGTCGTCGTCACCGAGCCGGCCGTCAGCGGGTCATCGCCGCCCACGCCGTCCCCGTAGGCGAGGATCACCGTCCCGTTCCGGGTGAACGTGGCGGAGAAGCTGACCGTGTCCTGCGACCACTCCGGCCGGTCCGAACCACCCCACACGTGCACGTCCCGGTACTCCACGACGAACGCGTCCTCGCCGTCCACCGTGGTCGGCGCCGTGTAGATGCCACCGTCGTCGAGCTTGAACGGGGTCTGCACGTAGAACGGGAACGCGCCCACTCCCCCGGTGCCGGGACCGGCGTACGCGTCGTCGACGGAGATGACCCCTCGCCTGCCGATGTTGAGCGTGTCGTGGGTGCCGTTGTAGAGCGCGATGGGGTGCGGCAGCGACACCTGAGCCCAGACGCCGCTCGTGAACTCCACCTTGTCGGTCCCGCGCCGGTAGTCACCCTCCGAAACGGCGCACGTGTAGCCGCCGTCGTCGACCACGCGCGGGACCGGCACCTCGACCGGACCCGTCTCCGGCCCCACGGTCAGGGGCACCGTGGTGGGCGACAGGCAGGCGTTCGGCACGACGCCGAGCCGGTAGTCACCCTCCGGCACGTCCGCGATCGTGAACGCACCGTCGGCATCCGTCACCACGGCGTCCAGGGGCGTCCCCTTGACGGAGACCTCCGCGTGCGGGACCGGCTGCCGGTCCTCGTCGAGGATCGTGCCACCGACGTCGTGGGTGTCGGCCGGGGTGAGCGTGATGTCGACGGCGGCGTCCTCGCCGACGGACACCGTGGCGCTCGCCGACGACGTCAGGTAGCCGAACGCCTCCGCGGTGAGGTCGTAGTGCCCCTCTGGCAGGTGCACGGTGAAGGAGCCGTCCTCCTCCGTGCCGATCGTGCGGTCGAACGGACCGTCGATCGTCACCT
Organism: Myceligenerans indicum; assembly: GCF_016742955.1. Lineage (GTDB taxonomy): Bacteria > Actinomycetota > Actinomycetes > Actinomycetales > Cellulomonadaceae > Myceligenerans > Myceligenerans indicum. Next base: position 43,171 of record NZ_JABBYC010000018.1, on the reverse strand, counting down.
CGGCGCCGGGCACCGGCGTGCCGCCGGACGTGACGACGCCGCTCAGGGTGCCGCCGCCGCGAGGGGCGAGTTCCAGCAGCCGCACGAGGTCGAGACGGCCCTCACCGTACTTGTTGTTGAACTCCGCGGTGCCGCCGCAGGAGGTGTCGTCGACGTCGACGGCCGATTCCGCCAGCAGGCGGCGTGTGGTGTCGATCTGCCCGATGAGCGTCGGGTCGTAGCTCCAGAGTGCGGCGACGGCGCCCGCGACGTGCGGTGCGGCCATCGACGTGCCGTTGAGCAGCCGATACGTGTTCCCCGGCCAGGAGGAACGGACGCCGACGCCCGGCGCGGAGATCTCCGGCTTGATCACGCCGTCCTCACCCTCACCCTTGCGGGAGAACGCGGCCAGCGAGCCGTTCGAGGCGAACGCGCCCACGGAGTAGGCGTCCGGGTGCGATCCCGGCGAGGAGACCGTCCCGCAGTCCGCGCCCGGGGACGTGTTCCCCGCCGACCAGACGCTGAAGATCCCGGCCGCCGTCCACGCCTCGTCGATCGCCGTGAAGAAGTCCGAGTACAGGTGCTCCTCCGTGGAGCCCCACGAGTTGTTCACCACGTGCGGGCGCTTGGACACGTCCGGGTTCTGCCCGTCGCTGTCCGTGGGGGCCAGCAGCCACCAGCCGGAGTCCAGCAGCGACTCGAACCCGGTGCTCTGGCAGCAGCCGTTGGTCGCGATCCACTGCGCGTCCGGGGCCACGCCCACCCGGTTGCCCACGCCGTCGTCGCCCACCATGGTGCCCATCGTGTGGGTGCCGTGCCCGTTGTCGTCGCACGGCGCGGTTCCCTCGCACACGCCCCGGCTGTCGAACCAGTTGTAGTCGTGGTCGAACGTCCCGTCGGCCTTCGCGCCCCGGTAGCTGCCCACGAGTGCCGGGTGGTCGAACTCCACGCCCGAGTCAAGGTTGGACACCGTGATGCCCGCACCCGTCGCGCCCTGTTCCCAGGCCTCGGGTGCGTTGATGTAGTCGAGGCCCCACTCGACGTCGTCGGCCGCCGCACGCAGCTCGGGGGCGTCGGAGTCCGGCTGCACCGGCTCGACCAGCCCGACCTCCGGCGCGTCCTGGACCTCGGCGACCTGCCGGTTCTCGGCCAGGTCCAGTGCGAGGCCCTCGGTGCCGTCCTTGACCAGTACCGCGTTCGCGATGGGGTAGGACTCGTAGTCGACGTCCGCCGCGTCGAGCTGCGGGGCAACGGTCGCCAGCGAGGCCTCCGCCGTCGCCGTCAGCGCGTCGTAGACGAACTGGCCGCGTTCGGTCCAGTCCGCGATGTCCTTGGCCGGCTCCAGATCCGCCTGCTCGTCGAACGTCAGCCAGAACTCGGCGGTCCGGTCGCTGCGGAACGACTCCTGGAGCTGCGGATCGATCTTCTCCGCGCTCCCCGCCGGCGCCGCACCCGGATCAGGTGGTGGCGCGGCGGCCGCCGGTGGTGGGGCGCCGACGCCGAGGCCCGCAATGAGGGCCAGCGACGCCACGACGGTCAGCAGTTTCATCGGGGCATGGATCATGCGTGCCATGCTCCGGGCAGGATATAGACGTCGCTATCCTGCGAATGCGTCAAAAATCATGATGCGTCGGCCACGACCTGCTCCTCCGAGAGCACGCCGGCCTCCACCGCCGTGACCGCGAGCGCGGTCCGCGAGGTCACCTTGAGCTTGCGCATCGCCGCACGCAGCTGCTGGTCCACGGTGGCGGGCGACTTCACCAGGATCCGGCTGATCTCCCGGTTCGTGTGGCCGACGACGACGAGCCGGACGACCTCCAGCTCCCGCGGGGAGAGGCGGTCGCCGTAGCCGCGCCGGCCGCCGCGCCACGGACGCGGGACGTCCGCCCCGGACTCCCGGAGCCGCCGCGCGACCCGGTCCGCGTCGCCACGGGCCCCGAGCCGGAACAGCTGCTCGTACTGGCCGGTCAGCAGTTCCTGGCCCTCGTGGAGCTGCCCCGCCGCGAGGAGTGCCTCCGCCTGCCGTTCCCGGGCCAGCATGGCGTCGTACGGGCGCGGCAACGCGCTCCAGGCTCGGGCGGCCCGTGCGTAGGCGGCTGCCGCCCTGGGGTGGTCCTGCGCCGCGGCGAGCAGGTGCGCGCGGCACAGCGCGAGCGCCGCGCGAGGCGCCGGGGCGGCATGCCCCCGCAGGCCCCTCGCGAACTGCTCGGTCAGCTGCCTCGCCGCCACCTGGTCGCCGTCGGCGAGGTGCGCCTCGATCCGGGCGGGGACGACGTCGGTCGCCCAGACCCAGACCCCCTTCCGGCGCAGGGCGTCGATCGGCTGGTCGGTGGCCCGCAGCGCCGCGAGGGTGTCGCCGTCGGCCAGCCACAGCCGGGCCAGCGCCGCGGCGGGCTCCATCGTGTCGTCGACCACGCCGAGCCGCGCGCTCTCGTCGAGGACGAGCCGGAACTGCTCCTCCGCGGCCTGCCGCCGACCGGCCGCGGAGGCCAGCCGCGCTGCCAGGCGGACGCCCGCGAGGTAGGCGGTAGGGCGGTCCCGGCTCGCCTCCGCGAGCGCGGCGCCGCGCTCGGCGAGCCCGTCCCACCGGCCGGTGAACCAGTCCAGGCCGGCGCGTTCGAGCTCGATGACGTAGCGCAGGCGCGAGGCGCCCTCGCCGTCGGCGAGACCTCTGGCGACGGCGAGGTGCCGTTCCGCGTCCGCGTGCCTGCCCCACAGCATCGCGCCGGTGCCGATGTTGGAGTGGATGCGGGCCAGGTCGATCCGCTCGGCGGAGGTCGCGGCGTCGAGCGGAAGGCCGGCCACGACGTCCCAGGCCTCCTCCTCGCCCAGCATCAGGAGTGCGGCCGCGCGGTTCCCGGCGAGGTTCAGGCGCTCGGCCGGGGAGGTGATGCCGTCGGTGATCTCCGCCGCGCGCTGGAGCCACCGCAGATGGGTGGGTGCGGGCCAGGGCCCAGCGTAGGCCCAGCCGAGGTAGGTCATCGCGCGGGCCGCCTCGACCGGGTCGTGGTCGAGGTTGGCGACCGCCTGCTCGAGCTCGGCGAGCGCGGCCCGGGCCTCGCCGCCGAGGATCAGCAGCCGCCCGAGGGGATTGCGGATCTCCGCCTTCTGGCGGGCCGACAGCGCCGGGGACTCGAGCACGGCCCGCAGCGTGCGGGTCACGCGGTGGTGCACCTCGTCCACGGGTTCCCGGCGGCTGAGCGCGGTGACGCCGATGGTGCGCGCGACCCGTGCGAGATCCGGCGGCGGCAGCTCTGTCGCCGACAGGAGTTCGTCGAGCAGGACGACCGCCGTGGTGTGGTCGCCCGAGGCCACGGCGTGCTGTGCGGCGTGCTCGGAGTAGCGCGTCCACGGCTCCGTCTCACCCGCCTGGCGGAAGTGGTGCGCGAGGCGTGCGGCGGGGGCCGGCCGGAGGCTCTCCAGCGCCCGTCCTGCCCGCAGGTGAAGGAGCGCGCGGTCGGCCCGCGTGATCGCCTCGTACACCGCTGCCGCTGCCAGCCGGTGCCGGAACCGCCACTGGCCGCGGTCGTCGTCGACGACGACCGCGGCGTCCGCGGCCTCCGCCATGCCGGTCCGGCACTCCCGCGGCAGCAGGTCCGCGGTCGCGGCGATGGTGGCCTCCGGCGCGGGCTCCGCCAGGGTCGCCATGGCGTGCAGCACCCGCTGGGCCGTGCGTGACAGCCGCGTGACCCGTTCGAGCGTGCAGTCGCGCACGGTGGGCGGCACGGTCAGCTCGCACAGCTCTCGCCTGCTCCAGTGCCCGTCCCGGACGTGGATGTCCGCCCGGTCGCACATGAGACGCACCGATTCCTCCAGGACCAGCGGAATGCCGTCGGTCCGTTCCTGGAGGAACCTGGTGAACTCCGGCGACATCGGGCTCCCGCCCAGCATGGAGGACACCAGTGAGGCCGTGTCCTCGCTCCTCAGGGGGCCGAGCGGGATGCGCGAGCAGGTGATGCCCGCCGGCAGCCGGGACGTGAGCCGTCGCAGGAGCGAGTCGGCGGCCACCTCCTCGGGCCGGTAGGAGATCACCAGGCTCGGCCCGCCCGCCCGCTGGCCGGAGGCCAGGAAGAGGAGGAACTCGAGGGTGGCGTCGTCGGCCCAGTGCGCGTCCTCGACCATGAGGAGACGCACGCCGAGCGCCCGGATCAGCTCGTCGAGCGCGCGGAACAGACGATGGCGCGCGGCCCCCGCGTCACCCAGCGGCGCCGGTGCCGGCGGGAGCACGCCCGACCACTCCGGGAACAGCGGGCGCAGCGCGCCGGCGAGGTCGCTGAGCTCCAGGCGCGGGACCGGCACGGTGGTGCCGCGGAACGCGTCCACGACGGGTCCGAGGGTGAGCGACTCACGCAGCGGCGGACACACCGAGATCAGCGTGGTGTCCCGGCGGGAGGGGGCATCGGCGAGCCAGTGCTGCAGCAGCCTGCTCTTGCCGATCCCTGCCTCACCCTCCACCAGGACGATCGCCGGCGGCCGGGCCAGCGCGCTCTCGAGAGCCGACAGCTCCCGGCCGCGTCCCACGAACGCCGGCACGGACGGAGTGGGCGGCGGTCCGTCGTGCGAGTGCGGGAAGCGAGGCATGCGGGATTTTCCCCCCGGCCGGTTGCCCGGCGCAAGTATCACGAGCGCCGCCCAAAGAGAATCTGCAGGTCAACGGCCACTTCGAAGAACGGGTGAAATCTGGTAAAACCTCTGTTCGACCCCGCTGACCTGTGCGAGCATGCAAGACCGGGACGGTCGCCCGGCGCCCGTTCGTTCGATCGATCGGGGAGTCGAAGCATGCTGCAAGGTCTGGGGATGTCCAGCACGGCCGAGTCGGTCTACCTGCAGATGCTCAGAGATCGCGACGCCGGACCGGACCGTATCGCCGAGGCCCTCGGGATCGACGAGGAGCGTGTCCGGGAAGCCCTGGACGAGCTGTCCCATCTGATGCTCGTCGAGGAGTCGTGGGGCGATGACGACAGGCTGCGTCCGGTCAGCCCGGAGGTGGGGCTCGCGGCCCTGCTCGCCCGCGAGCAGGCGCAGGTCGCGCAGCGCAACCAGGAGATCGAGGAGGGCCGGGTGGCTCTCGCACGTCTCGTCTCCGAGCTGAGCAACGTGCACAAGGGGCCCGACGTCGAGGTGCTGGAGACCGCGGCGGAGGCCAGGGACCGCCTGGCCACGCTCATCGAACGGTGCACGCAGGAACTGTGCACGTTCGTGCCGACCCGGGCCACGTCACCGCGTGCGCTGGGCTCGAGCCGCGCCCTGAGCGAGACGCTGCTGGCACGTGGCGTGCGGATGCGCACGGTCTACCTGGAGAGCATCCGCAACGATCAGGCGACGTGGGATCACGCCACGTGGCTGCGCAACAACGGCGCCGAGGTGCGGCTGGCCGCGACCGTCCCGGTCCGGCTCCAGATCATCGACCAGGACCATGCGATGGTGCCCCTGACCGACACCGAGTCGGGGTCCGGCGCCGTGGTGATGACCTCACCCGGGGTCGTCGCCGCGCTCATGGCCTTGTTCACGCAGGCCTGGCGGGCGGCCACCCCTCTGGGCGCGGACCGCCGCCGCGACGACGACGGCCTGTCGGTGCAGGAGCACGAGCTGTTGCGGCTGTGGGCCAAGGGAGCCACCGACGAGGCCGCCGGGCGCAGGCTCGGTGTGTCGCTGCGGACGGTGCGGCGCCTGAGCAGCGGTCTCATGGAGCGCCTGGACGCCAGCAGCCGCTTTCAGGCGGGGGCGCGGGCACTGGACCACGGCTGGCTGGAGCCTGCGGACCTCAGCTGAGCCCGGCGGGGTCCCAGGCCTCGACCTTTCCCAGTGTCCAGTCGGTGAGTTCGAGCGAGTCCGTCGCGGCGAGGACCAGACGGCTCCCGGTCGCCGCGGCCCGGTCGAGCGGCACCAGGAGGTACATCACGACGCCGAAGCCGGTGGGAAGCAAGGCGGCATAGACGTGCATCAGCTGATCCTGCGGGACGGCCGCGGCCTGGATCGCGTCGACGATGCTCGCCGACGTGGTCCAGGCCGTGGTATGTGGGGCCTCCACGGTGATCTTGACGATCCGCACAGGGCATCACGGCTGGGTGGTGGCAGGCGGGGTCGTCTCCCACTGCGGGTCCGTCTCCCACTGCGGGTCCTCGGCGCTGGCCACTCCCTGGCCGGCCGCGGTGAGCACGACCGCGGTCAGGACGACGACGACGGAACGCCGAAAAACTGAGAGCTGCATGGTGATTCTCCATTCTGCACGGGTTTCTTGTTTCTGAGTTCTATTCTTTCCCGCCGCCGATGGCGCAACAAGAGAATCGGGCTGTCACGGAGGTGCCGGAGCAATTCCTGCCGGGGAATCGAGAAATGGCACGATCCTGCCACCGAATTCGGTGGCAGGATCGTGCCAGTTCACTGGGATCCCGGGATCACATGTTCACGCGAATCCCGAAGTCACCGCCGTACACGTTCGTGACGTGCACGCTGTTCGAGCCGCGAGGTACTGACGCCTCGACCATCTGCCCGTTTCCTAGGTAGATCGCGGTGTGGTAGGTGCTCGACCAACCGCCCCACATGATCAGGTCGCCGCGCCGCAGGTTGCTCATGGAGACCTTCGTGCCCTTGCTGAGGTGGGCGCCGGTGTAGGTGCCGATGTCCACGCCCGCGCCCTGCCAGAACGCGTACTGCGTCAGGCCGGAGCAGTCGAAGCCGTACCGGCTGCGGTCGTCGTATCCGCTCGGGCTGCAGCAGATGCCGTAGGTCGGGCCGTACTTGTTGCCGCCGCCCCACGAGTAGGAGTAGCCCTTGCCGGTCTGGGAGAGAGCGGCTTCGATGACCCGCTCGACCTTCTCGGAGTACGAGCCGCTGGTGTCACCGCTGGTACCGCCGCTGGTGCCGCCACCCCCGTTGTAGACGGGGCACTCGGAGCCCGTGATGAACTTGTGGGAGGCGTTGTTGTTGTAGACCGTACCGTTCAGCTGGCCCTTGAAGCCCGGAGCCACGGCCTGCGAGGAGCCGCCGTAGTAGCTGTTGTAGAAGACGCAGACCGTCTTGCTGGACCGGTTCCACACCGAGGCGGCGTTGTTCTTGATGCACTCGCCCTGGCCGTTGCCCGAACCCTTGAACTCGTAGCAGTCGGGCTGCGAGGCGCCGTAGTCGCCGATCGAGTCGGTGAAGTCCGAGATCGAGCCCTCGTTGCCGCTGTTGTAGTAGTAGCAGAACTCGCCGCTCTCACAGGTACCGCTGCGCGAACCGCTGCCGGCAGACGTGGTGCCGAGGAACTGGTGCGACGCGTTGTTGTTGTAGACGGTGCTGTTGAGCTGGCCCTTGTAGCCGGGCGCGATGTCCTGGTACGAGCCGCCGTAGTAGCTGTTGTAGTAGACACGGACCGTCTTGGAGGACCGGTTCCACACCGAAGCGGCGTTGTTCTTGATGCACTCGCCCTGGCCGCTGCCCGAACCCTTGTAGTCGTAGCACGTCGGCTGGGCATCACCGTAGTTGCCCGCGGACTCGGTGAAGTCCGAGATGGACCCCTGGTTGTTGCTGTTGTAGTAGTAGCAGAACTCGCCGTCCTCGCAGGTACCGCTGCGGGCCCCGGTGTCGGTGCCGGCACTCCCCACGAACTGGTGCGACGCGTTGTTGTTGTACAGCTCCGCACTGAGCTGGCCCTTGTAGCCCGGGCCGATGTTCTGGTACGTGCCGCCGTAGCCGGTGTTGAAGTAGACGCGAACCGTCTCACCGGAGCGGTTCCACACCGAGGCCGCGTTGTTCTTGATGCAGTCGCCCTGGCCGCTGCCCGAACCCTTGAAGTCGTAGCACGACGGCTGGCTGGTGCCGTAGTCGCTGACCGACGCGGTGAAGTCCGAGACGGAACCGGCGTTGTTGCTGTTGTAGTAGTAACAGAACTCGCCGCTGTCGCAGACCCCGTCACGTGCCGCGGCCGATGCCGGCCCTGCCACGCCGACCGCGATCCCCAGGATCGAGGCCACCAACGAGACCACCGCGAGAAGCGCAGACGCTCTTCTCATCGAAGTTTCTCCCTCCAGCGGGTCGCGGAGGCGACCCGATAATTTCCCAACCGATTCGGGTTTCGAACCGGACACGGGAATACTGGCAATTCCCGGAAGCACCCGGGAAGTGGGAGAAAAGTGCCATCCCCTGGAGAGGAAATGCCGGGACAGCAGCATCCTGTGTGGCCTCAAGATGCCTTGTGCGCGCGTGTCACCAAGAGGCCACCGAGCCGTTTTACGTCATATGGCGAGAGGTCGAACCACCCTCGGCGAACCCCTCGCCCCCGGCCCGGGGACCCGGCATTGCGGCGGGCCCCCGAGCCGTCCGATCAGCTGTCGTCGCCGAATGCGAGCTCGTGGTCCCGGGCGTACCGGATGCGGTCGTTCCCGACGCCCTGGGGAACCATCGGCCACACCATCGAGTCGTCGCTGACCACGAAGTCCAGCACCACGGGGCGGTCGTTGATCCCCAGGGCGGTCTCGATGGCCTGGTCGATGTCCTTCTCGTCCTCGACCCGCAGGGCCGCGCAGCCGTAGGCGTCCGCGAGACGGACGAAGTCAGGGATCCGCGCCGTCTCGTGTCCGGTGTGCAGAGCGCTGTTGGAGTAGCGCTCGGCGTAGAAGAGGGTCTGCCACTGGCGGATCATGCCGAGGGCGGAGTTGTTGATGATCGCGACCTTGACCGGGATGTCGTTCAGCGCGCAGGTCGCCAGTTCCTGGTTCGTCATCTGGAACGAGCCGTCGCCGTCGATCGCCCACACGACCCGGTCGGGCCGGGCGATCTTGGCCCCCATCGCCGCCGGGACGGCGAAGCCCATGGTTCCCGCACCGCCGGAGTTGATCCAGTGGCGGGGGCGTTCGTGCCGGAGGAACTGCGCGGCCCACATCTGGTGCTGGCCGACGCCGGCGGTGTAGACGGCGTCGGGCCCCGACAGCCGGCTGATGCGCTGGATCACGTGCTGCGGAGCGATGAGCCCGTCGGTGGTGGGTGCGTAGCCGAGCGGGTAGTCCCGCCGCAGACCGTCGAGGAAGGACCACCACGACGACAGGTCACCCGGCGACGCCGGACGCACGGCCCGCAGGGCTCGGCCGAGGTCGGACAGTGCGGTGCGCGCGTCGGCCACGATCGGCACGTGCGCGTGCCGGATCTTGGAGATCTCGGCCGGGTCGATGTCGATGTGGACCACGCGCGCCCGTGGCGCGAAGAGTGCGGTGTCGCCGGTGACCCGTTCGTCGAACCGGGCACCCACGGCGATGATGAGGTCCGACTCCTGCAACGCGAGCACGGCGGGCACGGAGCCGTGCATCCCTGGCATGCCGAGGTTGAGGGGGTGCGAGTCCGGGAAGACCCCGCGCGCCATCAGCGTCGTCACCACGGGCGCGCCCGTCAGCTCGGCGAGCTCGCGCAGTTCTGCCGCGGCGCCTGCGCGCACCACTCCCCCTCCGGCGTACAGCACCGGACGAGCGGCCCGGGCGATCTCCTCGGCGGCGCGTCCGATCTGGGTCGAGCTGACGCGCCGGGGCGCGCCTTCGACGTCGTGCCCGGCCGGGGGCCAGGCGAACGGCACGGCAGCCTGCTGGGCGTCCTTGGTGATGTCGACGAGCACGGGTCCGGGCCTGCCCGACCCCGCGAGGCGGTAGGCCTCGGCCAGCACCCCCGGGATGTCGGCCGCCCTGGTCACGACGTAGGAATGCTTCGTCAGCGGCAGCGTGATGCCCTCGATGTCGGCCTCCTGGAAGGCGTCGGTTCCCATCAGCGCGGAGTGCACCTGCCCCGTGATCACGAGTAGCGGCACGGAGTCCGACCGGGCGTCCATGATCGCGGTGACAAGGTTCGTCGCCCCCGGCCCGCTCGTCGCGATCGCCACGCCGACCTTGCCGGACGCCACGGCGTAGCCCTCGGCCGCATGCCCGGCGCCCTGCTCGTGGCGCACCAGAATGTGCCGCAGCGTGTCGGAGTTCATCAGCGCGTCGTAGACGGGCAGGATGGCGCCGCCCGGCATGCCGAACACATCGGTCACCCCCAGCAGCTCGAGCGAACGGACGACGGCGTCCGCGCCGGTGAGGGCTTCCCCCGCAGGGGCCGGGCCGTCGACGACCAGACGCGGTGACGGGGAGGACGGTGGGTTCGGGGTGCTTGAAGCGGCGGCGATGAAGGCCATGGCGTGCTCCTGGACTGGTGAATGACCACACGACAGCCGGGCGCCGGGCGCCGGCTGTCAGCTTGACTGGCGGTCGCGGGGGCTCACGAAGATCCGATACGAGCAGCCCACGTGTCGGTCGCCGCGCCCACGGATGTTCCACACGGGCTCAGGGCGACACGATCGCGCCGAAGGTGCCGAGAAAGCGTCCAGGGTAGGAAACGCCGGCACGGTGACTTTAACACCACAGCCGGACTCGCCAAGGACGGCATTCACCCGTCCACGTGGGACGATCCCGACGCCGTCACGCGCCGGCGCGCCTGTCCCGACACGCCGGCCCCGGCCTTCGCCACCTCGTCCGAGCTGCCAGGAGACGTCATCCGCCCTGGCAGAACCCGGTCCCGCCCGTGTAGCACTGTTCACCGTTCTCGAAGTTCCGGACCGGGGACCCGGGTCGGTCCCAGCGGATCTGCGGGACGGCGAACAGGACCAGTGCCACGACCACGGCGGCCGCTACCAGCCCGTGCCAGGCCAGCAGCCGTCGCCTGTGGTTGTACACGCCGGCCACGGTGGCCACCACCACGAGCACCACGGTGGTGACGGCCAGCACCCTGTAGGTGACGATCTCGCCGTCGTCAGGCATGCAATAGGCGCCGAAGAAGCACAGGTACGCCGACAGGTGGTTGTGCAACATGAGGACGATCCCGAGAACAGCACCGACCGATGCGGACGCCTCGATGACTCGCCCGAGCCGACGCCGGTTGCTCGTAGGGCCTGCAGCATCGTCGTGAGAGTGCTCCATCTCGCACATTCTAAGAGGTCAAAGGCCGCAGACCCAATGAAATCACCTAACGGGCCCAACTGACGCCGAGCTGCTGGACTCGTTCGCCGCGCCGCCGGGTCCCGAAGGCGGGAACATCGAGGCGTTGACCGCGTGGATCACGCAGGCGCGTGCGGCGGGCCTGCCCCACGCGCACTCCCTCGTCCGCGGTATCGAACAGGCTCAGACCTCGGCGAGGTGCACGACCACATCGCCGATCCTGTCCCCACTGCCCGCTGAGGGTGACCGCGTGCGCCCATGGTGCGCGCAGGAAGGGCCAGGTCAGAAGTGTGTCTGACCTGGCCCTTTGCAGTCGGGGCGACAGGATTCGAACCTGCGACCCTCGGCTCCCAAAGCCGATGCGCTACCAAGCTGCGCCACGCCCCGGACGCCCGGTCTCCAGCCGGGCCAGAGCAAGTGTAGTGCCACAGGTCAGGATCGCCAGGACACCTGCTCACCGACGCGCCGTCACGCACACCCGAGTTCCGCCGACGTGACGAATCGCCCTCGATGGAGGCGGCACGAGGCCCCGGACATTTGCTATCGTGAGCCCGCGGTTCGACGGCGGACGGTGCGCTCGGAGGGGTCACCCCAACCATGGCACATACCGTCGTCGGGACCCGCGCGGGCGTAGCTCAATGGTAGAGCCTCAGTCTTCCAAACTGATTACGCGGGTTCGATTCCCGTCGCCCGCTCACGATGCGGACGGGCAGGTCAGAGGCTGTTTCTGACCTGCCCGTCGCGTGCTCCGCGGGGCTTGGAAGCTCTTCTCCGTGCCCTTATGTGCCCTAAGTCTGTGACGGCTGGGGCAGGAGCAGGAGCACGACGATGTCCGACTCCCCCACGATCAATCCCGCTCGCCGCGGTGACGCCTCCACGCCTCAGGGCGTGAGAGCGCCACGACGCACCCGGCGCGCCGCGTACGGCAACATCCGGGAGACGCGGCCGGGCCGCTTCCAGGCCCGGTACACCGGCCCGGACAAGAAGCGCCGACCCGTCGGCACGTTCGATACCTACGACGCTGCCGCCGCCGCCCTGGCGAAGGTCCTCGCCGACGTGCACCGCGGCACCTACCGCGAGCCCGAGACCGGCGAGATCGCCCTGGGCGAGTACGCACCACGCTGGCTCGCGATCCGCGAGCTCAAGGACACCACCCGCAGCAGGTACGACGACCTCCTGCGCCGGTGGATCCTCACCCCCCTGGACGTGCCCGGCACCGCCCGCCAGATCGACCTGAGCACATACCCGCTTCGCTCGATCTCCCACGGCGTCGTCAGCGAGTGGTACGCGGCGCTGAAGGTAGCCACGGCCAAGTCCGCCGAGGAGTGGCTCGCCCGGGGACCCGGACCGTCCGAGGCGCAGCACGTGCGCGCGTGGGCCCGGCAGAACGGCCGCCCGGTGAAGGAGTCCGGGCACATGTCCACCGCGCTCTGGGAGGCGTGGCGCGCCGCCGGCTCTCCCCCGGCGGCCGAGGCTCCGGAGAAGTCGGCGGCGGTGACCGGACGCACCCAGGCCGCCCGCGCCTACGCGCTGCTCCGCACGATCTGCGGCGACGCCGTACGCGACCGGCTCCTGGACGCCAACCCGTGCGCAATCCGAGGCGCCGGCAAGACCAGCCCCGCTGAGCGCGTCATCCCGGCGGGCAGCGTCGTCGACATGATCGCGGCCGCCTGCCGAGGCAGCTCGGAGGGTTACCGCGCGGCCGTGATCGTCTCGGCGTGGTCCGGGCTGCGGGCTGGTGAGCTGTTCGCCTTGCGACGACAGGACGTGGAGCGGACGCGCTCCGGAGGCGTTCGGCTGCGAGTCCGTCAGGCACTGGTGGACGTCACGGGGAAGCCGCTGGCGTTCGGCCCGCCGAAGTCCGACGCCGGAAAGCGCCCCGTGCACCTGCCGCCCGAGGCTGGCCAAGCGCTCCTCAAGCACCTCGACCAGTTCACCGGCCCCAGCCCTCAGGCACTGGTCTTCACGACCAGCACCGGGCGCCCTCTCCGGGCAGCGCAGCGCAGCGCACCCAGATGTTCTCCCGAGCCAAGGCGCGCGCGGGCATGCCGGCCGAGATCCGGTGGCACGACCTGCGTCACCTCGCCGCGACCCGTGCCGCCGAAGCCGGCGCGACGCTGGCCGAGCTGATGAAGCGGATCGGACACTCCACCGTTGCCGCTGCCATGGTCTACCAGCACGCGACCGACACCGGCGATGCCCGACTCGCCGAGCGCATGGCAGCACTTGACGAGGAGTACAGAGGCGGGAACGTGATCGCGTTCCCTGCCTGATGTAGCGGGCCCCGTCCGGGTCAGGACACCCGGGCGCGGTCCCGCACCTGATTCGTGCATGGACGTCGTCACGAACCGGGAGATGAGCCATGAGCGCTACTGCCTCTTCGGCCTCGACAGCTTTCGATCCGCTCCTCGACACCGCCCAGGCGGCACAAGTACTCGGTATCTCCCGCTGGTGGTTCGGAGAGCTTGTGCGCCGCGGTCAAGTCGGTCCCTGCGCCCGCATCGGCAACCGGATCCGCGTCCGCCTCTCGACCCTCGAGGAGTACCTGGAGCGTCTCCACGGTGACCCGAGGATCCGTACATGACATACGGCGACATCGCCGACTACCTCGGCATCTCGACCTGGACAGCGGGCGAATTGGTCCGCAGCGGCGAGATACCAGGGAGGCGCGTCGGACGCCGGGTGCTCGCCACGCGTTCCACCGTGGACAGGTACCTCGAGCGACGCACCGAATGAACATGCCGATACAGACCCAAGAAGCCCCGGTGTCAAGCCACACGCCACTCATCGGCTATCGAACTCGCTCCCAGCCGCGTCGGACCCAGGGCCTCGGCAAAGTCATGCCTGTAGGAGTGTGTGAACGGGCCGGTTGACGTCTCGGGCGTGATGTCGCAGGGCTGCGGCGATGTTGTTCCAGCCTGTGGTGCGCAGGATCGCGATGGCGGTGTTGTGTAGGGCGGCCATGTTCTGGGGTGCGTGGCCGGTGTGGATCTGGCAGGGGTCCTCGTCGAAGGTGATGTCCCGCACCCAGTGGAGCCTGTTCTCGATCGACCACTGTCCGTTTGCCCAGGTCGCGAGGGTGGCGGGGTCGGCGATGCGGGCGCCGGCGGAAGTGACGAGGTAGACGACCTCGACGGTCTTCTTGCCCTTGACGGTGATGGTGCGTCGTAGCTGGGCGACCTGGGCGGCGCCGGTGAATTCGATCCAGGCCGGGGCGTCCAGGACCTTGATGGTGCGCGTCGCGCGCCGGCCGTGCCCCCGGTCGGTCGAGGTGGTGGCGGGGATCAGGGCCCAGGGCAGTGCCTTGAGCATCGCGAAAAGCACCCGGGAGTTGCCCTTGACGGTGAAGACGTAGTGCGCGCCGGCGGTCACGATCTGGGCGGCGGTCGTCTTGTTCGTGTGTAGCGCGTCCAGGGTCAACACGGCCCCGGTCAGATCCAGCAGCCCGAGCAGCACACGGGCCGCGGTGATCTCCGAGCCCTTGGCTTCCACCCCGACCTGTGCGGCCACGGTCCCGGTGACGTGGTCCAGCGCGGCGACCAGGAACGCACGGGCGGCGCCCTTCTTCCGTGCGCCGCGTACGGCTTTGCCGTCGATCGCGTAGACGCGCCGCCCGCCGGTCTTCCGGGCGCGGGTCACCGCCCAGGCACCCAGGGCCTCCTCCAGCGCAGTCGGGTCCAGGCGGGACAGGACCCGACGGAACGTGGACTCATCAGCGGCCCGGCGGACCATGCCGAGGCGTGCCAGACGGACCCGCCCCGCGTCCCCGGCCCACTCGGCGATCGCGGTAAAGCCTCGCGCGCCGGTCAGGACCGCGCACAGCGCCACGGCGACCAGCGCACCGACCGAGTGACGCCGACCACGTCGGGCCCGCGGGTCGGGCAGCTTGGCGAGGAGCTCGATCAGAAGGGTCTCGGACGAGACGGACTTGGAGGTCAGGGCGGTGGCACGAGACGATGACATCAGCGCGGGTGTGTTCCTGCAGGTGAGAGCGGTCTGGCGTAGGAACCACCGATCCAACCCGCACCGGGACGCACCCGCGCACCTCGTCTCACCAGCAAAGACGCAAGTCAGACCCCAACCACCACACTCCTACAGACCAGACTTTGCCGACGTCCTGGGGCGGGAGCTGAAGGCGCTGCGCCTGGCCCGCCGACTGAGTCAGCGCCGGTACGCCGCGCACCTCGGCCTGAGCGACGTCGCCCTGTCCGCCGCGGAGCGGAAGGGCGCTGCGATGGTGTTCCGGATGGAGACGCAGGAGATCCTCGACACGGATCTGGAGCAGGCCTCCAAGTCGGTGCGGGAGCGGTTCTGGCTGTTGCTCGAGGGGCCGGAGGACGGCGACCTCGCCACCGTCTCGGCGACGCGGACTGCGGGCGCAACCGCCCTGCCCCGCTGGCATGTGCCCGACGAGGCGGGAACCGCCGCGCTGAAGGAGTTCGTGGCGTCCGATTCTCGCGTCTTCGTGCTGTGCGGCCCGGCGGGTACGGGGAAGTCGACGCTGGTGCAGTCCACGATTGCGTCGTTGGCGGGGACAGCGGACGTCCAGATGCACCCAGGCGCTGAGGCGAGTGCGACCGATCTGGCTGCGGCCGTCCTCCGGTACGGCTCCGTCCCGGTCGGCTGAGGACGCCTTGCTGACTCTGGAGCGGACGGCGGAGTCCTTGTCCCGCCCTCTGGTCGTGATCGTGGACGGGATCAACACCGCGGGCGTGCTCGGCTCGGTGGGGCGGGCAGTCGACACGATCCTCCGTCAGGCCGCTGCGCCCGCGCTGCGCTTCGTCCTGGTGATCCGCACTCCCCCGGCGCCCGATCTGTCGGGCTACCCGCTGCTGGCTGCATCGCTGTTTCGCCCCAGCAACGGCGCTTCGCACACGACCGCCCTGTGGTCTCCATCCACCGCCCCCCGCGCGTGGGAGCAGGAGCAGCAGCCTGGCGAGACCGCGTTCGCAGATCTACCGGCGCACCTGCAGGATCTTGTCCGGCTCCCGATGTTCATGTCCCTGCTCCGCGAGGGCGCTGTCGCCGTTCCACTGCGCAAGGCCAGCCCATACCTGCTGGTCGACCAGTGCGTACGAGCCATCGTGGACCGGTCCGTGCACGACGTCGATGAGGTCGTGCGAATCCTGGGCGACGCCGCCGGAGCCGGCCTCGGCCGACGCCTGCCGCTCGCGCGGCAGTGGTTCCCCCTCGCCGCCGTACCCGAGACCTTTCCCGTTCCCCCGGAACTTGCTCAGCGCACCCCGAGCGGGCGCGTCGAGTTCTCCCACGACTTGGTCCGGGAGTACTTCGCTGCGTCCCGCCTGGTGCAGGTCGCCTCGGACCCCGGACGTTCCCGGCTCGGCGATGTGATCAGCAAGCTGTCGGACGCCGCCGATACGAGCGCCATCGCCGCCGGTCTGCTTCGGTTCTTCGTGATGGCGGTCGACGAGGCCACGCCCGCGGCGTTGTCAGCCATCGCGCTCGCTCCAAGCCTGGCGGGAACGACGACCCTGGCCCGCCTGCTTGACGTCGCAACCGACGGATCACGCTTCACGACGCCCGACGTGCTGCGCTCGTGCGCACGCGCCTGCACTGGGAACCCGGCCTCCCTGCCGGTGGTCCGCGCCCTGCTACGCCAGCCGTCGCTCCCCGCGGCGCTGGGGAGCGACTGGCGCTCCTGGCTGTCCGGAGCGCTGCACGACCACGGCTCGAAGGTATGGTCCGACGTCGCTCAGCACGTCGAGGCGCACTTCGACGGCGCCGCGGCCGCTCAGTTCGTCCAGGAAGCTGACCTCAACGCCCCCGACGTCGCAGCGTTCCTGGCGAACCACCTGAATCTGTTCATCACACCGGACGACCACGGTGGCCTGGTCGCACGGTTGCTCAACCACGTGGACTGGCGCGTCCGGGCGGCCGTCGCGACAGGGCTCAGCCACATGGATCCCGCGGCCCCTGCCATGACTCGAGGGTTCGAGCACCTCGTGGCCGATCGCGACTACAAGGTCCGGGCCACCAGCTCCCAGCTCCTGCGCACCGCACCCGACGACGTCGTAGCTGGTGTCCTTCCAACCTTGCTGGACGACGACGTCTGGTACGTGCGTGCCCAGGCGCTGGAGAGCCTCGCCCGCCGCGCGGATCCTGACGATCTGGTCCGGGCTGCGCTGGCGCGGTGTCGTTCTCAGGAGGCGTGGCGCCATGCGCCCCGGTACGCGCGTGATCTCCTAGATCGGTTGTCGCTGCTGTGCGACAACCCGGCGAAGGTCGAGCAGGCCGTCGTGCCGCACGCCGTCGTCCCCCTGCTGCGAGAGATCCGCACCGGTGCGGTCGCCCCTCCGCCCGAACGCACTGCGCTGCTCGCCGATCTCGCCTCCCGGTCAGGGACCTGGCTGGCTGTCCGCGAAGGCAGAGCGGTTGCCGCCCAGGCCGCCCGTCGCGGCCAACCAACGCACGATCTGATGACCAGCGCGGCGTACCGCCGGCTGCGCGGCGGAAGGCACCTCCAAGTCGCTCTGGACGTGCCCGACCTGGATCTGGCCGTCGCCGTCGCACAGTCCGCAGTCGACGCGGGAGCAACGTTCATGGAGGTCGGTGATCCCCTCATCAAGTCCAACGGCGTCTTCGCCATCGAGACGGTCAAGCGTGCCGTGCCTGACGCGCTCGTTGTCGCGGAGATGATGTCGTCGGACTGGGGACGCGACCAGGTGGAGAACGCCGTCGAGCACGGCGCCGACGTCGTCCTTCTGATCGGACCCGCAAGCAGCGCAAGCGTGGCCGCGGCATGCTCCGCTGCCCGACGCCTGGGGACCTCAATACTCCTGGACGCCCCCGCCGAGCGGCACTCCGCCGAGTGGGTGGGCGAGATGGCCCGGGCCGGCATCGACGGACTCGTGGTCACCACCAACATCGACCTCGGCCCCGGAGGACGAGAGCCGTTGGAGCGTGCCCGGCAGATCCGCGCGTGGAGCCAGCTTCCCGTGGCGGTCTCCGGCGGCTTCACCGCCGCCGACCCGTCCGTCGTGACAAGCCCCGACTGGGACATCCTCATCGCCGGACGCGCCGTGACCGAATCAGCCGACCCTCACCGCGCGACAGCCGCCCTGACCGACCTCATCGTCCGCACCCCCGAGAGGACTCCATGAACGACGTACGGAGCGTCACCGTGTCCCCGCTGACCGTCCCCATGATTGCCGACGTGATCGAGCTGATGGATATGGGGGCGCCATTCATCACCGCGCGAACCGCGTCGGACTACTGGGCGTACGCCACGCTCTTCTCCTCCACGTGCCCGGTCGCGCACGTCGAAGGCGTACTCGCCGGCGCGGTCATGGCGTTCCGCAGCCAGGACGACCCCTCCGAGGTGTACGTGCAGGACGTCATGGTGCACCCCGACCACCAGCGCCAAGGCATCACCACGGCGCTGCTGGGCTCCGTGCGCGCCCAGGCGCAGGAGTGGGGCTGCCGCCGCATATGGCTCACCTCGGAGCCCAACAATCAGGCCGCCGACGCCACCTGGCGGAAGCTGGGCTGGTCCAACCTATCCGGCGACCGCGAGGTCGCCGGCGTCCAGGTGATCTCCAACTTCAAGGGACCAGGCAAAGACCGCGCCGTCTACGAACTCCTCTTGAACTGAACGGTAGGGCAGATTGGATTGCCAGGCGAGCAGGCGCTGATTGCGTCATGCAGCAATCCTTCCCATGCAACGCCGTGGCAGATGCACGATGGGGGCACAACTCCCGACTTCAGCTCGGCTTGGAAGGCACTGCGCTGCCAGTTGACCGGCAACTAAGGAGCGTGTCGCCGCTGGCGTCTCACCTGCACAAACAGCGTTCCGACTGTTAGCCTGCGGGCATGCTGGATCCAAGCGATGAGAAGCGTCTCGTGGGGACTGTGCGCGGCTGGGCCATGACGCATGACCGGCTTTGACATCATCCGGCTTCCTTTCACCGACGCCACGGGAGCCGAGTTGAGGAATAGGGATCTGCGCTACGCGAACTGGCCGGTCGTCTACATCTTGAACAACGATCGTGAGGTGTACGTCGGCGAGACCGCTAACGTGGCGCGGCGAATGGCGGAGCACCGGCGTGACCCCGCCAAGGTCCAGCTGGATCAGCTGCGCATCATCTTCGGCGACAGCTTCAATAAGTCCGTCTGCTTGGACCTGGAGTCGTACCTCGCTCGGTACCTGCACGGCAATGGGCAGCACGAGGTCACCAACGACATCCGCCAACTCACCTCGCACGATTACCACGAGCGCGAATCCTACGAGCGCCTTTTCGAGAAGGTCTTCGCCGAACTCGGTGGGCATGGCCTAATCAACCGATCGATCCGAGATATCGAAAACCTTCCGCTCTTCAAGTTCTCGCCGTTCAAGACGCTCAGCAACGATCAAGAGACCGCGGTCACGGAGATCGTTGAGGGCCTTCTCGTCGATATCGAAGCCGGACGTTCAAGTTCCATCGTTGTGGAGGGGGCACCTGGCACAGGAAAGACCACGGTCGCGATCTTCCTGCTCAAGTTGCTCCGTGACATCGGGAACGACACCAGAATGCCCACCGCTGATGGGTTGTTCGACGCAACCGACTCCGGCCTTGCGTTCGCCGCGTACGGCAGCGAGCTCCGAAACCGCCGCTTGGGCATGGTCATTCCGCAGTTGTCGCTGCGCGCCATGGTCAGCAGCGCCTTCGAAAAGACCGACGGGCTGAGCCGCGAAATGGTGCTCAGCCCGTTCGAGGTCGGAGAAGACGCAGAACCCTATGACGTTCTCGTCATCGATGAGGCACATCGCCTTATGCAGCGCACCGGATTGTTCAACAGTGCCCAGTACGACCGCTTTGACGCCATCTCCAACACATTGCTCGATGATAACGCCAGCCATAGGTCCAATGCTCTCGACTGGATCCAGGCTCGGAGCAAGCACCAGGTCTGGATTCTCGATATCAACCAGATAATCAGGCCATCGGATGTTCCCGCCTCCGTACAGCGCACCATCATCGATTCAGCCCGGGACCAGGGCCGTTACTACCAACTGAACACCCAGATGCGCGTGCGTGCTGGTTTTGACTATCCGCGATATATTCGTCAGGTTCTCAGTGACGAACCACCCTCGTCAATCCCGCAGATCGCGCCGTACGACCTGCGGATGTACGACGACTTCGGCGCGATGGTGGATAAAATCAGGGAGCGTGAGGCCGAATATGGCCTCGCACGGCTCGTGGCTGGTTATGCCTGGCCCTGGCGATCGTGGCGGGACAAGGACGCGTTTGACATCGAGATCGACGGCCGGTCGCTTCGCTGGAACACCGAAATGAGGTGGGTCGAGTCGCCGACGTCGGTCGACGAGGTCGGATCCATCCACACAGTCCAGGGCATCGATCTCAACTTCGCTGGCGTCATCATTGGCCCAGATCTACGGTTCGATCGCGAACAGCGAAGACTCGTGCTCGATCGGGAGAACTACCACGACCGCAAGGGCAAGGCCAACGCGAGAAATCTGGGTGTCGTTTACAGCGACGACGACATCCTCAGCTTCGTTCGGAATATCTATACCATCCTGCTCACCCGTGGCATCCGAGGCACGTACGTCTATGTCTGCGACCCGGCATTTCGCGAAAGGCTCCGGCCGTACTTCATGCCGACCGGTAACGACCACATCAATCCGGCCTGGACGGCGAGCCTGGCGAAGGCTGAGCGAGCAAACTCAAAGCTCTACGAACTGGTTCGCACACTCGCCAATGACATGTCGGAGCACTTTCCGCCACCGGCCGTCGGACCGCGCAGGCTCTACGGCATTTCCTGCCTGCTCACCTGGTCGACACATCGCGTCGTCGTCGTGAACGACGACATCGACGCCCCCGCACGGAAACGCCTCGCGAACGCGGGTTGGAACGTCACTGGAAGCGATCCTGATGAGGTCAAGAAAGCCCTGGCCGCCACCAAGAAGTGATAGACACGGCACCGGTCCCTTGTGATTCCGCCGCCAGAGTGTGGCAGGATCTCATGCACAGAGCATGGCGGCGTGGTCGCGCAGAACTGGCAGGAGCAAGTCGTGCGGGGTGTCCCGTCGTCGCCATAGCTGCTCTGCGACCACGACCTGCTGGGCGTATCGGCCGTGCTCGCCGTCCAGAACGTCGGCGAACCGCGAGCGGACCTCAGCGGCCAGGTCGGGCGCGAGGAGGCTGTGTACCAGCAACGTCGCGGCGTCGTACCCGAGCGGGCCGCTGCCCCAGCCTTCCCAGTCGAAGACGACGAGGTCCGGACCGGCGAGGTTGGCCCAGTGGAGGTCGCCGTGGCAGGTCATCCACGGGTGCGGGCCGTCGGACGGGCCGAAGTACTCGGCCACGAGCTTGTCGGCCCAAACTGGTCCGACGGTGAAGCGGTCGGTGGGCACGGTGGCGACGTCGTCGAGGGCCGTGCGCAGCGCCGACCACCACGAGTCCTTGAGAGAGCCGATCGCGAGCGGCCTGGATGGGACGGGCCTGGTGTTGAGCGGATCACGGTCGCTGCACTCAAACACCTCGACCGCGTAGCGCCACGGTTCCGCCTCCCACTCGTCGCGCACCAGCAGCCGCGGGCGGGGGACGGCGGCTGGCAGGTCGCGCTGAGCGGTGGCGTTCCCGCGCCAGAAGGTCTGTGCGATCTCTCCGCTGCGGCCACTGGCCAGCCGGAGCCAGACGCGCGCGCCGCCGACGATGACCGGTCCGGACAACGTCCGTCCGCGCCAGCCCCAGATGAGCTCGGCGCCCGATGCGGCCCGGCCGTCGAGACGTTCTGTCGCGTGCTCGAACGCGTTGAGCATCCGGGAGCGGGTCGACGTGTCGGGGGCGACCGTCGTGATGGTGGCGGTGTGTCGGGTCACGAGCTCACTCCAGGATGGCGAGCCGGGCGGCGCGTGCCCAGACGGCCTGCTGATCAGTGGTGAACCCGGCGCGGTTCCAGCAGAAGGCGACGACGCGAGCCAGGACTGTCCTGACGCCGGCCTGAAGCCGACCCTCCCGGACGACGGCGGCGAGCTGCTCCCCGGCGTTCTGCATCCCGGTAGCCCACGTGCTCAGGCCGGAGAATCGCGGCTCGTCGGCGATCAGGTGCGTCAGGTCGGCGGCCAACGCGGTACGTGCCTTCGCCGCCAGCTTCGCGATCTGCTCGTCGGTCGCTCGGGCGGGTGGCCGCTGGGCCTGAACGCGCGCCCAGACGTCGCCCTGCTCGTTCCATTCCACGCCGGCCGCCCGCATGAGGTGCGACAGGACCATCAGAGACGCCACGGACCTGCCCAGTCCGTCGCAGGCGCGGTCGGCGGCGGCGGCGTCCAGGTAGGTGAACAGGCCGACGGCGTCGGCGACGTGGATCGCATGGACAGCGGCGAGCCCCTCGCGTCCGCCGAACGCGGCCGTCTCCGGTTCGTAGGGCGCCTGCGTCCACTGGCCCAGCGCGCCGTCGGCGATCATCGCGTCCAGCGCGGCGTGCAGATCATTCGGCATGGCCGCCGACTCATCGGGAAGTCGGTAGCGCAGCCGCCAGCACGGTGCCTTACGAACGAACCACCATGGCTCCTGCATCACCGGCGACAGGCCAGCGCGGAACACCGTCTCGGCCGCGGCGTAGTCGGTGAACTTGAGATTGACCTGTGCCCAGCCACTCGGAGCGGGGGCGAGGGCTGCCCGGCCGGCAGTGCGGTATCGGGTGGCGGCTCGCGCCAGGCGTTCAGCGCTCGTTCCCGCCAGGCGCGCTGCCGTTATCGCGTCAGTGCCGGTCAGGTGGGCCAGGACGGCGTTCTCCAGGTTCCCGGACCCAAGGTCTCCAGCCGCGGCAGCCATCGAACGGGCTGTCAGCTCGTGCGTGGTCATGTTCCTCCGTTCAGGCAAGTGCGAGGCAGGTGTCCCAGTCCGCTGCCCGCGGTCCGGGTGGGTGCTCGAGCGTCAGCTGGATTCCCGGCGGTCCTTCGAGCAATCCGGACGGGCGGGCGGCCACCGAGGATGCAGATCGCACGCGTGTGGTCCAGTGGTCGATGTGCTGGACGAACGACTGCGGGCAGTCGGCGTCGGCGGCCACGCGGCGCACGGCCTGCAGGACGCCGGCCGGGCCATGGCACAGACCGCTGCCGATCAGCGCGCCGGTCTGTGCCGGGTCGGCCAGGCACGCGACCAAGGTCGTCTCGGCCGCGAGCTTCCGCCGCCGGTCGCCGGTGGCCATGGCGGCGAGCTGCTGTGCTCGCGCGATCCCTGGCGTTCCGTAGCACCACGAGGGTGCCAACGCGCCGGTGTCGTGGTCCCGCGACCATCGCGCCCAGCCGCCCTCCGGCCTGCGCTAGGCGTCCAGCCAGTCCAGGATGCGGCCGATCGCGTCGAGATCCCCAGGCACCCGGATGCCCCGCCGCACGGCGAGCGCCAGCACGGCCAGCGGCCCCGTGATGCCGTGCGCGAGTCCGGTGTTGGCATGCGCGCCGGGGCGAGCAGGCGCGGAATGGTGATGCCAGACCCGCCAGCCGGGATGAGCGACGCCACCGGTGCCGCGCAGCGGTTCAGTGAGGCGGACCAGGTAGGACAGCAGCGCCCTGGTCGTGTCCGGGTCGGCGCCGCGAGCCAGGAGCAGCGTGCCGATGCCGGTCAGGCCGTGCATGAGGTCGTATTCGGCGAAGGCGGCGGGCTTGCCGGCGTCGATGCGCTGGTGCGCGGCCGCGAGGCGTCTTCTCGTGTGGGCGGTGACGACGTCGTCGAGGCGGTCCATCGTGGGGCCGCCCCAGCCCGCGATATGCAGGACGTATGTCAGCGCGGGCGCGCCGAAGAAGATGCCCGCGTGCGGGCCGTCGACCAGCGGCATCGCTGCACGCGCGAGCCGATTCAGCGCTTCCGCGTGGGTGGGATCGTCGGAACGCATCGCATGTACCAGCGCTGCACCGAGGTCGCCTCGGGACAGAGACTGGCGCGCAGCGACGTCGAATTCGCCGCCGCTTGCCGAGCTGGTCTCCCGCTCGGGCGGCACTGTGCCGGCCTTAGTGGTGTTCATGCGGGCGCCCCTTCCCGAAGTGCTGGCTGACCGCGGCGAGCAACGCGGGAGACTGCGGCCTGTCGTGCTGCGTGGAGGATCTGGAGTTCCCGTTCGCGGTCGATGCCCAGGGCGCGGTTGTGGTGCATATGCAGCAATGCGCCGAGGATTCCGGCTGGATCGGCGCCGTCCGATCGCAGCACCGCGGTATACCTGCCCAACGCGTCGCGGCGTCGTGCCCAAGCGGCCAGCAGCCGTTCCCCGTGTGTCGTCCGGCCGAGGAGGTCACGCCCTTCAGCACCGGCCAGACGGGATACCAGCCCCTGCAGGTCTCTGCCAGGCCGCGAGGACGAGTCCGCGCGAGGGCGCTGGAGGAACCAGTCCAGCCCGGCCCGCTCGCCGAGGAATCCGCAGGCCAGTTCGAGGATGCTCGCCGCCGTCAGGCCCGCGCGCCACGTGCCGATCTCCTGGTCTGCGGGAATATCGAGAGCGGCAACACCGTCCGGCGCCGTGTCAGCTGCGCCAGAGCTGCTCTGGAGTCAGCCATGAAGAACGCCTCGGCCGCCTCCAATACGGCGCCGGTACCGTACCGCCCGGTCTCGGGCGTGTCGGTGTCCCAGAGGATCCGGCGTACCAGGCCTTCCTGGCGTGCCTGGGCTACCCAGCCCGCGATGTGGCGGGCGACGACGCCGAAGTCGTCCGGGCTGTGCAGCCGCAGCCGTAGTCGCAGGTGATCGTCCGGATCGGTGTAGCGCGTGAACCACCAGTCCGTGATGCGAGGTTCGCGTGCCAGCTCGGCACGCAGAGCCCCGTCCAGGACGACGTCGGCCAGGTCCGCCGGGGTGTACACCTTCAGCAGGCAGGTCCGCGCGGAGCCGGGATGACGCGCGTCGCCGCGCCGCGCGAGAACGAGTCCGGCGAGCGGCTCGGGTGCGGGAGCGGGAGCCTGCGTGGCGGCGAACTCCATCGTCAGCTGGTTCGCGTACCCGATCCATCCGTATTCGGCGAGGTCGGGTGCTTCCGTGAGCGTGACGCGTCCTTGCCGGGTGACGTCTTTCAGGAGCAGTTGGCGGTGGCCAGGTTCGGTCAGATCCAGTCGGAGGCGCTGGTCGTAGCTGCCCAGGAAGACCCGGTCCGGAACGTCCCAACGGTCGAGCCAGACGTCCAGTGCGTAGGGAGGGGCGACGTCGGGCCGGTCGATGTCATTGCGATCCAGGCGCCATCGGGCTTCGGAGAGCACCACCTTGCCCGTGCGGACTCGGGGCAGGAACGGGAGGCCGGCCGCGGCACCCCAGGAGAACGGCGCCATGACGACGGCATGCGCCCGGGGCAACTCGTAGAGGAAACGGACGACCGGGTGGGTGGCAGACACCGGTTCGAGAGCGTTCAGCACGAACGGCTCGATGCGGCGCCCCGTGGGTACGTGGACCAGGAACATGCGGCTCGTGGTGGCTCCGACGGCCACGTCGGCCAGGCGGATCGTCGCGTCCTGGTGGTGCTCGCCGACGGCGATCACGTCGGACGCGGCCTGGACGGAGCGGGTCACGTTCTGAGTCCGAGCGCGCAACGCGGGGCTGGAGATCTGGACCCGCACCGCGCTCTCGTCGAGCGTGGGCAGGGCCGCCAGCGCCGCGATGCGCTCGTCTCGCTCGCCCGGTTCCAGCAGCGGCAGGAACCGGCCCAGCGTCACCCCGGAGGCGAGCGACAGTCCGCCGCACACGACCCGGAAGTCTCCCTTGTCGATCGCCGCCGCCGACCGGGAGTAGACGGAGACGTTCATGGCAGTGCTCGCCGGGACCTGGCCGGGTTCGGCGACGCTGAGGGCATCGACGTCCGCTGCGCGCAGGACGATCTCGCGTGCTCCAGCCGCGGCGGCCCGCTGAACCAGGGCCAGCAGGTACGCGTCGCGGTCGGTCAGGGCGGCTGGGGCAACGGCGGCGTCCGCGCCCCGATAGCCGGCGGGCAGGCCGATCCCGGTCGCAGGGTCGACCAGCTCAGGTACCGGCACCAGCGTGCCGAGGCTGTAGGTCTCCAGGAACCGCGCGTGGTACTCGCGCCAGGCGGGCGCGCCGTGGGGATGCGGGGAGATACGCGCCATGACGGCCAGCGCCCGCTCGGTCTCCCGCGCGACCCTCGTCGAGACGGTCGCCTCCATCCCGGTCACCCAGTTGGTCATCACCGCATCGGGTTCGGTCTCGGCGGCGGCTCGGACGGCTGGTGCTCGGTGCGCCGCGAGGTGCCCCATCGGGTCGGCGATGGTCGACGGCGGTCGCACGTCCGTGTGCAGGAAGCCTTCGCGCACCAGCCCGACGACGGCCTTCAAGACCACCGAGTGGGGCACCTCCGGGTACGACTCGCCCACCGCGTCGAGCAGGTGGACCACCGCGACTGGCGCAGACGCGTTCCCGAGGATGGCGACCAGGGCGTCCGTGGCACGCAGACGGGCCTCGGCGGGCCCGTCGATGCCGGTGCGGTGCGGAAGGACGAGCATGTCGGCCCGACGGCGAATGGTCTCGTCAGCGACCACACGACAGTGCCGGAGCACGTCGGGATCGGCCTCCAGCCGGCCGATCTGGTCGTCGAGCCACAACGCGTCTGGCCGGATCCGCACCTGCGGCACCTGGTGCGAAATGCTGGTCGCCCGCGCGAATCGCGCCGGGCCGACCCCTGCGAGCAGGCCGAACGGGCTGGGCCGGGTCGTGGCCCGGAGTTGGTAACGCGCCACCGATAGGCCGATGCGACGCAGAGCCCGCGTATCTGGCGCAGCCCCCGGTGCCAGAGTCCCGGCCACCGCGGCGGCCAGGTCGGGGCTGGCGTTCTCGACGGCGCGGCGGAACGACTCGTGACCCCAGACCGTCGTCAGCCAGTCGATGGTGTCGGTCGGTCGGGCGTCCGGTCCTGGGTAGACGGGGCTCTGGTCGGAGACGGGCAGGGCTGCCGTGCGGATCAAGGCGTGGGGAAGGTGTCGGTAAATGAGTCTGTCCTTTCCGCTCCGGTTGGTGCCCGGTGCCGGGACGGCCGAGTCGGCGGCGTCCCGGCACCGGGAGCATGGGTGCGGCGTCAGTCGCAGGTGGAGTTCGCGCAGGCGGACTCGCACGTGGACGTGCACCCGTCGGTCGTCCCGCGGAGCAGGCTGCCGACCACGGGAGCCGACTTCACGGTGGTCACGTCGAGGTCGAACTCGCCGAAGTCGGCCCGGGTCTTGGTGGACGTGGGCATGGGTGTACCTCCTGGTTGGTGATTCCGGTGGGTTTCCTGCTGCCTGGCCGCTCAGGGCCAG
Organism: Myceligenerans indicum; assembly: GCF_016742955.1. Taxonomy (GTDB): domain Bacteria; phylum Actinomycetota; class Actinomycetes; order Actinomycetales; family Cellulomonadaceae; genus Myceligenerans; species Myceligenerans indicum. Next base: position 16,012 of record NZ_JABBYC010000018.1, on the reverse strand, counting down.
GTGATCGTGAAGCGGCTGTGGCGCCGCTCGACGGTCCGCGACGGGCCGGTACCGGCCGGTGATGCGTCGCCTGTCGGGTGGACGGTGAGGCGGGGCCGGTCACCGCGATGCTCGGCGTCCCACGCCGTGATCTGCTCGGCGTACCGGGCGGCGACCTGGTCGGCGTGCGGCCCGTGCGCGATCACGCCGAGCTCGTACCGGTCCGGGACTTCGGTAGGCCGCGCCTTGCGGTATCCGAACGAGTCGTCCTCCACCAGCGCTGGGATGCCCAGCGGAGACGCCGCGGCGACCAGGCCGGCGGCGCGAGCCCCAGGCTCGGCTGCCAGCAGCGGCAGCGGGTCGAGCACCGTGGTCAGCCACATGTCGAGGTACTCCATCGACTCCGTACCCCCGATGGTCACGCCCGTCCATCGTTCGGCCCGCCCGCCGTGCAGCGCCGCCTTCAGCCCTTCCGTGTCCAGTTCCTCGGGCCCGTCCACACGCAGCCCGACGGCCGCACCCGGTTCGTCGTTCAGGACGACCAGCCGGATCGCGTTCTCCCCCTCGCCCCGCATCGGAACGAACCCGCACACGTCCATCGACCGGCTGACCAGCGCGTCACCGTCACGGACCAGTGCCACGGAACGAGTCAGGCCCCGCACCCGCACCGGGGCCACGATCACACCGTCCGGCACGAGCTGCGTCACCCACGCCGGCGGGATGTCGGCCGTCTCCACCGTCACCACGATTCGGTCGTACGCCGCATGGTCAGGCACGCCATGCTCGGCGTCGCCCGTGACCACGGTGACGCCCTTGTAACTGGCCGCGTCCAGGAACTGACGAGCCCGGTCGGTGACCTCCGGGTCGATGTCGACCGTGACGACCTCCCCCGACGGCCCGACCAGCTCCGCGAGGTAAGCGGCGTTCACTCCGCCGGAACCGATCTCCAGTACCCGCATCCCCGGCCGGACGTCGGCTTCCTCGAGCTGCATCGCCTGAATGCGCGCGGCAGAGACCGAGCTGAGCCCGACGCCGTCGTCGGACCGCTTCGTCACCAGAGCCTTCTCCGGAGCGTAGGCCCGCTCCGGATCGGCTCCCGGGATCAGATGACGCGGCACGGCGCGCAGCGCGGCGATGACCGACGGCGTGCGGGCGTCGCCGTGCTCCACGAGGTACTGGACCATCTGCTCCCGCAGGCTGGCGGCGCGCTCGTCGATGCTCGTGGTGGGGTGCTCGGTCACGTCAGCGGCTCCTTCGGTCGGTGTGATTGCCTCGTTCTCGATCCTGCCCGGACCGGGCTCATCAGGGGAGATGAGAGCGCCCAAGCGGTGCCCAAGTCCTGCGAACCTCGACGCGGGCCGACGGCGGCACAACCACGACCACCTCGGCTGCCAGTCCGCCGGAACGCCGGTCCGCCAGACCATCGGGCACCAGTCCGCCGGACCGTCGCGGAGGACGTCGCGCCGATCTGGCGGATCTCGCCGGTCAGCACGCCGCCTGTCCGAACGCTCATCGCTCGGTCTCCGTCCTGGGCAGGACGAGGCGCACCCGCCAGCCGTGGCCCTGCCGGAACAGCGCAGCGGGAAGTTGTTCGGTGTAAGGAGTTCCGGCTCGGCGCCAGCGGGCGATCAGGCCGTGCAGCCGGGTCACCGACGTCGAGCAGCGCGGGGATGCGATCAGATCGTTGCCGGTGAGCATCGCCGCCTCTGCGCCGCCACCGCCGGCAGCGTGACCACCGAGACCGATCGCGACGCCGCGCCTGGTGACCGAGGTGAACAGCCCGTCGGGCGCGTGAGCCAGGATCCAGTTCTTCACGTGGTCGAAGTCGTCGGCGTCGTGCGTCCACGGTGTCGTCTCGCCGGTGCGCACAGCGGTCAGCCACTGCTCGGCAGTCGCCGGATCGGTGCCGCGGTCGGTGGCCAGGACGTGCTGCGGGGCGTGCTGCACGATCGTGTACGACGGCGGTGTGTCCGGCATCGCGATCGGGCTCGCCTCGGTGGCGTAGACCACGGTCTCGAACCGGCCCGACGTTCGAGTGATGGCGACGTTCGCGTCGGTGCCGGGCAGGTCGGCGATCTGGCAGCGGATCACGACTCGCCCTTCCTCGGACAGGTGCGACAGGATCCTGGACGGGATGACCTTGACCGGCGAACTTCCGACACCCGCGAGATGCCTGGCCGGGGCCGCGCTCATCGTGTCACCGCCAGCGCTCGGAGCACGGGCACGAGGCCGTGCTGGTCGATCGGGCCGGTCACGTGGTCGGCGGCGGCCTTGACCTCGTCTGCCGCTTGCCCCATAGCCACGGCGGTGGCGGCCCACTCGAAGACGGGGATGTCGTTCGCTGCGTCGCCGACGGCGATCGTCGCGTTCCTCTCGATACGCGCGGCGAGGCGGACACGTTCGAGCCCGACAGCCTTGGACAGGTACTTCGCGTTCAGGTCGAGCCAGTCCGGCCCGGCCGGGGTCGCGGTGACTCCGCACCAGGCCAGTTCGCCGGCCAGCGCGGCAGCGTCGTCGGCGTGGACGACGGCGCGGGTGGTGGGCCGGTCCCACAGCTCGTGCTCGAATCGCACGCGGTGCTGAGGTCCGTTCAGGCGTCCGCGGGGGAACTTCTGGTTCACGCGCCAGCCGCCTCGCTCGATGTCCTCGACGGCCAGGAGCGCGTCGGGCGCTGCGCCGCACACGCGCAGCAGAGCGGTTTTCGGATCGAAGGTCGCCTGGTCCTGCACGATCAGGCGACGCGCTGAGATGCGGGCTACGACCGCTCCGTTCGAGCACACGACCGAGCCGGACCGGAGTCCGAGCTGCCGAATCACCTGTCGAGCCCCGGCCAGCGACCGGCCCGTGGCCAGCACAACGCAGTGCCCGGCAGCGACCACGGCGCGCATCGCGCGGACCGTCACGTCCGGGACCTTCTGGCCGGTCTCCAGGAGCGTCCCGTCGATATCCAGCGCGACGAGCGCTGGAGCCGCCGTGGGAAGCCTCAAGGTCGTGGCGAGCTTCAGGGTCGTGGCGGGTTTCGGGGTCTCGAGGTGGGACATGACCTGCTCCCTTGCGTGGATTCGGTCCTGCGTGCTGTCGGGGTCGGCCTCGGTATCGAGGCCGGTGGGGAGAGCGGAGCCAGATCGCTGACCCCGCTCCGATGCGGTGCTTCGAACTTCGACGTTCTGGTCGTGGCCGCAGCGTCGATGGTGAGGCGGTGGGGATCTACAGCCGGGCCCAGGGGGCATCTGGGATGGGCCCGGCCGCAAGAGGAGGGGTTCTACGTGCCGTCGAGGGGAAGTTCGAATCCGGCTGGAGGGCCGTCGTTGGCGGTGCTGCGCCACCAGGGGCGGCGCCGCCCCTCGCTCCCGCGCGGGAAGGTGAGTCCCGCGTCCAGGGCCGCGTGTTCGATGTCGCGCATCGTGGTCCCGCGTCCAGCAGGGATCGGTGCATGACGCACCCAGCCGTGCTTGCGGCGGGTCCAGACCTCGGCCCCGGCCAGGCGGACGTCGTCACCGTGCCACACGCGGACCACCATCTCCGGCACCGGACCGGCCGTAGCAGGTGTCACGGTGGTGACGGCGGCGGTCAACTGCGCGGCAAGCGGCGAGAGCCCGGGCCGCAGCGCATCGGGAGGGATCAGCGAGCGGACGCTGTCGTTGAGGCTGTCGCGGACCGCGGTTGTGGTGTGGGCCGGGAGGTCAAGGCGGTCGCGCACGGCGTCACCCGCCGCCGTCGACGACACGTCCGGAGCGTGCACGTCGCAAGAATCCGGTCCGGTCGGAGTGACGGTCAGGCCTGTGCCCGCGGCCAGGACCGCCGCGTACTCGCTGATCCCCGCCGTGTGCAGCCTGGCCAAGGTGGTCGGCCCACCACGCAGTCGCGTGAGCGGGACCTGCTCCTGAGGGCCGTGCAGCCCGCTCTCGAACCGGCGGTTGACCCGCCAGCCCCGTCCGACGTCCTCAGCCGCGATCGAGACCTCGGAGAGTAGTTGCAGGTCCTCCAACTGCAGGATCAATGCCGCGAGGTCGAACGTGACCGCGCGGACCGCCTCGTACCCCGAAGGCATTCCCGGGTCGAGGCGCACGGTCAACGCCCCGTGGGAGCAGATCGCGTAGCCCTCACGAACGCCGAACCGCGCGGCCAGCCGCAGCAACCCGAGCAGCGACCGGTCGGTCGAGAGCAGCACGGTGTGTCCGGCAGCGCGTACCAACTCCAACGTCCCGACCGTGTCGGCCGAGATCCGCTGATCCGTGGCCGCCAGATGAGCATCGATGTCCAGCATCACCAGCCGCGCGATGCTCCACGTGACCCCGTCGATGGCAGCGGTCCCTCCGGCGGGGCTCACCAGTGTGCTCCTGCCCCGTGTGTCGCCACCGGATCGCGCAGCGCCGACCGGACCTGGACCTCCAGGCCCCCGCGGTGCCCTGTCCACATCGTGTACTCGGGAATCGTGAGCCGGTGGTCCAGCGGAGCATTGCAGGCAAGCTCGTTCGCGATCTGCTCGCCGTCGGACAACTCGCGCGGCTGCAGGCACACACGGTTCCTGGTGACGGTCACGACCTCGAGCCGTTCACCGCCGACCTTCGCGACCATCGCAATCGCTGTGCCCAACACAAGCTCCAGAGCACCCTCATCGGCGCGCTGATCGTGACGCGGCGTTCTCATGCCTGCTCCCCTCCGCCGGCCCGCGACCACCCGGTCGAGGACGTTCGTGGTGCTGTGCCTTCTGCGGCTCGTACCCGTTCCGGCTGTCTCCGGACGTGGCCTGACGGACAGGCATCCGACCGCAGTCTTCGAACCGGCACGTAGTACAAGATCCGATTCAAGGTGACCATGTACTACGAGAGCCCGGGAGGGGTTCGCTGTCCGGCGTCGCGGACTCACCAAGACCGCGATGCGATTGCGCCCCGAGTTACCGCTGGCAAATCGCGCTTGAGAGCGCCGCAGCCGTCCACCACCTCCTTGCACCGGACCGGTATGCTTGGTGTGATGTCCTGGTGTGGTCTACGGGTCAAGGGCAGTGCAAGATGTAGAGCACGACGTCGACCAGGTAGAGCAACCGACGACGAGACGAGGGGAAGGCGGCATGACGAAAGCTGCCGGATACGCCGCAATCGCCGAGCATTTCCGCAACCTGATCCGTGAAGGCTCCCTGGCCCCGGGCGACCGGATGCCGACCATCCGAGACGTCATGGCCGACTGGGAGGTGTCCAACGCGACCGCGCTCAGGGCGTACAAGACGCTCCGACAGGAGGGCTTGACCAGCGCCAACACGGGCGCCGGGACCATCGTCGCCAGCTACGGCAGTGACAACATCGCCTCGCGGGTGCGCACGCATGCGGCCACCAGCAGGGCTCTGGCCGCTGGGGAGACCTCGCAGATCACGGAGGTTGCCACGGTCGGTGCCGAGGAGGCCATCGCAGCGCGGCTCGACGTCGAGCCCGGGTCTCCCGTACATGTCCGACGACGGATCGTCAGCCGCGGCGGTTCGCCGGTCCACCTCTCTTCCTCCTACTACGCCCCGTTCGTCGTCGAGGCGACGCCGGAGCTGGCCGAACCGGTCTCCACCGGCGCTTCGCGAGAGCTGGCCGCCGAACGGCTAGGCGTGCCCCAGGGCCACGTTCTCGAGGAAGTGACCTCCAGGATCGCCACGGAAGACGAGCGCGCAGCCCTCGGCCTCAGCGGCCAGGTGGTCGTGACCCAGGTCCTCAGGACGGTGTCCCTCACCGACGGTCGGGTCCTGGAGGTAGCCGTCAAGGTCAGCCACGGGTCGACCGTTCTCAAGTGGTCGACGCCGCTGACGGACGGCCGCTAGGAATCTCACCGAGACGCACGACGGAGGCGCGCGCATGGGACAAGTCGATCCGTTGTTCGGGCGGCGCCTGCGCGAGTTGCGTGAGGCCGCCGGCCTCTCGCTGCGGGACATGTACCGCTTGTCTCGCGTCTCGAAGTCCCTGCTGAGTGAGTATGAGAACGGGCGACGACGCCCGAGCGCTGAGCGAGTCGAGTTGCTCGACGAGTGCCTCGACGCGGGCGGAGCCTTGGCCGGCATGGTGCCCGAACCGGCCCCGAGTGCGGCCGACGCCGACAGGATCGAACGTGCCGCGGCTTCGCCTCGGCTGGTCGACCGGCAGACCGTCGAGGCGCTGGCCGGGGTGCTGGCATCCCACCGACGCCTGGACGACACGATGACAGCGGGCGAGCTGTGGCCCATCGCCGCACCGTCGCACGACCTCGTCGTCGGCCTCGCGCACGACGTCCGCGGCCGCCACGCCGACGCCCTACGGACCGTTGCCGCCGAGTCCCTGCAGTTCCTCGGCTGGCTGCACTCCCAACTCGGCCACTACGCGCGCGCCGACCGCCTCTGGTCGGAGTCAGCCACCCGCGCGGAGAGTGTCGACGCCGCCAGCCTGGCCTCCCAGTCACGCCGCTTCCGCGGCTCCCTGGCCTGGGAACGCAAACGACCCGCGACGATGGTCCAGCACTACCAGCACGCAGCCGCCACCCCGGGCGCCGGCCGGCTACACCAGATCGACGCCACCATCCGCACCGCCCACGGCCTCGCCCTGATGGGCGAGCACCGCGACGCGGTCGCCGTACTCCACCAGGCCCAGGACACCATCACCGCGGCCGACGACACCAGCCCCGACGAGTTCGCCTACTGGCTCACCCCGACCTGGCTCCGATTCCCCCTCGGGCTCGCGCTCCTCGAACTCGGCCAACCCGCCGAGGCAGCACAAAACCTCAGCGCCGGCCTCGCCGGCCTGCCCGACGACCAGCGCGAGACCAACTGGACGACGCAGTACAAGCGGGCGCTCGCAGATGCGCAAGGCGCGACGTAACAGGTCAGGACTCGGCATGAAGTTTCGTAGCCTCGTCACTACAACGCCGCGGTGAGCATCTCGGCGGATTTCGCGAGGTCGACCGCTACCGCCCGGGAACGGAGTACTCGTTCACCGGGGTCGCTGGGTGCCTGTCCCGGGGCCTCGGCTGTCGAACGGTCAGAGCCTGGGCGACTCTCAGCTGCGGTCGAGTGCGTCCTTGATCGCGTTCGTGACGGTCTCGAGTGCCGGCCCCTCGAAGGCGTCGTTCATCAGTTGAAGGCGGTGCACGTGTGCTTCTCCGTCGTCGCCACCGTATTGGAGGACGCGTCCGTCGTCTCGCCGTCCGATCTCTTCCACTTCGAGGAGCCCGAACCGCGCGAGCATGGGGTGGGCTGTGGAGTAGGAGTCTCGGCCGATCCCGTATTTAAGCAGGCGAACCCTGCTGGGAATCGCGACCTGTGGCCCTGGTTCCAGGTTCCCGATGCCGCAGGCGACCATCAGGAGCAGGGCGATCTCACTGTCCTCCAGAACGTGGATCCAGCCCTCGTTGATGAACGCCGCGGGCAACGCCAGGCACGAATCTTCACGGTCTGGGGTGGTGTACGGCAGCAGCGTGCTGCCGGGCCGGTTGAGTCCTGCGCACTCGTCGAGGAGACGGAAGCCGTTGTACGTGGGTCGCTTGCCTCCGGGTTCGAGCTCGACGAGATGTGCGCCGGATAGCGCGTTCAGCGCCGATTGGACGTGTCGGACCTTCTTGTCGAGCGGCGTGTGGTACATCAAGCCGTCGGCGTGGGGTGTCGCCGAGGCGATCAGGTCAGCCCACCCGTGATCCCGACCACTGGTCGGTCGGATCGGGACATCGTTGGTCGCTCGCGACCCGGCTTTCGAGTGCCGTGCCTGCTGCAGAGCGATCATCGTCAGCACGAAGCGCAGCGCGACTCCCCGAGGGGACACGATCCGCGTCGCCGGCGGACGATCCTTCTTCGGGGGCGCCGACCGGTCCGAGACCGTACGAGACTCCGGGGCATCAGCCCAGTAGGCGAACCCACTGCGCACCCGAAGCGGGCGACGAAGCTCCCTCCCCGCCATCAACTTGAACGCATTGCGCGCCCCCTCCACCGACTCAGACATCACCTCTGACTCCAGCCTCGCCAGCCGCTTGCTCAGCGCCTGGCGCTGCTTGCCGGTCAGCGGCCGGCTGAAGTCCACCTCGATCTCGGTCATACCCACGAGCACCCAATCTTGGATCTTGACCTGTACGCCTTGACCCGCCAGATACGAGTTCCAACATGTTGATATGCGAGTAACTGTGACCTGGCGGGTCAAGCCTACATGCATCCTGTCTCGACGACCAGGTCCCGAACGAGGAAGCTTGTGCGTGCGGGTGCTTCGGCACCGTGAGTTAGGGCGGCTCGCACCGGCCAGGGTGCGAGCCGCCAGCAAGTTCCGCCCGAGATCTAGGAGAAACCAGCTTGAAGAACACTGTACGACGACGGCGCGGCTCAGGAGCGCGCGAACCTGACGCGCTCGTGAGCGTGAGGTCCGCGGTGATCGGGTCCATCGCCCTGCTGCTGGCGGCCTGCGCAGGTCTGGCAGCAGCCGCTGTGGCTGTGGACGCGGGAACCGCGGCCAGGATCCTGGTCGGCATGGCCTGCGCGGGAACCACCGCACTGGCCACCGTGGAGTCGCTCAATCGCCTGATCGGCAAGGAGTAGCACCCGACCTCGACGAGCGAGGCCCCGAACCAGCAGGACGGTTACCTCCGGCCGGTGACTGGCAGCACCCGCAGTCACCGGCCGGGGACCCCGCACTGAGCGTCCCACGCGCCGCGGACAGGACACGCCTTCCGCTCAGGCCACTTCAGCCGTGGATGTCAGTGTCCCCGGGCATGATGGCGGGATGCGAGTATTCATCAGCAGCGTCCGGCATGGCCTGGAGGCCGAACGGGACGCCCTGCCCGGGCTGATCAGTGCGCTCGGCCACGTTCCGGTGAGGTTCGAAGACTTCACCGCCCAGCCGACACCTTCCCGTGAGGCATGCCTGGCAGGCGTTGCTTCGTCCGACGTGTACGTCCTGCTCCTTGGACCGAACTACGGCCACCGCTTCGCCGACACGAATCAGTCCCCCACCCACGACGAGTGGATGGCTGCCCGGGCGGCCGGCAAGCCGACCTATGTCTTCCGCAAGGACGGCGTGGCGATGGAGCCGGACCAGGAGGCGTTCACCAACGAGGTCGGCAACTACGGGACCGGTGTCTTCTACGGGCGGTTCACCGACGCCACCGACCTGCAGGCCAAGGTCGTTAAGGCCCTGCGAGCCCATGCCGCCGCCCCGGCAGCGCTCGTCTTCGCTCCCCGGACCACACCGGTCTCGATCCGGTGGAAGCACGAGTGGACCAACACCAATCCTCTCCAACGTGACACCGAGGGCACGCTCGAGCTGCATGTCGTCGGGCTCGACGGCACATCGATCCCCAGCCGGATGATGCTCGACCTCCCGGACCGTCTCGCGGGGAGCCTGCGGACACTCGGAGCCGTCTCGATGACGGCCGGACTGGAACCAGGCGGCGACCGCGACAGCGCATCAGTCCAGGTGAGCGCCACCGATACGCGGTCCACCCCCTCGCCCGGCGCTCTCCTCGGGGTTCACGTCAGCACAACCGGGCAGCTGTCGGTGTGGTGGTCCCTCCCCCGGGACGGACTCGGCCACATCCTGGATGAGAACATCCTTGTCCAGAACCTCACTGACGGTCTCCGGCTTGCCGGCGGGCTCAAGATCCTGACCGGCGAGACCTATGCGATCGCGGCCGGCCTCAGCGGATCGATGCTGGTGAGCCGCGGGACCTACAGCGGCGCTGGCCGCTCGAATGCACCTGTCAAGATGAACCCTCAGCCCGTGCACATCGTGCTCGACGAGGCCGTCACATCCGCCGCATTCGACCACGGCGCGCCCGAGGTCGCCCGACCCGTCACGTCGATGCTGCTCAGTGATTTCGACAAGACATGGTGACGCCGACCCATCGTAGATGCCCCGTCGCCAACTCCGTGGAGGCAGCCCACCATGACACTTACTGCTCTGCACCGTCTCCTCGGTCGCCCGCCAGGCGACCTGAGCGAAGGACTGCTCGACGACGCTGTGGCCGCTGGCCTGGCAGAGACCGATGATCTGGACTGGAAGTCGCAGTTGCCGCCGATCCGGGAGCTGAAGCAGAGCGACTTCCCCAAGGACGTCGCGGCCATGGCCAACGCCGGAGGGGGGGTCCTGGTCTACGGGGTCGAGGAGGCGCAGAAGAAGGCAACAGGGCGGCGCGATGTAGGCAAGGTCGATGAACTCTACGAGAGGGCGCTGCGCAGTGCCGCGATCACGGCGATCAGCCCACCCGTCTTCGGCCTCGGCATCCACCGCCTCGGACAGCCGCCGAACCGCGCCCTCGTCGTGGATGTCCCCGCGACCGTGGACGGGCCTCACCTGATCTACCGCAACGACCTTTTCGGCGCCCCGATCCGCAACGATGCCGACACCGTATGGATGAAAGAACGCCAGGTCGAAGCGATGTACCGGGCACGTTTCGACGCACGCCGACACGCCACCGAGGCCCTCGACAACCTCTACGACGAGGCCGCGGCCGGCCGCGAGACGAGGGCACGGGCATGGTTGATCGCGGTCGCCCACCCGCGCATCCCCAACACCCCTGTCAGTCGCCCTTCACGCGACGACGCACGGAGAGTATTCAAGGCCGCTGAGGACTATGCGCTGTTCTACGCCGGTCGTGGCGGCATCCACCCGCTCGAGAACGTCGACCGGCTCAACCCGCGGCCGGGACTGCGACGCTGGAACGCCGTCAGCACCGTGACCAACGACGCCGATCGTTGGAAGGAAGCATGGGCGGCCGTCCACCACGACGGCTCGGTGACCCTCGCCGCCGCAATCGCAGGCCACCACCAGAACAACCAGCGCCGCTTGGGTGGCCACGTTCACTCCGTGTCCATTGAGTGCGCGGTGGCTGACTTCATGGGCATGATCCGGGCCATCCAAGAGGAGGCCGGCACCAGCGAGTACGAAGTTCGCGTCGGAATCGAATGGACCGGTGACAGCCCGCTCATCATCCACACCGTGCGCAACGACAGAATCTACGACGGCGCCTCGATACCCCTAGCACACTACACACCCGTCACCACGACGGTGCTCGCCGATGCCGAAGACCTGGATTTCTACTGGCAGGTCCACGACCTTACCGAAGACTGCATCAACCAAGGCGGCATCACCGACGTCCATCTGGTCAAACCACCCGACCGAGACGCGTAAAGTCAGAGGGCGAGCTGCGCAGAGAACGGACTCGAAATCGTGGAGGACGGGCGAGCACTGCTCCTTGTGTCGCTGACTGCTGAGTTCCCGACAACGTCCTCAAGCCCGAGGATACGGTCGAACACCTGGGACAACCTGGCACTTCTGTTCGCCGCCCGCATTGCACGATGCAGGCTCGACCACACCCGTCCGCAACTGCCGCCGCCACAGGAGGAAGAAGGATCCATGGGATTGTCCGGCGAGATCCTCCTGGCCCACTACGACCAGCCGCTGGAGACGATGCCGTTCCTGGCCGACAAGGTCGAACAGGATCCGGTCGCGTCCATCGACCCCTGCTGGGCCAACGAGCACGGATGGCAGCTCGTCGAGGTCGGGCCCGCGATCGTGGGCGAAGACCTGCTCGGCGACCTGGCCGAACTGATCCGCATCACCGGCGCGCCAGTAGCCATCGCGACCGTCAACGACAGCGACTGGACCTGGATCACCGGCCAGGCCCCGGGAAGCGAACCCTGGCACGCATCGACCCACCCGGACACGCTCATGGCACACATGAAGGATGACGACTTCCTGCGCGAACACCTCATCGGCGCGCAGGACCCCACGTCGTTCGGCACCCAGCTCAAGGCCCGGATACCGCAGACGGCCAGCGACATCCTGCACTGGTCCCAAGCCGCCGGATTAACCAGCGGACGCCAGGACACCATCGAGAAACTCCTGCGCACCAAGGCGGTCTTCGCCGAAAGCCTCTGGCACGACATCCTCGAAGAACTCGGCTTCCCCTGCACCCCTTTCACCGAGCACTGAGCGCCACTCGACCACGCGCCTGTGCGAGCACGCCGGGCGGTCGCCGCCCATGCCCGACAACAAGGATGCGGCGGCACCCCTCAGCTCGGCCCTGACGTGTAGCAGCGGTCAAGAGCATCACCCGCGCCCGCGTCCGCCGTCACCTATTCCAGTGGGAACCGAATAGCTCAATACCATAGCTAAGGTTTTCTTTCAAACTGTCCAGCACACTCCCCTTTCTGAAGTCAATAACTTCCGGATGAACCTCCGCCCAGATACACAAGAGCAAGTAGTAGGAGGAGATGAATGAAAAGTATGGATGTGTGTAGGTTCGAAGAGATGCTGCACTACTCACAAATGGCGAGAATGACTCACCGTGGAATCGGTCGTTTCGAGCGGAATATAGCAAGCCAGACATAAGCAGGCCTGCGCGGGATCGCGCATCGAGCTGAAATTTCGCGGCACCGTCAATCGTGAGCAAATCACCACGGACAGCCTTGCGCAGGAACATCGCGCCTTTGCGACGTAACCCCGGGGGGCCGGCACCATATTTTCGACTCAGTAACTCCATCAGCTGAGTGGCGGCCGGGTACTCTAGATTCTCGACTCGATTACGTGGGCGCTGGCCCCTCTCACCATCCAAGGAGTCCAAGATGAGACGCTTGAACAGATACTCACACGATTGAACCGGAAGGTTCGCGCATAGATGGTCGATTACATCGAAGCCAATACGTCCGGCCGACAACCACTTGAGCCGATCGGTGATGTTCCCGGAAACTACGCGCTTCGACGCGGATTCGAAAGCCTTCCATGCCGAGTCAAAGGCCACATCAACCCGAAACGGAAGAGCGTCAAAGGCATCCAAGAGATAGCTCACCTGGCGATGGTAGTCGACCGATTCCAGAGCATTTAATGCCACCGGAATGAAGAATGGGTTGGCCACGCGGTCGACCCGGTCGAGGAATTGCTGCTCGATCGGAAGACGTTCTCGCTCGGGGACGACACCCTCGACCGCCCAACGCCTTATCGCTGCCAGGCGTTGCTCGCGGTGAAAAGATCTTCCACTACCTGTCAATTTTCAAGCCTCAAGATCTTGTCCGTGACTACTGCAGATCGGCGAACGCTGCACGCTCTGTCATAGCAAATCCAGGAGCAGGCGCCCACGTACCGACTGTCCTTACCATCAGCGCATCCCCCGCCTGCATCGCGAGAATGTCCTTGACCTCCGTACTGACAGACATGGAAGCGTCTCCGATTCCCTGACGCGGCGCTACTTCACGAGCGCCATATCGCCGAGAACGAAAGTCTCGAAATTGGTCCCGCGCGTCATCTCAATTCGCAAACGGGTCTGGCCGGAAATCCTGACATCGACGGGCACAGCTTCCGGGTACTCGATAACCGTCGTGGGAAAGATCTGGTTTCCACTCGTGTCGTAGACCGCGAAGTTGACGATCCCGTCGATTACGTCGTCGTGCCGAGAGGAGTCCTCGAGGCCGACCGTCCCGGTCAACCTCGAGTAGCCTTCCGGCACGATGAACTCCAGAGACCCCTCACACTCACTGCAGTTATGGTACTCATACAGGAGACTGTCGAGGTACTCGACACCGTTGATGGTCGCCCTTCCCTGGCTCTCCGAGACCCTGCGCGGCTCCGTGACGATCAGACTGTCGTCGAGATCCTCCAGGTAGAGGGTGGAAGGGCTGGCGACGGACGGCGAGGGTGGAGTGGTCGCGCTGTCGGTGCTGCGCTTCGACGAGGGGGACGGATCCGGCGTGGGCGTGGGCGACCGGGTCTGCTCGTCGATCTCCAACGGTCCGCTAGTACCTGGCGCGGGACCAGTCGACGACGAGGACTGTGTGGGTGGATCGTCTGACGGGGAGTCTGGCCAAACCGCGATCGCGATCGTGACGCCGATCCCGATGATCGCGACCACGGTGGCGGGCGCCCGCCATTCATCGCGCCAACCAGCGCTTGGACCCTGCGTCATGCCTGGAATGCTAGCGTCCGCGCAACTCCAATCCGGGGCCACATGGTGAAGATCACCCATCCATGTAGCAGGCCCTACCGCCGTCGCTCTTGATCGCGTTCTACGACCAGCGCTGACGATACTCGGCGACCCCAGCACGGTACTTGGCGAGCGCCTCGTCCCACTCGGAGCTCAGAACGCGAGGCCAGGGCCCCGTAGCATCCGCGTGCTGAAGCTCTTCACGTAGTCGCGCCTCGGCCATCGGCACTTCGTCGTCAACCCATCGATCCCCGAGCATGAATTCTCCGACGTAGGGATACCGTTGCCGACTGTTCCGGTCTGCCCACTGGATGAGTCCAAGTCGGTACTCAATGTCGTCCATGACCTGCTCGATCGACGCCTCGTCGATGACCGTCCGGAGGATCGGCCGTAGGACCTTCCTCAGGTAGTGACTGCTCGCATACCTCCAGCCCTTCGTTGACTCCCCCTCATCGCGCGGCAGTCGGTTCACCATCTCGGGGTCGACCACAAAACTCGGGTGAAGGACCGCCCCGGCAGGTGCCGGCTCGCGGCTGTTGAAGGGACTACGCCAGGTCGGCTGCGTCGCGAGCCGGATCAGTAGACTCTGGTCTCCGGACGCCTGAGCCGCCGCCGCCATCGTGAAGAAGAGCAACTGCGCCGGCAGGTGCTGGAGCGCCCACATCGGTTCGTGGAAGGTGCCGCCAGGACGCTGGCGAACGTTCAGTGCGTGCTGAAGCAGACGAACCCACAGGTCCGCGTGGCTTCCATCGTCGTGGAACACGCCCACGGCAACCAGCGGCAGGAGGGGCTCGGTCGCTGCCCGGTAGGCGTCCAGGACGGACTTTGCTGTCTGGGGTTCCCCAATCTGCGGGTTGTAGGACCCCTGCTCCAGCGCGACCTGCCGGATCGGACCGAGTCGGTCCATGACGAGGTCGTGAAGGTCGATCCTCTTCACGGGGTCGGGCAGGAATCGCTTCACTCGCGCCACCGCCATGGCCGTCGTCAAGGGCGGTTCGGCAAGGCGATCCAGCGTCTCAAGGTTCGCCAGCAACCCGGCGAACAACGTGTCCGCGTCAGGCGCCTCGATCACGAAGCCGCCCCTCACAGCCAGGAGCCGCTGCGCGTTCTCACCACGACTGCTCCTGCTGTCCCAGTACATCGGGTACCTACGGCCCGGCACCTTCTCGATCTCGGCCACCAGGGCCGTGTCCCAGTCGGCCGACCATCCCGAGACCAGGAGCCCGTACTCGTCAAGGATCTGCTGCAGCAGTGCCGTCCACGCCTCGGGGTAGGACGCGAGTTCCTCATCCGTATTGAGCGAATCGGTGTCCTTGTAGTCGCCATGGAGCTTGATCACAGTCGCCGGCGCATGCGCCAGCGGCCTCATCCCCACCACTGCCGATGGTCGCGAGATCACCTGCGGCTCCACCCCTGCCGCATGAAGCGCCCGTTCCGTCAACCGGTCGAAGTTCGTCGTGACGATCACACGGACGACACCACGCTTCACCAGCTGTGCCAGCGCCTCGTGCGCCCGGCTCGGACGGATCGGCTCTACCTCTCCCTCGGCATTCTGCTCGAAGAAGCCTTCGAGTATCGCCTGCCGGGTGGCGGACGTAGGGGCGAGCTTGCGCAGCAAGGCTGAGTAGCCGAGGCGCTCATCGAATCTCGCGGTCCACCAGGCTTCTGCATCTGCCACGGCCTCAGCCTCAGCTTCGGCCCCTTCCTGAGCAGCCACGCGACGCACCAGTTCCTCGACTATCCCCCACCCCGTGGGAACGCCCGCGCCTGTCGAAACTCCCGACCCAAGGAGGGCCGCATAGACCCCAGGCTGAGCGTGCATCGCAGTCGCGAGCATCACGCTCGGAGACAAGGGAATCGCCATGGCAAGCATCGTAAGAGACAGCACCGACACGAGGGCAGTAGTCAGCCGCCGCCACGATGCACTCCGACCCCCAGCTCACCCGTATGCCGGTGCCAGATCGATCAACGCCGCCCTCCCCATGACAGCGACATGACGAGTCTCAGCCCTGATCCTTCGCGTGGTGTGTGGCCCGGCCTGAGCGGTTCGGCTGAGTTGGCCGTTGGTCTCGTTTGGGCGCGTTTCGCGTGCGCGTGTCGCTGCGTGCGCCGGTTCCGGCCGGTGGTGGTG
>NZ_JABBYC010000017.1 GCF_016742955.1 Myceligenerans indicum | reverse complement strand
AGATGTGTATAAGAGACAGCCCCGGATCCGCTCCAGCACCTCGCCCCGCGCGTCGCTCATCGCTCCTCCTTCTCGTGCCCCGCCCACCAGTCCCGGAACGTCTGCTTCGGCGGCACCGGCAGATCCCGTGAGTTCGTCCACGCGGCCCCGGGGCCCGGCAGCCGGGAGATCACCCGGTCCCGTCCGCCCAGCACGCGCCCTACCCGAGCCAGCCGCGCCGCCCGGCCGAACCGTCCGCCGTCGGACATCACTGTGGCGGCGGCCTTCATGGCCGCGCCCCAGCCCTTCCCGGCCGCACCCGCCTCGACCTCGCGGGCCCGCAGGTCCACCAGGATCGAGGGGATGTCGATCTTCACGGGGCACACGTCGTAGCAGGCGCCGCACAGGGTCGAGGCGTAGGGGAGGTCGGAGGTCTCGCCGGTGAGCTGCGGCGTGAGGATGGCGCCGATCGGCCCGGGGTAGACGGACCCGTAGGCGTGGCCGCCCACCCGCTCGTATACCGGGCACACGTTGAGGCAGGCCGAGCAGCGGATGCAGTGCAGCGCGGAGCGGCCCACCTCGTCGGCCAGTACGTTCGTGCGCCCGTTGTCGAGCAGCACCAGGTGGAACTCCTGCGGCCCGTCCCCGGGCGTCACGCCCGTCCACATCGACGTGTACGGGTTCATCCGCTCACCCGTGGAGCTGCGTGGCAGGAGCTGGAGGAACACCTCCAGGTCCGTGAACCGGGGGATGAGCTTCTCGATGCCCATCACGGTGATCAGGGTCTCCGGCAGCGTGAGGCACATGCGCCCGTTGCCCTCCGACTCCACCACCGACAGCGTGCCCGTCTCCGCCACCCCGAAGTTCGCGCCGCTCACCGCCACCTTCGCCGACAGGAACTTGCGCCGCAGGTGCGCGCGGGCCGCCATGGCGAGCTCGCGGGGCACGTCGGTGAGGTCCGGCGGCGCGTCGCCCATCCGGGACAGGAAGATCTCGCGGATCTCCGCGCGGTTGCGGTGGATCGCGGGCACGAGGATGTGGGACGGCATGTCGTCGGCGAGCTGCACGATCAGCTCCGCCAGGTCGGTCTCCGTGGCGTGGATGCCGCCGGCCTCCAACGCCTCGTTGAGCCCGATCTCCTGCGTGGCCATGGACTTCACCTTGACCACCTCGTCGGTGTCCTTGGCGCGGACCAGGTCGGTGACGATCCGGTTCGCCTCCGCGGCGTCCCTCGCCCAGTGCACCACCCCGCCGCGCGCGGTGACGTTCCGCTCCAGCTCCTCCAGGAGCTCGGGCAGGTTGTCCATGACCTGCGTCTTCAAGGCGGAGCCGGCGTCGCGCAGCGCCTCCCAGTCCGGCACCTCGCCGACCACGGCGGCCCGCTTGGCCCGGATCGTCGCCGTGGCGTGGCCGAGGTTGCGCCGCAGCTGCTCGTTGCCGAGCTCGCGCCGTGCGGCGTCCGGGAACGACGGCCCCCAGTGCAGCGGGTCCGCCGGCGCGGGCATCCCGAGGAAGACGGAGGTGCCCGACGGCGTGCCGTGGCTGGGCCGGTCCGTGGCCGACGACGATCGGCCGTGCTGTGCGTTCATCGTGCGTCCTCCACGGGCTGCCAGGGCCGCTCGCGGGTTGCGGCGAGAATCTCGGCGAGGTGAACGGTGCGGACGCCGGGGGCGCCCGCCCGCGCGGGGCCGCCGTCGTCGGGCGGTGCTCCGCGGCGCGCGGAGCGTGACAGCCCGCCGCCGATGTGCATCAGGCACGAGTAGTCCCCGGCGGTGACGAACTCCGCGCCCGTGCTCGCGACGTTGCGGACCTTGTCGGCGAGCATCGCCGCCGACGTGTCGGCGTTCTTCAGCGCGAACGTCCCGCCGAACCCGCAGCAGCCCTCGGCCTGCGGGAGGTCGGCCAGCTCGATCCCCTCGACCGCCCGCAGCAGGCGCAGCGGCCGGTCGCCGACGCCGAGCATCCGCAGCGAGTGGCAGGTGGGGTGGTAGGTGACGCGGTGCGGGAACCAGGCGCCGACGTCGGTCAGGCCGAGCACGTCGACCAGCAGCTCGGACAGCTCGTACGTGCGGGCGGCGACTGCGGTCGCGGTGCGGGCCTCGGCGGCGAGGCCCGCGCGGTCGAGCACCATGGCCTGCTGGTGCCGGATCGACCCCGTGCACGACCCGGACGGGACCACGACGGCGTCCCATTCGCCGTCGGCCACGGGCCCGAACGCGCGCACGTGGTTGCGGACCACCGGGACGGCGTCGCGCTGATAGCCGGTGTTGACGTGCATCTGGCCGCAGCATGCCTGCTGCTCGGGCACCACGACGGTGTGGCCGAGTCGTTCCAGGAGGCGCACGACGGCGGTGGGCGCCTGGGGGAACATCGCGTCACCGATGCAGGTGGCGGCGAGGGCGATACGCATTCTGAATCCTTTCAAAGCGTTACGCCGAGGGCAGGGGCGAACTTCGCCACACCGTACCCCATGTGGTTCGACCACAGGGGTACGGTGTTCCCCATGCGTACGCACGAGCGCGTTCTCGCGCAGATCGAGACCGACCTCGCCGCCGGGCGCTGGGCGCTGGGAGAGGCCCTGCCCGGCGAGCGGGTACTCGCCGAGGAACTGGGGGTGTCGCGCCCCTCGGTCCGTGAGGCGATCCGGATCCTGGAGGCGGCAGGCGTGGTCCGCACCGCCGCCGGCTCCGGGCCGACGGCGGGCGCCGTGGTGATCGACCGTCCCGCCGCCGGGCTGCGCATGGCCATGGGCCTGCACGTCTCCTCGGGTGCGCTGCGCGTGCCGGACGTCGTCGAGACCCGCGTCCTGCTCGAGACCTGGGCGATCCGCGCGGCGGCCGACAGGCACCGCTCCGGAGAGATCGACGGCGAGTCGCTCGCCGGTGCTCAGCGGCTGGTGGACGCCATGGAGGAGCCCGGCATGAGCCCCGCCGACTTCATCGCGAGCGACCAGGCGTTCCACCTCGAGTTCGCCCGCATCGCCGGGAACCACGTGGTGGAGGCCTTCATGCTCGGCCTGCGCGGCGCGATCGGCGACTACGTGACCGACGGTGTCGACCGTCTGCCGGACTGGCCGACCACCTCCGCGCGCCTGGCCGCGGAACACGCCGGGATCCTCGACGCGGTCGCCGTCGGTGACGGAGCGACGGCGGCACGGCTCGCGCGCGAGCACATCGAGGAGTTCTACATCGAGACGGGACTGGCGGGCGGCACGTCGCCGATGGCGCCTGCCGGCGCGCCCTCGCGTGGCTGACGCGGCAGCCACCGGCGGCCGGCCGCGCGCCCCTCGGGATGGTTGACCCGCACACCGGAGGAGCCTTCCGCGGGCCCACCCGGATCGCCGCAGCCGTGGTCCGGACGGGCGTCCGGGTGGCAGCCGGCGTCGTGCCATGATCGGGACATGCTCTCGCTGCCCGCCGGCGCCGCCGGCTCCCGGATCATCGGTCTCGGGCACCACCAGCCCGCGAAGATCATGACCAACGACGATGTCGCACAGCTCGTCGAGACGAACGACGAATGGATCCGCTCACGCACCGGGATCGTGACCCGTCATGTGGCGGACGACGATGTCACCGTCGCCGACATGGCGACCTCCGCGGCGCGACATGCGCTCGCGGATGCCGGTCTGACGCACGAGGACGTGGACCTGGTGGTCGTCGCCACCACCACGGCCATGGACCGCTCCCCGAACACCGCCGGCCGCGTCGCGTACGCGCTGCGGACCGGGTTCCCGCTGGGAGCGAGCACCCCGGAAGGCGAGGAGACGCCAGACCTGCGCGACGTCGTCGGCCCCGCCGTCATCGACGTCAACACCGCCTGCTCCGGGTTCGCCTACGCCGTGGGGCTCGCCGACCAGTCGATCCGGGCCGGCAGCGCGCGCAACGCCGTCGTCGTCGGCGCGGAGAAGCTCACCGCCGTGACGGACTGGTCCGATCGGTCCACCTGCATCCTCACCGCCGACGGCGCCGGTGCGGCCGTGCTGCAGGCGGCCGACGAGCCCGGGGTCGGGCCGGTGGTGTGGGGCTCGGAGCCGGAGATCACCCCCGCGGTGCTGATCGAGGCCCCCCAGGACAAGTTCGCACAGGACGGCCGTGCCGTCTTCAAGTGGGCGATCATGCGGGCGGCGGACCGGGCCCGGCGTGCGGTCGAGGCGGCGGGACTGGGGCTCGACGAGATCGAGGTGCTCGTGGCGCACCAGGCGAACCTGCGGATCATCGAGCCGCTGGCGAAGGCGCTCGGGCTGGAGGGCAAGGTCGTGGTCACCGACATCACCGAGTCGGGGAACACGTCGGCCGCCTCGATCCCGCTCGGGCTGTCCAAGTGGTGGCACGCCGGCAAGATCCCCGCCGGAGTACCGGCGCTGCTGTTCGGGTTCGGTGGAGGCTTCACCTGGGCGGGCGAGGTGATCGTCACCCCGTCGCGATGACGGTGCGGCACCGCCCTGACCTGGGAATTGTGGATAACTCCTCCTGGCTGTCAGCCAGCCTTCCTAGGTTCGATGTCGTCCGGACGGCCCGGGCGGCGACGAATCAAGGGGGCAGGCATGAATCTGGTCGAGGCACGGAACCTGGCGCGGGACCTCATGAGCCGGCACGGACTGGCAGGCTGGAGGTTCGAGTACGACGACGCGAAGCGCCGCGCCGGCATGTGTCACTTCGCGCGGCGCCGGATCAGCCTCTCGGCCCCGCTCGCGACGGTCTACGACGAGAGCGAGGTCCGCGACACGGTGCTGCACGAGATCGCGCACGCACTCGCGGGGCCTGAGGCGGGGCACGGCGCTCGGTGGCGGGAGAAGGCCCGGGAGATCGGGTGTTCCGGGCTCCGGTACGTGGACCCGAACGCACCCACGCTGGACGGTCCGTGGATCGGGGTGTGTCCCCGCGGGCACCGGACCACCCGGTTCCGCCGTCCGGGCGCGCCGATGTCCTGCCGCCGCTGTGGTGCGGGCGCGAGGATCTTCGCGCCCGCGCACCTCATCGCCTGGACGTATCGCGGCCACGACGCCGCCATGGGCGAGCGGTACGAGAGCGAGCTGCGCGCGATGTGCGTGGAATTCGGTCTGGAGGTCTCGGTGGAGCCGGGAACGGAGGAGCGGATCGCCCGCGCGGCGTCCGGCGGGCGGCCGCTGGTCCTGGAACCCGTCGACCTGAGCACGCTCGACCTCGACGAGCCGGTGCGTGACGTTCCCACGGGCGGCCGGTGGCGGAGCCCCGTGTCGAGGCACTGACCGGCAACGTGTTCGCCGCTGGTGGGATGCGCGCCGTGAGGAGACCCGGCCCGCATCCCGCCGTGCCGCGCGGCGTCCTCACCCGCGACGGGTTTCGTCCTCCATCCAGTCGAGGTAGTCCCGGTGGCCGCCGATCAGGGCAGTCACCACGACTTCCGGGACGTCGTAGGGGTGCTCGCTCACGATGCGCTCCGTGAGGGGCTCGGCGAGGGCGGCAGTCGTCTTGAACGTGACACGCCACTCCCTCTCCTTCTGCATCGCGCCTTCCCAGCGGAACATGCTGAGGATCGGACCGTCGATCTGTGCGCATGCCGCGAGTCGCGCCTCCACCACGGACCCGGCGAGGTCCTCCGCGTCCTTCTCGGCATCGAAGGTCGTGGCGACCTGCACGAACGTGGCATCGCCCGGAATGTTCGACATGGGTCCTGAGGGTACTGGCGAGTTGCGCGGCCCGTCCCGTGACGGGGCCGGCCAGGAGCTGTGGGGCCACTCGGCCCACTCGGCGTGGCTGCGGTCATGGGCGCCGTCCGTGCCGTGTCACGCGGCGACACCAGCAGGGCAAGCGCTTTCCAAATGGTCGATGGCTGGGTATCGTCGTCAGGCGATCCTGTCTGTCACAGATCTTCCCGTCGATGACGACTCCGAGGAGCCCACCATGCCCGAACCGGCAGCCGAGCGGCCCGCACCCACACCGAACGACCCCACCACCGAGCCGATCACCGGGTCCACCCACACTCCTGCACCGATCGACGGACCGTTGCCGGAGGGCCGCGCTCGCTACGCGGTCGTCGGGACGGGGCATCGCGCCGCCATGTACATCGACGCGCTGATCGGGGCGCACGCCGCCGACGGCGAGATCGTCGCCTGGGTGGAGCCCAACCCGGTCCGGGCCGCCTTCCACGAGGCGCGAGTGGCGGCCGCGGTCGGTGGGGAGCGCCCGGTGTACCACCCGGACGACCTGGAGAAGGTGATCGAGACCGAGCGCGTGGATCGGGTCGTGGTCACCTCGATCGACCGCACCCACGGCGAACTGGTCAGCCGCGCGCTGCGCGCCGGGGCCGACGTCGTCGTCGAGAAGCCCATCGCGGCGCACGCGGACCAGGCGCGGCAGATCGTCGACGCGGTCGCGGAGACCGGGCGCGACCTCGTGATGACCTTCAACTACCGGTACGCGCCACGGAACTCCGCGCTGCGTGAGGTCATCGCGTCGGGCGAGATCGGGCGGGTGCTGTCCGTGCACTTCGACTGGGCGCTGGACACCGTGCACGGGGCCGACTACTTCCGGCGCTGGCACCGCGAGAAGGTGAACAACGGGGGCCTGCTGGTGCACAAGTCCAGCCACCACTTCGACCTGGTCAACTGGTGGATCGGTGACGTCCCGCGCCGGGTCTTCGCGGCCGGTGGCCGCATGTTCTACGGCGACGACGCCGGTCATGCGGACGGCTACGAGCCCACGCAGACCGAGCGGGCGCTGAAGGAGGGCGGCGTCGACCCGTGGCACCTCGACCTCGACAAGAACGAGTGGCTCTCCGGGCTCTACGGCCCCCAGGCGCAGGCCCACGACGGCTACGTCCGCAACCGGTCCGTGTTCGACGCCGGGATCACCACCGAGGACACGCTCAGCCTCGTGGTCGAGTACGCGAGCGGGGCCACGATGAGCTACTCCCTCACGGCGCACTCGCCCTGGGAGGGCTACCGCGTCGTGGTCAACGGGACGCGCGGGCGGGCGGAGCTCGAGGTGGTGGAGCGCGGCTCGGTCGAGTTCTCCGAGGCGGGCGCGGCGATCCTCGACCCGAGTGCCACCGACGCACAGGCGGAGGACCTCGTGCGCCCGGCGGGCGAGCGCCTCGTGGTGCAGCGGCACTGGGAGAGGGCGGAGGAGCGGCCGATCGTGGCCGTCGGACCCGGTGGCCACGGGGGCGGAGACACGTTGCTGCTGCGTGACGTGTTCGCACCGTCCGCTGAGCCGGACCGGCTCGGCCGGGCCGCCGGGTACCGCGACGGAATCCTCGCCTCGGCGGTGGGCTACGCCGGCAACGCGTCCCTGGAGACGGGGGAGCCGATCCGCCTCCAGGACCTCGACCTGAGCATCTGACCGGGCCCGAGGCGGCAGCTCCTCCCTGCCGCCTCGGCCCTGCCCCTGTTCTGCCGACCACGCGCGCAAGCCCCGACCACGCGCGCAAGCCCCGACCGCACCAGCGGCCCCGACCGCACCGGCGGCCGGCCTACCCGCGCGGTTTCTCAGGGCCGCGCCTTCCGAAAGTCTCTCTTGCGCAGTTGGGGGGTTTCGTGCCACGGTACCGGAAACCGGTTTCCCAGGCGGTCGCGAGGTGCGCGACGGCGGGTGGCGGGTGCCGTAGCCACGCATCTCGATGAGGAGATCATGTCTCGAACACGCGTAGGACCTCGCACGTTACTGACCGCCGTCGCCGCATCGGCGCTGGTCCTGGCCGGCGCCGTCGCACCGGCCGAGGCCGACCCCGCGACCGCGTTCGTCGCCGACGACCTCTCGCCGGGCAGCATCACCACCAGCGACGTCGTCTCGGGGGCCTTCACGATCATGGCGTCCGGCGCCAAGGCGGTCACCGTGGACGCCGCGGACCGCACGTCCGACCGCGGCGACGTCTACTCCCAGCGGCTCAAGCTCAACGGCTCGGGCGCCGCCGCCGAGCGGTCGCTGCGGTTCGATGCCACCGCCGGCACGGAGGTCACGGTGCACGCCCGCAGCGGGAGCGGCACCTCGGACCGGGCGCTCGCGCTCTACGACGCGTCCTGGACGGAGGTCGACCGTGTCGTCGCCGCCGCCGACAGCGACAGCGTGCCCGTCGCCACCGAGGTGCTCACCGTCCCCGCGGACGGGACCTACTGGCTCGCCTCGCCCAGCTCGGGCGTGAACGTGTTCTACGCCGAGCTCGACGTCGAGCCGGACACCGGCCGCACGGCCTGGACGGAGGTCGCGTCACCCGTGGTCGACGACGTCGTGGTCGACCCGGACGACCCGTCCCGGCTGCTGGTCGCCTACACGGGAACGGTCGGTCCGGACGGCGGCGACCTCGCCCGTGCGGCTCTCCGCGACGCCGACGGGAACGTCGTCGACCAGGCCTTCACCGCTGACGACGGTGCGACAGGAACGCTCGCCGTCGAGCCGCCGTCGTCCGGCACCTACTCGGTGCAGGTCTCGCTCACCCGATCGGGCGAGCCCGAGCCGCTCGTCTCGGAGCCCGCGGGGACGCCGGAGTTCTCGCTCCCGCTCGCGCTCCCGGAGATCTCGGGCATCCTCACCACAGCGGTCTCGGGCACGCAGGGCACGGTCACCATCGAATGGGCCGCGGTCGCGGAGGCGGAGACCTACTCGGTCGAGGTCCGGCAGGGTTCCGGGGGGTTCACCACGGCGGCCGACGGCATCACCGGCACGTCGGCCGAGGTCGGCGGGCTGTCCGTCGGCGAGACCTATGAGGCTCGTGTCGTCGCGCACCGCGGTGGCGATTCCGCGGCGTCCGGACCCGTCGAGTTCGCCGTCGCCGACGCCGTGGAACGCTGGCAGACCGCGCACATCGGTGTCGGGTCCGGCGGCCAGGTCCTGGAGAACGGGGACGGCTCGATCACGTTCGACGCGCTGGCCAACTCCGGCAAGGCTGCCGACTCGGAGGACGGGTTCTGGTACCGCTACACGGCGGTCGACCCCGCGACGGAGAACTTCACGCTCAGCGCGACCTTCCACGTCGACGACTCGGCGTCGAAGGACAACCAGTCCGGGTTCGGGATCGTCGCGGTGGACGACCTCGTCCCGAACGACACCTCGGCGCGGTACATGAACTCCGCCGGAGCGTCCGTGGCCAAGTACCGGTTCGGCCTGGACGGCGAGGAGGGGGTCCGCTACGGCACACCGGGCGCGAAGTTCGTGCGCGGCTACACCGGCCCGCCCACGCAGAGCTCCCCGGACCGCGACATGACCGACTCGCGCGCGTTCGACTGGGACTACAAGGACGGCTACGAGGAGGGTGGGAACGCCAATCCGCCCCGCTTCCAGGCAGGGGACGACTACGAGCTCACGCTGCGCCGGTCCAACACCGGATTCCACGCCACCTGGCACCACGACGGTGAGGACACCGAAGTCATCGAGTACGACCCGGACCTGCTGCTGACGCAGGACGACGGCGTGTTCTACGTCGGCCTGTTCGCGGCGCGCAAGATCAAGGTCACGGTGACCGACTGGTCGTTCGAGACGATCCACCCGGACGACGACGAACCCGCGCAGGACCCGCCGCCGGTGTACGTCACGCCGGAGCTGAACGCGGACGTCACACGCACCACACCCGGTGACTCGATCGATGTCCCGCTCACCTCCAACGTGTACGGCGAGGCGCGGGTCACGGACGCGGCCGGCGAGGTGGTGGCCGACGGGCTGGACGTGGTCCCCGGCGAACGGACGGTCGTGCCCCTCGACCTGGTGCGCGGTACCAACGACTTCACCGCGACCCTGGTGCCGGACGCGGAGCAGCCGCAGTTCGGCGAACGCGAGGAACTGGAGTCGCTGGACCCGGTCGAGCTCGACCTGACCTTCACCGCACGCTCCTACGGCGAGCCCGGTCAGGCGATCCGGGTGGCGCCGAACGGTGACCCGGGCGGCGACGGGACCGCGAACGCCCCGCTCGACCTGCACACCGCGGTCGCCTACGCGCAGCCCGGCCAGCAGATCGTGCTCGCCGGCGGCACCTACCACCCGCAGGAGGCCGTCGTCATCGAGCGCGGCCGCGACGGTACCGCCGACGCCCCGATCACGCTCATGTCCCAGCCGGGCACCCGCGCGGTGCTGGACCTGTCGGAGTCCGAGACCGGCGGCATCTGGCTGCGCGGCGACCACTGGCATCTCTACGACCTGGAGATCACCCGGTCCCAGGGCTACCGCAAGCCGCTGCACATCAGCGGGAACCACAACGTGATCGAGAAGATCGAGTCGCACCACAACCAGGACACGGGCCTGCAGATCTCGGGTCTGTCGGCCGAGCCGCCCCAGATGTGGCCGTCGGACAACCTCGTCGTCTCGTGCGAGTCGCACGACAACCGTGACCCGCTGGGCAACGACGCGGACGGCTTCGGCGTGAAGCTGACCGTGGGCGAGGGCAACGTCATCCGGCACAGCATCGCCCACCACAACATCGACGACGGCTGGGACCTGTACGCGAAGTCCACCACCGGTCCGATCGGGGTCGTGACGGTGGAGGACTCGGTCGCCTACGACAACGGCTGGCTCGCCGCCGACGACGGTCTGACCGACCTCGGCGAGGGCAACGGGTTCAAGCTGGGCGGCGAGTCGATGCCGGGCGCGCACATCCTGCGCAACTCGGTCTCCTTCGGGAACCTGGGCAAGGGCGTGACGTCCAACTCCGGCCCGGACGTGCGGCTGGAGAATGTCACGAGCGTGGGCAACGGCCTGGCCTCGACGTCCAGGAGCGCGATGAACGTGCAGCTCAAGACAGCCGCGAGCAGCACCGACTACCGGGCGGCCGGCGTGCTGTCCTGGCAGGCGTCGCTGGCCGACGACATCGACCTGAAGCAGGAAGACACCTCGCTCCTGTCCGACCCGTCGAACTACTTCGACGGCGTCGCGGCCGGCGAGCCGGGCGACCGTCCCGCCGAGGTCACCCCGGACTGGTTCGTGTCGACCGACGCGGCGGGACTGCGACCGGAGATCGGTCCGGACGGGTCCGTCGTCATGCACGGCCTGTACGAGCTGACGGACCTCGCGCCGTCGGACACCGGTGCGCGTCTGCGAGGCCTCGCCGACCCGACCGAGATCGAGCTGCTGCCCGACGTCGTTCCCGTCGCGCCGTGGTATCCGACAGGCATCTACACGGCCGGCGACGTGGTCTCCCACCAGGGGATCGCCTACCAGGCGCGGTGGTGGACCCGTGGCGACGCCCCGGCCGACGGCTCCTGGTGGGGGCCGTGGGTGGCGCTGGGCCCGGCCGCCATGCCTCCGGTCGAGGAGTGCGCCCCGGCGTGGGTCTCCGGTCAGGTCTACACCAGGGGCGACGCCGTTTCCTACGGCGGCGTGAACCACGTGGCCTACTGGTGGACGCTCGGGGCGGAACCCGGGTCTGACGTCCACGGTGCCTGGGGTGCGGTGACGCCGTGCCGGTGACGACAGGTGGGCGTTGCGCCGGTGGTGGCGCCGGGCCGAGGACGTCGGCCGATGGCGCCGCGCCGAGGACGTCGGGCCGGTGACGCCGGGCCGGTGACGCCGGGCCGGTGACGCCGGGCCGGTGACGCCCGGCCGAGGGCTCTCGGGGCCCTGCCGGGGGTGACGTGCCTACCGGCAGGGCCTCGCCCTGTGATACACCCCTCCGCACCCCGGACTGCCGGGGTTCGCAGGGGTGCGCGGCCGGGCAGGCGCAGGGATGTCGGCACCCGAACGGGGCGTAACCGTTTCACCCGCTTCCCTCGGCCGGCGGCGGGCGTGGGGTCTTCTGCGTCTCCGAGTCCGGCGGGGTGCAGATCCGCAGCATCGACCTCGCGAACAACGGCAACAACGCGGTGCTCATCGAGAACTGCTACAACTACCGCATCGACGGCGGGACGGTGAACGGCGGCGGAGAGGTCCGCGTCGCCGCCCGGAGCGAGTTCGCCAACACCCGTGACGTCACCGTCACGGCCCGAGTGGACACCACGAGCGTTCGCGAGTCGCCCTGCGGCGAGAACATCACCTGGAACATCACGGGCAACGCGAGCCTCAACGTGTGCTGACACCCGCCGCCCCCGGCCCCCTGCTGCCCCCCGGCGGCTCCGCCGGCCACTGGCCGAGAACGACATTCTGGTGGATGGGAGCGTACCCATCCACCAGAATGTCGTTCTCGACCGGCGAGCAGCGGGTCGGGAGGCTCAGAGGGTCAGCGGGTCCAGGGAGCGGCGAGTTCGGTGAAGGTCTTCTGGGTCCGGGCCACCTGCTCGCACCAGTGCTCGGCGTCGCGGACGACGGGCCACCGGCCGTCGCCCTCGCCGCGCCACTCCACGATGCCCCTGCCGGGTCCCTCGGCCTCGCCCGGCCCGCGAAGCCCTCCCACCACGATCTCGCGCGGCTCCGGGCCGGTCCGCACCGCGTCCAGGACCCTCATGAACGCCCCGGTGTCGGTGACGTCGCAGAGCAGCGGACCACCCGTCCGGCGCGCGTCCAGCAGATCCTCCAGCAGCGGCGTCCGGCCGTACTCCTTCTCGGCCGTCACGGACCCGGTGCGCAGCAGCACCCTGTCGAACTCGTACTCCAGCGTGATCGTCCCTGCCGTCCCGTAGACGATCACCCGTGCCGGGGTCCGCTCGTCGGCGCAGAGGGTCAGCCCGAACCCGTACCGCGTCCCGTCCGAGGCGACCACCCGGACCGACGACGTGTCGTCGGCCTCGATCGGGTTCGCCCGCCACAGGTCCGTGTCCACATAGGCGACGTCCTCGGCCCGGCGCGCGCCGCCGACGTGCAGCGCCGTCGCCACGGCATGTGCGAGAGGGTTGGTCACGACGCCGTCGACAACGTCGTGACCGTCGAGGTGCCGGCGCCCGGCCCATGCCGACCGCTCCCAGTACGAGGCCGTGCGCACCCACGCGCCGACCGCGCCGATCCCGGTGACCTCCCCGATCTCCCCGCGTTCGACCATCCGCGACACCGCCGGCAGCGCGTGCGAACCGAACGTCTGGAAGCCGACCTGACAGCGTCGCCCGGTCCGCGCGGCCGCGGCGACGAGCGCTTCGTGCTCGGCGAGCGACGCCGCGGTCGGCTTCTCCAGCAGCACGTCGATCCCGGCCTCCATGGCCGCCTGTGCCAGCGGAAGATGCGTGTGGATCGGTGTGGACAGGATGACGACGTCGGGCAGTGCGCCCTGCGACAGCAGGTCGCCCAGGCTCGCGAACCACCGGGCCCGCGACTCCCCGAGCATCGCCGCCTCGGGCTCGCGCGGGTCGACGACGGCCGTCAGCTCCGCCCTGCCCCGCGCCTCCAGCTCGCTCACGCGCCGCACGTGCGACGCCCCGTGCCCGTGCACGCCGACGACGGCGATCCGCGTGACGCCTGGCGTGCCGTCCGCCTCGGCCGGGCCTACGGTCCGGGTCCCGGCGCCCACGTTCGCCGCGTCGGGCCGCGTCATGCGATCTCCTCCGCCACCGCGGCCGCCTCGGTCGGGCCGAGCTCGCTGTCGAACAGTGCCGCGACCAGGCCGACCTGCACCGATCCGCCGTCGGGCACGAGCAGCGGGGCGTCCCAGGCCAGCGCTGGGCAGGCGCCCGGGTACTCGGCGGAACGCACGAACCAGGGCCGCACCGGCCCGGGCTGAGCCAGCACCAGGGTGGTGGGGCGGTCGCCGTGCCGCTGCACGAACGCCAGCCAGGGCGAGCTGCTGCCGTGTGCGAGGGTTTCCCCCTCGCCGCCGACCGACAGCACACGCGTCTCGTCCGCGATCGGCAGCCGCCAGAACAGCCCGCCGTATCCGGCGCCGGGGCGGCCGTTGGTGGCGGGCGACCGGATCTCCAGCGGGCCGTCCGTGGCGTGCAGGACGGAACGCCAGTCGAGCACCCAGCCGGGATGCGCCGGGCTGCCCGAGACGGCGTCTCCACCGCCCGCAGGGGTGCCTCCGCTCGCGGGGCCGCCCGCGTCCAGCAGCCGTGCCGTGACGCGACGGTCCTCGACGAGCTGCTGTCCGCCGTGCTCGTCGAGCCAGGCCACCGTCTCGGTGAGGGTGGCGCCGTCCGGCCGCACGTCCCGCGCGACCTGGCGCCCGTGGTTCTGCAGCAGGGTCGGACCCACGTGCTCGATGAAGGTCCGGCCGCCCCAGTGGCTCGTACCGTTGACGTCCGCGACGGCCATCCCCACGCCGTAGTGGTGGCGGTGGTCCACCGGGCCGGAGTCGGTCAGTGGTGTCCCCCCGAGCGTGTGCACGGGGTGCAGGTAGGGCCGTGGAGCGTGGACGGGCGGAATCCGCTCGCCCGTCTCGCGGCGCGCCAGCGGCGTACCGGCGGGCCCGTGCAGGACCACCGCATCCTGTTCGTCCTCCCAGGTCAGGGAGCTCTCCGCAGGCGGCGGGGCGCCGCCCGGAGCCGCCGCGGCGGCGTCCGGGGAGCCCTCACCGGGGGCGGGGACGGCGCGATCGGTCGCGTGCACGCGCTCGGGCCCGACCGGCGCGGGGCCGGTGCTGGCGCGTACCTCGAGGTGGGTCGTGAAGCGGGCGGACCGGGCAGGCTGGGCATCGTCGTCCATCACTGCGGCGAGCTCCTTCCAGGCGTGACGGCCGAGCTCCGACTGCGGTACGGCGACAGTCGTGAGCGCGGGCGTCGCGTAGCGGGCGAGGTCGATGTCGTCGAAACCCGCCACCGAGACGTCGGCGGGCACGGCGACCCCTGCCTCGTTCAGCCCGGCGAGCAGGCCGAACGCGACCAGGTCGTTGAAGGCGACGGCGGCCGTCGCGCGGCCTGCGAGTACGGCGCCCGTTGCCGCGTGACCCGCTGCGATGTCGGGACCCGCGGGGATCTCCTGCACGTCGAGCCCCGGGTGGTGCTCGCGCGCACGCAGGATCCCGGCGCGGCGCTGGGCGTCCGACGCGGAGGCCCGGGGGCCTGCCAGGTAGGCCAGCCGCTGGTGGCCGAGGCCCACGAGGTGCTCGATCACCTGGGTCGCCGCGTCCTCGTAGTCCACGACGAGGCTCGGCGCGGCGGTGCCGAGCGCGGGATCGCCGCCCTGTGCCGGCAGCCGGGGCACCTGACGGTTCAGCACGACGACGGGTTCGACGTCGGGCACGAGCCGCGCGAGGTCGTCGTCGGACATGCGCGGGGAGACGAGGACGAGGGCGTCGCAGCGCAGCCGTGCCTCGAGTGCGATCGCGGCCTCCTGGCTCTCGTCCTCCGCCGTGTCCGCGACGAGGACGCGGTAGCCGTCCTGGCCGGCGGCGGCCATGACACCGTGCAGGATCTGCTGGAAGACGGGGTTGCCGACGTCTGGCATGACGAGGGCGACGGTTCGCGTGCGGCCGAGGGCGAGGTTGCGGGCGGCGGTGCTGGGCCGGTAGCTCAGCGACTCGGCGGCCGCGCGTACCCGCTCGGCGATGTCCGGGGCGACGGTGCTGCGGCCGTTCATCACCCGCGACACGGTGGCGCGCGAGACACCCGCCGCTGCGGCCACGTCGCCGATCGTCACTGCTGGGCGCCTGATGTTCACGTGGCGAAGGTACACCATGGGAAACCGGTTCCTCATGTGGTACGTTCTGGCACGGCAACCGGTTTCCCGGTGCGTGGTCGCGAATGAGCCCCTCATCGCGCCCGCTGCGGGAGGCAAGAGGTCGACGATGACCGGAGGGCGGAATGTCCAGCGTGATCCAAGAGGTCGCGAGCACGCGGAGGGCCGCGGGTGAGCGACGCAAGGGCGACGGCCGCATGGCCGCGCTCTTCCTCGCCCCGTGGTTCGCGGGGCTGTTCCTCATCACGGCCGGTCCCATGGCCGCGTCGCTGTACCTGTCCTTCACGGACTACGACCTGCTGTCGTCGCCCACCTGGGTGGGCCTCGACAACTACGTGCGGATGTTCGAGGACCCGCGGCTGATCCAGTCGCTCAAGGTCACGTTCACCTACGTCTTCGTGTCGGTACCGCTCCAGCTCGCCGCGGCGCTCGCGCTGGCGCTCGTGCTCGACAAGGGCATGCGCGGCCTGGCGGTCTACCGCTCCGTCTACTACCTGCCCTCGCTGCTCGGCGGCAGTGTCGCGATCGCCATCCTGTGGCGCCAGATCTTCGGCGCCGACGGCCTGGTCAACCAGGTGCTGGCGTTCTTCGGGATCGAGGGCACGGGCTGGGTGTCGCACCCCGACTACGCACTGAACACCCTGATCATCCTCAACGTCTGGACGTTCGGCGCGCCGATGGTGATCTTCCTGGCCGGGCTGCGCCAGATACCCCGGATGTACTACGAGGCCGCCTCCATCGACGGGGCGGGACGGCTGCGGCAGTTCTGGTCGATCACCGTCCCGATGCTCACGCCGATCGTGTTCTTCAACCTGGTGCTCCAGCTGATCAACGCCTTCCAGAACTTCACCCAGGCGTTCGTCGTGAGCGGCGGGAACGGCGGTCCCGCCGACTCGACCCTGCTCTACACGCTCTACCTGTACCGGAAAGGCTTCGCGGACCTCGACATGGGGTACGCGTCGGCCATGGCCTGGTTCCTGCTCCTGATCATCGGCGGGATGACGCTCGTCAACTTCCTCGCCTCGAAGTATTGGGTTCACTACGATGACTGATCTCGCCACGCCCTCGAAGGTCACCTTCGCCGAGCCGGCGTCGTCCCCGGAAGGTCGCGCCTCGCGCGCCGGCCGCACCGTCCGTCGTGTCCGGTCCACCGTGGCGAGCGGCCTGAAGCACGCCGGTCTCGTCGCCTTCGGTTTCGTGATGCTGTACCCGCTGCTGTGGATGCTGGCGAGCTCGGTCAAGCCGAACGCGCTCATCTTCCGTGAGCCCGGGCTGATCCCCACCGACGTGGACCTGTCCAACTACACCGACGGGTGGAGCGCCCTGCTGCATCCGTTCAGCCGGTACCTGCTCAACTCGGCGATCGTGGTGCTCGGCTGCGTGCTGGGCAACCTCGTGTCGTGCTCGCTGGCCGCCTACGCGTTCGCCCGCCTGAAGTTCCGGGGCCGCAACTTCTGGTTCGCCATCATGCTCATGACGATCATGCTGCCCATCCACGTGATCATCGTGCCGCAGTACGTGATGTTCTCCACGCTGGAATGGATCAACACGTTCCTGCCGCTGATCGTGCCGAAACTGCTGGCCACCGACGCGTTCTTCATCTTCCTCATGGTCCAGTTCTTCCGGGGGATCCCGCGCGAGCTGGACGAGGCCGCGCGGATCGACGGCGCCGGGCACCTGCGCATCTACTGGCAGATCATGATGCCGCTCGCGGTCCCGGCCCTGGCCACCACGGCGATCTTCACCTTCATCTGGGCCTGGAACGACTTCTTCAGCCAGCTGATCTTCCTCACCAAGCCCGACATGTACACGGTGCCGATCGCACTGCGGACCTTCGTCGACTCGACGGGTGAGAGCTCGTGGGGCGCGCTGTTCGCGATGTCGATCGTCTCCCTGATCCCGGTGTTCCTCGTGTTCCTCTTCGGCCAGAAGTATCTGGTCAAGGGAATCGCCACGACGGGCATCAAATAGGCCCTCCGCGCCCCCGGGCGCATGGGCCTGACCCTGTGTACCTCCTACCCCCCCCGAACCTCCGAACGACCGAAACGACGACGTCTCGTCATCGAGAAGGAGAGAAATGCGCACCTCAATCAACCAGCGTGGCCGGCGTGGAGCCGCGGTGGCGGCGGGTGCCGCCGCCACCGCCCTGATCCTGTCCGCGTGCGGCGGTGATTCCGGCGCCGGCGGTGGCGGCGACGTCGAGGCCCAGGACTGCCCGTGCGAGATCCGTTTCGCATGGTGGGGGTCCGACGAGCGGCACGCGGCGACCCAGGAGATCATCGACGCGTTCGAGGCGGAGAACCCGGACATCACCGTGGTCCCGGACTTCACCGACTGGGACGGGTACTGGAACAAGCTCTCGACCGCCGTGGCCGCCGGTGACACGCCGGACGTGATGACGCAGGAGGAGCGCTACGTCTCCGACTACGCGACCCGTGGCGTCCTCGCAGACCTGGGCGGGCTCGACATCGACACCTCGAAGATCGACGGGAGCATCCTCGCCGGGGGCCAGATCGACGGCACCCAGTACGCCCTCCCGACCGGCATCAACGCCTACGCGATGGTCGCCAACCCGGCCGTCTTCGAGGAGGCCGGCGTCGACCTGCCCGACGACACGACGTGGACCTGGGAGGACTACGTCGAGATCGCCGACGAGGTGTCCAAGGGCGCCGGCGACGGTGTCTGGGGCACTCAGGACTACGGCTTCAACGAGGCCGGGCTGAACATCCTCGCCCGCCAGAAGGGCGAGAGCCTCTGGACCCCGGACGGTGAGCTCGGGGTGTCGGAGGAGACGGTCGCCGAGTTCTTCCAGACCTCGCTCGACCTGATGCACGGTGGCGGCCAGCCGGATGCCACGCGCACCATCGAGTACCAGCACGCCGGCCCCGAGGGCTCGCTGGTGGGCACCAACGTGGGCGGCATGTCGTCCTTCTGGTCGAACCAGCTCGGGGCGCTGTCCGAGGCGTCGGGCGAGGACATCCAGCTGCTCCGGTACCCGGGCGAGAGCGAGTTCGAGCGCACCGGCATGTACTACAAGCCGGCCATGTTCTACTCCGTGTCCGCGTCCACCGAGTACCCGGACGCCGCGGCGAAGTTCGTGGACTTCCTGCTCAACTCCGAGGAGGCCGCGAAGATCAATCTCACCGACCGGGGCCTGCCCGCGAACACGGACATGCGTGACGTGATCGCCGACGAACTGACCGACGCCGACCAGCAGGTCGCCGAGTTCATGGCGGATCTCAGCGACGAGATCGTCGACGCGTCCACGGTGCCGCCGAACGGTTCCGCCGAGATGCAGGACATCATGGAGCGTGTGAACACCGAGGTGATCTTCGAACGCATGACTCCGCAGGAAGCGGCGGAGATGTTCGTCAAGGAGGTCGGCGCGGCGATCGCCGGCTGACGTCGCCCGACGGCGGGCTCCCCGCAGGTGCGGCGGCGCCGACCGGACGCCGGGGGCCCCGGAGGATGCCGGGCGCCCTGGGGGACGCCGGGTTGCCGATCGGATGCCGCGTGGCCGGTCGGACGCCGTGTGGCCGGTCCCTCAGGGGCCGGCCACCCGGCATGCGGTCGCACACCCCCGCGCTCGCGTGGTCGACTCACGGGTGCCCGGCCGCCGAGGGGAAGGGGACGCGCTCCCGACGCCGGCGGGCGGGTCCCGCGCCACTGATCAACCGGCACCGCACAACGGGTGCCGGGTACGACCGACCGCTACGCGGTCTCGCGAAAGGGATGGGTAGTGGAGGCAGAGCTCCTGGTTCTGAACGAGGGCGACGACGTCGCGATCGCGCTGCGGGACCTCGCCCCGGGCGAGACGGTCGGCGGTGGTGGTGCCGTCATGACGGTCGGGGAGCGGGCCGTGCCGCGCGGCCACAAGATCGCCGTGTCCGACGTCGGCCCGGGGGCGCCCGTGCGCAAGTACGGGCAGGCGATCGGTCTCGCGACGTCTGCCATCGCACCGGGCGACCACGTCCACGGCCACAACCTCGCGTTCGACGACGAGGCCGCCCTGGCGCTCCGCCACGCGGAGACCGCGCGGCCCGCGCGGCCCGCGGAGACCGTGCGGCACGTCGACACCGGGCGGCCCGCCGAGGCCACCCGGCCTGCCGAGGCCACCCGGCTCGCCGTCGGCGCCGCCCGGCCTGCCGAGGCCACCCGGCCTGCCATCGGCGCCGCCCGGCCCGCCGACGCGCCGAGACCCACGTTCCGCGGGTACCGGCGCGCGGACGGACGGGTCGGCACCCGCAACTACCTCGCGATCCTGACCAGCGTGAACTGCTCGGCGACGACCGCGAGGATGATCGCCGACCAGTTCCGCGGAGCCGCCCTGGAGGAGTTTCCGAACGTCGACGGGGTCATCGCCCTCACCCACACCAGCGGCTGCGGGATGGTGCCCGACTCCGAGGGCGGCCGGATGCTGCTGCGGACCCTGCGCGGACACGCCGCGCACCCGAACGTCTCGGGCCTGCTGGTGCTCGGCCTGGGCTGCGAGATGGTCCCCGGCTCGGCGCTGTCGGCCCGCTCGGGCCGGAGCGTGGACCTCGGCATGCCGGCGGTGGGCGCACCCGGCACGGCGTCCGAGCCGGGTGCGGACCCCGTGACCGGAGTCGATGCCGGACTGCTCGCCTCCATCCCGGCCGACACCGTGGTGCGGTCCCTGACCATCCAGGAGTCGGGCGGCGTGCGGGCGACCGTCCGCGCGGGCGTGGCCGCCGTGCGCGAGATGCTGCCGCGGGTCAACGCGCGGGAGCGCACGGAGTGCGACGTCTCGGACCTGGTGCTGGGGCTGGAGTGCGGAGGGTCGGACGGCTACTCCGGGGTGACGGCGAACCCGGCACTGGGCTGGGCGTCGGACCGGTTGGTGGCCCTCGGCGGCGCCTCCGTGCTCGCGGAGACCCCGGAGGTCTACGGGGCGGAGCACCTGCTGACCGCACGTGCCACGGACCCGGCGGTCGCGCGGCGTCTGCTGGACCGCATCGACTGGTGGCGGGACTATGTCGCGGCAGGAGGCGGGACGCTGGACAACAACCCGTCGCCGGGGAACAAGGCCGGGGGCCTGACGACCATCCTGGAGAAGTCGCTCGGCGCGGTGGCCAAGGGCGGCACCGCACCCCTGTCCGCGGTGTACGAGTACGCGGAGCCGATCGCGCCGAAGGCAGGGTTCACGTTCATGGACACCCCGGGCTACGACCCGGTGTCGGTGACCGGCATGGTCGCGGGCGGCGCGAACGTCGTCGTGTTCACGACGGGCCGCGGGTCGGTGTTCGGCTGCCGCCCGACGCCCTCGGTCAAGGTCGCCACGAACACGCCGATGTACTCGGTGATGGCCGAGGACATGGACGTCAACGCGGGCGTCATCGTGGACGGTACGGCGTCGGTGGAGGACGTCGGGCGGCAGATCTTCGACCGGATCCGCGCGGTCGCGTCGGGTCAACGCACGGTGAGCGAGGACCTGGGGATCGGCGCCGAGGAGTTCATCCCCTGGCACGTCGGCGCGGTGACCTGAGCGGGTCCCCGCACCCGCGTCGCGGGACTAACCTCGCGTCACCGGCTGCTGGAGCTCCGTGACCCAGTCCGACTGGTCCTCGCGCTCCGCCCGGATGTACAGCTCCCGGCAGGGGGCCGACGGCGACCAGCCGCGCTCCGCCATCTCCGCGTGCAGGGCCAGCCACGTGTCCTTGACTCCTCGCATCGGCCCCAGGTGCACCGTGCAGGCGGCGTCGGGCACGGCGGGCAGCTCGACGATGTCGAAGCCGTCGAGCGGGTCGCCGTCGTAGGCGTAGCCGACGACGGCCTTGGTCCCGTCCTCGACCTCCTCGTACATGGCGATCGGCCGCTCGAGGCTCCCCCGGCCGTGCTCCGCGGTCAGGATCTTGCCGATCTCCTCGAAGGCCGGCCCCACGACACCGGGGAGCTCCGTCTGCTGCACGGGCACCGTGATGGTGCGCGCCGCGAGGCGGACCGCCGGCAGGTCCTTGGTGATGATCTCGATGCTGGACATGGTCTTCTCCTTCTCGATGAAGCGGAGCCGCCGTTCCACGTCGGAGAGCCGGATGGTCGCCAGCGCGTGTTCCCGGTCCAGTTCCGTCCGGCGTCGCCGGAGCAGCGTGGCGAGCTGGTCGGTCTCGATGCCGTCGGCGAGGATCGCCGAGATGTCCTCGAGACCGAACCCGAGCTGGCGCAGGGCCACGATCCGGTGGAGGCGGGGGAGCTGGGACGGGTCGTACGACCGGGTTCCGTTGAACTCGTCGATGTGTGCGGGCGTGAGCAGACCGGACTGGTCCCAGTGCCGCAGCATGCGATGGGTCACCTGACCGATCTGCGCGAACGCTCCGATGGACAACACAGTTCAGTTCTCCCGCCTGACATTGTGTGAGGGCCAAGCCATGGTGCCGTCGTTGTGCCGGGCACGCATCACAAGGCAAGTCAGGAGGGTGCGGAACTCAGCGGCGCATCGTCCCGCGCACCGCGGCCCGCAGGACGTGGCCCAGGCCGACCGACCCCTCGTCGAACATCATCGACGTCACCGTCGCCATCGCCGACTGGTCCTGGCCGACCGAGTCGATCGTGAAGCGCGCCCACCTGCTTGACCGCATCAGGCGCTGCCCGAGACCGCACGTGCGGTGGTGGCGGGCGAACCGCCGGGTGAACGCCCGCTCGAAGCCGCGCAGCGTCTCCAGCCCGCCGCGCCCCCGCAGCGCGGCATCGCCTCCGGCCGACCGGGCCGCCGCGAGGTGCTCCGCGAGTTCGATCCCCGCGGCCATCGCGTAGAAGATCCCCTCGCCCGAGAGCGTGTTGATGGTCGCGGCGGCATCACCGATCAGGACGGCCGGGTACGGGCGGGCCGTCATCGCCTGCCGGGCGCCGGCATGCGGCAGCTGATGTGTGGCCGGCGCGCCGACGTCGGAGATGTCGAAGCCGCGACGCCGCAGGTCGGCGACGTAGACGTCGAACAGGTCGCCCAGCTTCCGGTCCCGTTCGGCCAGGAGGTCCACCGGGATGCCGATGCCGACGTTCGCCCGATGGTCCGGCAGCGGGAAGACCCACCCGTAGGCGGGCAGCAGCTCGTCGATGAAGTCGAAGCGCAGCGTGTCGTGCAGCACGAGATCGGGGTGCCTGACGGTGGCGTAGGCGCGCGTGGCGATGATCGTGTGCTTCTTCGCCGGCCGGTCGACGCCGAGCGCTCGCCGCACCGCGGAATAGGCGCCGTCGGCCCCGACCACCAGGTCGTACGGCTCGGCGCTCACGCGGCCGGACTCCTCGAGGCGGACGACGGCGCCGCCGGACATCTCGATGCCCTTGAACGAGACGCCCTCGCGGAACCTCGCGCCCGCCGCGACGGCCGCGTTCTTGAGAGCTTCGTCCAGATCGACGCGCGGAACCACGTAGCCGCGGAAGTCGCCGTGGGCGATCGTGGAGTCCTCGATGGCGGCGCTCGCACCGCCGGGACCCGTGATCGCGACGCCGGTCGGCGTGTTGAAGCGCTCGAACACGTCGCTGAGGCCCAGGCTCTCCAGGATGCGCCGGGCACCCGGCCCCATGCCGTCGCCGCACGTCTTGTCCCGCGGGAACGCCGCCTTGTCGATCAGGGTCACCTCGGCGCCGGGCAGTTCGCGGCGCAGTGCGATCGCCGTGACCGACCCGGCCGGACCGGCGCCGACCACGAGGATCCGGAGGGGCGGAGGCTGCTCGACCATGCTGCTGCTCATCGCCAGTGACCTTAGTTGTTCCCCGTGGCCTCTGGCGATACTCCGGCCCCCCTCGGACCTCCACGGGGACTTCACACGCGTGGCGCGCGATCTGGGAAACCGGCACCGAGCATGGGAACATCGAGGCACTCGACGACCAGGGGGCCCGACGTCGCCGAATCGTTCCGAGGAGTTGCACGTGTACGTTTCCGCCCCGCCCGAGTCCGCGATCGTCGTCGGTGCCGGGATGGTCGGCCTGGCCACCGCGTGGCACCTGCAAGAACGCGGCGTGGACGTGACCGTCGTGGACC
Source organism: Myceligenerans indicum (assembly GCF_016742955.1). GTDB lineage: Bacteria > Actinomycetota > Actinomycetes > Actinomycetales > Cellulomonadaceae > Myceligenerans > Myceligenerans indicum. The sequence goes on along the minus strand of NZ_JABBYC010000017.1, from coordinate 47,253 downwards.
GCACCGGCGTCGCCGCCGGATCGTCGTGGGGGAACGCCGGCTGGCTCACCCCCGGAATGGCGATGCCGCTCGCCGACCCGTCCCTCTGGTCGTACGGCCCCCGCGCGTTGCTCGACCCGGACGCCGCGCTCTCCGTGCCGTTCCGCTGGGACGCCGGCCTGTGGGCCTTCCTCGCCCGGTTCATGCGGCACGCCACGCCCGGTGCCTGGCGGCGCGCCATGGAAGCGCTCACGCCGATCGACGAGCTCGCGCTGGACGCCTACGACGAACTCGTCGCCGAGGGCGTGCACGCCGACACCCACCCGGCGCGCTGGGTGGTCGGGTTCGAGGACGAGAAGCAGGTGGCACCGTTCGCGCATGAGCTGGCCGGTGTCGCGGCCGCCGGCCAGGAGGTACCGCTGCGGCAGGTGGCCGACGGCGGCCCCCACCTCTCCCCGGCCGTGACCTCGGTCTGGGAACTCGGCGGGCAGCGGTTCATCGAGCCGGGACCGTTCGTACAGGCGCTCGCCGGCGCGGTGATCGCGCGAGGCGCGAAGATCGTGGCGGACGCGACGGTGACCGGCGTCCGCCCGGCGCAGGCCGGCCGGCGCGACGGGGCCCGCGTGATCGTCGCGGACCACGACGAGATGGCCGCGGACGTCGTCGTCCTCGCGACCGGAGCGTGGCTGCCGGAGCTGGCCCGGCGGTTCGGCGTGCGGACCCGGGTGCAGGCCGGACGCGGGTACTCGTTCACCGTCCCGGTCGAGGGCGAACCGGTCGACCACCCGATCTACTTCCCGGCGCGGCGCGTGGCCTGCACCCCCTACCAGGGGCGGCTGCGGGTGGCAGGCACGATGGAGTTCCGCCGCCCGCAGGAGCCGCCACGCCCCCGGCGGGTCGAGGCGATCGCCAACTCCGTGCGCGGCCTGCTGCGCGGGGTGGACCTGGACGACCGGAAGGACGTCTGGGTCGGTTCCCGCCCCGTCACGCCGGATGGCCTGCCACTGGTCGGAGCGACGGCGGCGTCAGGGGTCTTCGTGGCGGGCGGGCACGGCATGTGGGGGATGGTGCTGGGCCCGGCGACCGGCCGCGCGCTGGCGGCGCAGATCATGACGGGCAGGATCCCGGAGGAGATCAGGGCGTTCGACCCGCTGCGGTGAGCCGCGGCGGCCGCCCGCCCGACAACGACAGGCCGGCACCGGGTCACGGCCGGCGCCGTTCGGCGAGGAGGACGACATGGCGAAGTACGACGTCAAGACGGCGTACAAGACGCTCTACGCACCATCCGCACGGAACTTCACGGAGGTGGACGTTCCCCGCTTCCGCTACGTCGCGGTCGACGGGAAAGGTGATCCGAACACCTCGGAGTCCTACGCCCGCGCGGTCGAGGCGCTGTACGGAGTGTCGTACACGCTGAAGTTCGCCGGCAAGGCGGACGGCCGGGACCACGTGGTCGGACCGTTGGAGGCGTTGTGGCGCGCCGACGACCCGAGCGTGTTCCTCAGCCGGGACAAGGACGCCTGGGAGTGGACCGTGATGATCTGGCAGCCCGACTGGGTCGACGACGCGGCGCTCGGCCGCGCCGCGGGGGACACCGCCCGGAAGAAGCCCAACCCGGCGCTCGCCGCGGTCCGCCTGATCAGGCCGCACGAGGGCCGCTCCGTGCAGATCCTGCACATCGGCTCGTACGACGACGAGACACCGACCCTGGCGCGCCTCCACGACGAGTACATGCCCGCGCACGGCCTCACCTTCAACGGCGACCACCACGAGATCTATCTCGGTGATCCGCGGCGTGTGGCACCCGAGAAGCTCCGCACGGTGCTGCGTCAGCCCGTCAGGCCGCGCTGAACCGGCCCGCCCCGGGCGTGGTCTCGATCGGCGCCGCCTCGGCGAGCGCGGCCTGATGTCCGCGTCGTCGCCTGAGCGCTCCCCGCGTGCTCCTGGCGTGCCGTGAAAGGATCGGCGTCGTGACGACGCGCATTCTTGTCCTGGCCGGTCGAGGGCGATACGAGGACCCATGGCACGACCATGCTGCCACTTCGCACGAGGTCGCGAGGATCCTCGGCGAACCGGAGGCGGTCGGGCGCGACGACGTCGTCGTCCGTGTTCGTTCGACGTGGCGGGACGCCTTGGACGACCTGGACGACGTCGACCTCCTCGTGCTGAACTCCGGCCGCGGCCGCATCGACCCGGACTTCGACGGGGCGGACGGCGACTGGGTGGCGTTCCACGAGCGGCTTGCCGGCTGGGCACGCTCCGGGGGGTCGGTCCTCGCGCTGCACCAGGCGGCGAACACCTTCGCGGACGCGCCCGGCTTCGAGGAGGTCCTCGGTGGGCGCTGGATCCCCGGCGTATCGATGCATCCGCCGATCGGCGATGCGGTGTTCGACGTCGTGGCCGGGCACCCCGTCACCGTGGGTCTCGGCGGCGGTGTGATCGACGCGTACGACGAGCGCTACTGCCATCTCGTGGTGGCCGAGTCGTCGCGAGTCCTCCTGACGACGCGTGGTCCCGCCGAGTCCGGCTTCAGCGCCGAGGCCGACGACGGCGCCCGCGTGCACTCCGTGGCCTGGGCGAACGATGCCCATGGGGGTCGCACGGTCTACTCCGGCCTGGGCCACGACGTCCGCTCCTTCACGTCGGAGCCCCATCGTGCGTTCCTCCGCTCCGCGGCGGCCTGGCTGGTCTCGTAGCGCCCGTGCTCGTCGACGTCACCCCCGGGCGTATGCGCTCACCGTGGGCGGGTCCGGCGCGACTCCGCGGCGGCCGTCAGGCCTGGGCGGCGTCGGCCTCGTGGGCGGCGTCGGCGTCGTCCATGTGCTTCCTGCGGCTCGGCAGCAGGTGCGTGATCCCGACGACGATCCCACCCACCACCAGGCCCAGCACCGCCGAGCAGAGCGTGTTGAACAGCCATGCCAGGATCGCGCCCACGGCCGGGACGGCGTGGTGGATGGCCTCCTCGACGCCGTGCACCCAGCCGTAGAGGGTGTGCCAGCCCAGTTCGTCGATCCCCACGAGCAGGATGTGGCCACCCACCCAGAGCATCGCGACCGTGCCGACCACGGAGAGGGCTCCGAGCAGCTTGGGCATCCCGCCGACCAGGGCGCGGCCGACCCTCCGGCTCACCGCGGGTTCCCGTTGCGCCAGCGCGAGCCCGACGTCGTCCATCTTCACGATGAGCGCGACCACGCCGTAGACGGCGATCGTGATCACGATCGCGACCACGATCAGGGCTCCGAGGCGGAACCAGAACCCGGAGTCCGCGACCTCGTTGAGGGCGATCACCATGATCTCGGCCGAGAGGATCAGGTCGGTGCGGATGGCGCCGGAGACCACGGCCTTCTCGGACTCCACGCCCTTGACCGCCGCGGGGGCGTCGTGAGCCTCGTGTCTGCCGAACCAGCCGAGGATCTTCTCCGTGCCCTCGAACGCGAGATAGGTGCCGCCCACCATGAGGATCGGGGTGAGCGCCCACGGCGCCCACTCGGAGAGGACCAGCGCGATCGGCAGGATGATCAGCAGCTTGTTGCGGATCGAGCCGACGGCGATCTTCTTGACGATCGGGACCTCGCGGTCGGCCGTCACCCCGTGCACGTACTGCGGCGTCACCGCGGTGTCGTCGATGACGACCCCTGCGGCCTTGGCCGTGGCCTTGCCGGCCGCCGCGCTGACGTCGTCCAGGGACGCGGCCGCGAGACGGGCGAGCGCGGCGACGTCGTCCAGCAGGCCGAGCAGTCCGGCGCTCATCGGCCCGTCTCCTGCGGTCGGGGGGCGGTCTGCGCAACGAGCATGGCCAGCAGCCTACGTGAAGCCGCCCGGTGAGCCGCCAAGATCCGAGCCTTCAAGAGGATCATTGCTTGTTGACGCATGGCGCCTAGCCTTCAACAACATCAGCTCTTGTTGAAGGCTAGAGTGCTATTCTTCAACAAAGGGGGTTGGTGTTGAACGTCATGGAGCGGAAGGGCTCGTCGGCCTGGCCGGCGATCGAGTACGAGGAACGCGAGTGGACGGCCGCTCGGAACGACGCACTTCTCGATGTCTGGCAGCGGCATCGGCTGTCGCGCCCCTACCACGCCGCGCTCCTGCCTCCTGTCGCGAACAGCCGGGCCGACATCTCGCGTGACCTGCTCGCCCTGGTCGACGAGGCGACATCGGAAGTTGCGCGGTTCGACACACGGATCGCGGAACTGCCCGTGACCATGCCGGCCGTCCTGCTGCGGACGGAGTCCGCCTCGAGTTCACAGATCGAGCACCTCACAGCGAACGCCCGCAATCTCGCGATGGCGAGCCTTGGCGTCGGAGCCAAGCAGAATGCCGAGCTCGTCGCCGCGAACGTGCGGGCCATGAGCGAGGCGCTGCGCCTGGGGGACGAGGTGACCGTGCCGCAGATCCTGGCCGTGCACCGCACGCTGCTCACAGGATCCGAGCCTGACGTCGCGGGGAGGCTTCGGGATGAACAGGTGTGGATCGGTAGTTCGCCGATCAGTCCACACGACGCCGACTTCGTTCCCCCACACCACGAGCGCGTCGAAGCTGCGCTCGACGACCTCGTGCGGTTTGCCGCACGACGCCGCGACCTGGTGCCACTGGTGCATGCCGCGCTCGTGCATGCACAGTTCGAGACCATCCACCCCTTCACGGACGGCAACGGCCGGACCGGTCGCGTCGTGCTGCAGACGGTCCTGCGAAGTCGGGGGCTGACACGCCACGCCACGGTCCCGGTCTCCGCAGGTCTGCTCCGCGACCCGGATCGGTACTTCCGTGCACTCACCGCCTATCGGACGGGCGATCTCGATCCCATCGTGCGGCAGGTCGCGGACGCGGCCCTCGCGGCAACGGCGAACGGGAGAGAGCTGTCCCAGGATGTCCTCGACATCCGTGAGGCATGGCGGTCGCAGCTTGCCGTCCGGTCCGATTCCGCCGCGTGGCGGCTCGTCGACGAACTCTTCGCACAACCCGTGGTGAACGCGGGCTATGTGGCCTCGGTGCTCGACGTTTCCGACCGCAGCGCGCGCAACGCGATCGATGCCCTCGAGAAGGTGGGCATCCTGACTCCCGCCCGGAGTGTGAGAAGACATCAGGTGTGGCAGGCGTCGTCCGTCCTGACAGCGATGGACGCCTTCGCCCAGCGGGCAGGGCGTCGGGGGTGACGTCCCTCAGCCGGTGGGTGATCCGGCGAAGCCGTGCTGCCGCCAGGCCTCGTAGACCACGATCGAGGCCGCGTTCGTCAGGTTCAGGGAGCGGCGGCCCGGGAGCATCGGGATCGTGACCCGGTCCGTGACGCGGGGGTGGGCGAGGACGTCCTCGGGCAGGCCGCTGGGCTCGGGGCCGAACAGCAGGATGTCGTCCGGGCGGTAGTCGACGTCCGTGTAGCGGGTGCTGGCGCGCGTGGTGAAGGCGAACACGCGCGAGGTGGGGAGCGCGTCGAGCGCGGCGTCGAACGACGGGTGCACGTCCGTCGTCGCGAGGTCGTGGTAGTCGAGGCCGGCACGCTTCAGCTTGGCCTCGGACAGGTCGAAGCCGAGCGGCTCGACCAGGTGCAGGCGCGCGCCCGTGACGGCCGCGAGGCGGATCGCCGAGCCGGTGTTCCCCGGGATGCGAGGCTCGAAGTACATCAGGTGAGCGAGCGGGGTGGCGGGCAGGTCGGCGTCGGGCACGTGCCGATTCTCGCAAACGCGCGCGCCGCTCCGCGACGCGGAAATGCCGAGGCGGCAGACCCTTGTGGGATCTGCCGCCTCGAAGCCCCGTGGCGGGGTGAACCCCGGCCGGTCTGCCTCATTATCCCGGCCGGGGGGTCTGTGGGGTCGCTCAGCCGTCCAGGCGGTCGCGCAGGTTGGCGAGCTGCTTGCGCAGCGCGGTGGGCACGTGGTCGCCGAACCGGTCGAAGAACTCCTCCGTGAGGTCGGTCTCGGTGAGCCAGGGCCCGGCCGGCACGTCGAACAGTGCCGCGAGGTCCGCGGCTCGAAGATCGAGACCGTCGATGTTCAGTGCCCCGTCCGAGGGCACCCGGCCGACGGCCGATGCGACCGACCGGTCCTCTCCCTCGCCGCGGGCCGCGGAGACCTGGCCCGCGATCCACTCGACGACGCGCGAGTTCTCGCCGAACCCCGGCCAGAGGAACGAGCCGTCCGCCCCCTTGCGGAACCAGTTGACCTGGAAGATCAGCGGACGCCTGGTGGCGTCCACCGAGTCGCCCACGGACAGCCAGTGCGCCCAGTGGTCGGCCATGTTGTAGCCGCAGAACGGCATCATGGCGAACGGGTCGCGCCGCAGCTCACCGACGGTGCCCTCCGCGGCCGCGGTGCGCTCCGAGGAGATCGTGGCCCCCATGAACACGCCGTGCTCCCAGCCGAGCGACTGCGTGACCAGCGGCACGTTCGTCGCGCGGCGGCCGCCGAAGATGATCGCGTCCACCGGGACGCCGGCCGGGTCCTCCCAGGTGTCGGCGATCGTCGGGCACTGCGCCGCCGCGACGGTGAACCGCGAGTTCGGGTGCGCGGCCGGCTCGTCGGAGTCCGGCGTCCAGTCGCGGCCCTGCCAGTCGGTCAGGTGGTCCGGCGGGGTGTCGGTGAGACCCTCCCACCAGACGTCGCCGTCGTCGGTCAGGGCCACGTTGGTGAAGATCGTGTCGTGGTCGAACGTGCGGACCGCCACGGGGTTGGTGCCCTCGCCGGTGCCCGGGGCGACGCCGAAGAAGCCGGCCTCCGGGTTGATGGCCCGCAGCGAGCCGTCGGGTCCGGGACGCATCCACACGATGTCGTCGCCGAGCGTCTCGACCTTCCAGCCGGGGACCGTGGGCTGGAGCATCGCGAGGTTCGTCTTGCCGCAGGCACTCGGGAACGCGGCGGCCAGGTGGAACTGCTTCCCGGCGGGCGACGTGGCGCGGATCAGCAGCATGTGCTCGGCGAGCCAGCCCTCGTCGCGCGCCATGGCGGAGGCGATCCGCAGTGCGAAGCACTTCTTGCCGAGCAGGGCGTTGCCGCCGTAGCCGGAACCGTAGGACCAGATCTCGCGGGTCTCCGGGAAGTGCACGATGTACTTCGTGTCGTTGCAGGGCCAAGGAACATCATCGGCTCGCCGACCGTCGGCATCGATCAGCGGGGCGCCGACCGAGTGCACTGCCGGGACCCACTGCTGCCCGCCGTCGATCAGGTCGAGGATCCTCGCCGAGACGCGTGTCATGACGTGCATGGAGACGACGACGTACGGGGAGTCGGTGATCTCGATCCCCACCTGCGAGATCGGGCCGCCGACCGGCCCCATCGAGAACGGCACCACGTACATGGTGCGCCCCTTCATCGAGCCGGCGAACACGCCGTTCAGCTCCGAGCGCATGGCGTCGGGGGCCACCCAGTTGTTGGTGGGGCCGGCGTCCTCCTCCTGCTCGGAGCAGATGAACGTGCGCGACTCGACGCGTGCCACGTCGGCCGGGTTCGACCGCGCCAGGTAGGAGCCGGGACGCTTCTCCTCGTTCAGCTTGGTCAGCGTCCCGGCCTCGACCATCTGGTCGATGAGCCGCTGCTTCTCCTCGGCGGAGCCGTCGCACCAGACGATCTCGTCGGGCTGGGTGAGTTCGGCGACGTCGTTCACCCACGCCCGGACGTCGAGCCGGCTTCCGGTGGCGTCGCGGGTCACGTCCCGGGGAAGGGTTGCCTGGGGAGAGACGCCGGCGCCGAAGGACGCGCCGGCTTCGGAGGTCTCCGAGACGAGCTCGGCGACGAGTCGGGTCCGTCGGGGGTTGGCGAGGAACGACATCTTGGCTCCCATCTGCAACAAGTGGCTGGGTTTCCACTCTCGCCCGGACCGGGTCAGGTTTTCCATGCCACGGGCTGTGAAGATCGGCCGATCTTTACATATGCTGAAGGCGCGAGTTCCTGTGCTCGTGATCTGGCACACACTCGGTGCCGCGACGTGAAACGGAGGCGAGGGCGTGGAAGACCCCGCGACGAGGAGATCGGCGCCGGCCGCGTCGTCGGACACGAACCCCACCGGTGGAGCGGCCGACGACGGAACCGACCTCATCACGCTCGGACGACGCGTCCGGCACGCACGCGCCACGGCCGGGCTCACGCTCGACCGGCTGGGCGAACAGGTGGACGCCGCGCCGAGTCTGCTCAGCCTGATCGAGAACGGGCGCCGGGAGCCGAAACTCTCCCTGCTGCGCTCGATCGCCGCCGCGCTGGGGCTGTCCCTGAACGAGCTGCTCGACCCCGAACCGCCGTCGCGCCGCGCCGCGCTGGAGATCGCGCTGGACCGCGCCCAGCGCGGACCGCTCTTCGCCGGGCTCGGCCTGCCGGCGGTGAAGCCGTCGCAGAAGCTGGCCACTCCGGTGCTGGAACAGCTCGTCGGGCTGCACGACGAGCTCGCGCGGCGCGCGGAGGAAGCGATCGCCACCCCGGAGGAGGCGCGCCGCGCCAACACCGAGCTGCGGCTGGAGCGCCAGGCGCGGGACAACTACTTCCCGCAGTTCGAACAGCTCGCGGAGGAGCTGGTGCGAGGCGCCGGGTACGCGGGCGGGGCGCTCACGCACCGTACCGTCGCGGTCCTGGCCGAGCGCCTCGGCTTCACGATCCTGCACGTGAACGACCTGCCCCGCTCGGCCCGCACCGTGACCGACCTGCGCAACGGCCGCATCTACCTGCCGCCGGCGTCGGTTCCCGGCGGGCACGGGCTGCGGTCGCTCGCACTGCAGGCGATCGCCCACCGGGTGCTGGAGCACGAGCGCCCGCGCTCCTACGCCGAGTTCCTTCGCCAGCGGGTCGAGATCACCTACTTCGCCGCGGCCTGCCTCGTGCCGCAGTCCGAGGCCGTGCCCTTCCTGGAGGAGCGCAAGCGCGAGAAGGACCTGGCGGTCGAGGACTTCCGGGACGCGTTCGGCGTCACGCACGAGGCGGCGGCCATGCGGCTGACCAACCTCGCCACCGTGAAGCTCGGCATCCCGCTCCACTTCCTGCGCGTGGGGGACGACGGTGCCCTGTTCCGGGGCTATGAGAACGACGGCCTGCGCCTGCCCCAGGACCCCACGGGCGCGATCGAGGGGCAGCTCGTCTGCCGCCGCTGGGCCGCCCGCGAGGCGTTCGACCGGCGGGACGTGGCGACCGAGTACTACCAGTACACCGACACCCCCACCGGCACGTACTGGTGCTCCACGCAGACCGGGTCTGGCGGGACGGGATCGTTCTCCATCACGGTCGGGGTGCCGTACGCGCACGCCAAGTGGTTCCGCGGCCGCGACACCCGGGTGCGCCGGACGTCGACCTGCCCGGACCCGGCGTGCTGTTCGCGCCCGGCACCCGAGCTCGCCGAGCGGTGGTCCGGGGCGGCCTGGCCGTCGGCACGGATGCACCAGCAGGTGCTCGCGGCACTCCCGCGCGGGGCGTTCCCCGGGGTGGACGACGCCGAGGTGTACGCGTTCCTGGAGCGGCACGCGCCGTGATCCGGGGCGGTCACACGGCCGGTGCTCCGGCCGTACCGTCCGCCGGTGCCGCGCGGAACCCTGGTCCACGGTCGGCGGCGACCGGCCGTCGGTGGACCAGGGCCCTGGGTCATCTCCCTGCCCTCGGGGCCCCGGACCTCGATGACGTCCAGGCGCTTCGTGCGTTCGAGCTACCCGTCCCCGTCGTCGTTCCGGTGCTCATCCTTCTCCGCGAGCCCCTGGTCGTAGACCGCCCTGATCTCGGACGGCATCGCATCGTACGAACCCGACTCGTCAGGAAGATGCGTGGTCGTCGACTCCACCGTGCCGACGCCTCCAGCTCCTTCGTAGTTGCCCACGACCTCGAGGAGCACACGGGACGCCGGGTCGTACACGTAGGTCACCGTGCCGGGACCGGGCGCGTCGTAGCCTTCGTCGACGTCGAACCTGACAGCCGTTCCGGAACGCCCCTTCGAGTCCTGACCCGCACCATCGACGTGGGCGCCGGGAAGTCCTGTCAGGACCTCCCAGGCGGAGTCCCGCAGCTCCGTCGTGGTCGGCAGGTCGAGCAGGTGCGCCAGCGTCCGGCTGACGGAGGCAACGGCCGCCGGGCTGTTCCGTCCCTCGGCCACGACGCCCGCGGCCCCACCACCTCGACACTCCCGGGGAAGCTCGGCGTGGTCGACGTCACCGAGCTCGTCCAGTTCGACCCCGCCGGCTTCGCCGGGTGAGTGGTCCTCGGCCTCCAGCTCGGCCTGGCGCTCCCGCTCCGCGGTCTCTCCTGCGAAGAGGCATGCCTCGAGTGCCTCGGGGTCGGTCGGGAGTGCGTACAGATCCTCCCATCGGACGGGTCCGCCGAGTCCGATCCTGAGACCCGGTTCGCCGATCGTGTCGGTGGGGTCCTCCTCCATGTGCGCCACGTCGGAGATCGACATGCCGGGCGCGTCACGGACGGTCCAGACCTCCTGCCGCCTCGTTCGGGGTGCCCCGGAGTCGAACCGCACCCTCACCTCGGACACCGACCGCCAGTACCCGGCGTCCAGGTACGCCCGCGCCTCCTCCGACAGCTCCGGCGCCGCCGCGTCCGGCTCCTCCGGCGTGGCCCCGCCCGGCAGGACCGCGGGATCCGCCGACGCCCACGGGTGCTCCGTGATCGCCCAGCCGCCGCCCCCCAGGACGAGCGCCGTGGCCAGGGTGAGTACGGCCGCCTGGCCTGCCCTTCGCCGTCGGGCGGCGCGGAGGACACCTGAGGTATCCACGGTGATCTCCGGTACGACCCACTCCGCGTAGGCACGCAGCTCGTTCGTCTCGTGCGGGCCCGGTCGGCCTCCGTGCGACGCCGGCCGCTGATCGTCGGTGCTCATCGTGCGCTCCCTCGCCGTTCGTCCCGGCCGGGTTCGATCCGCCCGGGTCTGTCGTGGTCCGGTGTGTCGCGGCCGGACGCGCTGCGACCGTGGTCGTCCAGCAGCCCACGCAGCCTGGCGAGCCCGCGCGAGGACTGTGACTTCACGGTCCCGACGGATACGCCGAGCGCGGCCGCCGTCTCCTTCTCGCTCAGTCCTTCGAGGTGCCGTAGCACCACGACACGTCGCTGCCTGCGGCCCAGCAGGGCGAGTGCCCGGACCAGACGGTCCCGTTCGGCATGGAGGTCGGCCGACGGCGCCACCACGCGCTCCGGCAGCGCAACCGGGTCTGCGAGCACTTCCCGCCGGTGCTTGCGCCAGGAGTCGATCCGCAGGTTGGCCAGCACTCTCCGGGCGTAGGCCAGGGGCTCGCCCCGACGGGCCTTGCCCCAGTGGATCCACACCCGCACGAACGCCTGCTGCACGAGCTCTTCGGCTTGGTGCTCGTCACCGCACAGCAACCATGCCGTGCGGGCCAGCGCCGTCGACGACCCGGCCATGAAGGCCGCGAACTCGGCCTCGCGTCCGGTGGGGCCGCCTGCCGTGCCGTCGCGTGCGCCTGAGCCCGAGTGCGGGACGACCACGACTCGTACGTCCGCCGTCGCCGGTCCCGGTCGTGGGGGCTCGGCGGGGCCGTCACGCCCCTCTGCGATCACTGTCATACCCGGTTCACGGATTCGCGTCCCGAAAGGTTGAGCACCACGCACGTATCCGGTCCGAGTGTCGTTGCCGGGGTGGGACGGTTCGACGTCGCGTGGTCCCCCGGACCGGTGCGCGTCGTACCGCCGGGGCCCCGATGACACCGGGGCATGACCGGCCCATATACGAGATCACAGCCTGTGCGGGTATTTTCTGGGCGCGTGGCTACGAATCTCGCGTGCGTCGGACTGAACGTGACTACCCGGAGCGGTTTCCGGGACCTTGTCCATGGGGTGCTCCCTGAGGCGAAGGTGATCGCGGAGGAAGGTGGCGCGACCCTGTACGTCTGGACGGACACCACGGGCGCGCGGCTGATCATCACCACCGAGGGCGATCTCGTGCGCGCGGTGACGACGTCGTATGCGGGCCCGCTCGCCGCGCGGCTCGCGGATGTGCGTGCGGCCGACGGCGGCCTCGCGATCGCCGAGATCGTGGACGCCGACGACGACGTCCTCGCCGGCGTGGCGTGCGAGCTCGAGGAGCTCCAGCTCCTGGGCGACACCGAGGACCTGCCCGCGGGGGACGCCTGTCTCGTGGGGCTCGGCCGCTCGGTGGAGGTGTTCGACGGGCCGGAGGAGTTCCTGGCGTCCGACGCCAGCCGCATGACGTTCGCGGGTGAGGACGCCGCGGACGAGACCGGCGAGCCGATGCGCTTCGAACCCGAGTCGTTCAGCCCCGACGGGGCGTTCACGATGCAGGTCGACGCCGTGGCCCGGGTGAACGGTACGGTGCTCGACGTCGCGCGGCACGAGGTGGAGCGCACGGGCCAGGGGTTCACGGCCGCCCAGGTGCGTACCGGTGGTTTCGAGATGACCCTCTGCGTCCCGACGGGTGAGCCGGACCTCGTGGCAGGCCAGGTCGTCGCGGCGAACACCTACCTGGTGGCGTCGATGCCGAGCCTGCTGGCGGCGTAGCCGGCCCGCAGGCCGGGCCGGGTTCGGGGTCAGCGCAGCGGGCCTCCGCGGGCGTCCAGCCGGTCCAGGAGGGTGGCGAACGTGTTGCCGACCCGGAGCCCGTCGTGCTCGAACTCGTTCGTCACCCAGGCCTCCGTGTTGCCGACATGGGCGGCCGTCGCCAGCGAGTACCCCGCGTCCACGAACATGTCGTCGTGGTAGACGGCGGCCTCGACGGGGATCTCGTTCGAGGCCAGCCGGTCCAGGTCGTAGAGGTCGTCCCAGTCCTCCCGGGCGGCCAGGGCCTCGGCCGCGGCGGCGAACGGACGCAGCGCCGCGATCTCGGAGAACATCCAGGGGTAGATCATCTCGCCGGTGAGCAGCAGGGGACGTGCGTCCTCGGCGAACGCCGGGTCCGCGTCGCGCACCGACTGCGCCGCCCACGCCGTCGGGCCCGTGTGCGACTGCGCGTAGATCGACTCGTGCAGCACCGCGTACAGAGGACGCCCCACGAAGTCGGTGGCCGCCCCGGCAGACGCCAGGAACGTGTCCGTCAGCGTCGCGTCGTCGGGGCCGCCGCCGTCGAACGCCTCGTCGAGGATCCAGTGGACGCGCTCGAAGCCCGGGCCCATGCCGAAGTCCATGCCCAGGCTCTGCAGGCGCCGGACACTGAGGGGAAGCCCGTCGGGCAGCACGGCGCCGGTGGCGTCGAGCCGGTCGGCGACCCGCGCGAGCAGCCCCGCGGCGTGCGGGTATCGCGCACGGAACCGCGCGTTCTTTCCCGCGACCCTCGGCTGCGTGCGTTCGTACACCTCACGGGCCGACGCCGTCAGGCTGGGCAGGCCGCCCGTCACCAGGCTCGCGTTGACACCCTCGGGCGCCAGCGACAGATAGGTCATCGTGATGAACCCGCCGTACGACTGGCCGAGGGTGGTCCACCGCTTCCCGCCGTAGACCGAGTCGCGGATGTACTCGGCGTCACGCACGATGCTGTCCGCGCGGAAGTGGGTGAGGTACTCGGCCTGGGTGGCGGCGTCGCCCAGCGCGTTGAGGGCGCCGGCACGGACCGCGGTCGAGCGGCCCGTGCCGCGCTGGTCGAGCAGCACGACGCGGAAACGCTCCAGGGCCGAGCCCACCCAGCCGTCCGGCCCCGTGGGGCGCGGGCCCTTCCCGCCCGGGCCTCCCTGGAGGAAGACGAGCAACGGGAGGTCGTCGTCCCGCTTGACGGGGTCGACGAGCTCTCGGACGAAGACTGTCAGGGTGCGGCCGTCGTCGGGGTCCGACCAGTCGAGCGGAACCTCGACGCTCCGGTCGGTGACATGGACGCCGGGCAGGGTGTAGCGCAGGGACACGACCCCAAGCCTAGGTGGCTCCGCGCCGTTCTCCCGTAGGTACCTCGGTCACAGCTCCAGGAGCATGCGGGAGTTGCCCAGGGTGTTCGGCTTGACCCGCGCCAGGTCCAGGAACTCGGCGACGCCGTCGTCGTGCGAGCGCAGCAGTTCCGCGTACACCTCGGGGTCGACGGGCGTGCTGTCGATCTCCTCGAACCCGTGCTTGCGGAAGAAACCGACCTCGAACGTCAGGCAGAAGACGCGCTTCAGGCCCAGCGTCCGGGCCCGGTCGAGCAGCGACTCGACGAGCAGGTGCCCCACCCGGTGGCCGCGGTAGTCGCGGGAGACCGCGAGGGTGCGGATCTCCGCCAGGTCCTCCCACATGACGTGGAGGGCACCGCAGCCGACGACGCCGGGCCCGGCCGGGGCGACGCCGGCGGGCATGTCGGCGTCGTCCCTGGTGGCGGCCGTGCTCGCGTCTGCCACCAGGAACTCCTGAACGGCCTCGTAGTAGCCCACCCACTCCTTGGCCAGGAGGATCCGTTCGGCGGCGTACGGCTCCACCAGGGCGCGGATGGCCCGCACGTCGGCCGGCCTCGCGGGCCTGATGTTCACGGTCACGCGGCCCACAGTACGCGTGCCCCCCTTGCTTCCGTCCACGTCACGTGGTGGGTTGTCGGCATGGCATCCACCCGGCTGACCGCAGAGTCCCGAGCCCAGGCCCTGGCCACCCTCGAGGCGAGCACGGACATCGCCACCGAGCTCGACGTGCTGGTCGTCGGCGGTGGCGTCACCGGCGCAGGTATCGCGCTCGACGCCGTGACGCGCGGGCTGTCGACGGCGCTCGTCGAGTCGCAGGACTGGGCCCAGGGGACGTCGAGCCGCAGCAGCAAACTGGTCCACGGCGGCCTGCGCTACCTGCAGATGCTCGACTTCGAACTGGTCCACGAGGCACTCACCGAGCGTGACCTGCTGCTACGCGACCTCGCCCCCCACCTCGTCCGGCCCGTGCCGTTCCTCTACCCGCTGGAGCACCGCGTCTGGGAGCGGGCGTACGTCGGCACCGGTATCGCGATGTACGACATCCTGGCGACCCTGACTCCCGGCCGTCGCCCGATGCCGTTCCACCGGCACCTGACCAAGGCGCAGATGGAGGCGAAGTTCCCGGACCTCGCGCACGATGCCGCCGTCGGAGCCGTGCAGTACTGGGACGCGTCCGTCGACGACGCCCGCCTGGTGACCACGCTCGTGCGGACCGCCGCGTCCTACGGGGCCCACGTCGCGAGCCGCACGCAGGTGGTCGGGCTGACACAGGGCAGCACGGGCACGGTGAACGGCGCCGTCGTCGTCGACCTGGAGACGGGCCGGGAGATCACGGTTCGTGCCCGGGCGGTGATCAACGCGACCGGGGTGTGGACCGAGGAGACGCAGGACCTCGCCGGCCACCCCGACAGCCCGGCGGGCGGCCTGCGCGTGCTCGCCTCCAAGGGCATCCACCTGGTGGTGCCGCGTGACCGGATCCAGGGGCACGCCGGCCTGATCCTGCAGACGGAGAAGTCGGTGCTGTTCGTCATTCCCTGGTCGCGCTACTGGATCATCGGCACCACGGACACACCCTGGCACCTTGACCCGGTCAGTCCCGTCGTCACCAGCGCCGACGTCGACTACGTGCTGGACCACGCCAACGCCGTCCTCGCGCACCCGCTCACCCGGGACGACATCATCGGCACCTATGCGGGCCTGCGCCCGCTGCTCCAGCCGGGCACCAAGGCGGGCACTCCGAGCGCCAAGGTGTCGCGCGAACACACGGTCGCGAGCCCGACGGCCGGACTGACCGTGATCGCGGGCGGCAAGCTCACGACCTACCGGATCATGGCGAAGGACGCCGTCGACTTCGCCATCGGGCAGCGGTCCGCCGCACTGCCGAGCATCACCCATCAGATCCCGCTCACCGGTGCCATCGGGCTCAAGGCGGTTCAGCGCCAGGCCCGTGCCTGGGCGAAGCGGTTCGGCTGGAACCCCCCGATGGTCGACCATCTGCTGCACCGGTACGGCTCGAACCTGACCGACCTCGTGGAGCTGTGCGAGGCCGATCCGAGCCTGGCCCTGCCGCTGGAGCACGCCACCGCCTACCTGCGTGCCGAGGTGCATCACGCGGTCACGCACGAAGGGGCGCTGCACCTGGAGGACGTGCTCGCGCACCGCACGCGCCTCGTCTACGAGGTTCCGGACCGGGGCGTGGACGCGGCGGCGGAGGTGGCGGACATCGTCGCACCGCTCCTGGGCTGGGACGACGTCGCGAAGCAGCGCGAGCTCGACGCCTGGCGGACCCGGGTCGACGCCGAGCTGGCGGCGCTGCGGGCCCCGGACGACGAGAGCGCGGAGGAGGCGATGCGGGGTGCCGACCGGATCGCGCCCTGGCAGCCGCTCCGGACGTCGTAGGCGAGGCCGACGAGACGAGGCCGGTGGCTGAGGCCGGCGGGACGAGGCCCGCGGGCGGAGATCGGCGGGCTGAGACCGACGGGACGAGACCGACGAGCTGAGACCGACGGGCTGAGACCGACGGGCCGGATTGCTCGCCGGCCGCTCACGTCGCTTCCGGCAGGCGGAGACGGCCCGCGGGGTCCTGTTCCGCCAGGCCGTCCTCGATGAGGCCGGCGATCGCACGGTCGAGCTGGGCCAGGCGGGCGGTCCGCCCCTCCGACTCGTTCCGTGTGCCGGAGCCGGAGCCGGAGCCGGAGCCGGAGCCGGTGCCGGAGGCCGTGCCGGTTTCCGGGGCCCAGGCGTCGACCAGGACGGAGCGGTCCACGGGACGCTCCGCCTCGCGCAGCGCTGCCATGACGCGGCCGCGGCACTGCCGGTCGGTCCCGTGCCACGCCTGTGTACGACGGCGGGGAGCGTGCGCGTCCGGCGGTGAGCCCGCCGCCCTCCAGGCGCAGAGCCCGGCGACCGGACAGGCGTCGCATCTCGGGGAACGGGCGGTGCAGACGAGCGCGCCGAGCTCCATGGACGCGGCGGCCCACCGGGCGGCACTGGCGTCCTCGCGCGGTGCGACCGCCGTGGCCAGGGCCCGTTCGGCCGCCGTGTACGACGGCGCGGGCAGTGCGGTCCCGTCGATCGCGCGGGCCAGCACCCGGCGCACGTTCGTGTCGACGACCACGGCACGGAGCCCGTACGCGAACGCGACCACGGCCGCGGCCGTGTACTCGCCGATCCCCGGGAGCGCGCGCAACTCCTCCTCGGTGCGGGGGACCGCGCCGTCGTGCCGTTCGACGAGGACGGCGGCGCACTCCTGCAGCCGGAGCGCGCGCCGGGGATAGCCGAGCCGGCCCCAGGCGCGCAGCACGTCGGCGGTGTCGGCGCGGGCGAGGTCCACGGGTTCCGGCCAACGCTCCATCCAGGAGCGCCAGGCCGGTTCCACCCGGACCACCGGCGTCTGCTGCAGCATCACCTCACTGACCAGCACCCCCCACGGGCTGCGGTCCGGGGCACGCCACGGCAGGTCGCGAGCGGCGCCGGCGAACCAGTCGGTGACGGCAGTGCGCAGGACGGCGTGAGCAGCGGTGTCGGTGGGAAGAGACGTCACAGCGGCCCATTCTCTCCCTCCTTCGCCACGGTGCTCGCCGTGGCAGTTCCCTCGCCGCGGTACGTCCCGTGCGGTGTTCGTCAGGGCGGCGTGTCCGGCCCGGCGGCGCGGCCTCCGCGGAGGCGGGGAGGGCGTTGCCTACTGTGGGATCGTTCATTCCGGACAGGAGCGTGGGGGAGTCGGTGCAGGCAAGGGAGTCAGGAGCTTTCGGGCGGCGCCGGGTGGTGGTCGTGCTGCTCGTCGCGGTCCTGGTGCTGATCGGTGTGGCCGTGGTGCCCACGATGTGGCCGGAGCCGCCCGCGCCGATCGAGAGCGATGCCAAGGTCCACCCGCCGGCGCCCGCGGACCCGGGCAGCGCCACGCGTACGTGCGGTGCCGACGTGCTGGACGTGCGACTCGCCGCGGACCGCAGCACCGCGGCCGAGGGCCAGCCGGTGGTCTTCACCGTC
Organism: Myceligenerans indicum; assembly: GCF_016742955.1. GTDB lineage: Bacteria > Actinomycetota > Actinomycetes > Actinomycetales > Cellulomonadaceae > Myceligenerans > Myceligenerans indicum. Next base: position 29,495 of record NZ_JABBYC010000017.1, on the reverse strand, counting down.
ACGCTGGAGAACAGCGGCGCCACGCCCTGCCTTGTCGACGGCGCCGACGCGAACCGGCCGGTCACGGTCTGGGCGGGCGAGCCCGGGGACGATGCGGAACGGGTGTGGTCGTCCGGGGACTGCGACGACGAGGAGCGGATGCTCCTGCTGGGGCCGGGGTCGGTCGACACCAAGAAGGTCCGGTGGTCGGACGTGCGCTCCGCGCCGGGATGCGAGCGGGTGGACAAGGAGATCGCGCCCGGCCTCTACAGCGCGCAGGTGACGGTGGCCGACGTCGCGGGCGCGGCCAGTCAGGTGGTCCAGGTCACCCGGCCGGAGCCGCCGGAACCGAGCCCGTCGCCGTCGCGCGGCAAGGGCGGCAAGGGCGGAGCGACGGACAAGCCGGCGAAGCCGGAGAAGAAGCCGGACAAGCCCTCGGAGACGCCGGCCGCGACGTCGAGCCCGCCCCCCTCGAGCGCCGCCGGGGCAGCCGGGGATCAGACGTAGCGTTCCAGGATGCTCGACTCGGCCATGCGGGAGAGGCCCTCGCGGATGGTGCGAGCCCGCTGGTCGCCGACGCCGTCCACCGACAGCAGGTCGTCCACGCTGGCAGCGAGCAGCTTCTGCAGGCTGCCGAAGTGTGCCACCAGTCGCTCGATCGTGGCGTTCGGCAGCCGCGGCACCTTGGACAGCAGCCGGTAGCCGTGCGGTGCGACGGCCGCGTCGAGCGCATCGCCTCCGCCGGGCATGTCGAGGACACGGCCGATCTGGGAAAGATCGAGCAGCTGCTGGAACGACAGGGTGGCGAGCGCCAGCCGCACCTCTTCCAGCGTGCGGCCCTTGCGGCCCAGGACGTAGTCCCGGATGACGAACTCGCGGTCCGCGCCCACATCACCGATCAGCTCGTCGAGCTGGAGCGCGAGCAGCCGGCCGTCGACGCCGAGCTCGATGACGTACCCCTTGATCTCGTCCGAGATGCGCCCGACCATCTCGAGCCGCTGCACCACGGAGCAGACGTCACGTACGGTGACCAGGTCTTCGATCTCCAGGGCGGACAAGGTCCCCGACACCTCGTCGAGGCGGGCACGGTAACGCTCCAGCGTGGCCAGGGCCTGGTTGGCGCGGCCGAGAATGGTGTCCGAGTCCTCGAGCACGTGCCGCTTGCCGCCCACGTAGAGGGCGACGATGCGCATCGACTGGCTCACCGAGATGACGGGGAAGCCGGTCTGCTTGGACACGCGCTGGGCGGTGCGGTGCCGGGTACCGGACTCGGAGGTCTCGATGGTGGGGTCCGGCAGGAGCTGGACCGCGGCACGGCGGATCCGGCCCGCGGACCGGTCCAGGACGACCGCTCCGTCCATCTTGGACAGCTCACGCAGGCGGGTCGCCGAGAACTCGACGTCGAGCTCGAAGCCGCCGGAACACATCTCCTCGACGGACTGGTCGAGCCCGAACACGATGAGTGCACCGGTCCGGCCGCGCAGGATGCGTTCGAGCCCGTCCCGCAGCTCGGTTCCGGGCGCGACGGCGGCCAGGGTCTCGCGGAGGAGTTCTTCTGCTTCCGTCGGTGTCATGGCCACGGAGAAATCCTACGTCGTGTGTTTCCTCGACAGTCGTTTGTTTCAAAGCCGTGACATGAACGGCCTGATAATCACCCCTGACGAGGTGGTGTAATTGATTTTTCACCCTACCTGTCAGGCGTGACCCAGGCCAGGGCCATGGCCTCGCGGATGTGCTGCGCCTCCAGCAGTTCCATCCCGTCGGGTGCGGCGATCCCCGTTCCGGCGGGAACGACGGCCCGCCGGTAGCCCAGCCGTGCGATCTCGCCGAGCCGCCTTTCGAGGCCCGTGACCGGCCGGATGTCACCGGCGAGCCCGACCTCGCCGACGGCGATCGTGGCGGGCGGCAGCGACTCCTCGGTCCGGGCCGACACCAGCGCCAGCGCGGCCGCCAGGTCCGCCGCGGGCTCCGTGACCCGTGCACCACCCACCGTCGAGACGTAGACGTCCTGGTCCGCCACCCGCATTCCTCCGTGCCGATGCAGCACGGCGAGGATCATCGCGAGACGGCTGGAGTCGACGCCGCTGGTCGCGCGGCGCGGGTTGGCCAGGGGGCTGGGGGCAACGAGCGACTGGAGCTCGACGGCGAGCGGGCGGCGCCCCTCGAGCGTCACGGTGACGCAGCTTCCGGGTGCGGCCGCGCCCGCGTGCGAGAGGAAGAGTCCGGAGGGGTCCGGGAGGCCTACGATCCCCTGCTCCGACAGGTCGAAGCAGCCCACCTCGTCGGTAGGGCCATACCGGTTCTTGACCGCTCGCACCATCCTGAGCCGGGAGTGCCGGTCTCCCTCGAACTGGCACACCACGTCGACGAGGTGCTCCAGGGTCCGCGGGCCCGCGATGGTGCCGTCCTTGGTCACGTGACCGACCAGGACCACCGGCACGCCACGTTCCTTGGCCGCGGCGATGAGGGCCGCCGCCACCTCCCGGACCTGGGTGGTCCCGCCCGGTGCGCCGTCGACCTCGGCCGACGCGACCGTCTGCACGCTGTCGACGATGAGCAGGTCGGGTTCCGCGGCGGCGACATGTCCGAGGACGGTGGCCAGGTCCGTCTCCGACGCGAGCAGGAGGCTGGGTGCGAGCGCCCCGATCCGCTCCGCACGTAGCCGGACCTGCCCTGCCGACTCCTCGCCGGTGACGTACAGGACCGTGCGCGGCCCGCCGTCCCCGCGAGGAGGCCCGGAGCGTGTGCCCGCGTCATCCGTGGCGCCCGTGGCGAAGTTGCTCGCGACGGCCAGCAGCAGGGTCGACTTGCCGACGCCCGGCTCTCCGGCAAGCAGCACCACCGCCCCCGGGACCAGGCCACCGCCCAGCACCCGGTCGAGCTCGCTCACTCCTGTCGGCGTGGCGCGTGCCGCCTCGACGTCGATCTCGGCGATCGGGCGGGCGGCCGACCGCGTCGGCGTGACCGCGGTGGTCCGCGGCCCCGCCTGGGCCGGGGCGGAGTCCGTGACCGTGCCCCAGGCCTGGCACTCCCCGCAGCGACCCACCCACTTCACGGTGGTCCAGCCGCATTCGGTGCATGCGTAGGCGGGCTTGGCCCGCTTGGTCGTCGTCGTTGCCACGCAGGGGACGGTACCGGGGGTGACCGACATCGACGACGGGACGCGGCGAGCGGGTGACATCGTCGCCGCGCGGATTCCCGACCGCGCGCCTCCGGGTGAGTGTCGGCGACCCGTCATAGGGTTCCTACTGCCGCCGGACGTCGGCGGGAGTCTCACTCAGGGGAGAGGACCATGAGCCAGGAGCGCGCGGGATCGGGCGGGCGGGTGCAGCGGCCGAGGGCCCGGGTCCCCCACTCCCCGGCGGTGTATCGCCGTCGGCGTCTCGTGGTCGGGGTCCTCGCGGTGCTCGTGCTGGTCCTCCTCCTGGGATTCTCCGGGCTCGTCTGGCCCGGCTTCCTGCATGCCCAGGAGCCCGAGCCGGTACCGACCGTCACGGTCACGGCGCCGGTCCCCACCCCGGCGGTCAAGTCGATGCAGCGGCCGGACGGCGAGACGGCCTTCCAGGAGGCGCTCCCGTCCGCGGTCCTGCAATTCGCCCTGACGGACATGGTCAAGACCGATGCCGCCGAGGAGTCCGATGCCACGGAGGGCTGGAAGGCGACCTACACCGATGGCGGCGACCTGCGGGTCCGGGTCACCGCCACGCAGTGGTCGAGCGCCGAGGAGGCGACGACGTCGGCCGAGGCGCTGACCAAGGCGGCCGGCAAGGCCGCCAAGTCGGGTGACGTGAAGGTCGGCGACGACGTCGTGGGCCGGTACGCCCTGACGCGGGAGGACGCCGGAGAGCGGACCATGATCTGGCGCAACGGGACCGCAGTGCTCCAGGCGGACGGCCCCGCCGAGGTGATCGAGGAGTTCTACCGCGCGTTCCCGCTCTGAACGAGCGCCGGGCCGGCCCGTTCCCGTCCCGGCCCCGTGCCGGGCGGGCCGCGTCACGGGACCGCGAGCGTGACGTAGTCCGGGCTGCCGAAGGAGAACCAGACCTCCTCGGGCGTGTCGCCGGCGCGGGTGAGCAGAACCGTCGACGTCTGCCACGTCCCCGCGTCGGGTGCGAGCGCGTCCGGTGCGTCCTCCGGCACGCACGGATTGCCCTGGCCCAGCGGGTCGTTCGTGGCGCCACCCTCGCCGTACCGTGTCCCGTCGGACGACACCAGCATGACCTGGCACGACCCCAGGGCGGTGCCCGGTGCGGCGGCCAGTTCGAGGTCGATGCGCCATGCCGCGGAACCGTCGGGTACCGAGTCGATCTCGGCCGTCACCGACCGGGGCAGCCCCTCGACGGGCCGCACGGCGAGCACCTGCACGTCCACCTCGCGGGTCACCCAGGTGTTCGCGAGGCTCGGGTCGTCGAACCCCAGGTCGTAGTACTCGCCCGCGTAGTGGGCTGTTCCGCCCGCGCCGGCGCTGTCGGCCTCGTGGACCAGTTCGGTGGGCCACCACAGGTTCACGAGACGGAAGGACCACGACACGGCGGCCGCCGCGATCGCGAGCGGCAGGACGGCGAGCCAGACGCCGTTGCGCCGCCACCACCCTCGTTCGTGCCCGCCGGTGACGGCACTCATGCATCCTCCTGACCATCGGTACCCGTCCGGACGACGGGAGCGGGGCCGTGCACCTCGATCGGGGCGGCGTCGGCGCCCGCCTCCTCGCCGGGCACCCGGTCCAGGCCGAGGCCGAGGCCGACGACGGCGACCGCGTCGCGGCGCTGGAAGGCGCCCTCCTCACCGTCCCCGCCACGCCCGAGCCGGAGCTGCGCGCCGTCGAGCGCGTCCGGGGGGACATCGAAGCAGTAGCTGATGCGTTGCCGGTACGCGGGGACGGCGGTCGTGGCGGTCGCGCAGCCGGAGCGGTCCGTCGCGGCGTGGACGCGTTCCCGCGAGTCCACGAGCTCGGCGCCGCCGACGGCGATCGTCCGGTCCGAGGCCTGCCAGACGGCGTCGACCACGACGAACACTCCGCCGGCCTGCGCGACGCCGTCCCCGGCGATCTGCTCGGCGACCCGGACATCGGTCACGACGAGGTCGGCGTAGCCGAGATGCACGGTCTCACCCACTGCGCCGCCGATCTCGAACGGCGCGTCGACGGCGGTGTCCTGCGGCACCTGCGTCACGAACCAGGTCGCCGCCCCGATCGCGGCCGGCGCCAGGAGCATCGCGCGCCAGGAGAAACGTCGGCGGCTCACGCGTCAGGTCCCGTGGCTGCCTCGGACCTCGGTGGTTCGACGTCGAACATCCCGCTGTGGGTGACCTCGTCCGCCGGGAGCCAGTACTCGTCGTCGAGACCGGCGAACCCCTCCTCGATCCAGGTCAGCCCAGCCAGGTCGACGCGCACCTCGGCGGGCCGGGCGTCTCCTGCCTGGTTCCACACGAGCGCGACCCGGTAGGTGACGCCGGGATTGATCACGTCGAGCTCGCCGGCATCGGCGATGTTGTAGCGGTCCGGTGCCGGTCGCTCACCGGGGCCGGCCGAGTCGGGGACCGGCATGCCACCGGTGTCCACGACGCCGCCGCCTACCGGGGCGGGAACGATGTCGGTGAGCTGCTGCGCGTTGGCGGGCCTGTCGGAGGTGTTCGTGACCTGGGCGACCACGATGAGCAGCCGGTCCTCCGGGTCGAGGGCGCGGACGTCGCCGAGGGCCTTTGCCGAGACGACCTTCTCGATCGTCACCGTGTACGGACCCACGTCGACGGGGGTATCGGCGGTAAGGGCCATCGCGTCGTTCGCCACGGCGTTCCAGGCGCCGAACGGCGTGGCCGCGAGCACGGCCGCGGCGAGGCCGGCGATCACCCTGCCGGTGGTGCCGAGTGCCGCGAACACGTTCCGTGCCACTCCGATCAGGCCGGGTGCCGCACTGCTGGCGTGCTTCATGGTCCAGAGGGTACCTAGACACAACGGACTAATTGACCGGTGCCCATCGTCGGGCCGGACGCGCCCGCCGCGCACGCGTGGCGAGGGGCTGGTGCGCCACGCCTCGGCAGTGACCGGTGGCCTACCGCGACGTGAGGCGTGGCCGGGTCAGCCGCCGAGCTCCACCGCGCGGGAGCGGGCGGCCTCCACGGCGGCCAGGAAGGCGGCACGGACGGCGCGGTCCTCGAGAACGCGCAGACCGGCGGCTGTCGTTCCGGCCGGCGAGGTCACGCGTTCGCGCAGGACCGCCGGGTGCTCGCCGGACTCGGCGGCGAGCCGGGCGGCGCCCAGCACGGTCTGCTCGGCCAGCCGCGACGCGATGTCGCGCTTGAGGCCGACGTGGACGCCGGCCTCGGCCAGCGCGTCGATCACGGTGAACACGTAGGCGGGTCCGGCGCCGGACAGCGCGGTCACCGCGTCCAGGTCCTTCTCGGCGACGCGGACGACATCGCCCGTCCCCGCGAGGAACCGTTCGACGAGCGAGAGATGCGGGGCGTCCGCCGTGGCACCGGGCGCGACGGCTGTGATCCCCGCGCCGATCTGTGCAGGGGTGTTGGGCATCGCGCGGACGACCGGGGTCCCGGCCGGCAGGTGTGTCTCGATCGCCGACGTCGTGATTCCGGCCGCGATGCTCATGACCACGGCACCGGCGGCGAGGGCGGGCGCGATCTCGTCGAGCACACCCGGCAGGTCCTTCGGCTTGACCGCGACGACCACCAGGTCCGCGTCCCGCACGGCCGCGACGTTCTCCGTGGTGGTGGCGACACCGTGCCGCTCACGGATCGCGGCCGCGTGAGCCCTGCCCTGCTCCGAGGCCCGCACCGTGGCAGTGATCTCGCCGGGTGACCAGCCCGCGCCGATCGCCCCCGCGAGGACCGCCTCGCCCATGTTGCCGGTACCCAGGATCGCCACGCGTTCGGTCATGGTGACATCTTCGCAGGCGTGCGGAGCGCTCGTGGTGTGCGCGCCCGGTCGCCCGTGCGCGCCCGGTCGCCCGTGCGCGCTCGGTCGCCCGTGCGCGCTCGGTCGCCCGTGCGCGCGCGGCCGGGCGTGTGCGTCCGGCGGCCGTGCGTACCCACCGAGCCGCCCGTGCGCGCCCGGCCGCGCGTACTCACCGCGCCGTCCGGGTCGCGGGGATCACGTCGTCCTGGCCGTGGCTCTCGTCCAGGCCGCCCGCGACCGTCATGCCACGCCCGGCCATCGTGTCCACGGCGGCCGCGATGAGCGCGCCGCTCAGGGCGAGCGCGATAGCGGTACCGGCAGCGCGCTCCCACGGCGAGACGACGAGCAGCCAGGTGCTGGTCTCCATCGGTCCGGTAAGCGCGCGGACCGTCCACCCCACCGCCACCGGTGCGCGCATCACCACGAGGTAGGCCAGGCAGAAGACCAGCATCGCGCCGATGCCGCCCCCCTTGATCATCCGCAGGCCCTGCCAGAGCTCGGAGAAGCGGTCCCGCACCTCCTGCGTCACGGCCGCGAGCACCTTCCGCAGCCGGTCCGGCATGACCGTCTGGTCCAGCCAGCGGTGTTCCGTGGACGGCGGCGCCATCAGGCGCCGCCCGAGCACGACCGTCCCGATCGCGAGCCAGGCGAGCGGGGCCACGACGACCACGTCGAGCGACTCGACCACCGTAACGACCCCGTGTGCGGCGGTCGCGCCCGCGGCGGCGACGGCTCCTCCCTGCTCCGTCTCGGTCGCGGCCGTGTACGTTCCCACGGACCAGTGCACGAGCGCCCGGTCCTGCACCGCCGCCAGCAGGCCCCTGCCGAGCGACTCCAGGTCGTAGGAGGCCTGGATGCTCCAGAACGCCTCCACCGCCGCGCCGAGCAGCGCCAGTCCGAGAAGATGCACCCGGGCCGCGAGCCGCCCCAGCAGCCAGCGCAGCACGATCGCGCCCGCCACGACTCCCAGGAGGGTCCAGCCGGTCCAGATGCCGAGGCGGGAGGTGAGGTCGATCCCTCCGGAGGTGAACAGGCCGGTGCCGAACAGCTCGTCCGCGGCGACGTCGTTCAGGTACCGGGCGTGGTCGGCGTCCATCGTGCCCTCGATCGCGTACACGGCGAGGAACGGGATCATCACGGCCAGTGCGACGTCGGCCAGGGGCCGTTCGGGACGCCCCGCACCCGTCGGTGCCCCCGCACCCGTCGGGACCCCCGCACCTGTCGGCGCCCCCGCACCTGTCGGCGCCCCCGCACCCGTCGGCACCCCAACGCCCGACGGCACCTCCACACCCGTGGGCGCGGCGCTCGTCTCCGCAGCCGTGTCCGGCGACGTCCTCCGGTCCGGGGAACGCCGTGCCGGCGGGACGGCGTTGTGTCGCGGGAGGGACAGGTTCCCCAGTGACGGGCGGCAGACCCGCAGCATCCCGATGACCGGCAGGAGCAGGCCCAGCGGCAGCGCCAGCAGGATGAGCTGTGCGGCGAAGGCGTTCCACCTGCTGGCCTCGAGAGCGCCCCAGAACGCCGCACCGCGCAGCGCGACACCGGCGAACCCGAGGGCCAGGAGCGCCGGCCAGTGCGCGCCGAGCAGTCTGCCGGTGGTGAGCAGGATCCTCATGGGGCTACATAATGGCGCAAACCGGACTCGATGCGCGCACTGCTCCGTTAATCGGTCATGATCAGGTACGTGACTGCCGAACCACCCGCACCGGGCGGACCCGTGACCGAGAACTCCGCAGGTTCCGTGACCAGACGAGCCGAGCGCCGTCCCGCCATGTCCGACGTCGCCGCACGAGCGGGTGTGTCGCACCAGACCGTCTCCCGTGTGCTCAACGGCAGCCCCCGGGTCGCGCCCGAGACCCGCGAGCGGGTGCTCCAGGCGATCCACGAGCTCGGCTACCGGCGCAACGTCGCGGCACGGGCCCTGGTCACGTCGCGTTCGACGACGCTCGGCGTGATCACGACGTCGTCGGTGCTCTACGGGCCCACCAGCACGCTGATCGCCGTGGAGGAGGCCGCCCGGGAGCAGGGCTGGTTCACCTCGGTGGCCACCATCGGCTCGTACGACGCCGAGTCCGTGGACCGTGTCCTGGAGCACTTCATGAGCCAGGCCGTCGAGGGGGTCGTGGTCATCGCGCCGCAGGAGGACGTGGGCCGTGCCGTCGACGCCTTCGACGCGCCGATCCCGGTGGTGCTCATCGCCGCGCGGGAGTCCGCGGTGGAGCGCACCATCCCGCTCGCCGTGGACCAGGGAGTCGGCGCCGGGCTCGCCGTCGGGCACCTCCTCGACCTGGGGCACGAGACCGTGCTGCACGTCGCGGGTCCCCCGGACTGGTTCGACGCGCGGCAGCGCGTCGCGGGCTGGCGCGCCGCGTTGGAGAGGCGCGGAGCTCCGGTGCCGGAGCCGGTCGTGGCCGACTGGTCCGCAGGCCGGGGGTACGACGTCGGCCGCGGCCTCGCCGAGCGCATCGTGGCCGGGGACGGTCCGACGGCCGTGTTCGCCGCCAACGATCAGCTCGCCCTCGGGCTGGCTCGAGCCTTCTGGGAGGCGGGTCTGCGCGTGCCGGAGGACGTCTCGCTCGTCGGGTTCGACGACATCCAGGGCGCGGACCAGTTCATCCCGCCGCTCACCACGGTGCGCCAGCCGTTCGCCGAACTCGGCAGGCGCAGCGTCGAGCTGCTCTTCGACGCGGTGGCGGGCAGGTCGCCGTCGGGCGCCCTGATCGCCCCGGAACTGGTGGTTCGCGCTTCCACGGCTCCCCCGAGGTAGGCGACGGAGAGGGGCGCCGTCCCGAGCGGGTTTCACGGCCGCCTTGTGTGAGCGTTAACATGACTTCATGGCGCAGGAGCACGATGTGGTGACAGGGCGCCCGGACGCAGTCCGGGAAGCCATCGAACAGGGTCGGACCAGCCTCGGGATCGAGCTGGGTTCCACCCGTATCAAGGCGGTGCTGATCGGCCCCGATCACGCCCCGATCGCGAGCGGCGGTCACGACTGGGAGAACCAGCTCGCCGACGGCCACTGGACCTACTCGCTGGACGCGGTGTGGGCGGGCCTGCAGGACTGCTTCGCGGCCCTGGCGGCCGACGTCGAGCGGCAGTACGGCGTGCGCCCGGCCACGTTCGGCGCGATCGGCGTCTCGGCGATGATGCACGGCTACCTCGTCTTCGACGGCGAGGAGCTCCTGGTCCCATTCCGAACCTGGCGGGACACCACCACCGCGGCCGCCGCCACGGAGCTCACGGAACTGTTCGGGTACAACATCCCGCTGCGCTGGTCGGTCGCCCACCACTACCAGGCGATGCTCGACGACGAACCGCACGTTTCCCGCACCACCTTCCTCACCACGCTCGCCGGCTACGTGCACTGGCGCCTGACGGGCCGCCGGGTGCTCGGCGTCGGCGACGCCTCCGGAATGTTCCCCGTCGACCCTGCGACAGGCCGGTACGACGCCGGGATGCTGGCGAAGTTCGACGATCTCGTCGCCCCGCGGATGCCGGGCGGGCGGCTCGCCGAGGTACTCCCCGAGATCCTGCCCGCCGGCGCGGACGCCGGCGCTCTCACTCCCGAGGGAGCCGCGCTCCTCGACCCGAGCGGGACGCTGCGGCCGGGTGTCCCGCTCTGCCCGCCCGAGGGCGATGCCGGGACGGGCATGGTCGCGACCAATGCCGTCGAGCCCCGTACGGGCAACATCAGCGCAGGGACCAGCATCTTCGCGATGGTGGTCCTGGAGGGCGCGCTCACGCGCCACCACCCCGAGCTCGACCTCGTCACCACCCCGTCCGGCGACCTGGTCGCGATGGTGCACTGCAACAACGGCGCGAGCGAGCTCGGTGCGTGGGCCGAGGTGTTCCGTGAGCTGTCGGCCGCCGTCGGCGGCCCGTCCGACGCGGACACGGTCTTCGAGGCGCTGTTCCGTGCCGCCCTCAAGGGTGAGCCCGACGGCGGCGGCCTGCTCGCCTACAACCATCTGGCCGGCGAGCCGATCGCCGGCCTGTCCGAGGGCCGCCCCACGATCGTCCGCACCCCGGACAGCCGCCTGACCCTGGCGAACCTGATGCGGACCCAGATCTACGGCGTGTTCGCCACGCTGAGCCTCGGCATGCGGGTGCTCGCGGACGAGGGCGTCGCCATCGACACGATGTTCGGCCACGGCGGGCTGTTCCGCACCACGGGCGTCGCCCAGCGGATGCTGGCCGCCGCGATCGGTGCCCCCGTCGGCGTGGGACAGGCCGCCGGTGAGGGCGGTGCGTGGGGCATGGCCGTGCTGGGTGCGTACCGCCGGTCCGGTGCCGGGCGCGGCCTCGGCGACTACCTCGCCGCCGAGGTGTTCGCCGAGGCGGCCGTCGACATCGCCCGGCCCGACGCCGACGACGTCGCCGGGTTCGCCGACTACCTCGAGCGCTACACGGCCGGGCTCGCCGCCGAGCGGGCCGCCGTCGACGCCCTCCGTCCCCGCAGCACCAGCCAGGAGAACGCCGGATGACCACCGCCGAAGACTTCAGCAACTACCCGCCCGAGGTGCGCAAGGAGATCGCGCGCACCCGTCAGGTCGTGTCCGACCTGCACGCCGAGCTGCCGCGCAACGGCCTCGTCGTCTGGACGGCCGGAAACGTCTCCCAGCGCGTGCGGATCCCGGCGGAGCTGGGCGGCGCCGCGGACGGCAGCACCGACCTGCTGGTCATCAAGCCGTCCGGGGTCTCCTACGACGATCTCGCCCCGGAGAAGATGGTGGTCTGCGACCTCGACGGGAAGATGGTGCACGACGCGCCGCACAACCCGTCGTCGGACACGGCCGCGCACGCCTACACCTACAAGCACCTGCCGCACGTCGGCGGCGTCGTGCACACGCACTCCACCTACGCGACCGCCTGGGCGGCGCGCGGTGAAGCCGTGCCGTGCGTGCTGACGATGATGGCCGACGAGTTCGGCGGGCCCATTCCCGTGGGACCGTTCGCGATCATCGGTGACGACTCGATCGGCCGCGGCATCGTCGAGACCCTGTCCGGCTCCCGCAGCCCTGCCGTGCTCATGGCGAACCACGGCCCCTTCACGATCGGCAAGGATGCCCGTGCCGCGGTGAAGGCCGCGGTGATGTGCGAGGAGGTCGCGCGCGCCGTGCACGTCTCCCGCCAGCTCGGCGACCCGCTCCCGATCGAGCAGAAGCACGTCGACTCCCTCTACGACCGCTACCAGAACGTCTACGGCCAGAAGTGACCGCTCGTGGCCGGGCGGGGTCGGCCGCGGGGCGGCTGATCACCGGTCCGGCCGGTCCGTGAGCATCCGGCAGGTCCGCCTGCCGGCCGGGGACCGGCCGCGCTCGGCCGTCGTCGGACGATGAAAGGAAATCTCAAGATGTCGAAGCCCTACGCCGACCGCGAGGTCTGGTTCTTCACCGGCAGCCAGGACCTCTACGGCGAGGACACGCTGCGCCAGGTCGCCGAGCAGTCCCAGGAGGTCGCGCGAGCCCTCGACGCGTCCGGTGACGTGCCCGCGCACGTCGTGTGGAAGCCGGTGCTGAAGGACGCCGACGCGATCCGCCGCGCCATGCTCGAGGCGAACTCGGACGACCGTGTCCTCGGCGTGGTCACCTGGATGCACACCTTCAGCCCGGCCAAGATGTGGATCACCGGTCTGTCCGCGCTGACCAAGCCGCTGCTGCACCTGCACACCCAGGCGAACGTCGAGCTGCCCTGGGACACCATCGACTTCGACTTCATGAACCTCAACCAGGCCGCTCACGGCGACCGCGAGTACGCCTACCTGGCCACGCGGATCGGCGCGGCGCGCACCACCGTGGTGGGGCACGTGTCCAACCCGGGCGTCACCGCCCGGGTGGGGACCTGGGTGCGCGGCGCCGCCGGTGCCGCGGCCGTGCGCGGGCTGAAGCTGGCGCGGTTCGGCGACAACATGCGCAACGTCGCCGTCACCGAGGGCGACAAGACCGAGGCGGAGCTGCGGTTCGGCGTCTCGGTCAACACCTGGGGCGTGAACGACCTGGTCGCCGCGGTCGATGCCGTGTCCGACGGCGACGTGGACGCCCTGGTCGCCGAGTACGAGGACCTGTACGACGTCGTCGACGAGCTGCGCAAGGGCGCGGAGCGGCACGATTCGCTCCGCTACGCGGCCCGGCAGGAGATCGCGCTGCGCACCTTCCTGGACGGGCTGGGTGCCAAGGCGTTCACCACGAACTTCGAGGACCTGGGCGGGCTCCGGCAGCTGCCGGGCCTCGCCGTGCAGCGCCTGATGGCCGACGGGTACGGCTTCGGCGCGGAGGGCGACTGGAAGACCGCCGTCCTGGTGCGCGCGGCGAAGGTCATGGGCGAGGGGCTGCCGGGTGGCGCCTCGCTCATGGAGGACTACACCTACGACCTCACGCCGGGGTCCGAGCTGATCCTCGGCGCGCACATGCTGGAGGTCTGCCCGTCGCTGACCATGGCGAAGCCGCGCGTGGAGATCCACCCGCTGGGGATCGGCGGCAAGGAGGACCCCGTGCGGATGGTGTTCAACGCCGACGCCACCGAGGGCGCCGTCGTCGTCTCCCTCGCGGACATGCGCGACCGGTTCCGGCTCACGGCCAACGTGGTGGACACCGTGGTCCCGCCGGCTGACCTGCCGCATCTGCCCGTGGCGCGGGCCGTCTGGCAGCCGCGGCCGTCGTTCGACGTGTCGGCGGAGTCCTGGCTGACCGCCGGCGGGGCGCACCACACCGTCATGTCCACGGCGGCTGGCATCGAGGCGTTCGAGGTGTTCGCCTCCATCACGGACACCGAGCTGCTGGTCATCGACGAGTCGACGACCCGCCGCGGGTTCGCCGACCAGGTGCGCTTCAACCAGGCGTACTACCGCCTGGCCCGCGGCCTGTGACAGCCCCCTGAGGGCACGCCCTTTCTCGTCTCTTCCCGGTCCGGATCTCCCGGCCTGGACCTCGCGGCCGAACAGCCGGTTGGTGTAGCTCGACAGTCGGTCGAAGCGCACCAACCGGCTGTTCGGCTTTCGGGCGACCGTGGGGATGTCGTTACTCGACCGTGACGGACTTGTCTTTCATTTCCGATCATGTGAGCGCTAACATGGGCGCAGGTGGGCGGAATGCCCGCAAGTGCACCATCCCGGTCGACGCAGACCGGTTCTCGAGGAGGAGACATGGCACGACACACCTTCGCCCGCACCACATTCGCCGCTCTGTCCGCGGTGACGCTGCTCGCCCTGGGCGCCTGCAGCTCGGAGCCGCCGAGCTCGGACGCCGGTGACGGCGGCAGTGACGGCGGCAGCGGCAGCGACCTGATCAGCGTCGGCTTCTCGCAGGTCGGCGCGGAGTCCGGCTGGCGCAGTGCCAACACGATGTCCATCAAGGACACGCTGACCGAGGAGAACGGCTTCGAGCTCAGCTTCTCGGACGCCCAGCAGAAGCAGGAGAACCAGATCTCCGCGATCCGGAACTACATCGCCCAGGGGATGGACGTCATCGCGTTCTCGCCCGTGGTCGAGACGGGCTGGGACGCGGTGCTGGAGGAGGCCAAGGGCGCGGGCATCCCCGTGGTCCTGACCGACCGTGCGGTGGAGACCACCGTCGACGACGCCTACGTGTCGTTCATCGGCTCCGACTTCATCGAGGAAGGCGCGCGGGCCGGCGAGTGGGCGGCCGAGCAGTACGACGGCGAGGGCTACAAGGTCGTCGAGCTGCAGGGCACCACTGGTTCGGCACCGGCGATCGACCGGCAGGAGGGCTTCGCGGGCGCGATCGAGGGCACCGACCTGGAGATGATCGACTCCCAGACCGGTGACTTCACGCGCGACGGCGGCAAGAAGGTCATGGAGGGCTTCCTGACCGCGCACGACGACATCGACCTGGTGTTCGCCCACAACGACGACATGGGTCTGGGCGCGATCGAGGCCATCGAGGCCGCCGGCCTGAAGCCGGGCGAGGACATCAAGATCATCACGATCGACGGTGTCAAGGACGGCATGACCGCCCTGGCCGACGGCAAGATCAACTACATCGTCGAGTGCAACCCGCTGCTCGGCCCGGACCTGGCCGAGGTCATCGAGAAGACCGTGGCCGGCGACGCCGTCGACGCGCGCATCGTCACGCAGGACGAGGCCTTCGACCAGGAGGGCGCGAAGGCAGCCCTCCCGGACCGCCAGTACTGATCCAGCGGCCTGTACCGATCCATCGGCGCATCCGCCGGTCCTCGCCGTGCCGGAGCGGCCGCTTCTGAGGGGCGGCCGCCCCGGTCCAGGCGGAGCGTCGGGGCAGCGCTCCGCCCGAGGACCCGCTGCTCCGGCGCCGTCCGGCGACCGTGGGCAGCGGGTCCGGGCCAAGGCGCAGCCCGGCGGGATCTGGCCGGCGCAAGAAAGGGTTCAACGTGACGACGCAACCAGTCGTGGAACTGACCGGGATCACGGTCGAGTTCCCGCCGGTCACGGCACTCGCCGGGGTGGACTTCCGCCTGTATCCCGGTGAGATCCATGCCCTCATGGGCGAGAACGGAGCGGGCAAGTCCACGCTCATCAAGGCGCTCACCGGCGTCTACCAGACGTCCTCCGGCACGATCGCGGTCGACGGCACCGAGCGCAGGTTCACCGGACCGGGCGATGCCCGGGCGCACGGCATCAGCACCGTGTACCAGGAGGTCAACCTCTGCGGGAACCTCACCGTCGCGGAGAACATCATGCTCGGCGCCGCGGAGCCACGGATGCTCGGGGGCCTGCACTGGCCCCGGATGCGCCGGCTGGCCGCGCAGCACCTGGAGCGCATGGGCCTGGACATCGATCCGGGCTCCAGCCTCGACTCGCACTCGCTCGCCGTGCAGCAGCTCGTCGCGATCTGCCGTGCCACGGTGAGCGACTGCAAGGTGCTGATCCTCGACGAACCCACCTCCAGCCTGGACGCGGACGAGGTCGAGAGCCTGTTCGCCGTCATGCGGCGGCTGCGGGACTCTGGGGTGGCGATCCTGTTCGTCTCACACTTCCTGGACCAGATCTACGAGGTCTCCGACCGCATGACCGTGCTGCGCAACGGCGGCCTGGTCGGTGAATGGGCCACCGCGGAGCTGGCGGCGGGCGATCTGGTGAAGCACATGATCGGCAAGTCCGCTCAGGTGCTGGAGTCCGTCGAGCGTGGGCACGACGCCGCCCGCCCCGGTGACGGGGAGCCGCGCCTCCAGGCGATCGGCCTGGGCCGCAAGGGCTCCATCCAGCCCTACGACCTTGAGGTGTATCCCGGCGAGGTGGTGGGCCTGGCCGGTCTCCTGGGCTCGGGCCGCACCGAGCTGGCCCGCCTGCTGACCGGCGCCGACCGCTCGGACTCGGGCACGACCCTCGTGGAGGGCACGGCCCGCAAGCTGCACAACCCGCGCGCCGCGATGGCCCATGGCATCGCCTACACCTCGGAGGACCGCAAGGGTGAGGGCATCGTCGACGGCCTGACGGTGCGCGAGAACATCGTCCTGGCCATGCAGGCCGAGCGCGGATGGGTGCGGCCGCTGCCCCGCCGCCAGGTCGACGAGATCGTGGCGGGCTACATCGACCAGCTCGGGATCCGCCCGGCGGACCCGGAGGCGCTCGTGCGCAACCTCTCCGGCGGGAACCAGCAGAAGGTGCTCCTGGCGCGCTGGCTCGCGACCGCGCCCAAGCTGCTCGTGCTCGACGAGCCGACTCGCGGCATCGACGTCGGCGCCAAGGCGGAGATCCAGAAGCTCGTCGCGGAGCTCGCCGCCGAGGGCATGTCCGTCGTCTTCATCTCGGCCGAGCTGGAGGAGGTCCTCCGGCTGAGCCACCGCATCGCGGTGCTGCGTGACCGGAAGGTCGTCGCGACCGTGGGTTCCGAGGGAACCACGACGGACCACATCGTGGACCTGATCGCCAGGGGAGACATCACCGAGGGGGATGCGGCATGAGGCAGGCCCTGAGACACCATCTCTTCTGGCCGGTGGCGGCGCTCGTCGCGCTCGTCGCGGCGAACACGATCGCCAAACCGTCCTTCCTGGCCGTGACGGTCACCGACGGGCACCTGTTCGGTGCGCCGATCGACATCCTGCGTGCGGCGGCCCCGCTGCTGCTCATCGCGCTCGGCATGACGCTGGTCATCGCCACCCGGGGTATCGACCTGTCGGTCGGCGCGGTCGTGGCGGTCTCCGGTGCGGTGGCGCTGGAGTACATCAGCGCCAGTTCCGACCCGGGAAGCCCCCTGACGGTGCTCGTCGCCGTCGGTATCGCGCTGGGCCTGGCCCTCGTGCTCGGGCTGTGGAACGGATTCCTGGTCACGGTGCTCGGCATCCAGCCGATCATCGCGACCCTGATCCTCATGACCGCCGGGCGCGGCGTCGCGATGCTCATCACCGGCGGCTTCATCACCACGGTCACCAGCGAGCCGTACAAGGGGCTCAACTCCGGGTTCCTCCTGGGGATCCCCACCGCCGTGTGGATCGCGGTCGGCCTGTTCGTGGTCGTGTCGGTCGTGGTGCGGCGCACCGCGCTCGGGATGCTGCTGGAGGCCACCGGCATCAATCCGGCGGCGAGCCGTCTGGCCGGTGTCCGCTCGCGGACCCTGACCTGGACCGTCTACGCGGCGTGCGGTCTGTTCGCCGGTCTGGCCGGGATTCTGGTCAGCGCGGACACGATGGCCGCCGACGCGAACAATGCCGGCATCTTCATCGAGCTGGACGCGATCCTGGCGGTCGTGATCGGCGGCACGGCGCTCAGCGGCGGCAAGTTCAACCTGTCCGGCACCTTCGCGGGCGTTCTCGTCATCGCGACGCTGGAACGAACGGTCACGGTGCTCGGCATCTCGCCGCATGTCACCCCGCTGTTCATGGCCCTGGTCGTCGTGACCGTCACGCTGCTGCAGTCGCCGCGGGTCCGCGAACGGTTCGCGGTCGCAGCGATCCGCCGTCGTCCCGTGTCCGACGGCGGTCGTGGCGCGGAGAACGGCTCGGCGGAGGACGCCGCGGGAGCGGCGGGCGGCGCCGGCGAGGAAGCACCGGAGGCCGAGCAGGCTCCCGTGGCGGGTGCCGAGCACGCCTCGGCTCCGGACGACGAGAAGGAGGTCACCCGATGACCGCGACGACCCCGGTGAGGTCAGCCGCAGGCTGGGCCTCGACCGTCCGCCTCGACCCCCGCTACCTGCCCGTGCTGGGCACGTTCGTGGTGCTCGCGCTGATGCTCGCGATCGGCGGCACCCGGTACGACAACTTCCTGACGCCGATCGTCTACTCGAACCTGTTCATCAACAACGCGCACCTCATCGCGCTGGCAGTGGGCATGACGTTCGTCATCCTCACCGGCGGGATCGACCTGTCGGTGGGCTCCGTCCTGGCACTGTCGACGGTGATCATCGCGTCGCTGCTGGAGGCCGGGTGGCCGGTGGCCGTCGTGCTGCCCGTGGCCGTGCTCGCCGGTTCGGTCATCGGGCTGGCTCACGGGGTGATGATCCAGGTGTTCGGCGTGCAGCCGTTCGTGGCGACGCTCGCGGGCATGTTCTTCGCGCGCGGGTTGTGCTTCGTCATCGCGCCGGAGTCCATCCCGATCAGCGACCCGGCGTTCACGGCCCTGGCCGGCTGGGACTCGTGGATGGGGTACTTCCGCACCACGACGGCCGTCGTGATCGCGCTGGTCCTGGTCGCGATCGGGTTCGTCGTGCTGCACTACACGCGCTTCGGGCGCACGGTCTACGCGATCGGCGGCGGGGAGCAGTCGGCCATGCTCATGGGACTGGCCGTGGCCCGGACCAAGGTGGGTGCGTACGTGGTCAGCGGGACGTGCGCCGCGCTGGGCGGCATGCTCTTCGCGATGGGCAACCGGTCCGGCTACGCCCTGAACGGCGTGGCGATGGAGCTGGACGCCATCGCGGCGGTCGTGATCGGCGGGACCCTGCTGACCGGAGGGACCGGGTTCGTCCTCGGCTCCCTGCTCGGCGTGCTCACCCTGGGCACCATCCAGACGGTCATCCAGTTCGAGGGCAACCTCAGCTCGTGGTGGACCAAGATCGTGATCGGCGTCCTGCTGCTGGTCTTCGTGGTGCTCCAGCGGGCCCTGTCCCTCCGCAAGACGTGACACCCGCCGGGATGCCGGGGCGGCGTGTCCTTCGGGGCGGTCCATCGGATGGGGGCGGTCCATCGGTGGGGCGGTCCATCGGTTGGGGCGGCCCGGCGTCCGGGAACCGTGGCCACCGCCCGCCCGGGCGGCGGCCCCCGGCAGCCCACCTGAGCGGCGGTCCGCCGCAGCGCACGTGAGTGGCGGTCCGCCGGTACCGATCGGGGCGGCAGTCAGGGTGGCGGCCGTTCGGGGGACCGAGCAGGCAGTTGGTCGGAGGCTTCGCGTGTGGTCGGTCACTTTCCGTGTGGTCGGTCAAGTGATTGACCGACCACGCGTGGAGTGACCGACCACGCGGAGAGTGACCGACCACAGAGAGAGACCGACCACGCGGAGAGTGACCGACCACAGAGAGAGACCGACCACGCGGAGAGTGACCGACCACAGAGAGAGAGACCGACCACGCGGAGAGTGACCGACCACAGAGAGTGACCGACCACGCGGAGGGCGACCGAGATAGGGCGCCGGGAAGCGGCGGACGGGAATGAGCAGCCAGGACAGGGAGCAGCCAGGACAGAGAGCGGCCAGGACAGAGAGCAGCCAGGAACAGAAGGCCGGCCGGGAGTGGCGGCAGGCCGGGAACAACAGGAGCAGAACCGTGATCCCTTACAACGATGTGAAGGACAAGACATGACGACGCACAGGAGATTCGCACCGCCTCGGACCCGGGTCGGACTCTCGCTCGCCGCACTGCTCACGATCGCCGCGATGGTGGCGGTCGCCCTGGTGGTGGTGCCGAGAACCCCGGCGCGGGCCGCCGTCGACACGGGACAGTGGTACCTCATCCAGTCACCCGTCTCTGGCATGGTGCTGGACATCACCGACATCTCGACCGATGCCGGCGCCGGCCTGCAGCAGTGGGACCGCCTCGACGGGCAGAACCAGCAGTTCCGCTTCCTGGACTCGGGCAACGGCTACTACCGGATCCAGGCGCGGCACTCGTCCCTGGTGCTCGACGTCTACGGCTGGAACGCCGACAACGGCGCCGACATCGTCCAGTGGACCGACCTCGGCGGCACCAACCAGCAGTGGCAGATCCGCGAGAACTCCGACGGGACCGTCACCTTCCTCAACCGCTTCTCCGGCAAGGCCCTCGACCTGTGGGGGTGGTCCACCGACCGCGGCGCGCGCATCTCGCAGTACGACGACAACGGCCTCGACGCCCAGCGCTGGCGCCTGGTCCCCGTCGGAGCGCTGAGCAACCCGCTGCGCAGCAACGGCGCCGACCCGTGGATCCAGTACTGGGACGGCTACTACTACATGTCCACCACGACCTGGGACTCGACGGTGACCATGCGCCGCTCGTCCACCCTCGCCGGCCTGACCACCGCACAGGACCAGGTGGTGTGGGACGACGCCGGAGTCGCCGACCGCTGCTGCAGCCACTGGGCTCCCGAGTTCCACCGCATCGGCGGCACCTGGTACCTCACGTACACCTCCGGCAACTCGCAGACCAACTTCGACGGCCAGAAGATCCGCGTCCTGCGCTCCACGAGCGACACCCCGATGGGCCCCTACGAGTACATGGGCACGCCGATGCCCAACCGCTGGAACATCGACAGCTCGTACCTGGAGCACGGCGGCAACCTGTACCTGCTGTTCTCCGAGTGGATCGGCGCGGACCAGACCGTACGCATCGTGCGCATGAGCAACCCCTGGACCACCACCGGTGCGCCGGCCACCATCTCCACCCCCACGTACAGCTGGGAGACCCAGGGCGGGCGCACCAACGAGGGAGCCGCCGTCCTGAAGCACAACGGGCGCACGTTCGTGTCGTTCTCGGCGTCGTCGTGCAACACCCCGGACTACAAGCTGGGCCTGCTCGAGCTCACGGGCTCCGACCCGATGGACCCGAACGCCTGGACCAAGCAGTCCACCCCGGCGCTGCAACGCGGGAACGGCGTGTACGGGCCCGGGCACAACGGGTTCTTCAAGAGCCCGGACGGCACGGAGGACTGGCTCGTCTACCACGGCAACCCGTCCGCCGAGGACGGCTGCGGCGACACCCGGCAGACGCGCGTCCAGAAGATCAGCTGGAACGGCGACGGCACCCCGGACTTCGGCACGCCGACGCCGTCGGGCCGGGTCCTCACACCGCCCTCCGGCGAGTAGCCACCCGCCGCACGACATCCTCGCCCAGCAGCCGATCCCACCCACCGACCGACCCCCACTCAACCGGAGGCCGAGCAGACACCTGGTTCCTTCCAGGCACCACGAAGCGGGCACAGGTGCCTGCTCGGCCGTGAGAAACGGAACCCGGCCGTGACAACGGAGCGGCCGTCCGGCAGCGGGCCGGACCGAACG
This sequence comes from Myceligenerans indicum, assembly GCF_016742955.1. Lineage (GTDB taxonomy): Bacteria > Actinomycetota > Actinomycetes > Actinomycetales > Cellulomonadaceae > Myceligenerans > Myceligenerans indicum. Next base: position 8,211 of record NZ_JABBYC010000017.1, on the reverse strand, counting down.
ACCACTCGCCGGACGGCTGCCACCGCCCCCCAGGTGTGCGGCAGCCGCCGGCGCCTCACCTCGAAACTCCTGAACGGATGGAGCAACGATGCACATCTCCTTGAGACGAACCCTCGCCGGCGTCGTGGCGGCAGCCACGGCCGGCGTGCTCGGCCTCGCGGCTGCCACCACGTCCGCCGTCGTCACAGCACCACCCGCGGCCGCGTCGCCCGGCGACGGCGACGCGTTCTTCTTCCCCTACTTCACCGGCGAGTCCACCGCCGACGGCGAGACCATCAGCTTCGCCGTCTCCACCGGCAACGACCCGACCTCCTGGCAGACCCTCAACGGCGGCGAACCCGTCCTCACCTCCACGCTCGGCACCCAGGGCCTGCGGGACCCGTTCGTCATCCGCAAGGCCGACGGCTCCGGCTTCGTGATGCTGGCCACCGACCTGAAGATCTACGGCGGCGGGAACTTCGGTGACGCCCAGGAGACCGGCTCCCGCTCGATGATGGTCTGGGAATCGGCCGACCTGGTGAACTGGTCCGCGCAGCGCGAGGTCGAGCTGGCCCCCGCGAACGCCGGCAACCTGTGGGCGCCCGAGGCGTTCTACGACGCCGGTGCCGGGGAGTACGTCGTCTACTGGGCCTCCGCCCTCTACCCCGACACCCTGCCGCCCGCGCAGCGGAACATCAGTGACTCCTACCAGCGCATGATGTACGCCACCACCACGGACTTCGTGACGTTCTCCGAACCGCAGCCGTGGATCGACGAACGCCAGGGCGCCGGACTCGGCATGATCGACTCCACCGTGGTCCAGCTCGACGGCGTCTACCACCGGTTCACCAAGGACGAGTCCGACATGACCGTGCGGCAGGAGTCGTCCACGGACCTGCGGCGCACCCAGGGCGTCACCGCCGGGGACGGCTGGAACCTCGTCGCCGAGCACGTCGGCGTCGGCGAACCCAACCCCTGGGGCGGGACGTTCACCGCGGGCGAAGGGCCCTCGGTGTTCCCCTCCCTCACCGACGACCGCTGGTACATGATCCAGGACCAGCCCAGCTACCACGGCGGCCAGGGCTACATGCTGTTCGAGACCGCGGACCTCACCTCCGGGCAGTGGACGTCCGTGCCCGACGCCGTCCTGCCCCCCAGCCCGCGGCACGGCACCGTGCTGCCCATCACCGCCTCCGAACAGGCCGCCCTCCTGGACGCCTACGGCAACTCCGGCGGCCCCGGAACCGGGTGGCAGGTGATCGAGTCGGCCCACTCCGGGCTCGTCCTGGACATCGCGAACCAGTCCACGGACCCCGGCGCGCTGCTGACCCAGTACACCCGCTGGGACGGCACCAACCAGCAGTTCCGTTTCCTCGACTCGGGCAACGGCTACTACCGCATCCAGGCCCGGCACTCGGGACTCGTGCTCGACGTCTACGGGTGGAACGCCGACAACGGCGCCGACATCGCCCAGTGGGACGACCTGAACGGCACCAACCAGCAGTGGCGCGTCCGGCAGAACGGCGACGGCACCGTCACGTTCCTCAACCGGTTCTCCGGAAAGGCGCTCGACGTCTGGGAGTGGTCCACCACCCCCGGCAGCCGCATCTCGCAGTACACCGACAACGGCCTGGCAACCCAGAGGTGGTACCTGCACCCCGTCGGCTGACGACGGACCAGCACCTGGCCGGACGGCGACGCAAAGCGTCCCGTCCGCCTCCCCGAAGGAAAGACCCCGCCGGCCGGCGGATCGAGCCCGCCGGCCGGCCCACGAACCGAACAACTGGCACGACGACGTGACGGAGGAAAGACCATGAGAAGAACACGTTCACGCTGGTGGGCGGCGATCGCGACCGGGCTGGCGCTCGCGGCGGCCGCGATGACGGGGGCCGCGACGGCCCCGGCGGCCACCGCGGCCTCCGAGCCGTACACCGGCTACCTGTTCTCGTACTTCACCGGCGAGGGCACGGCCGACGGCGAGCAGATCTACTTCGGCCTGAGCCGCGGCGACGACCCGCTGCACTACGACGACCTGAACGCCAACCAGCCGGTGCTCACCTCCGACGTGGGCACGGGCGGCGTGCGGGACCCGTTCATCATCCGCAACCCGCAGACCGGACGCTTCTACCAGATCGCCACCGACCTCAAGATCTACGGCAACGGTGACTGGGACGGCGCCCAGCGGCACGGCTCCCGGAACATCGTCGTGTGGGAGTCGGACGACCTGATCACCTGGTCGGCGCCCCGCCTGGAGCTCGTGTCGCCGCCCACGGCCGGCAACACCTGGGCGCCCGAGGCGTACTGGGACGAGGCGCGTGGCGAGTTCGTCGTGTTCTGGGCCTCGAAGCTGTACGCGGAGAGCGACCCGAACCACACGGGTTCGTCCTACAACCGCATGATGTACGCGACCACCACCGACTTCAGCACCTTCAGCGCCGCCCAGGTCTGGGTGGACCCGGGCTACTCGGTGATCGACTCGACGGTGACGCAGTTCAACGGCACGTACTACCGGTTCACCAAGGACGAGCGCTCCAACTCGGGCAGCTCCCCGTGCGGCAAGTTCATCACCGCCGAGAGCGCCACGGACCTGCGGGACACGAGCTGGAACTTCGTCGCCGACTGCATCGGCCAGGGTGACATCGGCGCGGGTGAGGGTCCCACGATCTTCAAGTCCAACACGGAGGACCGCTGGTACCTGTTCATCGACGAGTTCGGCGGCCGAGGCTACGTCCCGTTCGAGACGACGGACCTGGCCTCCGGGTCCTGGAGCGCCGTGCCGGACTACGACATGCCCACCAGCCCGCGCCACGGGACCGTACTGCCCGTCACGCAGGCCGAGTACGACCAGCTTCTCGCGGCGTTCGGCACCGCGGACCCGGTCCAGCCGGGCACCTGGTACTCGGTGGAGTCCGCGCACTCGGGCCTCGTGTGGGACATCGCCGGACAGTCCACCGAGCCGGGCGCGCTCCTGACCCAGTGGAGCTCGTGGGGCGGAGCGAACCAGCAGTTCCGGTTCGCCGACGCGGGCAGCGGCTACTACACCATCGAGGCGCGCCACTCGGGGCTCGTCCTGGACGTGTCGGGCGCGAGCACGGCGAACGGGGCCGACGTCGTGCAATGGACTCCCACCGGTGGGACGAACCAGCAGTTCCAGGTGCGAGACAACGGCGACGGGACGGTGACGTTCCTGAACCGCAACTCGGGCAAGGCGCTGGACCTGTACGACTTCGCGACCGACCCCGGCGCACGCATCTCCCAGTACACGGACAACGGCAACGCGGTCCAGAAGTGGATCCTGCACGCGGCGTCGTGACCGTCCGGCACGACGGCGGCCCGCCGGCCGGCATCACCCGCCGGCGGGCCGTGCACAGGCCGACCGCTGCCGGGTGACCCACGCGGGCGGCCTTCGGGCCGAGCAGCGCCGGTCGGGCTGCGCGGCCCTCACGGGGTGACCGCCCGGGCGATCGTCCTGGGCGGTTCACCAGATCCCTGCCGGCCGGCCCCCGACGGGCCGGCCGGCCAACCGGAACCTCACAGAACTCGGCGCAGGCCGCCGACCTCTCCCGACGACAAGGAGTACATCGATGTATCACCATCCACCAGGGCGATCACGGCGAGCCTGGCTCGCCGGAGCCCTGACACTGGGGCTCGTCGTCCCCACGGCTGCCGCGGCGGTCGCGGCATCGGGCGGCACGGGTACGGCGGCCGACGTCGCCGGCACGGCGGCCGACGGCGCGGGCACGGCGGCTGACGGCGAGTACGCCGGCTACTTCTTCCCGTACTTCACGGGGGAGTCCACGGCCGACGGCGAGACCGTCTCCTTCGCGGTGAGCGATGGCCCGGACCCGCTCGCCTGGACGACGCTGAACGACGACGCCCCGGTGCTGACCAGCGACCAGGGCACCGAGGGCCTGCGGGACCCGTTCGTGATGCGCAAGGCGGACGGCTCCGGGTTCGTGGTGCTCGCCACCGACCTGCAGATCTACGGCGGCGGGAACTTCGGCGACGCGCAGGAGACGGGCAGCCGCTCGCTCATGATCTGGGAGTCGCCGGACCTGGTGAACTGGTCCGAGCAGCGCGAGGTCGTGCTCGCGCCCGAGAACGCGGGCAACCTGTGGGCGCCCGAGGCGTTCTACGACGCCGACGCGGGAGAGTACGTCGTCTACTGGGCCTCCGCGCTCTACCCGGACGACGTCGCCCCCGAGAACCGCGACATCACAGACAGCTACCAGCGCATGCTGTACGCGACCACCACGGACTTCGTCACCTTCTCCGAGCCGCGCGCGTGGATCGACGAGAAGCGCGGCGACGGCCGCGGCATGATCGACTCGACGGTCGCGCGGGAGGACGGCGTCTACTACCGGCTCACCAAGGACGAGTCGTACATGGGGACGCGGCAGGAGTCCTCCACGGACCTGCGGCGCACCCAGGGCGTGTCCGACGGCGACGGCTGGGACCTCATCGCCGAACGCATCGGGTTCGGCGAGCCCAACCCCTGGGGCGGCACCTTCACGGGAGGTGAGGGCCCCACGATGTTCCCCTCGCTCACGGACGACCGCTGGTTCCTCCTCCAGGACCAGCCCTCGTATCACGGCGGCCAGGGCTACATGCTGTTCGAGACGGACAGCCTGAGCAGCGGCGAGTGGACCGCGAACCTGGACGCCGAGCTCCCCGCGAGCCCGCGGCACGGCAGCGTCATCCCGATCACGGCCCAGGAGCGCGAGGCGCTGCTCGCCGCGTACCCGCCGGCCACGCCCCCGATCACGGAGCACGCGCTCACCATCGACGCCGACGCCGCACGTACCGAGATGAGCGACGAGCTGTACGGCGTCTTCTACGAGGACATCAACTACGCGGCCGACGGCGGGCTGTACGCCGAACTGGTCCGCAACCGGTCCTTCGAGTTCGCTCCGACGGACAACGCGAGCTTCACGGGCATGACGGCCTGGGACGTCGTCGAGGGCGCCGGCGGAACCGTCGGGGTGGCCTCGGACCGGGACGAGTGGCTCAACGACTCCAACCGCGCCTATCTGCAGATCGAGGCCGACGGCCCCGGCGTTGGCGTGCGTAACGAGGGGTACAACTCCGGGTTCGCGATCGAGGAGGGCGGCAAGTACGACTTCTCGGTGTTCGCCCGGTCCGACACGCGCCAGCGCCTCACGGTGAGCCTGGAGTCCGCCGACGGTTCGACGACGTACGCCCGGGAGACCGTCCACGTGAACGGCGCCGACCGGTGGCGCAAGGTCAAGGCCAAGCTCACCGCGAACGCGACCGTCGACGACGCCCGCCTGGTCGTGACCGGGGGCGCCGCGGGCACGCTGCGCCTCGACATGGTGTCCCTGTTCCCGCGCGACACCTGGGTGGGCCCGGTGAACGGCCGGTCCGTGCTGCGCGCCGACCTCGCGCAGAAGGTGGCCGACCTGGAGCCGTCGTTCCTGCGCTTCCCGGGCGGCTGCGTCACCAACGTGGGCACGTTCGACACCTACCTGGAGTCCGACGGGGCCGACCGTCGTCGTACGTACCAGTGGAAGGAGACGATCGGGCCGGTCGAGGAACGGCCGACCAACTGGAACTTCTGGGGCTACAACCAGTCCTACGGCATCGGCTACCTCGAGTACTTCGAGTTCGCCGAGGATCTCGGCGCCACGCCCCTGCCCGTGCTGTCCGTGGGCGCCAACGGCTGCGGCTCGCGGATCCCGGAGATGACCGACGACGCGCGCATCGACCGCTGGGTGCAGGACACGGCGGACCTCGTGGAGTTCGCCAACGGTGACACGGACACCGAGTGGGGCGCCGTGCGCGCCGGGCTCGGGCACCCGGAGCCGTTCGGGCTGAAGTACATCGGCCTGGGCAACGAGGAGAACACCCACACGTTCGAGGCGAACTTCCCGCGCTTCCGGGACGCCGTCGAGGCGGCCTACCCGGACGTCACGGTCATCTCGAACTCCGGTCCGGACGACACGGGCGCCCGCTTCGACGAGCTCTGGGACTTCAACCGCGAGCAGGGCGTCGAGATGATCGACGAGCACTACTACAACGACCCGGGCTGGTTCCTCGCCAACGACGAGCGCTACGACTCCTACGACCGCACCGGCCCGCACGTGTTCCTCGGCGAGTACGCCTCCCGCGGGAACCAGTGGCGCAACGCGCTGTCCGAGGCGGCGTACATGACGGGGCTGGAGCGCAACTCCGACGTCGTGGAGCTGGCCTCGTACGCGCCGATGTTCGCCAACGAGGACTACGTGCAGTGGTCGCCGGACATGATGTGGTTCGACAACGACGAGTCGTGGGGCTCGACGTCGTACTGGACGCAGCGGATGTTCATGACGAACACCGGTGACGAGGTCGTGCCGTCCGAGCACACCGGCCCCGAGTCGTCGCCGCCGGACCTCGCGGGCGGGGTCTTCCTGTCCACCTGGCGCACGCAGGCCGCCTACGACGACGTCGTGGTGACCGACAACGAGACCGGTGACGTGCTCTACTCGGACGACTTCTCCGGCGGTGAGACCTGGGACGCCCAGGCCGGTGCGTGGGACGTGGTCGACGGCGAGTACGTGCAGTCCGACGGCGGCGTCGAGGACGCCCGCTCGATCATCCCCGACGCCTACGGGCAGGACTGGAGCAACTACACGCTGGAGCTGAACGCCCGCAAGCTCGGCGGCGGCGAGGGCTTCCTCGTGGGCTTCGCGGCCGGGGCGCCCGACCGGTTCTACTGGTGGAACCTCGGCGGGTGGGGCAACACGCGCCAGGCGCTCGAACGGGCCGACGGCGGACGCCAGGGCGAGGTCGCGGCGGTGGAGGGCCACTCGCTGGTCACCGGCCAGGACTACGACGTGAAGATCGTGGTGGACGGCCGGACCATCGAGCTGTACCTCGACGGCGAGCTCCAGATGACCTACACCGAGCCGGTCACCAAGTCGCTGTACCAGGTGGTCACCAGCGACGACGAGACCGGTGACCTGCTGGTCAAGGTCGTCAACCCGGGCGGCGACATCGCGCGGACCGACGTGACCGTGGCCGGCTTCGAGGTGTCCGGCCGGGCTCAGGTCACCGAGATGACCGGTGACCCGACGGCCGTCAACACGAAGACCCGGCCGGAACGCGTGGTCCCGGCGGAGGCGACCTGGGACGGGGCGTCGAACGAGTTCACGTACGACTTCCCGCCGTACTCGATCACGTTCCTCCGCCTGACGGAGAACTGACCGAACGACCGCCGGGGCTGCGGGTCACCCACGTGACGCACCGCTGCCCCGGCGGTCCTCCGGTCAGACAGGGATGGTGCGGACCTGATGGTCCGACAGCCGGTCGATATCCCCCGGATCGGAGGTGAGGACGACCACGGGATGGGTCTGGCGGAGCGCGGCCTCGACCACCGTGGCATCGAGAGCATGCTGGTGACCGTGCATGCCCGCTCGGATCAACAGCGCCGATGCCTTGTGGGCGCCGTCCTGGCTGACCGGCTCGACCTTGACCTGGGACAGCAGCCATCGCAGGCGCGGTCGATCAACCTTGGGATGGGCGACCTCCAGCACCGTGTTCGCGCTGATCACCAGTCGTGCCCCGGCGCGCCGGGCCGCCTCGATCAGTGCCGCGGTCCTCCGGTCTCGTTCGATCCAGCGTGACAGCCCCTCCGAGTCCAGGACCAGCGTGGCGACGCCAGGTGCCGTGAACCGCGTCATGCGGCGCCCTGTGCTTCCGCTCCGTCCCCGAAAAGCCGGCTGCGGGCCTCGGCCAGTTCCTCGTCCGTGAACTCACCGTGGGCCTCCTGGAAGTGCCGCATCTCCTCGGCGAGAAGCTCACGTCTGATCTGCTCGGCGAACGCCTCGGCGGCGAAACCCGAGACGTTGTCCGTCAGCCCGCGGGCTGCCTCGAGCAGTTCCTCGGGGATCGTGATCGTCACCTTCTTGGTCGCCATGCGGCTCACCATACTCCAGTATGGCCGTTGGTTGATGGTCTCGCCGGGCGTAGGGGCAGTCATGAGTGCCTTCCGTCGGGGATGTCGCTTGCGGGAGGCGCCCAGTGTTTCCCAGGGCGGCTCCTCCGCGCCTGTCGGGCGCTGATCGACGGGCGATCGGCTTGACAATTCGCTCGCAGCCCATCGCTCAGCGTTGTCCCGGCGGGCTGGCCGCGCCGAGAACGACACGAACGTTGTTACGGAGTCTCGTAACAACGTTCGTGTCGTTCTCGGCGAAGGTGGCCCGGCCGGGGAGGGGCTGTCTCTTATACACATCT